>JANQHB010000051.1 GCA_028277225.1 Chlorobium sp.
AGTGCGCTACTCCTTACTACTTCCACCTCTCCCCGCATAGCACCCGGCAACTAACGCATCATATACAGACTTATTTCACTTACGGAACAGCGTCCCGCATCTCATTTTTGCTTTCCCCGAAGTGAGCTACTCAATCTCGCAAATATTTTGCAAAACCTATTCACTTACATATATTTGAAGCGCTTTTGCAAAAAACAAATAAAATATGGACCGAAAACAACAGATACTGAAGCTAGCTAAAAAGCAAGGCATCATTCAGGCAGAGGATGTCGAGGCGCTGGGTATTAGCCGGAATTATCTCTATGCAATGCATCACAAAGGGCTACTTCAAAAAACAAGCCTCGGGTTGTATTCCCTGCCGGATAGCGAGATTGATGAAAATGCAAACCTTGTAGAGGTGGCAAAACGAGTTCCAAACGCCGTTATTGGTTTACTTTCTGCTCTAAGCTACTACGGAATAACAACCCAAATCCCTCATGAAATCTGGATAATTGTCCCCAGAGGTACGTGGAAACCCAAAATTGATTACCCACCACTCCTCCTGACTTATGTTTCCGGCCCAGCATATTTCTATGGTGTGCAAGAACATGTTCTAAATGGGGTTACAGTTAAAATATACAGTCCAGCAAAAACAGTAGCTGATTGCTTTAAATTCAGAAATAAGGTCGGGCTTGACGTTGCCATTGAGTCTCTTCGTGAAGTTTGGAGAACAAAAAAAGCCACTATGAATGAACTGATCGAAGCAGCCAAGATCAACAGGGTACTTAACATAATGCGACCATATCTAGAAGCCACTGTATGAGCAAAGACAATAAAAATTGGGCACATTCGATTTTTCAGCGCTTACTGAACCGGGCAAAAAACAATAATGAGGACTTCAACTTGCTGCTCTCCCGATATGGAATGGAAAGATTTCTCTATCGACTGAGTATATCATCGTATACTGACCGCTTCATTCTCAAAGGCGCCAGTCTGTTTCTGGTTTGGATGGGACAAAACTACCGGGTTACCCGAGATGCCGACTTTCTTGCCTTTGAGTCCCCAGATTTGACTAATCTCGAAGAAATAGTTCATGAAATCTGTAATATCCACTGCAACACTGACGGCATGGTGTATAAGACTGATACCATAAACGTTGAAAAGATTCGGGAAGGTCAGAAATATGACGGAGTCCGAGTAACACTTGTCGGGATTCTCAATACAGCCAGGATTCCTCTGCAGATTGATATCGGTTTTGGAGATGCTATTACCCCTGCCCCTGAAAACATTGAATATCCGACGCTATTCAACGAAGCTCCTCCACCCAAACTAAGAAGCTATCCTCGATACTCGCTGGTTGCAGAAAAACTGGAAACCATGATTCAACTGGATTTAGCAAATAGCAGAATGAAAGATTTTTACGATATCTGGCTGCTCTCAAGACTTTTCCCTTTTAGTGGAGAGATCTTAAGCGAAGCCATAAAAAACACCTGTGCCCGGCGAAAGACAGCTCTTCCAAACAGTGTTCCAGTTGCATTCACCTCAGACTTTTATGAAGACCAACAAAAAAAGGTGCAGTGGAATGCCTTTGTCAGAAAAGCGAAGCTAAGTGTTCATGTTGAAAGTCTGTCGAAGGTCACGACTGAGATATCCAGATTCCTACAGCCAGTTATTGACAGTTTGCAAGCCAACTCAAGTTTCAAGGATGAATGGCTACCTGAAAAAGGCTGGACGTCGAAACAGTAAATTCGATTACATAACACCTCCGCGCCCCCAGGGCGAAATCCGGTCACTGGCCACATTCTTCCGCCCCCCAGTCACCGGTCTCCAGTCTCCCTTTCTCATCCCACATCCTACATCTCATCTTCTTCACTCATTGCTCGTTGCTCAGCACTCATCGCTTCCCGCCATTCACTAATCACGATCTTCCTCTCCTTACTCCTGCGAGCCAGAGCGAGCTAATCCTGCGAAACGAAGTGAGCTACTCCTTACTACTTCCACCTCTCCCCGCATAGCACCTGGCAGCTAACGCATCATATTCAGACTTATTGTGCTTACGGAACAACGTCCCGCACTCCATTCTCTACTCTCTACCGGTTTTCATCGGCGCTTTCACAACATCCCGCAACCCCAATCGTGTGCTTTTTTAAAAACAAATGATTTCCAAATGTTCTCAATTATGCTAACTTCCCTCTATGCACTATACGATCGAATATTTTCATCCTCGAATCCTGAAAGAGATCGAGGCTTGGCCTGCATCGATCAAAGCCGACTATGCCCGTTTGATTGAACTGCTCATGGACTTCGGTCCAGATCTCAGGATGCCTCATTCCAAGGCAATGGGTAACGGCCTGTTTGAGATCCGGGCAAAAGGTCAGGATGGTATCGGCAGAGCGTTTTACTGTTTTGTAAAAGGAAAACGCATCATTATTCTGCACGCGTTTATCA
>JANQHB010000052.1 GCA_028277225.1 Chlorobium sp.
AGTGCGCTACTCCTTACTACTTCCACCTCTCCCCGCATAGCACCCGGCAACTAACGCATCATATACAGACTTATTTCACTTACGGAACAGCGTCCCGCAACCCGCAGCTCACCGGCGTTACAATAACGTTTGCCGTCAGGTACCGAGCGCAAAGAATACCGATAACATCACCGCGCAGCCATGCTCCCTTCTCGTCGCCGATCAACGGCCGGTCGCCGTCACCGTCGGTGGAAACGATGGCATCGAATGTATGTTCTTCCGCCCACGCTCTTGCCTGAATGACATCCTCCTCACGAACCGCTTCAGTATCAATCGGTACAAACGTATCAGTTCTGCCAAGAGAAATAACCTGTGCACCCAATCCTTCGAGAATATCGCGCAGCACATCACGGGCAACACTCGAATGCTCATACACCCCGACCGTCATTCCATCGAGAATCCCTTTCCCAAAGAAATCGAGATACCGTTCGATATACAGTGTAGAAGCCCTTTCATCAATTTCAGGTAATTCTATTGTGACAACGTTTTCCGGCAGTTCGACATCAGCCTGCAGCATCGCCTGCTCATCAGCTTTCGATATCTCACCATCCGCCCGGTAAAACTTGATCCCGTTACGGTCAAAGGGAATGTGACTGCCGGTGACAACCAAAGCGGGAGCGTGTATTAGCTGAGCATAGAATGCAATTGCGGGTGTCGGTAAAGGACCGGCAAACACAACCTGACGTCCGGAATCCTTTATGGCCGCAGCACAAGCAGCCGAAATTCTTGGACTGTCCGGCCTCAAATCATGCCCAAGAACAATCGTATCAGCATTCCCGGCAACACCATGCAAAAATGCCGATGTAAACGCATAGCATACCCTGTCAGACATATCCCGAACCAGTCCCCTAACCCCACTGGTTCCGAACTTCAAAGAAGAAAAACTATGCAGGCTAGTGTTCAATCCGAATAATCTCCATTTTCAGCGTCGGGAGATCATCTTTCACGATCTTCCAGATAATGGGCAAGCTTATACCAAAATATTCGTGCACTATCCTGTTCCTTAAACCAATAATACCCGTCCAATCAACGGCTTGATGACACGCTTTTACATCAGGGGGAATTGATTTTGCGGCCTCACCTATGATCTCGAAATTTCTTACAACAGCATCAACGGTTTTCCTATCCTTTGCGAATGACTCTGCATCCATACCTTCGATATAGCTCTCGATCAATTCTATGGATTCGAGAATATCCTCGAGAAATAAAGTCCAGTCCCGCTTAGACATATTCCAGCTCATCCATAATATATTTCCTGCGGTTAGGCTTAACCGCTTCCGGAGTTATAAGATCAACATTCATACCAAGAATTGATTCCAGGTAATCAGCAAGGTGAATAAACAACAAACCGACAGGCTCGCTGAACTCAACCATAATATCAACATCACTACCCGACTCTTGCTCTCCGCGCACATATGATCCAAAAAAAGCAAGAGACTTGACCTTGTACTTTTGCTCCAGTATGTCCTGGTTCTGAACAATAATTGCTTTAATGTCTTCAAGCGACTTCATAATGACGAACGCTCCCACTGAAATTTTCCATTAGATCCATTTTTTAATGTACTCTGTTCTGCAATCAAAGAAAAACAGGGCATATTCCGACTCCGGCCATCCGGCCTCCCTTCCTCTCTTTCTTATCAATCACGACTCACTATTCACTATTTAAGAATCACGACGCTCCACCCGCCTAACACATAGCACATAACACGTAGCACCTCTTCCACTCCTTGCTATCTTCACTCAGAACTGAGAACTCAGCACTTACATTGCCTCCTGGCTCCTTGATCCTCTGAACAAAGTGAGCTACTCCTTACTCCTATCTACAACCTCTTCGTTCAGAACTCAGAACTTCATCCTCATTACTCAGAACTTTTTCATCATACCCAGACCTATTTTGCTTACGGAGTCACGGTAGGAACATCAGTTACCCGATGCCCCCCGTACAGATCCGTACGTGCGGAACTACCGCATACGGCTCCTGCCTTGAGTGTTGGCGAATCGCA
>JANQHB010000021.1 GCA_028277225.1 Chlorobium sp.
GGCATTTCCCGACTTGTCGGGATTTAAACAAATGCGGCTCTTTCTTAATTTTCATGTTCACCCGACAGGCAGGAAATAACTCAAAAAAATACAGTATAAAAGATCGTTTTTAATAAACTTACTATTACGGAGCATTTGTTGAAACGCTCAGTTCAGGTATGAGAGTTGTCAGCTATCAGGAACAATGTATATCGGATTACCATACCGGCAGGGAAATATCCTTTCCCCGTATTCCGTCAGCTGTTACCGTCGGTTCTTATGACGGTGTTCATGCCGGTCATCGGAAAATAATCGGGCGAATGGTCGAGATTGCCTCGAGCTGGCACGTTCGGAGTGTTGTCGTGACATTCGAACCGCATCCCCGGCAGGTAGTCAATCGTGAGTCAGGGGATAGTGTCAGGCTTTTGAGCCTTCTCGAAGAGAAAGCGGCGCTTATTGAAAGTCTTGGTGTTGAATGGCTTTTTGTCATAAAATTTGACAGTGCTTTTGCCGCACAGAGTTCCGGATTGTTCATACAGCGGGTTCTGCTCGACATTATCGGTGCCCGCCACGTCATTATCGGCTATGATCACGGTTTCGGACGCGATCGTCAGGGCAGTGTGCAGACCTTGCGCAGGATGGCAGGGGAGAATGATTTCGATGTGACGGTGGTTGATGAAGTTCGTCTTGTTTCCGAGCACTTTTCAAGTACGAGAATACGGAAACTGCTGCTTGACGGCCGTATCGGCGAAGCCAATGTTTTTCTCGGCGCTCCCTATCCTGTTTCAGGAAACGTCGTCAATGGGGCTAAAAAAGGTCGTGAAATCGGATTCCCCACGGTCAATATCGATATGGGCAGTACCTTGAAGCTGTTGCCGAAGTTCGGTGTCTATATTGCCGAAACAACCATTGACGGACGTGAATATCAGGCAATGATGAATATCGGGATCAGACCCACATTTGCAGTTGATGCCGTGCCGGTGGTGGAGGCGCATATTCTGGACTACTCGGGGGATTTGTACGGAAGGAGGTTGACGTTCCGGCTGCTCGACAGGTTGCGTGACGAGATACGTTTTTCCTCTTTAGAGGCTTTACGGGAACAGTTGATCAAAGACAAAATAGTTGTGGAGCAATATCGGAAATAATGCTATATTCCTGATCTTGCGATTCTAAACAATAAATAACCGGCCATGAGTGTCACCAAGGAAATCAAGACAGCCACTATCAAGGAATTCGGCGGTTCGGAGCAGAATACCGGACAGACTGAAGTTCAGATTGCACTATTCAGTAAACGTATCAATGATCTTACGGGCCATCTGAAAACGCATCCCAAAGACAAGCACTCCAGGCACGGTTTGCTCAAGCTCGTGGGTAAAAGAAAAAGCCTGCTGTCCTATCTGAAAAAGACTGATATTGAGCGCTACCGCAAGGTTCTTGCCGATCTGGACCTTCGTAAGTAAAGAATTTATTTGGCGATAAGGCTTTCATTGGTTCCCGAAGGCGCCCGGGAGAAGTGTTTTCTTGACGAATTTAACTCTACTGAACAATGTTGGAAAGCATGACTGGTTTCGGGAGTGCGGAAGATGTAAGAGACGGTGTCTCTGTTACTGCAGAAGTCCGTTCGGTCAATAACCGGTTTGCCGAGATCAGCGTCAAGCTTCCCCGACAGTTTTCATCCTACGAACTTGAGGTAAGGGATCAGATACGTTCCATTCTGCAAAGGGGGAAAGTATCTGTTTTCGTCCAGGTTAAACTGGATGAAGAGCAGGGTATGCCGATAACGGTTAATCGGGAAAAGACGAGAGCTTTGAGGGAAATACTCGAAATTGTCCGTTTTGAGGCCGGTATCGAGAGTCCTGTTCTTCTCGATCATATGTTACGTTTTTCAGAGATTTTCGATTCCGACACAGCGCTCCTCGAAAAAACCGAACAGATCTGGCCTCTTGTGAGAGAAACGCTGCACCGGGCTGTGGACGGAATGAAGAAAATGCGCCTTCAGGAAGGTCGGGAACTTGCAAGGGATATTCTCGAAAGGATTGCTTCAATCAATGCCGAACTGGAGGAAATCCAGGTTTTGTCCCGGGATAATACCGAGATGGTAAGGCAGCGTATGTCTGATAAAATTGCTGTCATGACTGGCAATGATGTTGCATATAGCAGAGAGCGGCTTGAAATGGAGCTGGTGATGATGTCCGATAAACTCGATATTACCGAAGAATGTATCCGTTTTGCAAGCCACAACAAGTTTTTCGTCGACGAAATGATGGGTGACGGAGGCGGTTCGGGCAGAAAACTGAATTTTCTGCTCCAGGAGCAGTTGAGGGAGGCAAACACGATAGCGTCGAAATCACAGAATGCCGATATTTCCCAGAAAATCGTTTTTGTCAAGGAGGAACTGGAAAAAGTTCGGGAGCAGCTTCAGAATATCGAATAGGGAAGAATTGTTGAATTGTTTGAAGACGTCCGGATAAATTGGTGGCGAAAGCATCGATGTCTCTTTCAGGACGGAATTCGAAAAAAAATGGATGATGACCGGTAAACCAGGTACATTGATCGTTTTTTCGGCACCATCCGGCACCGGTAAGTCAACGATCGCCAACAGGGTTCTGGAGCGGATAGGGGGGCTTGGTTTTTCCGTGTCTGCAACAACGAGAGCGCGGCGGGAAGGTGAGGTTGAGGGGATAGATTATTATTATCTGAGCAAAGAAGCATTTGAAGAGAAAATCCGGAACGGCGGCTTTATTGAATATGAGTATTTCTTTGGCAGCTATTACGGAACGCTTTTTGACAAGACTGAAACGGCAATAGCTGATGGCCGGTATCTTCTGTTCGATCTCGATGTCAAGGGGGCGTTAAGTCTCAAAGAGCGTTTTCCTGAAAACTCGCTTCTGATCTTTATCAAACCGCCTTCACTCGAAGAGCTTGCAAAGAGACTGCAGCTGCGTGAAAGCGAAAACGAGCATTCGTTGAAAGAGAGGCTCGATCGAGCGGATTTTGAGCTTTCACAAGCGAACCGGTTTGACCGTGTGGTTGTCAACGATGATCTGGACCGTGCAGTAGAAGAGGTGACAACGGTCATAAAGGAATTTCTGTCAAAACAATAAATCTTCGCAATACTATGTCTGTCAAGCCAGTAGATCTGAATGAACTGAGGTCCAAGCACGACAATCTTTATGAAACGGTTGTAGCCATCTCGAAGAGAGCCAAAGAGATCCATGAAGAGGAACGTGCTGAGCTGGAAGAAAAGCTGCTCCCTTACAGGGAGATGATCCGTAATCCGACAAGTGAGTCGGAATCGGACAAGGTTTTTCCCGAACAGGTGGCTATAAGCCTGGAATTTGAAGCACGCAGTAAAACCGCTCAAAGGGCGATCACCGATTTTCTCGGAGACAAGTTTGACTACGTTCTTGAAGAGAAGGCAGAAAGCAAAAAAACTCAGGAAAACAAAAAAAATGAAACTGACGGGGATTAACCAGATCACGCTCAGGGTCAATGATGTAAAGGCGGCTGAAAGTTTCTACGTCGGTATTCTCGGCATGAAGGTCGAGTACCGGGCAGGTGCAAATATATCCTACCTGAGAGTTCAATCGGACATGATCGTTCTTGTCAAGGCGGAAACACCAGGTGTTCCTGAGGCCCGTGACATCAGGGTTGATCACTTCGGTTTCAGGCTATCGACAGATGCCGAAGTTGACAGGGCTGCAGAGTATCTGCAGGAAGAAGGAGTGCATCTGGTCACAAGCCCTGCCCAGCGCAGGGAAGGAAGAGCATTTTTTGTGATGGACCCGGATGGAAACCTTATCGAGTTTTATTCGATGAAATCAAGGGAGCTCGATGCTTCCGATGACACTATCGACAGTGCGTCCCCGGAACTGCTTGCGGCAGTATCCAGAAAAAAGATGGCTGAAGGAACTTCCGGCAGAAAAACCAGGAGAAGCAGAAAATAGATGGAAAGCTATGGCTTCCGATTCGCTTGACAAGATCCGGGCAGTATTCACCGGTGAGATACGTATCGTCCGGGCCGAGCTTGATGCATGCAAGGCGCACATTGCAGCCTGTACAGAGCAGGAGAAGAGTTCCTCAGGGGATGCTGGATGGCAGCGCAATTTGATGACGCGGCTTGAAACGTGTCTGGAGAGGCTTCGGGAGCTTTCCGGAGAGCTGGAGTTGCAGGATGAAAACCTGCGTGCCGCTGAAAACGATGTCGCCGATACTATCGAGCTGATATACAGATCATTTCCCGACTTTCCTGCCGATAGCGGCGACGGTGATTCCGCATCGTCTATCAGTCCGCTTGCCTGACCAACTTCAATCACTCATGTCGTTTCAGGATCGCCTCGGCTTCTTTCAACTGTTCGACGGTGTTGATCCCTTTGATCTCGTCGGCATCAGCCGTTTGAAACGCACTGACTTTCTCACCGTTTTTGAAGCAGACCGAAAAGACGTCCGTGAGGTAATATTCATTCTGGGCGTTATCGTTTCTGATCTCTTTGAGGGCGTTGAATAGAGTTTCGGCGTTGAAAACATACATTCCGGCATTTATTTCCCTGACGGCTAATTCTTCCGGTGAGGCGTCTTTATGTTCGACAATTTTCGTGACGGTGCTGCTGTTGTTCTGCCGAATAACTCTGCCATATCCTGCAGGATTGTCAAGACTTGCAGTCAGAACTGTTGCGGCAGCGTTTTCCCGGCGGTGAGACTCGATGAGGTTTTTGAGTGTCGAAGTGCTTACAAGCGGAGCGTCTCCCGAAAGGATGATGATGTCTCCCCGGAAAGAACCAAGATGTTCTTCGGCCTGCATGATCGCGTGACCTGTGCCGAGCTGGGGCTTCTGAAGCGCCCATTGCAGGTCGTGATGCAGGGTTGCTTCCATGACCTTCTCGGCCTGATGTCCGACAATCAGTACTATTGTGTCAGGTTCAAGGCGTTTTGACTTTTCAAGGACGTGTTCGATAAGCGGTTTTCCGTTCGCCTTATGCAGGACTTTTGCCTGGTCGGATTTCATTCTGGTGCCTTTGCCGGCAGCCATGATAATGATTGCTAAGGGCATGGTTGGATGGGGGATGGTTGATGTCACATACAGTTGAGCGGTTGCCGTATCAGAGTGTGTTTGCTTCATCGCCGGCAAGGTGGCGACGTTTGGGATTGTTATGGCTGTCGACAATGAGAATGACCGGTTTGAATGATTGTGCTTCTTTTTCATCCACTTCGGCAAACGCCATGATGATGATCTGATCGCCCGGAAGCGCGCACCTGGCAGCCGCCCCGTTCAATTGAATCTCTTTTGAGCCCGGTTTTCCCTCTATGATATAGGTTTCAAAACGAGCCCCGTTGTTATTGTTCACACAGAGAACTTTCTCGTTCGGCAGCATATTTGCAAGCGCAAGCAATTCGCTGTCAATCGTGATGCTTCCTTCATATTCAAGGTCTCCGCTTGTCACAACAGCATTGTGAATTTTTGATTTCAGCAAATGTAATTTCATCGGAAAAGCATGTTTGTTTCTGTACTATTCGATATCGGTTTCACCGCTTGCTTTGAAGATGGTATAATTCCTGAGTGATTCGTCACTTTCAAAACCGTATCCCCTGATCGTTTCGTTCTTTTTTTCAATAACAACATACCTGTCGGACCAGAGCTTTTTTGATTCGGAAAAACGTTTTATGTAATCGGTTTTCAGCGTACCGTCCAGGGATGTTAGAACCACGGAGTTAAACGCTTCCATGTCATTGTTTTCATAAACGGTGGCTTTTTCTGCTGTAAGTGTGGATGATACAGCACCGATACTATCGAAATAGGTGACCTTCACTCCGTCGTTGAGATGACGGGTGATAATATTGTTTTTTTTATACTCTGCAAAATGTCCGGCTGAGACAATAGCGTGTATTCTGTCCTTCTGGAATATCTGCATGTTGACATCCCAGCTTTCCTGAACCGGTTGCCGGTCACCAAGGAAACGGGTGTCAGGGGCATATTCGGCCTTTTCCTGCATGCCGCAACTTATGCATGCCAGGAGAAGCACTGTGCCGGAAACATGAAGGATGATAGAAAAAAGCCGGGTATGCTGCGTGATTTTCAACAATGCTGCTGCATACCCGGTACTATGAACCTGACGTTTCCTGTCGTGGTTATTTGACTTTATTGATGACCTTGAAGGTGATGTCATAAGCAGGTTCCGCCCAGATCGACAACTGTTTGTTCAGGACAATGGAAAACCCTTCTTTTTTGGCAACTGCTTTTATCGCTTCGACGAGTTTTTTCTGGATAGGTGCGTACAACTCGGCTTCTTTTTTTGCGAGAGCACCGTTCCGGCCAAACTTTTCCTTTGCATAGGTGTCGGCAGCCTTGAGCTTCTGGGTCAGTTCTTTTTCCTTTTGTTCCCGCTGTGCCTTGGTCATGTTTTTTGCTTTTTTCTGATAATCGGCCAGAGCGGTTTTGTAGTCGGTCTCCATCTTTTTGAAGCTTTTTTCCCACTGGGCGTTGGTTGCTTTCAGAATATTGTCGGCTTTCTTTTTTTCCGGCATCTGGTTAAGCGCCTTCATGGCATCGACAACACAGACCTGTTTATCGCCGGGAGCAGCAACTGCAGCGGGAACGGAGATGAACAGACCGAGGACGAGGGTTATGATCATAGCGTGAGCAAGAGACATAAAAGGTGCGTTTCCGTAAATCTTTTTCATGGTTGAATCATTGGTTTTGTTGAAATAATGCCATGCGATACCTCCAAATCAGGATTCTGAAAAGGTAATCATTCCACTGTAAAAAACTATACCTCTCTCTTTGCATCGTTGAGGCTGCAGGGTATGTTTCTGCGACTGCAGTTCCACTGCCGCTTATTGATAGGACGTCAGATCATCGAGTATCATGTGGATTTCTCCCGACAAGAAAAGAAGAGGAGGCGATTCAGTTTGTTTTTCTGAACATCTGGCCCGGAAGCTGTTCGGCACAGCGTTTCAGTTCCAGTTCAAAAAGGTGAACAAGAAGCACGGACGGGTCCATGGACGTTTTTTCAGCCAGGAGATCGATATGTATCGGATCAGGATCAAGGTGGTCCAGAACGGTTTTTTCGTCTCCGGATACCTGTGTGCTCCCGGTTGTACCGGCCGGTTTGTCTGACCTGGAATACGATGGTATCAATTCTGCGATGATATCATCGACGCCGGTGACAAGCTTTGCATGGCCTTTATCGATGAGCCTGTTTGTTCCTGCAGATGTTCTGGAGAATATGCTGCCGGGAACGGCAAAAACCTCCCTGTTCTGGTCAAGAGCGGCATAGGCAGTTACAAGAGAGCCGCCTTTCAGATCGGATTCAATAACGACAGTCCCCCGGGAAACACCGGCGATAAGACGGTTCCTTCGGGGAAACTTGCCGGGTGATATACTGCTTCCGATCCACTCTTCGGATAGAAGGGCGCCTTTTTCAAGAATACCCGGCCAAAGCTTGCCCGATGGATCCGTATGCGGATTATCCACTCCTCCGGCAAGGAAGGCAATGGTTCTTCCGTTATGCTCCAGGGTTGTTCTGTGGGCGATCATATCAATGCCATAAGCGAATCCGCTTACAATGGTGAAGCCCTGGGCGGCAAGCCCTTTGCAGAGAAGTTCGGCAGTTTTCCTGCCATAGAGGGATGCTTTTCTTGTTCCGACGACAGCGACACATGGTTGATGGGCGGCACCGACATCTCCGCGGACAAAGAGGCAGGGTGGCGGATCATAGATTTCTTTCAGGAGTGGCGGATAGAGAGGGCTATCGATGGTGACGATGTCTGCCTTCAGGCGGTCGACAAGTTCGATCTGCCGCTCTGCATTTGCTGCCGCGCGTGCGAGGGATTGAGGATTCCGGAAAAAAGCGGCGGCAGATTCGGCAATTTTCCTTCCTATGCCGGCAAGGCGTGCAAGGTCATCAGTTCCGGCCTGGAACAGCGAAGGAGAGCAGCTGAAATGACGGATTATCGTATTGATCCTCGCCGGACCGAGACCCGGGACCTGTGAGAGGACAAGGAGGAGTTTTTTTCCTGTATCTGTGTTCTCAGGGCTGTTAAAAGTCACGTTTCATGAGCTTGAGGGCAATTCCTTTGAGATATTCCCTGCCTTCCGGGAAAGGAAGGGATTCTATTGCCTTCAGTGCTTCTTCGGTGTTGTTGTTGATCAGTTGCCGGGTTTCATCGAGTACGCCGCACCGTTCATAAATTCCCTTGATTTCAGAAACCCGGTCAGGTGAAATGCCATTGTTGTCTATGATGGACTGGAGCAGTTCTTTTTCTTTTCCGGTCGAAAGTTCAAGAGAGCGCAGAAGGAGGTAGGTTTTCTTTCCTTTTATAATATCCCCGCCGGGGGTTTTGCCGGATTTGCCCTCTTCTGCCATGATGTCGAGATAGTCATCCTGTACCTGAAAAGCCTGTCCGATTTTTTTGCCGAAGAAAATCAGTTTGTCGATCTGTTCAGGGGTTGCATTTCCCACGATGCCGCCGGCTTCGAGAGATGCCGAGATCAGACGGCCGGTTTTTTTTGCGATCATATCGATATAATCGGCTATTGTCGCATGTTTGTTCTGTTCGAGATCCATGTCGATGGCCTGTCCCTCGCATACCGTAATGTTGGCATCATTGAGAATATGGACAAGTTCATTGTGCCGATCCGTTCTGGTGTTGAGGGCGCACTCGTATGCGTACGCAACCATGACATCGCCTGCGAGGATGGCGGCTGTGCTATCCCACTGCTTGTGAACGGTCGGTCTGCCGTGACGAAGGTCGGCGAGATCCATTATGTCGTCGTGAACAAGGGTAAAATTATGGAGGATTTCAATCGCAAGCGCAGTATCCATTGCATTGTCAGAAGAACCCGACACAGCTTCACAGGCAAGAAGCGTCAGAACAGGCCGTATCCTTTTGCCCTTGCCGGCGAGAATGTAGCGAACAGGTTCGTAAAGGCTTGCCGGAGAATCCTTGGCGATGCGTTGTTCCAGGGCATTGTTTATGCCTGTATAATACCGGTGGTATTTCTGTTCCACCTGTTCAATGGTTACACTGATATTCATATCGGCGCTGTCATTTTGTTAGTGATATGAGGGTTTTTTTCAGTTGCGAAATGTTTTGCGCTCCGACAAGAAACATCACGGCCCTGAGATCGTTCATCCATGTTACAATGGTTTCTTCAAGCTTACCTTTATGGAGTGCCTGAAGCATCATTCCTGCCGAACCACACATATCGGCACCAAGTGCTATTGCTTTTGCAATATCGATACCGTTCGATATGCCGCCGGAAGCGATTATTGCAGTTTGGAATAATCCATGCTCCTTTTGTTTGAGTTCGGCGATGCCTCTAAGGCAGCTCGCGGTCGGGATGCCCCAGTTCAGGAGTTCAGGGAGGGCGGACGGACTGAACCTCCTGTCATGTTCGAACTGCTGGAGATATCGTTCTTCCTCGACCTTCTGCCAGCTGATCCCTCCGGCTCCGGCAACATCGATGACTGATACACCTGCATCGCAAAGTCTGGCAGCAGTTGCAGGAGATATACCACAACCAACCTCTTTTGCGATGACAGGTATTCCAATGGCTTCAGTGAGTTTCCGGAGCCGGCTGAGAAAATTTTTAAAATTGGTATCGCCTTCAGGCTGAAAGAGTTCCTGGGCAGGATTGAGATGCACGATCAGGCCGTCTGCACGGATAATGTCCAGGAGGAGTTCGAGATCGCGGTCGGAAAGGCCTTTTGCAACTTCTGGAGCGCCTATATTCGCAAGTAAAGGGATTGTCGGCGCTTCCTGTCTGACAATACTGAAGCTTTGCCGGAATTCATTGTTTTCAAGCGCCTGTCGCATGCTGCCTACCCCAAGGGGGATGTTCAGTTTTTCAGCAGTCGATGCCAGTGTACGGTTGAGGTGCTCCGCTTCAGCGTATCCGCCGGTCATGGATGAGATCATGAACGGGAATGCTATTGTGCGGTCCAGAAAGACCGTTGACAGATCGATATCACAGAAGTTTATTTCCGGCGCGGCATTATGCGTGAATTCATATTGCTCGAAACCGGTGGTTTTGGTATCGAAACCAACCGGTTTGTTCAGGCACGTTTCAACATGGCTCTGTTTACGATCGACTGTGATATTCCTCGAATTGTTCATTCTGACAGGAAGTGGGTGACGTTTTGTTTGTAGAGAGGCGTAGTAAAATTATAACTTACAATGTAATAATCTATTGCAACAAACAGTCATCCGCAATCCGTTATTTGGCCTGTGAGGCTCTGGTGCTGTTGACGTTGGGCTCTCTTGAATTCCTTGTGAATGACCAATGTTCAGAACATTGTTTTCCATAGCGCTGCGTCACCTGTTCGGCAGGAAAAGGCAGACGTTGACGACAATTGCCGGTGTCGCTGTCAGCACGATGGTCCTGATCACGACGATATCATTAACAAGGGGGCTGCTGGATTCGTTTGTCGAGACGATTGTTGACGTTGCCTCCCATATTACCGTCAAGGGGGAGCCCCTGAAGAAGCTGCCCCCGGACATACTCAGTGATCCGGAAGCGCTTCGTCTTGCATTTATCGATGAAAATATACAAAAAGAGGAACGCAAAGAGGTACGCAACTTCAGACAGGTAATGGGAACACTGGGATCGGCCGATTATTCGGAAGAGATCACCGCTGTTTCACCGTATGTCGAGTCAAGAGTGATTGTCATAAAAGGGAATAAAAACAGACCTCTATCCCTCAAAGGTGTCATGATTGAACAGGAAAATGCGATCAGTGGTATCAGGGACAGGCTTACCGGGGGCAGCCTGTCATATTTTAAAAAGACTCCAAATGCCGTTCTTGTCGGCAGAACGATTGCTGAGGATATGAATCTCGAGCTTTACGATGAAGTGACCATTGTTCCTCCTTCAGGACCTGCCCGCCAGTACAAGGTAACCGGCATCTTCTTTTCCGGAGTCAATGCTGTCGACAAGACGCTTTATGTTTCGCTGAAAGCAGGGCAGATTCTTGAAGCCCTTCCGGCAGACAAGGTTTCCGGGATCGGACTCAAAGTTGCCGATCCCCTCGATAACCAAACCCTTGCCCGTAAACTGGAGAATGCCACGGGTTATCGCTGCGTTACCTGGCAGGAAGAAAATGCAAGTGTGTTATTGCTTTTCAACCGTATCGGTTATATCGTCATCTCTCTTGTTGCATTTGTTGCAGTCGTATCCGGTTTTGGTGTTGCCAATATCCTGGTGACGACCGTGTTTGAAAAAAGCCGTGACATTGCGATCATGAAATCCTGTGGTTTTCCTGCAGGCATGCTTGTCGGTATGTTTATCCTTGAAGGAGTCCTTGTCGGATTTGCCGGATCGATTGTCGGCGGGTTCCTGGCAACCGGTTCGATGAGTTTTCTCGAAAACCTGCCGGTTCAGGGTTCACAGGGCCCGATAACCAGAACAGGATTCAGCATGTCCTGGAATCCGGTATACTTCGTGTTTGTGATCTTTCTTACGGTCTTTATCAGCACGATAGCCGCAACGATCCCGTCCGCCAGGGCGGCAAAGCTGGAACCGGTGCAAGTCCTGCGAGACAGCAGTTTGTGAGGGGGCAGGTTGTATATAATATTCAGGTATTGAGATCTTAACCATTATAGGTCCTATAGGTCCCATAAGTCCTATAGGACCTATAGAATAAAGACTCCCAAAGTTAGTCAGTGCTTACAGCATAGCCTCAAACACCTCAACAATTCAACACCGTCCCTCTTCACCCCGTCTTGAGGTGTATCTTCTCCGGATGCTGCAGCAGGTAGAGTTTGTAATACAATCCTTTATCTGCAAGAAGCTGCTGATGCGATCCGCTTTCCCTTATGATCCCTTTATGCATGACCAGTATTCTGTCGGCGTGCTGTACCGTTGACAGCCGGTGCGCGATAATGATGGACGTGCGGTTTTTCATCAGCTTCTCGGTTGCGGCCTCTATGAGCTGTTCTGTTTCGGTATCGACCGAACTGGTGGCTTCGTCAAGGACAAGTATCTCCGGATTATAGAGCAGTGCGCGGACAAAGGCAACCAGCTGTTTCTGACCGGCAGACAGGCCGGAGCCGTTTTCCCTGACATGATAATCATAGCCGCCGGGCAGTTTTTCTATGAAACGGTCTGCGCCGACAATCGCTGCGGCGTTTCGGATTTCTTCAGGTGTGGCATCGGGTTTGCCGAAAGAGAGGTTTTCCCTGATGGTGCCCGAAAAGAGAAGGACATCCTGCATGACGACACCGACCACTTTTCGAAGTGATTGTTCGGGTATTCTCGAAATATCAGTTCCATCAATCGTGATCGTGCCTTTCTGAATCCCGTAAAGTTTCGAAAGGACGTTGATGATCGTTGTTTTTCCGCTACCTGTCGAACCCACGATCGCTATTTTTTCGCCCCGCTTGACCGTCAGGGAGATGTCCCTGAGTATCCAGTTGTTTTCAGTATATGCGAACCAGACGCTGTTGAAGGACAGTTGGTCCCGGAACGTGTCTATCTCGCAGGGATTGGCTGGTTCACGGGCCGTATCGGGCTCTTCGAGCAGTCTGAAAATTCTGTCTGAGCTTGCAAGGGAAGTCTGAAGAACATTGAAGCGGTCGGACAGATGCTGCAGAGGACGAAAAAAAAGCCAGATGTACTGAACGAAAGAGACTACGGCGCCGAGGGTTATGGTCCCTTTGAGCATGCTTGCCCCGCTGTACCAGACAACCAGGCCTGCTGTCGTCGAGCTCAGCAGTTCGATAATGGGATAGTAAACCGAGAAATAAAAAACGGTTTTGATGTTTGCCTCCCTGTACTCCCTGTTGATCGATGCATGTTTTTCCAGTTCTCTGTCACCCCGGTTGAAAAGCTGCACGATGGTCATGCCGGCAATACGTTCCTGAAAAAAGGAGTTCAGGCGGGCCAGGTGGCCTCTGACATCCTGAAAAGCTTTCCTTACTCTGGACTTGAAGGTTATCGTCGCATAGATCATGATCGGCAGTACACCGAGGACGATCAGTGTCAGCCTCCAGTCGATGAAAAACATGAGGATAACGATAAAGATCAGCTGCATGAAATCCCCGATGATCGTTACAACGCCGCTTGAGAGCATTTCGTTGAGAGCTTCGACGTCATTGGTTGCCCGGGTGATAAGCCGTCCTGCCGGATTCCGGTCATAGAATTTTACCGAAAGCTTCTGGAGGTGTTTGAAAATATCCATTCGGAGATTCAGTACGGCTTTCTGGCCGAGGAGCTGTGTCAGGTAGGTCGAAGCGAACTGTTTTATCCCGTCGAGCAGGATTATGCCCAGCAGCAGAAGGCTGATGTAGCCGAGCCCACCGATATTGCCGGGAGTGATATAGTCGTCGATGGCGATTTTGGTGATGTATGGCCGCAGCGGCCCGAGAACAGCGCCTGCAAATGTTATGAGAATGGCAGAAAAAAGAAGGCCTTTATAAGGTTTTACATAGGAAAAAAGGCGTCTGATGATCTTTCTGTCCGCAGACTTCTTCTTTCCCGAATTCAGCAGTTCGTCCTGTTGCTGCTGAAATCCTTTTTTCTTTTCTCTTTCCTCGTTCATGCAATCACGCTATCTCCTTTCACAGGGAGTCGATTCTCGATGTTATTTCCCTGGTGAAGATCTCTGCAAGCTGTTCCGCTCTCGGGAGGCTCGGTGCTTCGGTATAGATTCTGAGGGCCGGTTCTGTATTCGAGGCTCTCAGATGAACCCATTCATCCGGAAAATCCAGTTTCAGGCCGTCCAGGGTGTTCTTTGCTGCGTCAGGATATCCGGTAGCAATTTCATTGATAAGCTCATCGAGGTTATCCGGTTTTTTTGCAAGCCGCACTTTCTTTTTTGCCATATGATACTCCGGGAACAGCTTTCTGAAGTCCGAAAGGTTCCGGTTGAGATCATTCTCTTCGCGCCAGCGGGTGAATGCCTGCAGGAAGAGAGCCGTTCCCACAAGCGCATCACGGCCGTAGTGCAGTTCGGGCAGGATGATCCCGCCGTTGCCTTCACCGCCGATGACGGCTTTTTGCTGTTTCATGACCGCGACGACATTGGCCTCACCGACTTTTGCACTATGGCAGTCCTGATTGTGTTTTTCTGCTATGTCACGCAAGGCCCGGCTGCTTGAAAGATTGTTGACCACCGGTCCCTTTTTGTAGCGCAGGTAAAAATCCGCACAGGCAACAAGAGAATATTCTTCACCGAAAAGAGAGCCGTCCTCACAGACAAGCGCCAGCCGGTCGACGTCCGGATCGACAACGACGGCAAGGTCGCAAGCAGTTTCTTTCAAGGCCTCGACAGTCGCTACAAGATGTTTGGCAAGGGGTTCCGGATTTCTTGGAAAGATGCCGGTGCCGCTGCAGTTGATCGTCTCGATCCTTTCGACGCCGAGCTGACGGCATAATTCCGGAACGATTTCCGATCCTGCGCCTTCAACGGCATCGATCAGTACACGGTATCGCTGAGCAGCTATTCTTCCGGTGTCTATGCAGTCGAGGGCGAGGATCCGGGAGATATGCTCGCTGTTGCAGTTCTGTTTCTGTTCGATGTTTCCCACCGTTTGCCAGCCGGCAGGAGAAAACTGCTGCTGTGTGAAAATATCAAGGAGTGTATCGAGCTGTTCCTGAGTGAGAAATTCACCATTACGGTCGAGAAGTTTCAGGGCGTTCCACTCAACCGGATTATGAGATGCGGTGATGACGATGCCGCCGTCGGCCTGCTCGGCCGTCGTTGCAAGTTCGACTGTCGGTGTTGTTGCGATACCGATGTCGACAATGCTGCAGCCGCACAAGGCCATACTCCCGCATATCAGGGAGTTGATTGCGTGTCCTGTAGGTCTGGTGTCTCTGCCGATGACTACTTTCGGTTTTTCTGCAGCAGGAGAGCCGGTACTGTCTTGTGACTGCCGTTCTCTGTTAAGCCATGTCGCATATGCCTGTGCAAAGGAAACCAGTTCCGAAGGCGTGAGACTTTCACCCACAATGCCACGGATGCCCGAAACACTGATCATCAAGCTCATGAGGGAATGTTTTGGTGTTGACGGTGCTGTCCGGTTTTCATGGTACCTGTAGCCGGTTTTTGTGGCGGATGTCTGAGGGATAATTTTTCTGCAAACACAGAAGAGCAGATTATTTTTAAAAAACGTACTCTTATGGAGCATCCCGACGAGTCGGGACGCTCGGTTCAGGTGACTGTCGGGCGGAACAAGCTCTCCGGAGAGTTTGTCCCGGTTCAAGTCAAAAACTGTGGCAATATAGTTAAAAGTGGCTGAAGGCTAAGGCGGGGACATCGATTTCTTCATTGGTTCTGGATTCCGGGGGGTTAATATTTTTTGAAAAGTATAAAGCGGTTTTATATATTTAAGGCCTTTTAATGCTAACCTGATTGGGGGTTGATCAGGGGTTGCCGTTGACAGTGACTGCTTTGTTCAGACAGGTTGCAGCGGTTTCCGGATCTCCCTGCAATTGTTTATTTGAAAAACGTTATATGCCATTACACAAATCAGCTGAAAAGAGGCTTCGTCAGTCGGCACGCCGCAATGAAAGGAATCGGGCCCGGAAAAAAGAACTGAAAGTACTTTTGAAAAACGTCCAGAAACTGATCGACACCAACGCAGACAAAGCCGAAGTTGAAGCCGCTTACCGGCAGGCGATTCAGAAGCTGGACAGGTTGGGGATCAAGCGATATATTCACCCCAACAAGGCGTCACGTAAAAAATCCCAGCTTTCGAGGATGCTCAACAACTATGTGAAGGCAGAGTAGCTCTGCTTCCTTTTTCCCTCTTTTTTATCGTTACTGCCTGTGCCGTTCCTGCCCGGTTCCTCGCGGACGGCGGCGGTTGTTCGTATCTATTGAGACGTTCATGTATGCATATTTACAAGGTGAACTGGTAGATGCATCTGTAGAGGATGCTGTTGTGGATGTGAACGGTGTAGGTTATTCGGTGCATATTTCAACAGCTTCCTATCATCAATTACCCGAGCCGGGTTCAACGGTTCGGCTGCTTGTGCATTTGTATGTCAAGGAAGATATACTTCAGCTCTATGGTTTTATAGACGAGGAGGAGCGCCAGCTTTTCAGGCTTCTGATCTCAATTTCCGGAGTGGGACCCAAACTTGCACTAGCCATTCTTTCCGGCCTTCAGGTCCGGGATATTCATGAATCGATACTATCCAATATGCCTGAACGGTTTCAAGGCATCACCGGTGTGGGAAAAAAAACGGCGGCCAGAATCGTGCTTGAACTGAGGGACAGAATTCTGAAGCTTCACCCGCCCGGCAGCGGAAAACAATCCGTACGTTTGACCGATACACGTGTACGTGACGATGCTGTAAGCGCTCTTGTCACGCTTGGTTTTCCAAAAGTATCGGCCAGAAATGCGGTGGCGGCATCGATTGATGCTCTTGGCAGTACGGAGGTTGAAGAGGTTGTAAGGGAGGCGTTGCATGCTCTTCAGCGTCCCTGACAGCGATCGTGAATCAATGGAAGAGGCCGAGTGACGTATCAGGAAGCTATCGATTTTCTGTTCCCCCTGCACCGTTTCGGTATGAAGCCTGGGCTTGTTCGGGTAGGAGAACTTATGGAGAGGGCTGACGGTCCGCACAAACGGCTCGGAAAAGTCGTTCATATAGCCGGGACTAATGGAAAAGGGACGGTTGCGTCCGCACTTGCCGCTATCTGGAGCAGGGCAGGCTACCGTACAGGTTTGTATACATCACCGCATCTGTTGTCCTATACCGAACGGATCCGCATCGATGGCGTCCCGATCTCCCCTCAACAGGTGGCGGAATACTGTACAGATATCAGGGATGCGGTTACCGATGTCGGGGCAACCTTTTTCGAAGCGACAACAGCGATCGCCTTCATGCATTTTGCCGCCATGAGAGTCGATGTTTCGGTTATCGAGGTTGGTATGGGAGGACGTCTGGATGCGACCAACGTCGTTGAGGCTGACAATGTGGTTATTCCCAGCATCAGCATGGATCATACCGGCTGGCTTGGCAATACGATCGGGAAGATTGCCGGAGAGAAAGCCGCTGTGATAAAGCAGGGTGCAACGGTCTATACGGCAGTTGAGGATGATTCGGCTCTGAGCGTGATACGTGACCGGGCAGCGGCTGTCGGCGCGACTGTAGTGACGCTTGAAGGCGCTGCTGCAATTGATGTGCATTCGGTGGAGATGGGACGGCTGATGTTTTCGATTGAAACCTCCGGGAGGTCTTTTGCGAATCTCCAGGCACCTTTGACCGGAAGGTTTCATGCAGCCAATCTTTCTCTTGCAGTTCTTCTTGCCATCGATGCGGGAATAGAAGAAAATGCAATAAGGCAGGGTCTTTTATCGCTGACGGCTGCCGGATACAGGGCAAGACTCGAGCGTGTATCGCGAAAACCCGATATTGTGGTTGACGTTTCACACAATCCGGACGGAATTGAAAAAAGCGTAGCAACCATGCACGGGCTCTGTGGCGGTTACCGTGACGTCTATGTTCTCCTGGGCCTTGTCCGTGATAAGGAGACCGATGAGATCATCCGCCGTCTCAAACCATTGACAGATACAGTTATTGCCGTCGGTATGCAGACCGGGAGGGGGATGGACGCAGAGGAACTGGCTGAACGCTGCCGTTCGGAGGGTTTTGGTGTTCCCTTTACCGGGCCACTTCAGGAATCGCTGGATTATATCGGCGAGGCTGCCGGTAAAGATGATCTCGTCCTGATAACCGGTTCTTTCTACCTTGCCGGAGAAGCACTTCTTCTGTTGAACCTTGAATGAGCATCACGACGTGACAGGATCTTCTGCAATCACCCAATTCCGATTGAAACACTATCGTCCGATATGCATTGCCTTGACCTTTCCATTGATGATGTTCACTTCTTTTTTCAGGAAAAATGATATATTGCTTTCAATACATGCTCCTACACCCAGGCTTACATTGTTTTCATAATGGTGCCCGCCAGTCAGACCATACAAGGCATCAGGTAAGGTTTTCAACATTACAGCTTCAGTTATTGCTTCTTTACAGGCTATTATAGCCGTCATACTCTTACCTAAACTGAGTGTCCCGACTCGTCGGGATGCTCTGTCATAGTAAATTTTTTTTAAACAATCTGTTATACTGTATTTTTTTGAGTTATTTCCTGCCTGTCGGGTGAACATGAAAATTAAGAAAGAGCCGCATTTGTTTAAATCCCGACAAGTCGGGAAATGCC
>JANQHB010000032.1:0-147500 GCA_028277225.1 Chlorobium sp.
ACAACGTCCGTGTGCCGCAGCAAAGCGGCGTAAGAGATGAGGGTAGGCCCCTCGCAATCGGCTTACAGGAGCAGGTTGCAAACCACCGTATGCGGCGTGAGTCAAAAGCTCAAGTCGTGAACGATACGGAAGGCCCCGTGTAATATGATTACACAGGGGGCAGGTGAGAGCCAAGGAAGACGAACACAAGTGAATCGCCGTGAACGTGTCGAAAGTCCTGAATGACATCAAAACCGGAAAGCTATAAGGATACGGGATGAATCTGGAGGCAACCGGTCCCGACATGTCGGGATGTCCGGCATAAAGACGGCGTGATCCTGGCTTGGTCTCTTGTATTGAACTACGAGAACCTTCGTCGGCGATGGCAAGGGAAAGGCACAAGTGTAAAAAGCGAGGCCGTAAATGCCAAAGCTCCATCAAAGGGCGGAGCAATCCGTAGTAGTGAAAAAGCCCTTGTAATTGGGGTGGAGCGAAGGGATTGCGTAATCCGGTCAAACAGGATAGTCAATTGTGCAAACAGAAGGAGCTTTTCTGAATACCTTGTTTTACGTTCTCTCCAGTACTGCCGCTTCGGTCAAGTGGCTTGCCATAGGGGCTTTTCTCTGTTGTTTTGTGCTCTACAAGAGCAATCGCAGGGATTGAAAAATTATTCGAATGAAAGGTCGGCAACTCAATTGCCGACCTTTTGGAGGATGTGTTTGATGACGTCGCTGTGTCCGGCCTCTTATTTAAGGCATTCTTTCTGCCGTGATCGCCATTCCGTCAGAGAGCACGTCTGTGGCCGGGGGTTGATGACTGCTTCCCGTCAACCAGCTATTTCCATTTGCTCTGTCAATTTCAGCCGCCCAATTTCCCGGTCTGAAACGTGATAATGGCTGCCCGGTCCTTGCGCTGATTGCATGGGTACCTTCGGCGTGATGGTTCCACAAAATGATTGCCATCAGTCCGCCACCTCCTGCTCCAAGATTCTCTGCTGTTACCTTGATTCTTCTCCAGGTCCCCGGCTGTCTGGCTTCAGGCCTGCCCCACCCATCAAGAGGGTCGGCAGTGTATACCCAGAAGTCGGCATCAACCGGACTCACGTTTCCCCGGTAACCAATAATCGTATTAAAATGACCACCTCCGTCAACACCGGCAACCAGCGCTATCTTGTGGTCGATGAATCCCTTTATGATTCTCCGGATCGAGACAACGTCACTGTCACTGGCTCCAGCAAGCCCCAAATACCTTGCATCTCTCCACGGACCATCATCCTCACCGGACAATACATAATTCATGATGCCCGTTAAGCCCAAATAAGGAAGTCCGTTAGCCCCTACCGGCGCTCCATTCCACAGCCATTTTGGTATGTTGGTAAAACCCAGATACAGCATGTCGCCATCTACTTCCAGGAAGGAACGGGTCTCGCCGCTGTTATCCAGGTTGACGAGGCCGTTACGGGCCATGAATCCATTGTTCCCGTCATTCCATTCCCCCATGTCCAGTCCCAGTCTTTTGCGGTGATAGCCCAGCCACATAACATGCTCCATGGAACCTTCGTATCCCACGTTGATCTGCGTCGCGCGCTCGATGTTGTCTACATCGCGGTTCAGAAGAAAGCTGCCGGCGCGGTTCGGGTTGGCAAGCCCCAGTTGCTCCAGCACTATCGCAAGTGAGGCCGGACCGCATGTGCGGGGGTACTGTTTATGGGTAGTACGAAGATATTTGTTGTCAGCGGGGGACTTCAGAATTTTTGCTCCTAAGAGAACCTCCCTGTCCAGGTCGGCTTCGCTGCTGGTGGTATAATACACACCATGATCTGTCTTCATGTCCCAATGTGAATATCTCAGTCGGGCTGTATTGGTGATGGCCGGGATCGAAGTGACTTCCTTAATTCTTTCGGTAGCCTGGGCTCTTGATATCCTCGGTACCTTCTGAAGAGCTTTTTTCTCCTTTGCTGAAAGCCCGGCATCGGATTTCCTGGCATTCTGAAGCGTCATTTTTCCTGTTTTCGAAAACCCGGAATCGAGCTTCTTCACACTCTTGATCTTCACATGCTCAGTGGTGTTCTTTCCGGTATCCGCCAGGGCGAATGGTGGCTGAGTAAATGGCATCAATGCCGCAAGTAAAACTAATAACCTTTTCATGGTATGTTCTCCCGGATTAGTTTTTCCTCACCCATAACCTGATAATGTCACTCGTACTATAGGATTTCTTTCCATCCGCTTTCATAAAAGTAAAAAACACAGTTTTAATACTGTATAAACAGGTTCGTTACCTTTATGTAACTTGAAAAAAGGGGCGCTTACAGGGTTTTTGTATAATTCTTTCACAAATTATCGTATCCCATCAACTACTCATAAGTTCGCAACAAGCGCTTTAAATTACAAGCAAATCAGGATATATCCCAAAAGGCAGGATAATGGGAACTCGACACCACACTTTGCTCTCTCTGTCTTTTCGCACTTTTGAACATATTTTCGAAGAAAGGATTGCGCCGTTCGCCTGTTATTCCTTACATAGAAGTAAGGAAATATTGTAAAAGTAATGGGGAGGGGATGTGCTATGCCGGTAGCAACGATGACAAACAAGGGGCAGGTGACGATACCGAAAAAGGTTCGTGATACGTTGCAACTGCAATCGGGCGACAAGCTTGAATTTGTGTGTGAAGAGGACGGGATAATTACCGTGAGGCCGGTAAAGAAGTCCGTTGATGAGGTTTTCGGCAGGCTGCACATGAAGGGCAGGGCACCGGTGTCAACGGAAGAGATGAAGGCGGCCGTTGGCAGAAAGTTCAAAAAAGAGTATGGCAGGGGTGCGGATGAAGGCGCTTGATACCAATATTCTGGTTCGTTTTCTGACCAAAGACGACAGCAATCAGGCTCAGCGTGTTTACCGGTTGTTCCGGCAGGCGGAAGAGAGTAGGGAGGTGTTCATTGTGCCGGTTCCGGTCGTTCTCGAATTGTTCTGGGTGCTGGAGTCGGCATACGGGATTGCAAGGCAGGAGGTTCTCGACGCTGTCGATGCCCTGATGCAGCTTCCGGTGCTGGAATTCGACGCCCAGGATGCAGTGCGCGCTTGCATTGCCGATGCGCGTCGGAGCAGGGGCGATTTTTCCGATCTCTTGATGGCACGGTATGCCGTTTCGGCCTGCGAAGCCGATTCGGTGCTGACGTTCGACAGAAAGGCTGCACGATCAGAGGTGTTCGTGCTTGTCGAATAGTATCAATTTTGTCTCCCGGCTAATACCTTTTGCTGATTTTAAGTTGCTGCTTCTTTAAAATCAGCCTTGTTCGTCGTAGGCTTGTCGTGAACGTTTGATTTCGTCATGGTGTGTTTCCGCCCAGGAAACCAACTGATATAAGGGTTTGACCAAGCCCCTCCCCATTTCTGTAAGCTCGTACTCCACCTTTACCGGTACTTCGGGGTAGACGGTTCTATTTACATACCCTTCTCGCTCCAGGTCACGCAGGGTTTGCGTGAGCATACGCTGTGAGATACCTACCACCCTTGATTTAATGGAGTTAAACCTGTCGGGTCCTTCGACGAGTGCAAATAAAATCAGCACTGACCATTTGTCGCCAATCTGGGACACCACATTACGAACGGGGCACTCATCGTTGTTATGAAATACCCGCTTTTCGGCTTTCTCTTTGCTTATAGTCTTCGTTTTTCCTTTGTTCTTTGCCACGCAGCAGTCCTCCTGTCAACTTCTGTCTACAGGTTACCTAAAAGTGCCTAGATGACATCTTAGTACCTTCTTGTAATTTAGGTTACTATTAATTACCATTATATGCAAACCAATCTTACTCCGAACCAATAACCCAGAGAGGAACGACTTATGAGGAAAATCATTGCATCAATACTTCTGATATTGGCAAGCGTAACTGCTTCTGCACAAAATGCAGACAAGCTGGTTATAGATCTGCAATCATTACAGAAAACCAGTTGGACAGAGCAAGAGCTGGCGAACGCCACCATAATTACAGACTTTGTTCAAAACCTGATGAACAACCATAATTTTGACTACATACTGGATCGCTATAATGATAGCTCGTATATTCAGCACAATCGCAACCTGCCCGACAAAATCACGGGGTTGGCAGGCTTTTTAAAAGAGTTTGTAAAGGACTATCCTGATTACACCTATGACGTAAAACACATCTATGTTGACGGCGATTATGTTATCTTCCACTCACATGCCACCCTAAAGAAAGATGACAGAGGTAACGACAAAAAAGGCATGAATATTATTGATATTTGGCGCCTTGAAGACGGAAGAATTGTTGAGCATTGGGACTCAATTCAAGCTCTTGATACTCTTATGCGATTTTATTCGTTAATTAACGGCGGCAATATTAAGAATGCCAATGGAGTGTTTTAATTTAGTATGTGACCGAAACCATGTGGGTAACTATGCCATTTACCACATGTTTTTTTAGCCGAGTAACAGTCATCTGCAACGGCCGAGTTGAGTGGAATGTGCGGAGCGTCAGACCACAGGTCTTCAAGCGCAGGGCATTTCCGCTCGAACGATTTGTTGGAGGTGTGCGCAGCAAGAAATGATACCTCCTGGTATGCTTATGCGGGGTTTACGCATAATTCTGTGATAAATTATCTCTTCTCAACATTTCTTCACAATTTCACCACATACGCTGTATAAATACAAGCAAATCAGTCGTTCACTCCAGTCTGTTGTTGCCACAGCTCCATCCGGCTAACCAACTATCTCGCCAGCTAGCCTTTTCCCAACCTTTTGCCTTTTTCCTTTTGAATTTTGACTTTCCCTTCGGGAATGAATTTTCTGCGACCAATATCCGTTTCCTCAGGTACTTCCATGCCTGGTCTCGATCTGTCGGCATGGATATGAGTATTATTTTTCAGATATTTGGCTGACTTCAACAGCGTGCTGTTGCCCTGCGTGGGCACTTTTTTGCTGTAGACACATTGTGCCATCGTAGATAGACGTTCTGTGAGGGAAATACCGTTTAATTATACATCCGCTACCGACCAGCAGTTGTTGTCATACCTGTTGGGAGATGAAAGCGTTCGTGTCCTTGACGAGCTGAAGGGGCTTCGTGTTACCGGCCGATCGGCAAGGCTCCTGATGCGCAGTATAGGCGCTTTGCTCATACATCGCAGAAATCCGTACCTCTACCAGGATCTTGTCGATTCGCCTTCCAGAAGAACCAGGTTGTTCGGTCAGGTTTCGAGTGATTTCGATGTTATCGAAGGGTCGGCAAAAGGGGAGGAGAGGGTGCTTTCGATTGTATCCCGGCTGCGGACGATATTCGATGAGTTCCGGTTGGAAATCGAGGGTGTGCCTGAGCTCAGGAGGCGTCTGAAGTGGGAACTGGGGGCTATAGCCGGAGCGAAGAACGTCCTGTTCGATCCTTTTTCCCTTGTTGCCCATGCCACCGATGCTACAGACTGGCGGCTTCATCTTCCGGTTGCAGTCGTGACCCCCGATGATGAAGTCCAGGTTGCTCTTCTGCTGAATAAAATCGGAGAACTTGGCCTGAAAGCAATTCCGCGCGGGGCAGGAACCGGTCTGACGGGGGGGGCTGTACCTCTTCGATCGGGTTGTGTCATTATCAATACCGAAAAGCTTGACTGCATAAGGGGGATCCGGCAGCGAACTTTCCGGCTCGATACCGGTGAAGAAGTTACCGCTCCCGTTATCGAGGTCGAGGCCGGTGTTGTTACCGAAAAGGCGATGGAGCATGCCGAAGAGCACGGACTTGTTTTTGCAACCGACCCGACCAGTGAATGGTCATGTACGGTCGGCGGGAATATTGCCGAAAATGCAGGCGGGAAAAAGGCTGTCCGCTGGGGAACCTGTATCGATAACCTTCTCGAGTGGTCCATGGCTATGCCGTCGGGCAAACGCTGGAAAATCAAGAGAACCGACCACAGGCTGCGCAAGATCCTGTCCGATGATGACGTGACCTACGATATCATGGATGAGGACGGAGGGCGTCTCCGGCAGATCCGGCTCAAGGGGACCGATATCCGGAAAAAAGGGTTGTGGAAAGATATTACCAACAAGGCCCTTGGAGGCGTGCCCGGTCTGCAGAAGGAAGGAACGGACGGTGTTATCACTTCGGCGGTTTTCGTGCTCTATCCTGAATATGAGGAGATTACGACACTCTGTCTGGAGTTTTTCGGTCCGGATATGGACGAGGCGAGCAGGGTGATCGTTGAGCTTTCACGTATTTTCCCGCTTCCCAAGGATGACAGCGAGGCGCTCCTTGCGCTGGAACATTTCGATGACGAGTATATAAAAGCGATCGATTACAAGGTCAAGGCGGCAAGGCCGGGAATGCCGAAAGCTGTCTTGCTTATCGATATTGCCGGACGCAATCCGGAATCGGTAATGCGGGGAGTCAGCAAGGTCGGCAAGCTGCTTGAGACGCATCCGAATACATTGCTGTTTACCGCTCGCGATGCCGAAGAAGCCAGGCTGTACTGGGCCGACAGGAAAAAACTCAGTGCCATAGCACGAAGGACAAATGCCTTCAAACTGAACGAAGATGTCGTTATTCCGCTCGACACCCTTGCGGAATTCGCCCGTTTTGCCGATGCCCTGAACATTGAAGAGGAGCGGTATTCACAGCTCGGTTTTATCGGCAAGGTCCGGGATATGTTTCAGCAGGAATCGTTCGATGACGACGGCGAGCAGGTGGCGGCAAAAATCGCTTCGGTTGATCTTCTCTGTAAAGAAGCCTCCCAGATACTCAAGGATGCCGGAGAGAAGGAACTGCGGTCTCTTGGCGCCATAGACGGTCTGCGTGACAGTCTGCATGACCTTTTCCATGGATATCCCGGGATTGTTTCTTCCGTTGACGACCTTTACCGCTATGTCAGGGACCGTCGGATTGTCATTGCAACTCATATGCATGCAGGTGACGGCAATATCCATGTCAACATACCGGTGCTTTCCAATGACCAGCCCATGCTGCGCCGTGCAGACCATGTTGTCGACAAGGTCATGGAAAAAGTTATTTCGCTTGGCGGTGTTGTTTCGGGCGAACATGGTATCGGTGTGACCAAGCTTAAATACATGGATCGGGACAGGATAGCGGAGCTTTCGGACCACAGAAAGAAGGTTGATCCCCTCGGAATGATGAATCCCGGAAAACTGGACGATTTCGATGTCCTCGGTCATATTTTTACCCCTTCATTCAACCTTCTCGAACTTGAAGCCCACATCCTCAAACGCTCGAGGATCGAAGAGCTTTCGAGAAATGTCGATTTCTGTATTCGCTGCGGAAAATGCAAAACGGACTGCTGTGTTTTCTATCCGGCCAGGGGGATGTTCTACCACCCCAGGAACAAAAATCTTGCGATCGGTTCACTGATAGAGGCGCTCCTGTATGTCGCACAGCGGGAACGTTCGACGGAATTTGAACTTCTGCAATGGCTCGAAGATGTTGCCGACCATTGCACGATATGTCACAAATGCCTCAAGCCCTGTCCTGTCGATATCGATACGGGTGAGGTCTCTGTTCTCGAGCGTGGTATACTCGAATCACGGGGATACAAGCATTTTTCGGCTGCGACGCAGTTGACGCTGAAATACCTCGAAAACCGTTCTCAGTTTGCCAATAAGCTATTCCGGAATGCAATCGTTCGCGGAGGCGGCGCCGCAATGCGGGCGGGGAACAGATTCACGCAGCCATTGCAGTCGCTTAAATCGATGTCGTCGTTCTACCCGATCAGAATGCTCAGTTCGCCGATGCCGAAAATTCCCGATCAGACGTTGCGCGATATACTTCCTCATTCTGATGCTGACCAGGCACTGATTTTCGAGCCGAAGGAGCGAGCCCGGGTAACTGTTTTTTATTTTCCCGGCTGTGGTTCTGAACGGCTGCATTCTTCCATTTCCATGGCCTCGATCCATCTGCTTCTGGAGACCGGAGTGAGGGTTGTTCTGCCGCCGCCGTTTCTCTGCTGCGGATTTCCGGCTCATGTCAATGCACAGGAAGACCAGCACCAGAAACTGGTGCTGCGCAATACCGTGATCTTTACCCAGATACGGGAAATGCTTTCCTATCTCGACTTCGATGCCTGTGTTGTATCCTGCGGGACCTGCATGGAGGCTCTGGGAGGGATGGATACGAAAAAGCTGTTCGGCGGAAGGATCGTCGATGTTATGAATTATGCGCTTGAGAAGGGTCTTAAGCTGAAAGGCAGCGACAACTGTCTCTATCATGCGCCCTGTCATGACTCCCTCAAGGGAGAGGCGGTTGAAAAACTCGGTGAACTGGGTGGTTTTGCAACGGTGACTCCTGTTGAGCACTGCTGTTCGGAAGCGGGTACGCTCGCTCTTTCAAGGCCTGATATCACCGACTCCATGCTGCAGCGCAAAAGAACGGCGATCCAAGAGGTTAAAGAGGAGACCGGCGAGTCACTGATGCTGACCAATTGCCCTTCGTGTATCCAGGGTCTGGGAAGAAATACCGATCTCGGTGTCGAGCCGCGTCATATTGCCGTAGCGGTTGCTGAAAAGATTTCCGGCCATGCCTGGAAGAATCATTTCAGGGAGCAGGCCTTGCAGGCCACGGCAGTAAGGTTCTGAATAGGTAGTAGGTCGTAGGTAATAGGGTGCGCAGCGAAGACAAGAGAGAAAATTCGATAAAATCGGGTCGGGTAATGCCTGTTGAGGTTGGAGGTGGGCCTGATACATTGAGAAGCATCATATTGGTCCTATGAGTCCTATAGGTCCTACAAGCATATCGTGTATCCATGTAATACAGGGCGAAAAATCTTTCGCCCTGTCGGAGGTCGGTTGTTTGCGGCGGATACCTGTTGTTAGGGCTTTACGGGAACGAGTTGTTATATTACACTGTTAATGGAGTACTCATCCGTAATACAGGCAGAACGAATCTCCCCTTGAAAAGAAAACAAAGGAGCGATATCCATGGACAAGAAAGTGATGAAAAAGTTGCTGGCCGGATTGAGCATTGCAGGTCTTGTTACCGGAATAACCCTTACAGGCTGCCAGAAAGCTAATGGAAGCTGTGGGGCCGGAAGCTGCAGCAAGACAGAAAAAGTCGAAGGTGAAGAAGGATCGGAAGGTTCAGGTTCATGTTCAGGCAAGCCGGAAGAGGCCGGTGAAGGAAAAGGTTCCTGCTCGGGCGCAAAAGAATAGCCTGAACCCACAAAGTCTTGAAGGTATCATGCCTTCCTTTCAGGTGACGGTCCGCTCAAACGGACCGTTTTTTTTGCTGTTATCTCCTTGTGAGCGATCCTCTTCTCAAAAAGAGGATTCGAACATCCGTCCTGTTGCATTGACCTTGCCTCTATGAACGAAAGAGAACGAAAGATGCCGGCGGCCTCTTTTGAAAAAGTTTTCTCCAGAACCCTGTCCCATCCCGAAGCACGAGCTTTCATGGCTCAAAGAGGTGTTCGGGAACTCTGTTCTGAAAATCCGGACAGGTTTTCCGCCCGTTTGCGCGAGATGTATTCGCCCGCGTCGCAATTTGTTTTTCTTGCCGACCTTGCCGATGTCGAGTATGCTTTCTGGAATGTCGGCAGGATGGAGAAAGACGTGAGTCGTCCGGTTCATGGAGCCGTCATCAATCCCATGCTGCAACTCGTGCCTGTGAACTTCGATGTGTCGCCTTTCTTTGAAAAAGATCTATCGGATGTTTCCGGGGAGCCTGAACGGCACGAAGGATTTCTTGTTGTATGGAAAGGGCCTGGTTCGGGTGCTGTTCATGTTGAAAAGGCCGATGATCAAGTGCTTCTTGCCTTGAAGGTTCTTGCTGAAGATCTGCTGAAGGTTCCGGAAGGACAAGAGCGCAGGATTGTCAACATGGCTGTTGACTATGCAGCCCGAAAGGGTATCGTTATCAAGGCACCGTATCTGGTTTCCCGGCAGTTGCAGGAGTTTCCCGAAGCAGAACATATGCCCGATCGCTTCAAACGGGCGTCGACATTTACGCTCCAGTGGCATATCACAAATATCTGCGACCTGCACTGCAGGCACTGTTACGACAGGGAAAATCGTGTCTCACTGACCCTGGATGAAGGAAGAGCGGTTATCGATGATTTCGAGCGGTTCTGCAGCAGCATGAATGTCGGAGGACATATCTGTTTTTCCGGCGGGAATCCTTTTCTTTCGCCCCATTTTTATGACTGGTATCGTGAGGCGGCAGAGAGGGGATTTCATTTGTCTCTGCTCGGTAATCCCGTGGAGGAAGAACAACTGCGGCGTGTGATCGACATGAGTAAACCGGAGTATTTTCAGGTTAGTCTCGAGGGGCTGGAAACCCATAACGATCAGATACGAGGTGAGGGATTTTACTTTAAAGTCCTGGAGTTTCTCTCTCTTTTAAAGGAAAAGCAGGTTTCTTCGGCCGTCATGCTTACCTTGACGAAAGCCAATATCGAAGAGGTTCTGCCACTGACGGAAGTACTTCGGGACAGTGCCGATTATTTTACTTTCAACAGGCTTTCACAGGTGGGTGAAGGAGCAGCACTTTCACTGCCTGAAAGCGACCGGTTCCGGTCGTTTCTGGACAGCTACACTCTTGCGGCCCGAACCAATCCTGTTATCGGCTTCAAGGACAACCTTTTCAATATTCTTCGTGAAAAGGAAGGTGTTGCTCCATTTGGCGGCTGCACCGGTTTCGGCTGCGGAGCAGCGTTCAACTTTGTGGCGCTGCTGCCGGACGGAGAGGTACACGCGTGCCGGAAGTTTCCTTCCCCGATCGGGAATATTCTCGAGAGCGACTTCATGTCTCTCTACGAGTCGGTTGAAGCAAAGCGCTACAGAAGAGGGCCGGAACCCTGCATGGAATGCCGCCTTCGAACTGTTTGCGGAGGCTGCATGGCTGTGGTTCACGGCATGGGACTCGATCCATTCAGGGACAAGGACCCGTATTGTTTTCTGGTTGATGGAGACGCGGATCGTGAATCATGACCCTGGTTTGTCAGCAGAAAAACTATCTTCGCTCTACTGGCTACTGGCTACTGGCTACTGGCTACCTTCTTCCACCCCACATTCCAATCAATCCGACCACGGGCAGCCACAGGGGGCTGCCCCTACATTCTCACCCACTCTCTACTTCCCACTTTCCAAAACCCCATTTTCCACTTCCTGCTGTCCACTTTCCAAAATTCTTCCACCCCACATTCCACCTTCTTTCCTTCTACTGTCAGCTAGCCATCCGGCTATCAAGCTAACCAGCTATCCGGTTATTCAGCTATAATCTGTTTGCCGTCTCCGACTTTTTCTGTAAGATTAGGGCACCTCTATTACTTGGCTGCGCACCATGATTACAGCAATAACCATGAAACGTTACAGGACAAGGCATGTTTGATGAAATAGAGTTTGAAAAAATAAAACGGTTGCCGAAGTACGTCTTTGCCGCCGTCGATGAACTCAAGATGGCTGAGCGTCGTGCGGGAGAGGATGTTATCGATTTCTCCATGGGCAACCCCGACGGGCCTACTCCCCGGCATATTATCGAGAAGCTTGTTGAAAGTGTGCAGAAACCGAAAACGCACGGTTATTCTGTATCGAAAGGCATTTACAAGCTGCGACTGGCAATCTGCGACTGGTACAGGGAAAAATACGGTGTTGAACTCGATGCAGATACCGAGGTTGTTGCCTCCATGGGATCCAAGGAAGGATATGTGAATCTCGTACAGGCCATTACCAATCCGGGTGATGTTGCGATGGTTCCCGATCCATGTTACCCGATACATTCACAGGCGTTCATTCTTGCCGGGGGCAATGTTCATCGTTTCAGGCTTGTGCTTAACCAGGATTTCACACCCGACAAGGACGCGTTTTTCCGCAATATCGAAACGGCAATGCGCGAATCCTCTCCAAAGCCGAAATACCTGGTCGTCAATTTTCCGAACAATCCTACAACGGCAACCGTTGACCTCGATTTTTATGAAAAACTTGTTGCGCTGGCCAGGGATGAACGGTTTTATATCATCAGTGACATCGCATATGCCGAAATCACCTACGATGGGTACAAGGCTCCTTCGATCCTGCAGGTTTCCGGTGCAAAAGATGTCGCCATTGAAAGTTACACCCTTTCGAAAACATACAACATGGCAGGATGGCGGGTAGGTTTTCTTGTCGGCAATCCCAGGCTTGTCGGCGCGCTTACACGAATCAAGAGCTGGCTTGACTACGGTATGTTCACTCCGATACAGGTGGCTTCTACAATTGCTCTCAACAGTGACCAGTCATGCGTTGAGGAAATAAGACAGAGCTACAGAAGAAGGAGGGATGTTCTCCTGCGGAGCTTTGCCAATGCAGGCTGGCGCATCGATAAACCGAAAGCCTCGATGTTTGCCTGGGCAAGGATTCCCGAAGCCTTCAGGGAGGCGGGGAGCCTGGAGTTCAGCAAGACTCTTTTGAAGGAAGCAAAAATGGCCGTGAGTCCCGGTATAGGATTCGGCCCTTACGGTGACGAATATGTCAGGATTGCTCTCATCGAGAACGAAGAGCGTATTCGTCAGGCGGCAAGGAACGTCAAACGCTTTTTGCGAGCCTCTTCGTTATAGCAGTTTTGATGTCAAAACAGGGTCACAATGATTGTGTTGCGGCTCTGTCCGATGTGTTCTTTGCTCATTGATCGATTGCCGAGCCCTGTGAAATAGACGATCTGATTTCACGGGGCTCGATACAATCGATCAATTCAGCTATTATGTGATTGACGCATTGTATATGGACTCTATTGAAGAACCAAGCATCGAATCAAATTCCTCATCGGATTGCTTAGCTGTCAGACCTTCAACCAGGGCACGTGAAAAACTTGCGATAAGTTGATTATTCTGAGCTAATCGTTCATTAGCTTCTTCCCTCGAATAACCTCCAGAGAGAGCAACAACACGGACAACTTTCGGATCGTTGATCAACTGTGTGTAGAAATCCGGTTTCGTGGGGATTGTCAACTTGAAAATCACTTTTGTCTCATTATCCAGTTGTGATAATTTATTTAAAATCATATCCAATAATACCTGCTCGCAATTTTCTTTATCAGGGCAATGAATATCCACTTCAGGTTCAAGTATTGGGACAAGTCCTCTATCTGATATCTGTTTTCCAATATCAAATTGCTGATTTACGATCTTGTCAATTCCTGATGTATTATATTCTTTGATCAAAGAGCGCATTTTCGTCCCGAAAATATTACGCTCAATAGCTCTTGATAATAGTTCATCCAATCCGGGTACAGGTTTCATGAGCTGGACACCATCCTCTTGATCGGCAAGTCCTTTGTCTATTTTCAAAAAAGGAACGATCCCTTTTTCCTCCCAAAGATAATCGGCAGTATATTTGTCATCTATTAAACTGTCCATAGTACGTTCAAACAGAATAGCACCAAGGATTCTGTTGAATGTAAATGCAGGACTTTTTATAATTCGCGTACGCATCTCGTGTACTAAATCAAACATTTTTTCGTCTGAAGAGTATGCGTCGGAAGAGATGCCATAAGCAGCCAAAGCTTTGGGAGTACTTCCTCCGCTTTGATCCAGTGCGGCAATAAATCCCTTATCTGATTGCATTCTCTCGAATTGTTTCTGGTTCATATATAACTCCTGTTTATTGCATTATTCTTTCTGTCAAAAAAAACTGAGCTGAGCGTCCTGACGCGTCGTGATAAAACCGTATTTGCTGTGCCTTGTCTCTGTAGCACGTCTGATGATCTTTAAAATTAGACAAAATTAACTTAGAACCTAAGCTGAGTGTCCCAACTTGCCGGGTTTTAACAAATGTGGCTCTTTTTCGGTATTCCTGTTTACCTGACAGGTGAGGAGTGACTCAAAATAAAAACAGTATAAAATATTTATTATTAAAGACTTAGGCTCATAGGGCTTTTGTTGGAACGCTCACTTTAGGTATTAAAAATGGAATGTAATCCTTCGCAGGGGCTGCTTGCTGATCTTTTCGACGAATACACTGCCTGGTACCTTGATCTCGCTGAAGAGTACGGTACGCTTCCACGTTCGATTTCAGGGGTCAACACGAACGGAGAGCAGTTTATTTACCTGCTCGACGATCTGGACATCACATGATGCGCAACAAGTATCTGCGTTTCATTCTCGACGAGTTCGGAGCAATGGCGTATGTTTTCGCGGGTATCGACGTGAGGGGTGACAGTAGTGTCGTCGAGGTGACGGAGGTGCTCAAAATTGTTGCTGCCGACAAGGAGCACTATCTTTCAGGAGACTGGCAGGTGATGAGGGGGGAAGTAGGCCGCGTTATGGAAATTGCTGAGATGGGAGTATGTCGTGGCAGTGATCCCGGAGAACATCCCGGCTCATGGTTCCTCGCCGGTTCAGTCAGTTTCTCCGAAGCCGAGAAAACCCGGTTCAGTGCTCTCTGGGCAAAAGCGAAGCCGGATGTGATTTTCAAAGAGCGGGGTGCGGGATAGTTGAAAATATTTGCGTCGTGGCTCTGTACGATGTGCTGTTTATCCTTCCTCTATATAAAAGATTTCCGATACCGCTTCCGGTATGGCGTTCAGAATATCTTCCGATGATACGAGGCTCGATATGTCTTTCGACAGGTCGCCCGCCCGGCCATGGAGCCACGCTCCGGCACCGCCGGCATTGAACGTGTCTGTTCCTTTTGCGGCAAGAGCGGCGATCATCCCTGAAAGCACATCTCCCGAGCCTGCTGTCGAAAGGGCTTCTGTTCCGGTGTTGTTGATCAGAACATTGCCGGAAGGATCGGCAAGGCAGGTCGGTCCTCCTTTCAGCAGGACGTTGACATGATGACGGGCGGCATATTCCTTGACCCTTTCGAGAGGTGAGGCAAGTATTTCATCGAGCGTCAGTCCTGTCATTCTGCTGAATTCGCCTGCATGAGGGGTCAGCAGTATATCGCGGAAATCAAGCGCATCGAGCGCAAAGCCTCCGCAGGTAAGCGCAAAAAGAGCGTCGGCATCGAGAATGAGTTTTTTTGAGGCGACAAGCGGATCGGTCAGGAGGTCGCGGAACAGGTCTATGGTATCGCTGTCTCTTCCGAGTCCGCAGCCGATGACGATTGCATCTGCCCAGGCGGCTTTTTCCAGAAGGGTGTCGCGATCTCGTCCGATAACCGTTGCAGATGGAACAAGCGTATGCAGAGGTGCGGCAAAATCGGTGGGCATGGATGTGCAGACATAACCGGCGCCTGTTTTGACGGCGGCTTTTGTAGTCAGCAGTGCTGCGCCGAGCATCGAGCTGTGTTCGTTGACGGAACCGGCAATGACAAGAAGCTTGCCGTTGGTGTGTTTTGCTCCACCGGGATCGCGAAGATGAAAGTGTTCGGCTGTATAGTCCAGATCGGTAAGATGGCAACTGATGTCCTGCAGGATGAATTCCGGTATGGATATCTCAGCAACATGGATATCTCCGCACTGGCGCGGTCCCGAATGAAAGAAGAAGCCGGTTTTCAGATATGCCATACAGACGGTTGCGTCTGCATGTATTGACGGTGTTGCCGAAAATCCGGTTGTCGCATCAAGACCGCTCGGAACGTCAAGCGCTATGAGCAAGGCATCACTTTGCACATGGATGCTGTTGATCAGTTCAACGGCGCTCCTTACCGGACTTTTCAGTGGTTCACCCTCTTTTTCAAGGCGGAACCCTGTACCGAGGAGAGCATCGACAAGTCCGTCATAGCTGCTTTCCGTGACAGTTGGCAGAGCTTTTTCGAGGCTTTTGAAGATTCGTAAGCGTTCGGTATGTGCAGCATATGCTTCCAGAATCGAGAGTCCTTCGCGGTTGAGCGATGAGAGGGCATCTGATGGGCTGGTCAGCACCACATCGACTGCTGCACCGAGGTTGATGAGGTGCCGGGCAAGCACAAAACCGTCTCCGCCGTTGTTCCCTTTGCCGCAGACCACAAGATAGGAGCGGGCGTCGAGCGATTGCTTTTTTTCAGAAAACAGCTCTGCTATGATCCTTGACGCTTCACGGCCGGCAAGCTCCATGAGTCGGATTTCATCGGTGTGCAGGAGGGTAACCGCGTCCCGGTCGGCGCAGCTCATCTGTCCGGTTGTCAGTACGGGTTGCATCAGCGATCAGATGGTTTCGATTTCATTGAGGTGCAGCGCCTCTTCCAATGCCGGATAATAAGCCTGGATAAGCTCCCCGACAGTGAATGAAAGGACTGTTTTTCCGTTTATTTCCAGAGATGCGTTGTTGTCACGGACCTGTCCGATGACTCTCGCGGGTATGTCATTCTTCGCAGCGGTATCGATCACACGGGCGGCGTTATCCGGATCGACGCTCAAAAGGACGCGGCCCTGCGCTTCCGAGAAGAGCAGTTCCTGGAGAATGGCGGGGCCATGTTCGGCGATTTCGAAATCGACGGCAAAACCGAGCGGATTATCCCGGTTCATAATAGCTTTTTCAGCAAGGGCTGTGAACATGCCTCCATCGGACACATCGTGTGCTGAATGCAGAAGACCGGATGATGCAAGTGAGACAAGAAGTTTCTGGAGCCTGAGTTCATGGTCGAGATCGAATGACGGAGCATCCTGACCGGGGGTTCCATACTGCATGACAAGGTACTCGGAGCCGTCGAGCGAGAGCACGGGATCGCCAAGAAGAAGAATTGCGTCACCGGGCGTGGTGAATGTCGATCCTGTCAGGTGGTCGATCGTGTCGAGAAGGCCGATCATGCCGATGACGGGAGTGGGGTAGACGGCTGTGCCGGTCAGTGATGATTCGTTATAGAAGCTGACGTTGCCGCCGGTTACGGGCGTGTTGAATTTTCTGCATGCAGTTCCCATTCCTTCAACAGATGCCTTGAACTGATAGTAGACTTCGGGTTTGTATGGATTGCCGAAGTTAAGGCAGTTTGTGATCGCAAGGGGCACGGCTCCCGAACAGGCGATGTTTCTGGCACACTCTGCTACAGCTATCATGCCGCCTTTGTTCGGATTGAGGTAGACATATCGGGCATTGCAGTCGGTTTTCATTGCAAGAGCTTTTGTCGTGCCCTTGATACGGATGACAGCAGCATCGGTATGTCCGGCGGGCGTGACGGTATTGGTCTGTACCATGGAGTCGTATTGCTGATAGACCCATTGCTTGCTGGATATGTTCGGCCTTGCAAGGAGCTGGAGAGAGACCTGGTGAAGGTCGAGCGAGCTGTCGGGAAGCGGTGATGCCGGTGCCGTTTCCGGCTTTTTTTCTGCGGCTTCACGGATATAGACAGGCGCTCCTCCGCCCAGAACGAGAGACTCGGCAGGTATGTCTGCGACAACTGAGCCTTTGTGACTGACCCGGAGATGGTTGTCAGAGGTGACACGGCCGATGACAACGGCGTGAATATCCCATTTTCGGTACACGTCGATGATCTCTTTTTCGAACCCTTTCGCGGCAACGATGAGCATCCGTTCCTGTGATTCCGAAAGCATGATCTCATAAGCGCTCATATCGTCTTCACGGACAGGCACCAGGTCGAGATCGATTTCAATGCCGCCTTTACCGTTCTTGCCGATCCCTCTGGCGCTCATTTCCGATGTGGAGCTTGTCAGGCCTGCTGCGCCCATGTCCTGAAGGCCGACAACGTGCCCGGTTGCAATGGCTTCGAGCGTTGCTTCCAGAAGCAGCTTTTCAGCAAAAGGGTCTCCCACCTGGACGCTCGGTCTTTTATCTTCAGAAGCCTCGCTGAGATCTTCCGAAGCAAATGTCGCTCCATGGATGCCGTCCTTGCCGGTGGACGAACCGACGATAAGAACCGGATTGCCTTCTCCTTCGGCTGTAGCGCTTACGGTGTCATCATGCCGGACGATACCGACCGACATGGCGTTGACAAGAGGGTTGCCGGTGTAGCAGTCTTCAAAATAGATCTCGCCGCCGACTGTCGGGACTCCGAATGAGTTGCCGTAATCACCGATTCCCCTGACGACACCATCGACGAGGTACCGGACTCTGGGATCCTTGGGGGAGCCGAAGCGCAGGGAATTCAAAGACGCGACAGGTCGTGCGCCCATCGTGAAAATGTCGCGATGTATGCCGCCGACGCCTGTCGCAGCGCCCTGATAGGGTTCGACGGCAGACGGGTGGTTATGAGACTCGATCTTGAAAGCCACGGCAAGGTTGTCACCGATATCGATCAGCCCTGCATTTTCTTCGCCGGCAGAAGTCAGAAGGGCACCTCCTTCCCTTGGGAGGGTCTTAAGCACGGCGATGGAGTTCTTGTAGCTGCAGTGTTCTGACCACATCACTGAAAAAATGCCAAGTTCAGTGAATGTCGGGACACGGCCGAGGATGTTCAGTATGGTGTCGTACTCCTCCCGGTTGAGTCCGTGTTCTCTGGCAAGTTCGAATGTTACGTCCGGTTCTTTGTGCATAATGGTTCAGGCGATGGTTCCTGCAGGCAGCGCTTATTTGCCGCAGCAGTTCTTGTACTTTTTACCGCTGCCGCAGGGGCAGGGTTCGTTTCTCCCAGGTGTTTTTTCAGCCCTTGCTGGTTGGGCGGCTTCCTGGGGCTGTTCTGCTCCTCCCCGTTTCCGGGCGGTTGAGCCGTCGTTTCCGGAAGAGGCCGGGCCCGGGTCTGCATAGACGTTGGCCGCCTCCTCGTGCTGTGCAACGAGGCGATCCTTTCTGACTTGTGATCTCTTCTGTTCAGCCTCGATCTTCTGCTGCTCTTCTTCGGTGACCGGAAAGAGTTTGAAAGCAAGGGAGAGTGTCTGGAGCTCGATTTCGGCAAGCATGGCCATGAACAACTTATAGGCTTCCTGCTTGTATTCGAGCAGCGGATCTTTCTGTCCGTATGCACGGAGATTGATGCCCTCTTTCAGCGTATCGATCTCACGAAGATGCTCACGCCATTTCTGATCGATGACGTTCAGCACGGCATATTTTTCGATCTGGCGCATGATATCGGCCGGAATTGCAGCCTCTTTGCGTTTATAGAAATCAAAGGCTGCGTTGAAGAGGTTTTCAGCGGTTGTTTCCGTGCCGTCGGATTCAAACGTTCTGGTATCGATCTTGAAGTCAACGGAAAGATCCTTGAGCGCCTGTTCTTCGAGTCCCTGGCCATCGAAGTCCCGTGCATAACGGTTAACAATGTTTTCCGTGTAATCGCGGAGGAGATCCATGATATCGGCAGTGAGCCTGTTTTTTGTCAGGGCGCTGCGGCGTCGTTTGTAAATGACATCGCGCTGCTGGTTGAGTACGTCATCATATTCGAGGAGGCGTTTTCGTATCGCAAAGTTCTGTTCCTCAACTTTTTTCTGTGCGCGTTCTATCGAGCGGGTAACCATGGAGTGCTCGATGATATCTCCTTCCTCATGGCCGAGCTTGTCCATGACGGCTATGACCCTGTCGGAGCCGAAAAGACGCATCAGGTTGTCTTCAAGCGAGACATAGAAAATCGATTCTCCAGGATCGCCCTGACGGCCCGATCTTCCGCGAAGCTGCCGGTCGATTCTTCTGGATTCATGTCTTTCAGAGCCGAGAATGAAAAGTCCTCCAAGCTCTCGTATGCCCTGGCCCAGTTTGATGTCCGTACCACGACCTGCCATGTTTGTCGCTATGGTGACAGCTCCGTTCTGTCCTGCGGAGGCCACGATTTCCGCTTCACGCTCATGCTGTTTTGCGTTCAGGACGCTGTGGGTTATTTTTTTTGCCCGCAGCATTCTCGAAAGGGTTTCGGATACTTCGACACTGGCGGTACCGACAAGAACCGGCTGTCCTTTTTTCTGCAGATCGATGATCCTGCCGACGATTGCGGCGTATTTCTCCCTTCGCGTCTTGAAAACGTAGTCGTCCTGGTCCTTGCGCACGACAGGCTTGTTTGTCGGAATGACAATGACATCGAGTTTGTAGATGTCGAAAAATTCGGCCGATTCCGTTTCGGCCGTACCGGTCATGCCGGCAAGTTTTTTGTAAAGGCGGAAAAAGTTCTGGATCGTGATTGTCGCCAGAGTCTGTGTTTCTCCCTCGATCTTGACGTTTTCCTTCGCCTCGATGGCCTGGTGAAGCCCGTCGCTGTAACGGCGCCCGGGGAGGATACGGCCGGTGAACTCGTCGACGATCATGACCTGGCCGTTCTGGACGACATACTCGTCGTCTTTTTCAAACAGCGAGTATGCCTTGAGCAGCTGGCTGATGTTGTGAATTTTTTCCGATCGTTCAGAGAACAGACGGTAAACCTCGTCTTTTTTCCGGATCCTGTCGTTTGCGTCGAGCGACGCATCGCTTTCGATGGACGCAACCTCTGCGCCAACGTCCGGAACAAGAAAGAGATCGCTGTCCTGCTGGCTCAGTTTGCTCAGAAAATCACGGCCCTTGTCGGTAAGGTCGATGGAGCCTGATTTTTCGTCGATCGAGAAGTACAGTTCGTCGTCAACTTCATGCATGCGGCGGGCATTGTCCTTGAGGTAGTCATTTTCAACGCTCTGCATGAGCTTTGCCATGCCTGTCTGGGAAAGAAGCTTGATCAGACGGGTGTTTTTCGGCTGGCCTCGTTTGGAGCGGAGAAGGCAGAGGCCTGCATCGAAACTGTCGGCATCTTTCCCGACGGTTTTTTCCGCTTCGTTGAGATAGCCTGCAACAAGGTTCTGCTGTGCCTTTACAAGCCGTTCCACCCACGGTTTGATCTCGTTGTATTTACTGGTGTCGGAGTTGGGAACGGGACCCGAGATGATCAGGGGCGTTCGTGCCTCGTCGATCAGGACGCTGTCGACTTCATCGACAATGGCGAAGAAGTAGTTGCGCTGCACAAGCTCTTCGGTAGATCCGGCCATATTGTCCCGAAGGTAGTCGAAACCGAATTCGTTATTGGTACCGTAGGTGATATCGCACGCATACTCACGCTTTCTTTCCTCGGGACGCATTCTGCCGAGAATTACCCCGGTTGTGATGCCATGGAACGAGAATATGGGATTCATCCATTCCCTGTCACGCTGGGCGAGATAATCGTTGACGGTGACGATGTGGACACCGCGTCCAGTCAGTGCGTTGAGAAATGCAGGCAGCGTCGAGACAAGCGTTTTACCTTCACCTGTAGCCATTTCCGAAATTTTGCCCTGATGGAGGACAATGCCGCCGATAAGCTGGACGTCATAGGGGATCATGTCCCAGGTCATGGTGTGGCCCATGACCTCATAGGTGTGTCCCTTGAGTCTCTTGCAGGTATCCTTTACAATGGCGAATGTTTCAGGCAGAATTTCTTCGAGCGCAAGTGCAGTTTCGTTTTCAAGGCGCTTGTCGAGCTCATCGATCGCGGAGCCGGCCGCTTCGATCTCCCTTGCCGGCAGATCGGGATTCTCAAGCGATAACTGCAGGTCGCTTTTTTCCTTTTCAATCCTGCTCAGCCGTTCTTGCAGCGATGATCTGAGGGAGGCGCTTTTTTCACGAAGTTCATCGTCGCTCAGAGACTGAAGGGAGGCGTATATCTCATTGATCCGGTCAACCAGCGGCTGGATTTTTTTTATATCCTTGTCGTGCTTCGAACCAAATATTTTTTCAATAATCTTAAGCATCCGGAACGGTAGGTAATGTGGTTTAGCTGAAGGTTTGTTTTCCCTAAACTCAATTTAGGTTTTCGATGGCAGAGCGGCATGTTGTGTAATCGTTACGTAAAGTATTGAATTACCTGTTCAGATAAAAACGGGATGAGGGTTTTTTACCGCTTTATTTGTCATCGGGTAAATAATACCGTAAATTAAATATTAGGCTAATTTGAAATATGATATGATGATTATACCTGAGCATGGAAAAAGACTTGATGAAAAAGAATGGGCCCCCTGTATCGATATGCTGCTTTCGAGTGAGCATATCGTTCTGACAACCCACAAGAATTCGGATGGAGACGGTCTCGGCAGCGAAGTTGCCCTCGCACATGTTCTGACCTCACTCGGCAAGAACGTTTCCATTATCAATCCGACGGAAGTTCCCGGCAACTACTCCTTTCTGGAGGATATAGAAAAAATAGCCGTCTTCGATGAACAGCAGGAAGAGCAGATCGAACTCCTTTCACTTGCAGATCTCGTTGTTCTTCTCGATGCCAATCTCAGCGAACGAATGGGAGGTATCTGGAACCATGTCAGTTTTGCCCGGGAACTGGGCAGGCTGCAGGTGCTGTGTATCGACCACCATCTCGAGCCCGAAGATTTTGCCGACCTGATGATTTGCGAAACCTATGCATCCTCGACCGGTGAGCTTGTCTATGATCTGATCAGTGCGTTCGAGTCCCGTCTCGGGAAGAAATTGTTCTCTCCGGAAGCCGCCAGGGGACTCTACGTTGCGGTCATGACCGATACCGGTTCGTTCCGTTTTCCAAAAACAACACCATATGTTTATTTGCTTGCGGGCGATCTTGTGGCTAAAGGGGCCGATCCGAACGACCTGTACGACAGGGTTTACAACTCGCTCAAACCGCAGGCATTGAAACTGCTTGGTATGGCGTTGTCGTCAATCAGGCTTCTGGATGGCGACCGGATTTCCTGGCTTTTCATTTCACAGGATATGCTGAATGAAACCGGCAGCAAGCTGTTTGACACGGACCTCATCATCAAGTATCTCCTCAGCGTCAGTACCGTCAGGATCGCTTTGCTCCTGGTTGAGATGCCCGATGGCAGAACGAAGGTCAGCCTGAGGTCTCGCGGTGAAATGTATGTCAACAGGATTGCAAAGAAACATGGCGGAGGCGGACATAAAAATGCCGCGGGCTGCCTGCTGCCATATGCGTCGGAAAAAGCGATACAGGTCATGCTTGCCGATGTGAGAGATTATCTTGAAGATTTTGAAGTCGTAAACAAGTGATCGAAGCACTGCTGCGTCCTCTGCCCGCCGCAGTTTGATTCGATCACATTGAAACTATCATTTGCATGATGAAAATAACGGTCACCAAGGGTGCGTTGAAGAATCTCAAGGGAGATCTTCTGGTTTTACTTATGACCCGCAAGGAGAGCAAAAAGGAGGCGGAGAAGAAACTTTCGATGTTCGATATTGCTCCGGCAGCCCTGAAAGATTTCAACGGCAAGGCCGGAGAGTCACTGCTTCTGTATCAGAACGGTTCGAAACCAAAATCGCCGAGAGTGCTCCTTCTCGGGCTTGGTGACGCAGCAAAAGCAGATGATTTTCGAAAATCTTCCGAGGCGCTTGTTCGCCGGTCAGTGCTTCTGAAAGTGAAAAAGCTCGTCCTGGACTGTTCTTCGATATCCGCGTGGTCCGCTACCAGCGGTGAACCGACATCGATGCTTGCCGAATATCTTGTCGATGCGGCAAAGAATGCCTCATACCGTTTTGACCGCCTCAAAAGCGGGAAACTCGATAAAGGCAAGGATAGCGGGAAAGATGGAAAAGTTCTTCTCAAAGAGCTTTGTATCCGTGCCAATGCCGGCAGTCTCAAGGCTGTTCAGGAAGGCGTCCACAGGGGCAGTATCATTGCTGAAGCCGGCAACCTCGTCAGGGATCTTGTCAACATGCCGGGGAACCTGCTCAATGCTGAAGAGATTTCGGAAGCGGCTGAAGACTCTGGACGGAAATCCGGCTGCAAGGTTACTGTTTATCAGAAAGAGGAGATTGAAAAGCTCGGTATGGGAGGGCTTCTTGCGGTCAACAAGGGCAGCAAGGCACCTCCGACATTTACCATACTGGACTATAAGCCTCATTGTGAACCTGTGGCGACCGTTGCCATTATCGGAAAAGGAGTAACGTTCGATTCAGGCGGTATTTCCCTCAAGCCGGCCAGCGGTATGGGTGAGATGAAATGCGATATGGCCGGTGGGGCGACTGTTATCGGTACGCTCGAGGCGGCTGCCAGGCTTGAACTGCCGGTCAGGGTGCTGGGGCTGATCCCTGCCACCGACAATATGCCGGGCGGAGCGGCACAGAAGCCCGGAGACGTCATAACGACATATTCAGGGATCACTGTCGAGGTCGGTAATACCGATGCCGAAGGACGATTGATCCTTGCCGATGCACTGACGTATGCAGTACGGGAGTATAAACCCGACACGATTATCGATCTTGCCACACTGACAGGGGCTTGTATTGTTGCGCTGGGCTATGGTGTTGCAGGGATGTTCAGCAATGACGATTCTCTTGCCGCTGCACTCTATGAAGCCGGAAAACATTCCGGTGACAAGGTCTGGCGGATGCCCCTCTGGGAGGAGTATGACGAGCTTATCAAATCGGAGGTGGCAGATGTCCATAATATTGGAGGCAAGGGTGCAGGTGCCGTCACTGCCGCAAAATTTCTCGAAAAATTCACAGAAGGACATGCATCCTGGGCGCATCTCGATATCGCAGGCCCCGCGTTTTCTGCTTCGAAAGGCACGAAACCGGTTTCAGGGGGTACGGGGTTCGGTGTGCGACTGCTTCTTGCATACCTGAGAGAACTGAAATAAATGACTGTGCGTATGGAGTCACCGCAGAATCCTATAGTGATCCTTCCGGGAGTATTGTTCTGGGATACCTTGTATGGAGGGATGAAAAAGGCGCTCGGCGCCTATGTCCCTGAAGAAAAGATCGCAATTGCGCCTGTTCATGTTCATGACTGGATAGGATTTCCTCCGTCTCCCGAGCGATCGACAAACCGTGTGATGAAAGTGCTGGACAGGACACTTGCCGATATGCAGAAGCGCTATCCTGACGAGAAAGTCACCATCGTTGCGCACAGCGGCGGCGGGACGGTTGCGATGGTTTATCTCCTGGAACAGCCTTTCCAGGGGGATGTTTACGCGCGGAGATCGTCTGTAGGAAAGCTGCTTGCCCTGGGAACCCCTTTTCATACCATCGAGCATTATGCCAGAATCAAGACTGAATTTATTGACCGTCATCTCCCCCCTTCGTTTTTTGAGGAGTTCAAGGTGGTCTCTGTCGTCAGCGACCAGTATACCGGCTCTCTGGATAAAGGTTTTATCGAGCGCATGTGCTACATGTTCTATAAAAACGCTGCGGGTGAAGGGGCACTTGCGGGAGACGGAATTGTTCCGGTGAAAAGCTGTTTTTTGAAAGGTGCGCAAAATGTGACAATTTCAGGAGTGGAGCATCTGCCGACCCCGCATACGAACTGGTATGGAACCAGGGAAAGTGTCGAAAAATGGGTTCAATGGTTGTGAGAAAACAAGTCACATACATTCGATTTCCTTTTGTTCTCCTGTTGCTTGTTCTGCTTGTTACCGGTTGTGAACAAATGGACCGAAAGGAGGAGTCGAGGCGAAAGCATATCGATTCCATGATGACCATCCTGACACAGGTTCAGAAAAATCTCGGCAGGATACAGCAGAAAGAAGCTGTTGTCGAGCGATTGTCGTCCTCGATAGAAAAAAAGGACAGCACCAGCCTTGACGAGATCAGCAGAGACATTTTTTCAAGTATTCTTTTCATCGATTCGACACTGGAAAACAGCAGGAATCTTGTGACGATGCTTGAAGAAGAAAATACCCGTTCTGCCCACCGTATAGAAACCCTGGACAACCTCATCGACGAGATTCGCTATAATATCGAGGGAAAAGACAGGGAAGTCATGGAACTGAAAATCAGGGTGCAGCAGCTTGACCAGAGAGTGGCAGAACTTATGGAGACGGTCGATGTGCTCGACGAGTTCATTCTGGAACAGGAAGACATCCTGGCCTATGCATATTACATTTCAGGAACGCGTGAGGAGCTTCTGGAAAAAGGAATCCTGTCGGTTTCGCAAAGCCCGTTTTCCAGGATCTTCGAAACCATATATTCGCTCGCACAGGATTTCGATGTCGAATTGTTCAACAGAATTGATATCACTGAAACGACAGATCTCTACTTTGACAATCCTGCCGAAAGCCTCACAATTGTCACTCCGCATTCAAAAGAATCCTATGAGCTTATTGGCGGCAGGACCTCTTCGCTGCTTCTGATACTCGATGCTTCCGAGTTCTGGAAAAAATCCCGGTGCCTGGTCATCGTGACTGATGATTAGCCAGCCGGACGAAGCGGTCGATAACTTTTGCGCCGACACTGTCTCCCCAGACATTGACCGTTGTTCTGCATCGGTCGAGGAACCAGTCAATCGCGAGGATCAGTGAAATCCCTTCGATCGGAAGATTGACCGCCTTGAGGACAAGAACCATGGTTACCAGTCCGGCTTCCGGAATTCCAGCAGCACCGATTGCGGCAAGTGTTGCGGTGAGGAATATGATCGAGAGTTCAGGGACACCGAGTGTTATTCCGTTGATCTGGGCGATGAAGATCACTGCAACGGCCTCGTAAAGGGCTGTTCCATCCATGTTGATCGTCGCTCCCAGTGGCAGGACAAAGCCTGCTGTGCGTGGTGAAACATCGTTCTTTTTTTCTGCGCATTCCACGGTCATCGGAAGGGTTGCGGAGCTCGATGCTGTCGAAAATGCTGTCAGAAGAGCCGGACTGGTGTTGGCGGCAAACTTTTTCAGGCCGGTTTTGCCGAATAATTTCAGAATGAGGGGCAGAATGATCATGCTATGGATCAGGAGGCCTGCAATGACCGTAAAAGCGTATTTGCCGAGCCTCAGGAGTTCCGGAAGAAATCCTGTGAAGCCCCCTGCTTCGCCGAGCCTTCCTGCAATCAGGGCACCGATGCCAACCGGCGCCGCATACATGACCAGATGTATGATCTTCATGATCGCTTCGTTAAGCCCGTTGAAAAACTCGATGACAGGACGCCCCTGTTCACCAAGGGTTGAAAGGACGGCCCCGAGGAAAAGCGAAAAGGTTATGACCGGCAGTATGTCGTTTTCGGCCATCGACTGAAAAATGTTTCGGGGGATCAGCCCGGTAATGACTTCACGAAGAATGTCGGTGATCGTTCTCTTTTCCTCAAGAAACCTCTCGGGTGTCAGCTTTTGGAACGCAATCCCTTTTCCGGATCCGGAAACCTGTTCGAGAGGTGTTCCGTTTTTCTCCCATGAACCGACAGCAAGCCTGTTGCCTTCGCGTGATGCAACTCTGGCTGATATGTTACGGTCGAGGAGCGTGAGTGAATGTGATGAGGTTAACGAGGTTTCCGGAGGCAGATTTTCGAGGATCACGATTCCGTTTTCAACACGGTATTCTGTTTTTTCAAGAACCGTTCCCTGAAGAACGCTGCTTTCGCCTGAAGGGGTATCCGGCTGACCGGGCTGGATAAAGAGCACGAGCAGGATTCCCGTCAATACCGACAGGGCGGTTGTGGCCAGGTAGAAGGTGATTGTTTTAGCCCCGAGGGGGCCGAGTTTCCGCACGTCGCCGAATCTGCAGATGCCGCTGATCATGGCAGCGATGATCAGAGGCATGACAATCATCATCAGGAACCGTATGAACAGATCTCCGATGAATTGTATCGATACTCCGGCTTCGGGGAAAAAACCTCCGATACATGAACCGGCAACAATTCCGGTAATGATACCGATAAGCAATTTGTTGTTCTGCAACGTCTTGTGATTTATGGCTTTTTATGGAGATCGAGTATCGGAAAGCTACCTTTTTTTGGTCTATTTTTTATATATATAAGCTCATTTTCACTTTGGACCTTGTGGGTCCGGGGCACTCAACGAGAAAACTTTGTTCAATGAAGATTACAATATTCGGGTCCGGCTATGTCGGCCTGGTTACTGGAGCGTGTTTTGCCGAAGTCGGTAACGATGTGATGTGTGTCGATATCGACAAGGAAAAGATCGCGCGTCTGAAGAACGGCGAGATCCCGATTTATGAGCCCGGTCTCGAGGAACAGGTTATCGAAAACAGTCGCGAAGGGCGTCTCAGTTTTACATCGGATCCTGCAGAAGGCGTTGCTTTCGGCCTTTTCCAGTTCATTGCTGTAGGTACACCGCCGGACGAGGACGGTTCTGCCGACCTTCGCCATGTTCTGGCGGTAGCCGAGACCATTGGCAGGAACATGGAGGATTACCGGGTCATTATCGACAAGTCGACCGTACCGGTCGGTACCGCCGACCTGGTCTCGGAGAAGGTTTCGTCGGTGCTGGAAGAAAGAGGCGTATCGCTTGAATTCGACGTGGTCTCGAATCCGGAATTTCTCAAGGAGGGCGATGCAGTCAGTGACTTCATGAAACCCGACAGGATCATCGTGGGTGTCGATAATCCGCGAACAAAAGAGCTTTTACGGAATCTGTACCTGCCTTTCAATCGCAGCCATGATCGTTTCATTGCCATGGACGTGCGTTCGGCGGAACTGACAAAGTATGCCGCTAATGCCATGCTTGCGACCAAAATCAGCTTTATGAATGAAATAGCCAATATCGCCGAGCGGGTTGGAGCGGATGTCGAGGCTGTGCGCAACGGTATCGGATCGGATTCGAGGATCGGTTTTTCGTTTATCTATCCAGGTGTCGGTTACGGTGGTTCATGTTTTCCCAAAGATGTCCAGGCTCTTGAAAAGACAGCGGACAAGTATGGTTATGAAGCACGGATCCTCAAGGCGGTCGAAGCGGTGAACCATGATCAGAAGGTATCGCTTGTCCGGAAAATGAAGGAGCATTTCGGAGCCGGTCTGCAAGGCAAGACTGTTGCGATGTGGGGACTGTCCTTCAAGCCGAATACCGACGATATGCGCGAGGCTCCGAGCCGCAGGATCCTCGATGAATTGTGGAGTGCTGGTGCCAGGGTAAGGGCATACGATCCGGTGGCGATGGACGAGGCCGGAAGGATCTACGGCGAACGCGAAGATCTGGTGCTTGTCGACAAACTGGAAGATGCGCTGATCGATGCAGACACCCTTGCCGTCGTAACGGAATGGATGGTGTTCAGGAGCCCGGATTTTGAAATGATCAGGGAGCGTTTGAAGGAGCCGGTGATTTTCGACGGGAGGAATATCTACAATCCCGATCTGATGGAACAGCTCGGGTTTACCTATTATTCGATTGGGCGCTGGCCACGCAACGGGTCGCTGCCGGGTAAAGAATAAAGATGGTGTAACGGTCCTGCGCCTTTGCCCAGCCTGAATCCGGCTCCGTTTAAGAGCGCATCGCCGGTAAATGCTTTAGCGGTTTTTACCGCCGTCAAAAGATCGTGGCCTTTTGCCAGAGAGGCTGCTATGGCTGAGGACAGCGTGCAGCCTGTGCCGTGTGTGTTGGGAGTGTCGATCTTAGGCGAGGAAATCCATTTACCGTACTCTGACGTAAGGAGGTAGTCGTCGCAAAAATCTCCTTCCATATGCCCCCCTTTGATCAGCACCGCTGAAGCACCTTTTATCAAAAGGATTGCAGCCGTTTTTTCGATATCGGTTTTTTTTGACGGAACATCTTTCAGCCCGGCAAGCCCGGCAGCTTCCGGAAGATTGGGTGTGATTATGCGTGAGAGCGGGATCAAATCACTCTTGAGGGCCTGTATCGAGCTGTCGGATGAGAAAGCCCTGCCCCCGGAAGAGGCGAGGACCGTATCGAGAACAACAGGGATATCCGGTCTTTTATCAAGGAATTCTGCAATTGCCCGGATAGTGGCGGCTTGAGAAATCATGCCGATTTTGATTGCATCGATCGGGATGTCATCGGAAAGCACCTGGAGTTGCCGTGCAACGAACTCTGCGGGAAGAGCAATGGAATCGAAGACTCCACATGTGTTCTGTGCGGTAATGTCTGTAACAACGCTCAGCCCAAAACAGCCCATTGCCGCAAACGTTTTCAGGTCGGCCTGAATGCCCGCACCGCCGCTGCCGTCAAAACCGGCAATGGTGAGGACGGTTGTATACTGTCTCAAGGATTCCTGTGGCATGTTTGCATTGTTTTGAGCAGTTGAGCGGCCGCTTTTACGGGGTCATCGGCCTCTGATACTGCTGAAATGACCGCAACACCGTTTGCCCCTGCACGGATGACATCGCAGACATTCGATGTGTCAATTCCACCGATAGCCAGAACGGGAACGGAGATGATTGCTTTTATTTCCCGGATTCGTCCCGGTCCGACCGGTTCCGAGTTCTTTTTTTTCGAGATCGTGGGAAAGATTTGACCGAGACCAACATAGCTGCAGCCGTCCCTGCAGGCGGTTTTCGCCTCATCGACAGTAGAAACCGTAGCACCGATTATTTTATCGCTGCCGAGCAGTTTTCTTGCTTCTGTCAGCGGAAGGTCCTCCTGACCCAGATGCACTCCGTCGGTATCGGCTGCAAGCGCTATGTCGACGCGGTCGTTGACAATGCAGACGGCCTGATGATGTCGGCAAAGCGCCTGTATTTTTTGAGCCCAGGTGAAAAGCTGCGAGCCGGAAGCGGATTTGTGGCGGAGCTGAATCATTCCGGCGCCGCCTTCCAGGGCTTTTTCCGCCTGTTCAACAGGGCAGGAGTTTTCTGCGGTTATGCAGCAAAGCAGGGGAGAGGTCAAAAGCATGGTTCCAGAGCTCTGTTAAAGGATTCGAGAATGTCATAAAGGTTATCGCCCGAGCGAAACAGAGAGAGCGCTGCAATGCCATAGGCGCCATTATCAAGGCATTGAGGTGTATTGACAGGCGTTATCCCGCCGATGGCATAAACCGGCAGAGAGACGCCGGCGCATATCCTGCCGAAAAGTTCAGGGCCGAGAGGCGGGCCGTACTGTCTTTTAAGAGGCGTATCGTAGACCGGACCGGCCACCAGGTAGTCGGCGCCTTCGTTTTCAGCGTCGAGGGCTCCCTCTATGGAATGGACGCTTTTACCCTGGATCAGATCGGGAGCTACGCTGCGCACTCTGGAGAGCGGACAGGAGTTCTCGGGAAAATGGGTGCCGATGGCTCCGGCGGATAGCGCTATATCAAAGCGTTCGTTAACAACAAGACACGAACGGTTGTCAGCTATGCTTTTATTGACCGCGATTGCAAGGTCATAGATCGATTTTGCCGCAAGGTGTTTTTCCCTGAGCTGAATGACTGCCGGAATCCGGGAGGTTATCTCTCTGACCAGTCCGGGCAGTTCTTTTGCGGGGTAGCGGTGCTCCGGGCTGTTGCTGACCATGTAGAGCCGTGGCAGGGAAAATCTATGTTCCCGGTCATTTTCTGTGGCCATGATAAAACCTGAACTGAGCGTTTTAATTTGTCGGGCTGTTGCAGAAAAGATAAAAAAAGACAAAAGAACTGTCTTATAAGCCATGTATGATGGAGGTTGCCATGCCAATGAACATTAATCTCACCCCATCGCTCGAAAAAATGGTACGGGACAAAGTCAAGTCTGGACTCTATACGTCTGCGAGCGAGGTCATCCGTGAAGCGTTGCGCCTTATGGCCGAGCAGGATTCCATTCGTCAGGCAAGGATGGATCAGTTACGGCAGGATATTCATGCCGGAATGGAGAGCGGGACAGCGGTTATATGGAATCCGAAAGATGTCAAGATGGCTGGTCGGAAATAAACCTCTTCTTCTCAAGAATTCTTCTTTTTTTCCTCATAGCCCCAGTTGACTATGAGAGCCAAGTCGCACCAGTTCCAGGGTATTGTCATCGGTTTTGCGGTAGATCAAGATCAGATCTGGTTTCAGGTGACAATCCCGACAATCGTTTAGCGTTCCGATTAATGCATGATCAACTGCATTGGATGGCAGAGGTTGATCCTCCACAAGCAAGTTGAGGACATTCTCGAGGAGAGCGTCCAGCTTCTTGCCATGCTTTCCTGATTTCTCTCTTCGATAGTCTCGTTTAAAGCGGCTGGTATACTTAATCGTCCTCATTCAATTCCTGGAACAGATTTTTCACGGAGCCAGCTTTTTTCAGCTCACCGCGTCGGGCAGCTTTGATCGCTTCTATCGTTTCTTCATTGGGAATGAGAGGCTCGAAAGGCAGTGCTTTTTCAGCAACGACCCTTTTCAGCATTAATCTTACGGCATCGGAAACCGTAAGCCCTATGCTTTCCAGAATGGCCGAGGCCTCGGCCTTGGTATTGGCGTCGATCCTGGCCCGTACAACAGAATTTTCAGTCATGGTGTTATCTCTTTTGTGTGACTACAATGTAGCTCAGCATGTGAATATGAACAACTGTTTTCCTGACAGGGTTCCGGCATTGATCGTTTTTTTATGCTGATCGGCTTCCGCTCGATCAGAGAGACGGTGTTCAACATCTTCGCCACCTTACCGCAGTTCGAGCAATGTTTGATCCAGGAACGGTCTCAGGTGGGATTGAAAGCAGCACATGCAAGAGGAAGAAAGTGAAGGCGGCCGAAGATTTCTTCGAAAAATCTGAAGGTGAAGATGGACAAGAAAATGAACAAGAACACCAGGATCAGCTCTGGGGATATCTGTAACACCCTGGAACTTTCGAAAGCTACGTTCTACCGGTTTGTGCAGATTAGGAAATAATACTGATCGAGAGTTATGCGGTTGCTGTATAACAGGGATAAAAGGCATCAAATCATTCTCTTGGACAGGCTGAAGGCTCAGGTTTGATGCGGGTGCAAGGTGCTTTTGCAGTATATTGTTGGAGTAGAGCAAAAAAATCAGTGACACAAATAATAAATAATGTTAGACAATTCAGGATCGAGAATGAAAATACAATCCATAGCAGGGTATGCAGTTATCACTAAAGACCCAAAAGCCAGCGCATCGCTCTATAGAGGAGCTTTTGGTCTTCCGTTGCAGGCTCAAGATGACTATTTGTTCGCTGATAAATTCCCGGGCAGCAATCATTTTGGTGTTTGGCCTCTTTCTATGGCTGCGCAATCTTGCTTCGGAAACGATGAGTGGCCAAAAACATTTCCAGAGCCGACATCAACGATAGAATTTGAGCTTGGTAGCCCTGAAGAAGTAAAGGTGGCGGTAGAGGAGCTGAAATCTAAAGGGCAGGTATTTGTTCATGAGGCTAAGCAAGAGCCTTGGGGGCAAACGGTCGCAAGATTTATCAGCCCAGAGAATGTTCTGGTAGGGTTAAGTTATGCGGCTTGGCTGCATGAGTAATAATATGCCTAACAAGCGCATGCACACGGACTGCCAAACCGCTACGCGCTTTGGCAACCGGTGATGCGAGGCGTTATGTTTCCAATCCATACATGCGCGAGTTCTACCTGCTCTACCATGACGACGACCGAGTGCAACCACTGGTTGCACAAATCGGCTGGAGTCACAATCCGGCTATTCTTGCGGCAAAGAGCTGATAAGTGGGAGGCAGACGCTTTAAAATTTCTGCTGCTTTGTATAATTAGTTGTGAACGCCCCCTTTTTCAAAACGGCTGTTTCAGTTGTTGAACATGTCAAATTTGATATAAATTGAGCAATGAAACAAGCGGAAGATAAACCACCACCCATGTCATCACCTGCCAGAGTTGAAGCAGGGTATCTCTTGCGGAGGTTGCAGTCGGAGAGTTGTTATCGTTGTAGTGGAAATCTATGATGGATAAGAGGAAACAAAAGAAACTGGAAGCCGCAGGCTGGAAAGTCGGCAATGCAGAAGATTTTCTTGAGCTGACTCAGGTGGAGTCGGATTACATCAGCCTGAAAATTGCTTTGAGCAGACATCTGAAAACTCGCCGCCAATCGCTCCGGCTCACTCAGAAAGATTTTGCCGGTATGATTCATTCAAGCCAGTCGCGTGTAGCGAAAATGGAAGCCGGGGATCCAGGGGTAACCCTCGACCTGCTGGTAAAGTCCCTGCTCACGCTGAAAACTCCTATAGAAGACATTGAAAAGATGCTTCCATAGTGAAGCATCATGACCTTGCTTTTTTACAAAAGTCTCTTTTCCATCCCGGCAAAGAGGCTTCCATCTATCCCTGGATGGTTGATTGAGGATTGCAGCAATGTCTGCTCGATGGATGATTGTCGAAGGTGATATAAGACGATCATTGATGAGGCGCTTCCCCTGCATTATTGCGTTTTTTGAGGAGTAAGCAAAAACACTGTATATTTTTTTAAGCTTTTGTATGAACTACCTGTATTACAGAACCGAGGGTGTTAATGAGGATGGTTGTTTATGAATCTTGATAAAATAGCGAGCGAAGCTTTGCGGTTAAATCCACGAGAGAGGGCAATCCTTGCAGAGGCTATATGGGAGAGTCTGGAGGACCCTTATTTTATTCCCAATGATATGTCGGAAAAAGAAGCTTTTGCTCTGGCGAAGCAGCGTGAAAAGGACATCGAAAAAGGGGAAGCTGTACCGCTGTCACATAAAGAACTGATGGGCCGGCTGCGGGAATGAGAGAATAAGGCATCCTCTTACATCTTCTACCCAAGAACCTTGCACCAAATTTTAAAGCGTCGGCGAACATCTCCTCCACAGTTCTGACTGGTTATTCCCCTGTAACAGTTCTTTTGCGGCAAAAAGCCCTTGAATGGGAGGCAAACGCTTTAAACGGTGCGGTAGATGGCTGCTTATTTGTATAGATAGTTGTAAACGTCCCTCTTTTTACCGTGATGAGCGTTGGGGGAATCTGTAGCACCCTGGAGCTTTCGGGAGCTACGTTCTACCGGTTTGTGTAGATTAGAAAATAATACTGATCGAGAGTTATGCGGTTGCTGTATAACAAGGATAAAAGACATCAAAACTTTTCCATGGGTAGGCTGAAGGCTCAAGTTTGATGCGGATGCAAGGTGCTTTTGCAGTATATTTTTGGGGTAGAGCAAGAAAATCTGTAATACAGATAATAAATAATGTTAGGCGAAAGCTAAATTATGGTACAAATAGCGATATTGTCATTATTTACAGTCGTCATCCCATTGCTTTTCATATGGGAAATTGCTTTTAAAAAACATGAAAATATCACGAGTTGGATTCTCTCGATTATTATTGTTGTTTTAGCAACGATTTTCATCTGGGCCGCTGGCCCATGGCATATAGTCAGCGTATATTTGCGGAACATATTTCCTCTTTTTTATTTAGTGGCGTGTTTTGTAGGGTATAAACGCATTTTTAGGCCGTTGATTGGTAAAAATCACGCCACTAAAAAATCCAAACTCATTTTCCCTATTGGGCTTATTGTTGTTTTTACATTTTTGAATGTGATTGTTTTTCGTGGATATTACACATATAAAGAAACGATTGATTTAGAGTCTCCATTAAGAAACAAAAACTATTTTGTAGTTCATGGAGGTGCTAGCCCTATACTAAATCATCATTTTCTTGTGAAACCACAAAATTATGCTCTGGATATGGTTGGAATTAACAGTTTAGGGAGGCGAACTGCCTCTTTAGTCGGAGGTTCTATTCTTGAAGATTATACTATCTTTGGAGACTATGTATATTCTCCCTGCATAGGCAAAATAGTAGTTGTTGTTGATGAATTTGACGATTTCATTCCACCGAACACAGATAGAAACAATATCGCAGGGAATCATATTTTGATTAATTGCAATAATGGCGTAGAGGTGCTCTTAGCTCATCTAAAAAAAGGCAGTATTCGAGTAAAATCAGGTGATTTTGTTACGCCGGATGATATTCTTGCCCAGGTTGGAAATTCAGGTAACACAAGTGAACCGCACTTGCATATGCATGCCGAAAGCGGAGGAGAACCAAACACCATTCTCAATGGTACCGCTATGCCTTTTACAATTAATTCCAGGTTCCTTGTTAGAGGTAACACGCTAAATGAAAAGTATTAATGACTCGAAGTCTAAGCCATCATCGCCTAACAAGGCAAATGCACTCGGACAGCAAAAAGCGCCGCTCCTTCGTCGCTCTGCTTTTGCTGCCGGTGATTTGCGATGTTATACATAAAAAGGAAACTAACTGTGAATTTGAAACCATGGTGGAAATTAACTGATAGTGAGAAGTCAAAAAGATCTTATTGGCTAGCACCATTTTGTCTATTGTTCTTACTTTTACCAGAGACAACGGTTTTAGAAAGTAATTTGAAATACATCCTTTCATTCGGGGGTTTCTTTGGTTTTCTTATTCAGGGCTATATATACAAGCGTAAAACCAAGCAAAAAAACGAATAGCAAAACGTATAACAAAACACTAAAGCCGACCAAAAAACCGCTACGCGCTTTTTATGTCAGCTTAGCTTAAAGGTTAGGGCTTTGAGTTTAAAATCATGGGTTGGTTAAAGGATATCTTTGACATAGCAAAGGACTTGATTCGCGAGCGGAAAGAAGCTCATAAAAAAGCAACAATATCTCGCACGGAATCAGAATCGGTTGGGGAAGACGCGCCGGTAGAGGCGAGCCGAGAACCGGGCTTTCAGGGCTCACATGGTATAACGTGGGAGGAGTATCAAAGGCTCTTTGATATTGAAGGCTATCGTGTGCCGTACGTTACGTTGATTAACGAATGGAAACATGGTGCTGTGTTTCTTGACCAAACTAGTCTAAAGCTCAAGCAAATATCTGGCCGTTTCGTGTTGCCTGCCGAATTCAAATCTACACCGGTTTCCGAGGGGGCTTTTGATGGTGCCTGTTGTCGTTTAGTTTCATACCGAACAGATGACGAACCTTCACTTGAAGTGACTGTTCAACAAACAGGTTATTACGATTATTTGCGGTCGGGCGAGCATCTCGATGAAAGAGTGAGCAAAAGAAGGAAGTGAGGGATTGATTGAAGATAAGAATGAGTCAGACAAGAAATAATCATTTCGTACCACGATAGCAGCAGTATTCTTGCGGCAAAGAGCTGATAAGTGGGAGGCAGACGCTTTAAAAATTCTGCTGCTTTGTATAATTAGTTATGAATGTCCCTCTTTTCTTACGTTTGAGCGGAAATGACCTGTGCTTACAGACCTGCGGTCTGACGCTCCGCACATTCCACTCAACTCAGCCGTTAGCGGGAACAAGACAATGATGATTCGGGATGCAACAGAGCATGATATCGATGGAATTATCGCGATCGATCATATTGCTGCCACCGAAGAAACTCGACGGCAGCATATTCGGGAGTGGGTTAGAAGGGGTTGTGCCATCATCGCACTCATTGATGATCGAGTAGTCGGATATGCTGTGCTGGAGTATACCTTCTTCTCTTGCGGGTTCATATCGATGCTGATCGTGCAAGAAGCATATCGGCGCAAGGGTATTGCAACCGCGCTTGTGAAACGACTGGAGAAAATCTGCAATACGGTAAAGCTATTCACTTCAACAAACGAATCCAATGCCCCCATGCAAGCTTTCATGGCAAGCATGTCATATGAACCGAGTGGTGTTGTGCATAATTTGGATGACGGAGATCCCGAACTGTTCTACTTCAAGAGATTAAAAGAATAGCCGCTAACAAAAGAATGCGCTCGACTGGTATTTCGCTGACGCTCCATACTATCAAGTGATCCTAAACGTTAGGCTAGCGAAGAAAGGAGGCCATGTGCAAAGATTTATAGATTCAATAAAAAAATCAGTGGAAACAGAAAATTGGTTTTCTGCTTTATTTATTGCACTTGCAGTACCTGATATCTGCGGAGCCCTAGAAAATCCAGATGCCCATGTAGTTAAAAGGTATCGTGATTGGTTCAATCGGTATATGAAGAAAAAATACGACCCCTCAAATCTCTATGAGCTGGTGTCGGAAACTTCTCCTGAATCTATAGATAATCTGCCTCCTGAGGCGGTTGAACGCTTAAAAAGTCTCCCCCCTAATGCTGACTGTGCATTTACAGCTGATGATTGTTACAGATTTCGATGCAAGTGTCTCCATCAAGGGTTGCCTCAAAAAATTGATGGCGATAAGATCCACTTTACAGCTCCCGACAAAACCAAAAGAATTACAATGCATATGTCGTCACTTAATGGTCTGTATCAATTGCAAATCGATATATTTTGTATTGACGTAAGTAATTCTGTTCAAAAATGGCTGGCGGACGTAGCAGGAAATCAGGAAATCCAAGATAGGATTGATGAACTTATTGAAATTTACCAACTTGATGATCCAAGAGTGCCAATTGTTAAATACCAATAGCCTAACAAGCGGCTGTTGTCGGACGCGCCTACGCTTCACTTCGGCACGCCGCAAAGCTAGGCGTTAGATCCTTTAAGGGAAAAAATGGAAGATGCAAACACTGGGCTGCCAAGTAGCCTTACAACGAAACCAAACACGAAGGTTCAGATTGATTTCAAGTCGGAAAAGCTTGGTGATTCTGAAAACAATAGAATTGAGTGTTTGAGGAAATCGATTGATGATTATTATGAAAAAATACCAATAAGCCTGCGCGATCTCCCTGAAGCGCAAGGAAGATGTTTGGAGCTATTGTCCGATGCTGAGCAGCAATTAGCGCCGCCTGTATCAAGACAAAATATCATAGACGCAAGGCTTGATATCGCAAAGCTTGAAATAGAAATACGAAGATCGCAAAGCTCAAAAATCTCCTTTATTGTTGTTGCGGCAATTGTCTATATCTTTGCAATTGCAGTAGCAGGATTTATTGCTGCAGGTGTTATTACGACGGGTGTAGTGGCGAAAGAGTTTAATGCTCGCTTAATCATGGGCATTCCACTTCCAATTTGGATTTGGGGGGTAATTGGTAGCTTAACATCAATGCTTTTCCGTGCCGGATATTTCCCATTTACAGATAGAAGTGAAGCCTATAGATGGTTATTGTTTAGGCCCATCGTCGGTGTGGTCATGGGAGTTCTCACCTACCTCATGGTCACTGCGGGATTGATTGTTTTTGCTGGCACTGCAAATACTCAAACACCTGAGCTTTTATGGATAATCGCTTTTGTTGGAAGCTTTAGTGACAACCTTTCAATTAACCTGCTGCAAAAAGTCCTCGGGAAATTTCATGTCGATGATGCTACCGAGAATAGCGGTGAAAAAGTGGGAAGAGAATCTAACAAATAGTTCCCGTGGACAGCAAAAAGCTCTACTCCTTTCTCGACCTGCTTTTTGCTTCCCCTGAGCTTGGCGTTAGCACTTGAATGAAATGAGTAACTCAGTACCACATAGACGCCATTGGTCTTTTATCGTAACGGACAAAAAGTACCTATACCCATTTGTCATTCTACTGTCTGTGGCCGGTGCTGCAGCTTCGGTATGGTATGGTGAGCCAACTTATTTCTCCCGAGTAGGAAATTTCGTTATTGGGGTTGGCGTTTGGATGAGCATGAGATACGCATTACGAGAGGGAATCAACAAACATAAGGATCTAGTAAAGTCCTCACCGACAATTCCAAGGACAAACGCCCTCAATTCCGATTTCTTCAACGAAATTGCGTTTTCTATTGGTGACGCAAGGCTACAGTTGCACGGATTTTTTGTTGTAATTTATGGGTCGCTCGTCAGTTCATTCGGTGATCTTGTAATTAATTATGTCCTTGGCAAGTGGTAACAAGGCGCTCGCTCGGACGCTTCGCCGTTCCTCGCACCGCACAGCTTGGTCGTTCCTGTGTGCTGCACGGTTTTTCTACTCTTTTTCGCCGGGCGGTATGATTGCGAACCACTCGGTTTGGGGGTAGCAGGGATGAGCCACGCGGGCGGAGCTTGCGGAGCCGGGGCGGCGTCAAGAATATCGATAAGGACAATACATGCTGAAACTAACTGATCAGGAAAAACAGGAGATTGTGCGCTTTATCGAGGCGGGCAAGGAGTTGCCGGAGAAGTATCGCTTTCTGCTGTTTGAGGACAAACGAGAGGTGGAGCTTGTCTGGAACGGGAAGACCAATGAGGTCTGTAATATCGTTCTGCCCTTCCAGACGATCGAGCAGGTAGACGAGCCTCGGGCGGAGCAACCGGATGACACCTCGCCACAAATGGAGCTTTTCTCGACGGATGCGAGGGGGCGGCAGCTCAAAGGTTGGACGAACAAGCTGATCTGGGGCGACAACAAGCTGATCCTCTCTTCACTCAAAAACGGGCCGCTTCGCGAGGAGATCGAGGCGCAGGGTGGGCTCAAGCTGATCTACATCGATCCGCCATTTGACGTTGGTGCTGATTTTTCAATGGATATCGAAATCGGTAATGAAACCTTCACCAAGAAGCCAAACATCCTTGAAGAGATAGCTTACCGAGACACTTGGGGGCAGGGAGCGGATTCATTTATCTCTATGATTTATGAACGACTTATCCTTATGCGCGACCTTTTGGCAGATGATGGGAGTATTTATGTGCATTGTGACTGGAGAGTGAATAGTTACATAAGATTGGCGTTGGATGAAGTTTTTGGTGATGGGAGTTTGCGCAACGAGGTTATCTGGGTGAGATCGACTAATCCTAAGGGTTCTCAGCACTCCACGCCAAAATACAGCGTCTTTACCGACACGATTTTTTTCTATTCCAAGTCATTTAAAGCACCCTTTAACATTTTGGACGTTCGAGAACCGCTGAATGAAGATGAGTTGGCGGAAAAATATAAGTATAAGGATGAAAAAGGTCGTTATTATGATGGTCCAATTGTTCGATCAATGTCCATGGGGCCAAGGCCCACATTAGTTTATGAGTATAAAGGTTATACTCCCCCTATATGCGGGTGGAGAATGAAGATTGAGGATTTGGAGGAACTAGATCGAAAAGGGGATCTTGGGTGGACATCCAATCGAAAACCATTTCGCAAATTACGTCTGGACAATGATCTTGGGAAGGTCGTAGGAAACATTTGGTCGGACATCTCTTTATTGAACTCACAAGCAGAAGAACGGTTGGGGTATCCGACCCAAAAACCAGAGGAACTCCTCGAACGCATCATCAAAGCCTCCAGCAGCGAAGGCGATCTCGTCGCTGATTTCTTCTGCGGTTCGGGCACGACGGCCGCGGTGGCGGAAAAACTTGGCCGCAAGTGGATCTGCACTGATCTGGGCAAGTTCGCCATCCATACCACGCGTAAGCGGATGATCGGGGTGCAGCGGCAGCTCAAGACGGACGGGAAGGATTACCGTGCATTTGAAATTCTCAACCTCGGCAAATACGAACGGCAGCATTTTGTTGGTGTCAACCCGAACCTGCGTGAGGAAAAGCAGCGGCAGCAACTGGCGCAGAAGGAGGCTGCTTTCCTCGACCTGATCCTGAAAGCCTACCGTGCGGAGAAAGTGGCGCAGTTCGAGAGCTTCCACGGCAAACGGGCCGGGCGGCTGGTGGCGATCGGGCCGGTGAACCTACCGGTGACGCGGCTGTTCGTGGAGGAGATCATTCTGGAGTGCCGCAAGAAGCACATCACCAAGGTGGACATCCTCGGCTTCGAGTTCGAGATGGGGCTGTTTCCCAACGTGCTCGACGAGGCGCGGGGCAAGGGCATCGACATCGCGCCCAAATACATCCCGGCGGAAGTCTTTGACAAGCGGGCGGTGGAAAAGAACCAGGTGGTTTTTCATGACGTATCGTATATCGAGGTTAAGCCGCATGTTAAGAAGGGTAAGAACGGTCAGCCGGCGACGGTGGCGGTGGAGCTGACGGATTTCTCTGTCTTTTACTCGCAGGACAGCATCGCCCAGGCAGAGGATGCGCTGGGCAAGACGAAGAAGGTTGGAAGCAGGATCGTGGTCGAGAAAGGGCAGATCGTGAAGCTGACCAAGGACAAGAAAGGCGTGATGCAGCGCGAAACGTTGACCGGGCACTGGACGGACTGGATCGACTACTGGAGCGTAGATTTCGATTTTGAGAGCAAGCGGGAGATCATCCGCGTGCAGGATCCTGAGAGCGGCGAGACGCGCGAGGAATGGACCGGGGACTACATCTTCGAGAACGAGTGGCAGAGCTTCCGTACGAAAAAAGACCGTTCGCTGGAGCTGAAAAGCGTTGCGCATGAGGTGACGCCGGGGCGACGCAAGATCGCAGTAAAGGTGGTGGACATCTTCGGCAACGACACGATGACGATTGTGGAGGTGACTGTATGAAGCTGCCGGGATTTTATCCGCAGATTGCGCAGATGGGCGCAGATTTTTTATTTCCGTGGAATTCGACGGGGTCGAGTGCGGGTAACCGTGTGGAATTCGAGGCGGTTAGCAAGGGGGCGAAGATATGAGCGCGGGTTCTGAAACGCCGGGCGGGGAAATCCTGCTGTATCAGACCTCCGACGGGGATGTGCGGGTCGAGTGCCTGTTTCGGGATGAAACGATTTGGCTGACTCAGAAGGCGATTGCAGCATTATTCAATGTGCAGGTACCCACAATCAGCAAGCACCTGAAAAACATTTTCGAGTCGGGAGAGCTTTCGGAGAAAGCAACTGTTTCCAAAATGGAAACAGTTCGCTCCGAGGGGAAGCGGGAAGTGCGCCGGGATGTTGATTTTTACAATCTGGACGCAATTATCGCCGTGGGCTATCGCGTTAACAGTTACCAGGCAACGCAGTTCCGCATCTGGGCGACGAAAACCCTGAAGGAGTTCATCATCAAGGGGTTTGTGCTGGATGATGAGCGGCTGAAGCAGGGCGGGCAGTTGTTCGGCAAGGACTATTTTGACGAGTTGCTGGAGCGCATCCGGGAAATCCGGGCCAGCGAACGGAGGTTTTACCAGAAGATCACCGACATTTATGCGCTGGCGGCCGATTACGACAAGGAAGCCCCGATCACGCGCGACTTTTTTGCGTCCGTGCAAAACAAACTGCACTGGGCCATCACCGGGAAAACGGCGGCGGAAATCATCTATGATTCGGCGGATGCGCAACTCCCTCACATGGGGTTGACAACATGGAAGCAGGCTCCGGACGGCAAGGTGCTGAAATCCGATGCGGCCGTGGCCAAAAACTACCTGAATGAGGCGCACATCAAGGAACTGAACCGGATTGTTGCCGCCTATCTCGATCTGGCGGAAAACAACGCGCAACGCGGCATTCTGATGAAGATGACGGACTGGGCCGGATTTCTGGATCAGTTTCTGGAGCTGTCGCGCTACCCGATTCTGAAGGACAAGGGGCGGGTCAGCGCATTGGAGGCCAAGCTGAAGGCGGAGCAGGAATATGAGGTGTTCCGCAAACAGCAGGACCGTGATTATCTTTCCGATTTTGACCGGGAAATCAAACGACTAAAAGGGGGGAATCGCGAATGAATTCGCAGAGTGATTATCCACAGATTGCGCAGATGGACGCAGATTTTGAAAAAAGGGATGCACAGACGTATGCCATCATCGGCGCGGCAATGGCAGTGCATCGGGAGTTGGGACATGGGTTTCTTGAGGCAGTATATCAAGCGGCACTCGCACGGGAGTTCATGCTGCAGGGGATTCCGTTCGAGCGGGAAAAGCGTTTGCCCGTGAGCTACTGCGGCGAAGTCATTGCTGAGTATCAGGCGGATTTCGTCTGTTACGGAGAGGTGATCGTTGAGCTAAAAGCTATCCAAAAGATAGGCGGGGTAGAAGAATCACAAGTCATCAACTATCTTAAAGCGACGGGCCTCCAACGCGGCCTTCTCCTCAACTTTGGCGCACCCGGCCTCCAGCACAAACGACTCGTCTTCAATCTGCGAAAATCTGCGCAATCTGCGGATAAACCATCTTTCTAATCATGGCGCTGCATCCTGATTTTCCCGATTCCCCTTACGCGATCCTTGATCCCGAGGTGCGATGGTTTCCGGCAGACGAGGCGCTGCGCGAGACGACGATGGACAAGCTGATGCCGCCGCTGGTGGCGCAGTTGCGCCGTAAGGTGAAGGAGTTCCGCGACGGCGGTTATATGGGCGCAAGCGAGACAAGCAGGAGCCTGCTCAACTGGTGGTTCAGGGAGCCGCACCTGCTGCCCGGCAAGGATACGATCATGGGCAGCTTCCAGTATTACTTCGCCCAGCGGGAGGCGATCGAGACGATCATTTACCTGCACGATGTGATCGGAGCGAAGGACAAGTATGATCTGATGCGCTTCGACAGCAGCGGGGCGGTGTCGGCGGGGATGTTCGACGAGAGCTGGCGGCGCTATGTGATCAAGATGGCGACGGGCAGCGGCAAGACCAAGGTGATGAGCCTGGCGCTTACGTGGAGCTTTTACCACAAGCTGTATGAGCCGGACTCGGAGCTGGCACGGAACTTTCTGGTGATCGCGCCGAACATCATCGTGCTGGACCGTATCTACCACGACTTCCAGGGGTTGCGGATTTTCTTCGAAGATCCGGTGCTGCCGGACAACGGTTACGATGGGCGCAACTGGAGGGACGATTTCCAGCTCACACTGCACAAGCAGGACGAGGTGAACGTGACGCGGGCGACGGGGAATATTTTCCTGACCAACATCCACCGGGTCTACTCGGGCGAGGAGATCATGCCCTCCCCCGAAGACGAGAACACAATGGACTACTTTCTCGGCAAGCGTCCGACAGGGGCGACGACGGATTCCAGGGTGGATCTGGGGATGATCGTGCGTGACATCGACGAACTGATGGTGCTCAACGACGAGGCGCACCACATCCACGACTCGAAGCTGGCGTGGTTCCAGTCGATCGAGGATATACACAACCGCCTGCTGCAAAAGGGAGGAGCCTTAAGCCTGCAAGTGGACGTGACTGCCACGCCCAGGCACAACAACGGGGCTATCTTCGTGCAGACGGTTTCGGATTATCCGCTGGTCGAGGCCATTTTCCAGAATGTGGTGAAGCACCCGGTGCTGCCGGATGCGGCGAGCCGGGCCAGGCTTTCGGAGAAGCAAAGCGCGAAGTTCACTGAGAAATATGCGGATTATCTTGATCTGGGGGTGATCGAGTGGCGCAAAGCCTACGACGAGCACCAGAAGATGGGCAAAAAGGCGATCCTCTTCGTGATGACGGATGACACCCGCAACTGCGACGAGGTGGCGGAGTATCTGGAGAACCGCTATCCCGACCTGAAGGGGGCTGTGCTGACGATCCACACGAAGAGCAACGGGGAAATCTCCGAAGCGGCCTCGGGCAAGGCGAAGGAAGAACTGGAGCTGCTGCGCAAGCAGTCCAATGAGATCGACTCGGGTGACAGTCCTTACAAGGCTATCGTCTCGGTGCTGATGCTCAAGGAAGGCTGGGATGTGCGCAACGTAACGACTATCGTCGGGCTGCGCGCCTACTCGGCGAAGAGCAACATCCTGCCGGAGCAGACACTGGGGCGCGGGCTGCGCAAGATGTATCCGGGCAGCGCGGAGGAGTATGTCAGCGTGGTTGGCACGGATGCCTTTATGGACTTTGTGGAAAGTATCCAGGCCGAGGGTGTCGAGCTGGAACGGCGGGAAATGGGTGCAGGCACCAAGCCGAAAACCCCGCTCATTGTGGAGGTGGACAACGAGAATACGAACAAGGATATCGATGCGTTGGATATCGAGATTCCAGTGCTGACGCCACGGGTATACCGGGAATACAAGAATCTGGCGGATCTCGATGCGGGACGCTTCACATTCCAGACTGTGGAGTATCAGGAGTTCAGCGAGGAGGAGCAGCGGGAGATCGTGTTCAAGGACATCACGACGGGAGATGTCACGCATACGACCGTGCTGGATAGCGCGGGGATCGCGGACTACCGGAGCGTGATAGGGTATTTCACCCAGACGATCATGAAGGAGCTGCGTCTTGTGAGCGGATATGACGTGCTGTATGGGAAAGTGAAGGGTTTTGTCGGAGACGGCCTTTTCGGAAAGCCTGTGGATATGGAGTCACCCAATACGCTGCGGAATCTTTCAGAGTTAGTTGCCACAAAGACAGTCATCGAAACCTTCAAACAGGCGATCAATGAGCTGACGGTGCAGGACAAAGGTGATGCGGAGATTTGGGACAGTATCAAGTTGCGCACGACAAGGCCCTTCGTGGTGAAGGATCAGGGATACATGATTCCTAAAAAATCCGTATTCAACCGGATGATCGGTGACAGTCCTTTCGAGCTTGAGTTTGCCGATTTTCTCGAGCAGTGCCCCGATGTGGCTTCTTACGCGAAGAACTATCTGGCCGTTCACTTCAAGCTGGATTATGTGAATGCCGATGGGGATATATCAAACTATTATCCTGACTTCATCGTCAGGTTAACGGATGGACGTGTTGTGATCGTCGAGACAAAAGGGCAGGAGGATCTTGATGTTCCTCCGAAAATGGAGCGGCTAAGACAGTGGTGTGAAGATGTTAACAAGTCTCATACAGAGACCATATATGATTTTCTGTTCGTGGATAGTGATGGTTTTGCGAGCTATAGGCCAAAGGATTTCGAATATGCGATGAGGGTGTTTATTCAATACAAATCATGAGTCTTAAACAAAACTCAGCATAAGCACAGGAAAAGATAATTCTCTCGCAGCAGGAAAAAGGCAGGGTAGAGAAGCGGTTACGGCATGTTGCATGGCAACACTGTTTGTTAAAAAAAGCCGTAACTTGCATAAGTAAAAGGCTGAAAACCAATCATACAGAGCGATGTCAGAGGTTGAAGAGAGACTCAAACGGGCGGGCATGACGATTCCTGAAATTGCAAGTCCTGCAGGTATCTATGTTCCAGCCATACAAAGCGGTTCCTTTGTCTATACTTCCGGCCAGCTTCCTCTGGTCAGCGGAGAACTCTATGAAAAGGGGGGAAGGGGAAAGGTCAACGAGGTTAACCAGATGCAAGCTGCAAATGCTGCAAGAATAGCTCTGCTCAATGCTCTCGCTGCGGTCAGACAGGCCATTGGTGACCTGGATTCCGTAAAGGAAGTCCTGAAACTGACGGTGTATGTCGCAAGCGAATCGTTCTTCACCAACCAGCATATTGTCGCGAACGGAGCCTCATCGGTGCTTTACGAGGCGTTCGGAGAGAAAGGCCGCCATGTAAGAAGCGCTGTCGGGGTCGCTGAACTGCCGCTTGATGCAAGCGTGGAACTTGAGCTTGTTGTCGTCTGCGATTCCTGAATGTCATTCCAGGGCGTGCGGTAAGCCGTCTTCAAACCTGATGGTGTCACCGGCTGTGATGCCATGAAGGTCAAACCAGCCCCTGTTTACTTCAAGAACATATTGTACAGGCACTTCCGAGCTGAAAAGGGGAGAAGTGGTATTGGTCGTCTTGACTGAATGAATGGTACGAATTACCATGAAACGGTCAATAAAGGCCATATCAAGCTCTATGAAGGTGTTTTTCATCCAGAAATGCCGTACAGCACTGTTTTTATAGACAAAAAGCATCCCTTTGTCCCAGTTTAGCTGTTTTCGCCACATCAACCCTCTTCTTCGCGATTCCTCAGTCGCGCATACCTCGACAACAACATGATGATTGTTCATCGATAACGTTGTGACAGAATCATTTTCATACGGTTTAAAAGCAACAATAAACGATAAAAAAAGCAAAATTAAAAATCGATTTATATGGATATCCATATGATTTTCTTTGTTATTTTTTATGATTAAATGATGCATGTTAAAATGTTATTTAAAGGGGTTTTGAAAAAATTCTTTAAATAACACTAAATTGTTTAAATAAAATAAAAAAGATGTTTCCTTTTATGTTTTATTTTATTGTGTTTTTGTTTGTTTTTATTGATATTATTATTTGCTAATTTTGGTTTTATATGTTGATAATGAGTTTTGTTTTGTTGTTGGTATTGGTGTTATTTGTTTTGGTTGTGTTGTGATTCTATTCTTTTTTTGTTGTTATTGTTTGTGTTTCTTGCCTTGTGATTGTTTGTGTTTTACGGGAGGGTTGACTGGTTCGTCGTGGTGTTGAGTGATGAAGGAGAGGGAAGTTTTTTTTGCTTTTTGCCTTCAAGTACGTAAAATTACAAAGAATCCTGTCAGCCACACACTACAGCTGCTGTTTTACAAACCACTAGATACTTTGCCATGTCCCGTGTTCTGCAGATAGTGCTGATCATGGCCGTTCTGGTGTTTTTGGCGCTCGTTGGCAGGTTTTTCGCTCTTCAGTTCGGTGCGACAGGCGACTATTATCCATCAGATGTCATTACGAAGAGTGATCGTACTATCCATGAGGTCTATAACATCATAAACGCTCGTTATGTCGACGAAGTTGACAATGATGTTCTCGTGTCTTCGGCAATTGAAGGCATGACACAGGCCCTCGATCCTCATACAACCTATCTTAAGGCGGATCAGGTACGGTTTTCCAATGCTGAATTTGAAGGCAATTTCGAGGGCATCGGCATTGAGTTCGATATCGTTCATGATACCCTTCTGGTGGTTACGCCACTGGCTGGAGGGCCAAGTGAGGCTGCCGGTTTGAAGGCGGGTGACAGGATCGTTGCCATAGACGGAAAGTCCGCGATTGCGTTGACGCCGATGGAGGTTCTCTCCAGGTTGCGCGGTCCGAAAGGTTCAGAGGTCGTCCTGACGATATTCAGGCCTTACACGTCAAGACAGTTCGAGCTCGATATCGTTCGTGACCAGATACCTACCTTCAGTATCGATGCGGTTTTCATGCTCGATGCAGAAACAGGCTATATCAGGTTGAGCAGATTTGTTGCAACGACAGCCCATGAATTCAGGGAAGCGATGGAAAAACTGCTGGACCTGGGGATGCAGAATGTCATCGTCGACGTCAGGGGAAATCCCGGAGGTTACCTGGATCAGGCAGTAGAAATTGCTGACGAGTTTCTTTCCGATGGAGAACTGATCGTCTATACAAAAAGCAGAAACGGCGGTCCTGATGAAATGCGGTATACTGCAACATCCGGTGGACTTTTTGAAAAACGTGATGTCATGGTTCTTGTTGACAGGGGAAGTGCCTCTGCAGCCGAAATACTTGCTGGAGCATTGCAGGATAACAGCAGAGCGCATATTGCCGGGGAGTTGACTTTCGGAAAAGGTCTGGTGCAAAGGCAGTTCGATCTTGCGGACAGTTCGGCAATACGGTTGACTATCGCACGCTACTTTACTCCTTCAGGAAGGCGAATACAGCGTGACTACAGCCCTGGAAGCGAGGGTAGAGAGCTTTATTATCAGGAAATACACGATACTCTTGACGGCACAGCGCTGGAGAATGAAAGTCAGGAAATTCAATGTGATATCCAGGGATTGGATGTCTACAGACCTTCACCCGAACAATTCAAAACAACGGGAGGGATCATTCCCGATTTCTGGCTCGTGGAATCGGCTGCAAACGGTTTTTACGGTAAACTGCTGGAAAACGGTGTATTCGATGAGACCGCGTTGAAGTTATTTGATGATCCTTCTGGCAGAATAAGGCAGTATAGCGGTGATATCGATCGATTTATCGAACACTTTTCAGAAGAAAAAAAGATTGAAAAATATCTTCGGAGGATTTGCAAAGAAAAGAAAATACTCTTTGACGAGAGACAGTTCCTCAAAGAAAAAAAAGAGATACTGTCTGCTGTGAAGTCCAGAGTTGCGCGCCAACAGTTCGGTATCGAGGCCCAGATAAAGGTTCTGGCAATAGAGTCCGACAAGGTGCTCTGGTTTGCAAGGGATTATCTGCGCGGTAATGCGGCCTAGTTTTGCCGGTTATTATCTTCATTCGAACAACCGGTTTGTGTGTTGTTGACCCTTATTTCTGTCTGCTCCATATCGATTACCACCTAAATTGAGCGATTGTCGAGCCCTGTGAAATATCCGGTCTGATTTCACGGGGTCGGCATTTCCCGACTTGTCGGGATTTCAATAAATGCGGCTCTTTATCAGTTTTCACTCTCACCTGATAGATGATTGATATTCTCTTTTCAAACACAGCATAGCAGATTTTTTTTAATCTACTTACTGTTAAGGAGCATTTGTTGAAACGCTCAGTTTAGGTACTATATAAGCTGAATGTCGTACATTATAAGAATGAGGCGACTGGAAATGAAGCATGAAAGAATAAAAAAATCTGTGTATGTCCTTACTTGATAAAATAAAAAGCGAAACATGCAGTCTTCGTCTGCAGAAAAGCTGGTTGAAAATCTATACCTGTCCGGTCCCAAGCTCGGATTTTCTTTCGTTTGTCGGAATAGCGGAAATCGATGCTCCGCAGCACAGTGTTCTGCATCTTCTCTATGATCTCGATGCTGCGACAGAATGGGTCTGGAAAACCAGAGAGATGAGGGTGCTCCAGGAGCTTTCCGAGGATGAAGGCAGAATTGTTTACCAGTTGGTCAGTGCTCCATGGCCTGTTTCTGACAGGGAAATAGTGAGTCAGTCACAAGGCTTCCTGGATCCGGATACAGGCGAAATATATATCACGATCACCGCCAAGCCTGATTTTATCCCTGAAAACGATAATTATGTCCGGGTACCGCAGCTTGAGGGCGCCTGGAATATCATGCCCTTGACTGATACATCATGCAGGGTGGTTTTCAGACTTCATCTGGAACCGGGAGGGGAAATCCCTTCCTGGCTTGCTAATATAGCGGTCATCGATACCCCCTATAATACGCTTGCGAACATGAGGGAATTCGTTAAACGGGAAAAATACCAGACCCCGCTTGAGGTCCCGTTCACTCGTTCAACAAAAGGAATCGACAAGAATTACAGGGATTTCATAACTGATTCAGACGAATCACAATAACAGTACGTTTCATCCATTAACATTGACCAAGAAGGATATCGCACATGGATTTTGACCGGGCAAGGGAGGAAGAATGGACTTTTCGGGTGGAGCACAAGGATATCAGTATATACTCTGCAAAAATGAAAAACACGCCATTGCTTGGCTTCAAGGGATCTGTAGCGTTTCCTGTTTCGGTAAAGCGGCTGATCAGTCTTTTTTATGATACCGACAGTTACATGCGATGGGTTCATCAGCTTTCCAGTATCAAGGTGCTTGAACGAGGCGATAATCTCGAGTATGTCATCCATAAAGTCATCAATACCCCCTGGCCTTTTCCCAAGCGGGAAATGATTTTTCGTACCGGCCTGGATACGGAAGGGGAAAACGGTATTGCGGTTACGATGAAGTCTGTGCCGGATTTCATACCCGAAAACAGGGATACGTTCAGGATAAAGGATGCATACGGTCGATGGATTTTCGAGCCTATGGAAGATGATGTGGTTGGCATTACGTTTATCATGTTTGTCGATCCCGGTAAGGATGTTCCTTCACAGATGAGTAACACGGCAATGTTCGAAGTTCCGTTCTACTCTCTTCAGAACCTCAGGAACCTTGCATTTAACAGCACTTACAGTCCGCCTTACCCTGACGAAGTTGATGAGTATATCTCAATTGGCGAAGAGTGACAAGAATTGAGGGAGTAAGGAGTAAGTAGGTTAGGGAAAAATACATAGGGGCGGGTTTGAAACCCGCCCCTGGTGTTTATGAGTCGTGATGAGGTGCGTTTCAAAACGGTTTTTCTTACTCCTGGAAATAATCTTCACAGGCCTTGATGAGCTTTTCGGGATTAACCGGCACGGCGCCTACTTCCTGGCAGACCGTTCCTGCGGCAAGGTTGGCGATGACAGCAGATTTTTCGATATCGAGCCCTGATGCGACACCAAGAGCCAGCATGCCGATCACCGTATCGCCGGCCCCCGAAACATCTGCCACTTCGAGCGAGGAGGCGGGAATATGGGTGATGCGGTCGTTGTAGATGGTCAATCCTTTTTCGCTCCGGGTGATGACAAGGTCCCGGCAGGCCAGTTGTGAAAGCAGTTTCCTGCATGCCTTTTCGACATCGTCATCATTGTTTGCAAGCGTAATGCCGAGGGAGGATGCAATTTCAGAGAGGTTGGGTTTGAAAACGGTACAACCGGTATAGCTGAAAAAGCTTTTCTGTTTTGGATCGACCAGAACCGGAACATCATGTTCTGATGCTGTTTCAAGAATGTTTCTGATGAGGAGACCGGTAAGGGTGCCTTTATTGTAATCCTGCAGGACGATAGCATCCAGAGTGCCGATCGAATTTTCAAAATGTTTGCGTATAAAGGTGACAGCTTCCTCAGATGCGTCCTGACGGCTTTCGTAGTCGATCCGGGCAATGTGATGATTCTGGGAAAGAATCCTGGTTTTACAGGTTGTCGGCCTTTCGGGATCTTCAAACAGATGCCGGGTATCGAGACCGTGATTTTTCATCAGGCCGTTCAATACTTCTCTGTTGCCGTCTTTACCGCTTATGCCGAAAAGCATGGTTTCTGCGCCCATTGCATGGATATTGACAGCCACATTGGCTGCACCGCCCAGCCTTTGCGTTTCGTGGGAAACGTCGACTACCGGTACGGGATACTCCGGTGAAATACGCGACACATGACCGAAAATATAGCGGTCAAGCATGATGTCTCCGATTACGGCTATCCTTTTATTGCTGAACGAGGAAATGAGCGCTTCAATGTTCATGGAAGTTCGTGTATCCGGTTTGTTGTTCGACGACGTCTTTGCAATCATGTCATGACGGCGATCATCCACGCTGCAGACAGGCTATGGCAGCAGGGGTATCGTTTTTGCCCGTCAGGACAGAGGATGATTCCGTTTCAATGTAATTGCATATATGTCGAGACTGCATTGGCAAAAAGCTTTTCGCATGGCTGAATAGGGAATATATTGCAAAAAGAGCGATAGTCGGGCATTTGCTGAAACGCTCTTCTCAGGTCTGAAAAAAGCGCTGTGTAATGAACACGAACGCGGTTTGTATGGCTTTGAAATGTTGCTGTTATTTACTATACTTAAAGCTATCCATTTTTAGGTCAGGAAGAGGGAAAAAAGATATCACAGATGTTTGACAGTTTAAGCGATAAGTTAGAGGCTACCTTTAAAAAGCTTGCCGGACAGGCAACGATCAACGAGGTTAACATCGGTATTGCCATGCGCGATATCAAACGTGCTTTGCTGGGTGCTGATGTCAACTACAAGGTTGCAAAAAAATTTGTTGAAGAGGTGCGCGAAAAGGCACTTGGCCAGGATGTGGTCAAGAGCGTCTCGCCTGCCCAGATGATCGTCAAAATTGTCAGTGATGAACTGACCGGGATCATGGGGGGCGAAAACAAGCCGTTGAACCTCAATGTCAAAAAAACACCGGCGGTCGTCATGGTTGCCGGCCTCCAGGGATCCGGTAAAACAACCTTCTGTGCAAAGCTGGCAAAGCGTCTGAAGAAAAACGGAAAACAGCCCTTGCTGGTTGCGGCCGATGTCTATCGCCCAGCTGCTGTCGAACAGCTCAAGACGCTTGGCGGACAGATCGAAGTGCCGGTTTTCTCCATTGAAGAACAGGACGCTCTCAAGGCTGCTCATGGAGGGCTGGAGTCAGCACGTCAGAACGGCAATGATGTCGTGATCGTTGATACCGCGGGCCGGCTCCAGGTAGACGAATCGATGATGGCCGAGGCCGAGACGCTCAAGAACGAACTGAAACCCGAGGAACTTCTGTTTGTTGTCGACGCGATGATCGGACAGGAAGCGGTCAATACCGCAAAAGTGTTCAATGAGCGTCTGGATTTTGACGGTGTCGTGCTGACAAAGCTCGATGGTGATGCCAGGGGCGGTTCAGCACTTTCGATAAAGCAGGTTGTCGATAAACCGATCAAGTTCATGAGCGTCGGTGAAAAAGTCGATGACCTCGATGTATTCTACCCTGACCGCATGGCGCAGAGGATTCTCGGTATGGGTGATATCGTCAGTTTTGTCGAAAAAGCCCAGGAGACACTCGATCTGGAGAAAACGCGAAAAATGCAGTCGCGTTTGATGAAAAATGAATTCGATCTCGATGATTTTTTCGATCAGCTCCAGCAGTTGAAAAAAATGGGCTCCATTCAGGGACTGGTTGAGATGGTGCCGGGCCTGAACAAGATGGTCCCGAAACAGGATCTCGATAACCTCGACTTCAAACCTATCGAAGCGATTATTTCTTCCATGACAAAGCAGGAGCGTTCTGCTCCAGAAATAATCAACGGGAGCAGGAGGCAGAGAATCGCCAATGGCAGCGGAACACGCGTACAGGATGTGAACATGCTGCTCAAGCAGTTCAAGGAAATGAAAAAGATGATGAGTTCAGTGACCAAGATGACCAAATCAGGCAGAAAGATACTGCCGCAGAATTTGCCGCTGGAGAAGCTGTTAAAACGATAACGTCCAATTACACATAACATAAATCAAGAGAAGCATTGGTTAAAATCAGACTTAAAAGAGCAGGAAGAAAGAAATTGCCTTACTACCAGATCGTTGCCGCCGATTCGCGTGCACCAAGAGACGGTAAGTTTCTCGAGGTCATCGGCAACTATCAGCCAACGGCTAAACCTCATGCGGTAACACTGGACAGAGAGCGTGCCGCCTATTGGCTTGGTGTGGGCGCACAGCCAACAACGACGGTTCGCAGCCTGATCCGTTCAACCGGTCTGCTTCATGAACTCAACATGAAGCGCAGGGGAATGAGCGAAGAGGAAATACAGGCTGAAATGGAAAACAGGGAAAAACGTGAGTCTGAGAGAAAACAGAAGCGACTCGCGGTAAAAACCCGCAGACGTCAGGCCAAAAAAGCTGCTGAAGCCCGGGAAGAAGAGGCTGGCGATGCGACGAGCCCGGAAGCCTGAGCATTTTCCGGAAGGATGATCCGGATCTGTGACGCTGTCAGCTCAATTCTGGCATGATGGAACTCTATCTTGTTGGGAGGATACTGAAACCAAGAGGGTTGAAAGGTGAGGTGAAAATCCTGCCGATTACCGATTATCTTGACAGTTTTCTCGAAAGGAAGTTTTATCATGTCGGCAGGAACGAGGACTGTACCGTTCTTCGCGAAGTACTCAAGAGTGAAATTCGCAATGCGAATGCATTTCTGCTTCTGGAAGGAATTGATTCGCGCGAAAAGGCTGAGGAAGCGGTCGGGAGTATGCTGTATGTGACACCTGAAGAACTGGTGTCTCTTCCTGAAAACAGGGCATACCTGCATGAGCTGAAAGGTCTGGAGATTGTCAATGAGTCGTCAGCCAGGGTCGGTACTGTTCTTGATGTTCTGAAAATGCCCGCTCATGATGTTTACGAGATAGAGTACAGGGGCAGGAGAATACTGGTGCCGGCAGTCGAAGAGTTTGTAGAGGAAATAAGTATTGAGAAGGGCTATATGGTGTTGAGGCGTCTGGACGAGTTTCTGTGAGAGGACCTTGTACCAGGAATATTTGTTGAACAGATGAACTGTTCCCCGGCCAAGAGGGGGCAGAAGATGAAGAGTCTCTTGTTGCATGGTGCCATTGCGGATCGATGTCATATCCGTTATTCCGGGATTCTTTGAATCGCCCCTGGAAAAAGGGCTGCTCGGTATAGCAAGGAAAAAACTGCGTGTACAGATCGAGGTACATAACCTTCACGATTACGGTCTCGGCAAGTACAAGCAGGTTGACGATACACCGTTTGGCGGTGGAGCAGGGATGGTTATCAGGCCTGAACCTGTGTTTGCCTGTATCGAACGGCTGCAGGAAGAAAGGGCATACGATGCCGTGATTTTTATGACGCCGGATGGCGACAGGCTGGATCAGACAGCAGCAAATCGTTTGTCGGTCTTGAAAAATATTATTATCCTGTGCGGCCATTACAAGGCTGTCGATGAACGGATCAGGAAAAAGCTCATTACGCATGAGTTATCTGTGGGTGACCTTGTTCTTTCCGGTGGAGAGATTCCTGCACTGATGCTCATGGATGCTGTTGTCAGGCTTGTGCCAGGTGTTCTGGGCGACAGTGAATCTGCCCTGACAGATTCCTTCCAGACAGGATTGCTCGATTGCGAGTATTACACAAGGCCTGCAGAGTTCAGGGGCATGGTCGTGCCGGAAGTTCTGCTTTCGGGGCATCATAAAAAAATTGAACAGTGGCGGCAGGAAAACGCCTACAGAAGAACACAGGAAAAGCGGCCTGATCTTCTGGAAAATGACAGTTTTGATGAATTGAGGATATAATAACCTTAACCTATATATCATGGATCAGTTAATTCAGCTGGTTGAATCAGCGCAGCAGAGGGATGACCTTCCGGAATTGCATCCGGGAGATACGGTAAAAATGCAATTGAAAGTTATAGAGGGTGAAAAAGAACGCCTTCAGGCCTTCGAGGGCGTCGTGATCAGTGAACGGGGCATGGGGGCGTCAAAAACCGTTACCGTCAGGAAAATTTCCAACGGTATCGGTGTCGAGCGTATCATTCCGCTGAACTCTCCCAATATCGAAAGTGTCAAGGTGCTCAAGCAAGGTAAAACCCGCCGGGCAAAACTCTTTTATCTCAGAAAAAGAACCGGCAAGGCTGCCCTCAAAGTCAAGGAACGCAAAAAAATCACGTCATAACGACATCTCTCTTTTTTTTCTGTGCGACCTGAAGGCTTCGCTGTTCACGACAGGCAGGGATCGAAATACTCGTCCCCTCCTGTCCGGACTCCGGATTCAGGTTAGTCCCGATAAGTTTGGGCTCACTCCACCTTGGAGCAGGTCGCAGACTAAGAAGTACAGGAGATGACACGCAAAGCAGCTTATTCTGGTACACACAACATGTATCACTTCTTTATGAAAAGACCGGTTTATCCCGGTTTTTTTATTTTTAGCAGATGCTGCCCTGTGAAATATTCGGTCTGATTTCACGGGGTCGATATTCCCCGGCATGTCGGGATGCTCTGTTCAGTTTTTTGAATTTTGACATATCCTTGCTTTTATGCTTTCAATCGGTGAGTATACGCTTCAGACACTCGACGTCCAGGAGTTCAGTCTTGACGGGGGCTCGGTTTTCGGTGTCTTTCCTAAAGTATTCTGGGAAAAAGAAATCGGATCGGATCATCTCAACAGGGTTCGATTGTCCATGCCTCTTCTCCTGATAAGAGGGTATGGCAGAAACATTCTTGTTGATGCTGCAATGGGGACGGCATGGAGCGAAAAGAAAAAAAAGATATACGATCTTTCGGAATGGAAGCTTGACCGGGAATTGCAGAATGCAGGTCTCAGGAGAAGCGATATTACCGATATCATATTTACGCATCTTCATTTTGACCATCTGGGAGGTGCATTCGAGGAAATAAAAGGCGAGCTGAAACCGGTTTTTCCTGACGCACGCTATTATATCCAGCAGGATAACCTTCAAACGGCACGTTCTCCGAATCTCAAGGAAAAGCCGAGTTATCTTTCGCATTTTGTAGAAGCACTCTGCCGACTTGATGGCGTGGTGCCGGTCGAAGGCCGATATGAGCTGTTTCCCGGTATAGAGCTTGTGCCTGCCGGAAAAGGACACACCGAAGGACATCAGCTTGTACGGATAAGCGATTCGAATAAAACGCTTCTCCATGGGGGCGATCTTTTTCCTTCATCGGCGCATCTGGGGGTGACAAGAGGACTTGCTTACGATATCGCCCCGCTCGATGTGATCGATGAAAAAAGCGTTCTTCTCGATGACATCCTCGATAACCGCGTGATACTGTATTTCGCCCATGATCCGCTGATACGTGCAGCGACCCTCAAAAGGGGCCAGAAGCATGTCGTTGTTGATGAAATACTCGATTTCTGAAGCCTGAATTGAGCTGGGTTATGGAGATAGACAGGGTATCGGTTAAAAGGCTGCAGGAGAAAGTTTTTGCGTTCTACAGTGAAAACGGTCGATCGTTTCCCTGGCGCGAAACAACCGACCGTTATGCCATTTATGTCAGCGAGATCATGCTTCAGCAGACACAGGCTGAAAGGGTTGTGGCCAGATACAGGGCGTGGCTTGAGCGCTTTCCCGATATTCATGCACTGGCAGGGGCGCGCCTCAGGGACGTTCTGTCCTCATGGAGCGGTCTTGGCTACAATGCAAGAGCTCAGCGCATGCACAGGTGTGCGGGGATAATCGTCAGAGAGTATGGCGGTGTTGTGCCGTCATCGCCGGAAAGTCTGGTGACGCTTCCGGGAATCGGTTTCTATACATCACGCTCCATACCCATTTTCGCTGATAATCTCGATATTGCAACCATCGACACCAATATAAGGCGGATATTGATCCATGAGCTGGGTCTCTGCGACAAGGGTCTCAGCCAGGCCGAACTTCTGTCTCTTGCCGTAAAACTGCTGCCGAAGGGCCGAAGCCGTCAATGGCACAATGCATTGATGGATTACGGTGCACTGTTTCTGACCGGGAGAAAAACAGGTATTCGTCCTCTCACCAGACAGACGAAGTTCAGGGATTCCAGGCGATGGTACAGAGGCAGGATCATAAAGGAGCTTGTCGATAACGATGTCATGCATCTTGAAGAGTTCCAGGAACGGTATGGCGACGGTGTTGCCGGAATTCTTGACGATCTGGAAAAGGAGGGGCTTGTGGAGCGTTTCGCTTGTGACAATGAACGGGTTGTTTACAAAATTCCCGGGTAAGCCGCTCCATGGCACAAGAACCACGCTTCAAAGCATGGTGTATGGCAGGCGGGCTTACTCTGAGTTGTAGAGCGTATTCATCGTGTTGTAGAGTGAATCGATCACCTTTGTGTATTCGTTGGTGATCGCTTTACGTTTCAGCTTGAGTGTTGGTGTCATATGGCCGTTTTCGATGGTGAACGGAGCCTTGATCAAAAGGAATTTTCTGACTTTTTCGTGAGCGGCAAGTTTCCTGGAAGTACTTCGCAGGAGGGATTCATAGATTTTCTGAACCTCTTTGTGTTCCAGCAGGTCGGATTTTGTTGAGTAGTTCAGTTGCTGTTCATCTGCAAAAGACTCGAGCTCGGTGAAGTCCGGAACGATCAGGGCGACAAGAAACGGTTTTTTTTCACCGGCAACCATCACCTGGTCGACATATTTACTTTCGGCTATCATTTCTTCTATCGGGAGGGGGGCGATATTCTTTCCGCCGGAGGTCACGATGATATGCTTTTTTCTGTCGGTTATCCTGAGGTAGCCGTCTTCATCGAGTTCTCCAATGTCCCCGGTCCTGAACCATCCGTCATGCAGGACTTCCTTTGTCGCTTCCTCGTCGTTCCAGTAACCCTTCATGATGTTGGGGCCCTGAAAAAGGATTTCCCCGTCACTGTCGATTCTGACATTGACATTGTCGACGACAGGACCAACCGTTCCGAATTTAACGTTCTCAGGACGGTTGACGTTTGTCACCGGTGACGTTTCTGTCAGTCCGTATCCTTCGAGAATGGTAATTCCGAGAGCCTGAAAGAATTGTCCCACCTTGAGGGGAAGTGCGGCACCTCCCGAGACGAAGTAGCGGAGATGTCCTCCGAACCTGTTCTGTATGGTTGAATAGACGAGCTTCTGTGCAAGGGTATGCTGCAAGCCAAGGAGTGCTGAAGGTTTGTCGTTTTTCTTTTTTTCGTTGTATACCATGCCGGTCTGATAGGCCCAGTTGAAAATTTTCTGTTTCAGAGAGCTTTGGGACTCAACCTGTTTGAGGATATTGGTCTTGATACGGTCAAACAGTCTTGGAACGGTAAAAATGATCGTGGGTTTGGCTTCTGCAATATTGAGTGAAACCGTTTCGATACTTTCAGCAAGGTATATCTGGGCACCGCAGGCAAAGAGGAGGTAGTAGCCGCCGGTTCTTTCGTATGAGTGGGAAAGGGGCAGGAACGACAGGCTTCTGTCCGACTCGTCAAGGCGTATAACGTCAGAGCATGATTTGACGTTTTCACAAATGTTTCTGTGGGTCAGCATGACACCTTTGGGCAGGCCGGTTGTGCCTGATGTGTAGATGATGGTGGCAAGGTCATCCGGTTTCAGCATGGTGTAGCTTACGTAATCAGGGGTGCTTTCAAGAATGGCCTTTCCGGTATTTTTTGCCTCGTTCAGTTCAGTGACGCCATCGACTTTTTCATCGAGACGGTTCATGACGACGATGAACTCCAGTTGCTCAAGATTTTGCCAGATCGAGAGTACCTTGCCAAGCTGGAGCATGTTTGAAACAATGATCGCTTTTGATCCGGAGTCCTTGAGGATATATTCTATCTGGTTGGGGGGAAGTGAAGGGTAGAGGGGGACATCGACAGCGCCGACCGAAAGAATAGCCATGTCGGCAAGGTACCATCCGGGACGATTTTCCGAAAGGATGGCGATACGGTCTTTTTCTTCTATTCCCTTGTGTTTGAGAAAAGCCGCCAGGCAGGAGACGTCATCGCGGAGCGAGTCGTAGCTGATAGGGGTATATTTTCCATTGACTTTTCTGGATATGGGAAATTTTTTTTCCTGTCCCCTGTAATGATGGAAGACACTGTTGAAAAGCTCCGGCAATGTCTGGAAATCGGGATAAAGAAGGCCCATAAGGTGTTACCTGGTTTATGCTGTAAATATTGGTTGTCTGTGTGAACAGTTTCATACCCTGAACATTCAGGACATCAGGTGGGGGAGACAAGCAAGTTATCTTACAAACTATGTAACAAAAGATGAGATATTGACCTAACGCAACATAGGGAAAAACCGCGTTTTTGGCGCATTTCAACAAAAAAGGATCATGATGACACTGAAGAAAAGCAGTTTTGCAGAGCATTTACGGGATATCCGGAACCATTCGTTCGAGTTTTATGCCGTGGTCGAAAGCATTCGTGCCCTTTTTATGGAGATCTGTCCGGCTTGTACAGAAGAGATCAGGTATGGAGGGATTGTTGGAAAAGGAAAGTTCAGGAGGCATATAAAGCTGCATGAAACAGGCGATATAGAAGCAAAGCACATAAAGGGATTTATCGAGCAGTCATGTCGATAAGATCAGTGTTTATCCCCGGTATTTTCCGGCGGATTGATCGCCATAATGAATAAGAACAAAAAAACGGCCGAACATGGCCGTTTTCTGTTTCCGGAGGCGAAGAGCGGATTCGAACCGCTGTAAAAGGTTTTGCAGACCTCTGCCTAGCCACTCGGCCACTTCGCCCGATATGGAGGGATGTAAAAGTATGGAAAATGTACGATGAAAACAAATGGTGGTTCAGGAATTGTCAATACCAACCTCGTTCATCAGTTCTTCCCACAACAGTTTGTAAGCGATCGAGGCGGGTGTGTGTGGTCTGACGGCATTGAGAGGAGCACGGTAAAGGCCCATTTTTTCCACTTCCGAATTATAGGGTATAACCTTTCTGAGGAACTGTTTTTGTCCCGAGTATTCTGCTACGATATCCCGGTGCATTGATTTTCTGCGTTCGTACATGGTGAAAAAACCACGGATTCTGGACCTGTCAAGCTTGTTTTCACGGAAAAACGAAAGGAGCTGATCAAATGTTCTCAGCGAGAGCGTGGTCGGGATAAGCGGAACCAGAATGATATCTGACGCAGCAAAAACACTTTCTGAAAGAAGAGTCAGGTTGGGAGGACAGTCGAAGAAAATAAACGGGTATTCGGTATTGAGCTCTCTGATGTTGTTCTTTAGTTTTTTCTGGGGCTTTTTTTCTTCCATCAGTTCTATGTCGAGGTTCCGATAGGAGAAGTCAGCCGGAAGAAGGTCCAGATTCTCATAATCAGTCCCCTTGATGTTGTCATAGATCTTGCTGCTGCCCTTGAGAAATTTCTTGCTGCTGAATTTCCTGTTGGGGACGATACGGAAGTAAAATGAGCTTGCTCCCTGCGGATCAAGGTCACAGATAAGCGTCGGAGGTTTGGACTGTGATGACAGGTAGGCGAGGTTCACGGCCGAAGCGGTTTTTCCGACTCCTCCTTTTATGCTGTAGAGCGCGATGGTTTTCATATCAGCGGGACTTTTTCAAGAGAGCGTGGAACAGAGCCTCTGTTTCGTCACTGTCGAATGTATCGAAAGCGTTATGGAAATTTTGTCTTGTCTCTTCCCGTTCGTGGTGCAGGGCGGTGATCAGCCCTCCGATAGCCGCAGAGAAGGAGATAGCATGGGTATCAGCCTCGAGCGATGAAAGATAGTCGAAGAGATAGGTCTGCTGGACGGAGAGGTCGACAAACACGCCAAGGTTGTTCTGAAGGGTTTTCAGTTGTTTCAGAACTTTCTGCAGCGTTCGTGCTGGAAATACCGATGCGTAGAATTCGAGAAGGTAACGCAGTTTTTTGCAGTCGATACGCAGTGCGTGAAGTTCAGTATCGGTAGCAACAGTGCTTATATTTCTGCCATGACGGATTACTTTTTTCCATGTCTTGCCAACCGTTAAAACAGCAAAATCGACTGTCGTGGTTTTTGCCGCCGGTGTTGTTTCCGGATCTGATGAAATATCGCTTCTGAGGAAATGCTCCCATTCATGCATCAGAGTTCTATATGCATCAGACCTGAGATATCTGGTAAAACTTCTCAGTTCTTTTTTCTGTCGATTCAGGAGATCGGTAAAAAAAGGTTTGAGAAAGTCCCGCATCTGTTCAGGGAGAATGCTCATGAAACGCTTTTCCTGCAACAGATAAACATCCTGGTCCCGAAGATTGTTTGTGCGTTTACCGAGTTCCCTGAATGCTTTTTTGTAATGAGCAAGCTTATCGGGGGGGAAGACGCCTTTGCACTGGGCCAGTATGGAGCGTATCCTGCGAACAGCTACACGGTAATCGTGCAGGAATTCCGTGTCAATGTGTTTGGGGATCCATTCCTCATTGGCAGACAGGATGTCAAGGGCAGAGAGCTGCAGAATTTTTGCCGAGTCGAGGATCGTGTCACGGGGATTGAGTTTTACAGAAGGTTTTGATGAATAGTTTCCGGGAGTGACACCGGCATCCTTCATGAGTGCCTGGTAATATCCTTTCGAAGTGATTTCTGTTGAGTTTCCACAGGCCTGCCTGATCCGGACGGCAGCGGATTCGAAAAATCGATCATAACCTCTTACAGGATAAAGCGTAAGGAAGATGCTGCCGTCGTTCTGATGATTGTTGGACAGACGACGGAATTCAACTGTGGCGACGGTTTTTCGGTTGTCATCCAGAAGCCTCCAGTTCTGCAACAGAGTTTCGACAGAACCGAACTGCATGAACGCACGCAGTTTTGCAAGGCGGCCAAGCTTTGCTGAAATCTCTTTATTGTCGATGGAATCGGGAAAGAAACTGCGGGGAACTCTTCTGAAAGGAGCGGAACAGATGGCGTAATGGCCTTTAAAGTCATAGACAACAAGTTTTTTTCCGTTCAGAATAACCTGATTGTTAGCTTTCCAGGTTTTCCAGTCAAAGGTGTCGTAGAAGTGGAGCGTTTCCTTGATTTTCTGTTCCGGTTTGAAGAGGAACATGTCATTACCGGCAAAGAGCTGGGAAAGGTTTTCTGAAGTCTCCGGCAGCCTGAAAAAGAGGGGAGACGGAATTGCTCGCATGGAAATGAAAATGAATGTTGCGTTTACCGGTTTTCGATAGATAAGAATATAATGATTACTGATATCTTTCTTCTGATCACCCCTGTTCTTTTCAATGGTTTCCCGAACCGGAAGGTATTGATGGCAAACTGTTTTATAATAGACATGGATTGATTATGTTAAGCCACTGTACAGGCCGCAAGAGCCGGGTTTTCAGGGGTTTTTCAGGCTTTCGATTCTGATCATTCGGCGCATCCTATTTATAATGGTAGCTGAGACAGTGTCATGAAACACATATTCATTGTATTTGCCTTCTTTTATATTTTTCTCACCGGATGTTCATCACAAGCTCCATCTGACGGCTCGTCGGAAGCAATGACTGTCGGTATGGTTTTCAACGTCGGCGGGAGAGGGGATAAATCCTTCAACGATGCGGCCTACAATGGTCTTGAGATGGCGCGGGATTCTCTGGGTGTGAACATCGTCTATATCGAGCCTACGGGCGAGGGGGCGGATCGTGAAGCTGCATTGCGTCAGCTTGCCGTTGATCCGGACATAGGGCTGGTTCTCGGTATAGGTCTCCTCTTCAGTGAAGATATAACCGAAATGGCAGAGGAGTTTCCTGATAAGTCGTTTGCGTGTATCGATTATCTGGCCCGTCCGGGAGAAAAAATACCTGCCAACCTTTCAGGGATAGCTTTCGAGGATAAAAAGGGCTCGTTTCTGGCCGGAGCGATAGCGGGTCTTGTAACAAAAACCAATACCATCGGATTTATCGGCGGGATGGAGTCGAACCTTATCAAACGTTTTCAGGATGGATATATTGCCGGCGCGAAACATGTGAATCCCGATATAACCGTCATTTCAGGATACATCGGTATGACTGGAAGCGCATTTACCAATCCTTCAAAAGGGAAAGAACTCGCCCTCGGCCAATATGCGAGGGGGGCCGATATCATCTATCAGGCAGCCGGGCTCAGTGGCGTCGGTGTCGTGGAGGCTGCAAGAGAAGCTGATAAACTGGTTATAGGTACAGATCGCAACCAGGAAGACCTCGCTCCGGGTCATGTACTGACAAGTATACTGAAGGCCGTCGACCGGGCAGTTTTTACCACAGTGAAACAGGTCAGGGACGGAACGTTTACTGGCGGGAGTCTCAACATGCTTGGACTGGACGGCCGATATACCGATTATGTCTACAATTCCAACAATGCAATCCTGATCACAGAGCAGATGCATGAGAGGGTTGAAAAAATCCGCAAACAGATCATCAGCGGCGATATCGTTGTGGAGTAGATGCAAGGGATAAAGTATTTCTTTCAATCGCATCAGGTTCTCCGGAACATGATGAGGCAATATCAATACAAAAAGGAGAAAAAAATGAATCAGACGATGACGTTTTTAAGGCAGATGAGCGTTTTCTTGCTCCTGATCGGAATTACTGCCTGTACAGGTGTTGACAGTAATGCGCTTAAAGAAGATGTCGAGAAGATGCTTACTGAACTGAGCGATGAGATTGCAGCTGTCAAATCAGTGAAAACGGATCGGCAGGGTGAGCTTGACGGCTTGAAAAAAGATCTCAAATGGGAGTATACCGAGGAACTCGAAAAGATCGTCAGTCAATATGACAATGAAATGGCAACGCTGAAAAATCATGCGGCTGAACTCAATGAGATGTACGACAGTGTTGCCGGGATACAGGAAAAGCTTGGCAAGAGCGCCCCTCTTGAATTCAGTCATAAGCTCATGGAAGAAATGCTGGAGCTGAAACATGAAAGACTGGAAGAGCTTGTTGCAGAGATCGAAGCTGTTGAGGAACGTCTCATAGAGCTTTCTGACAAGGCGGCCAATTAATTAATCAATAGACATAAGGAAGCAGGTGCCTGAAAAAGTCCTCGTTACCGGAGCCACAGGTTTTATTGGGTCCCGCCTTGTACGATCGTTACTGCATGGCGGCTCTGAAGTATATGCCCTTGTTCGCAATCGTTCGAAACTGGGGCTTTTTTCCGACATTATCGACAGTATACATGTTCTGGAAGGTGATATCACCAGACCGGAAACGCTCGCAGCGGCATTCAGCGGTATCGATCGGGTCTACCATTCCGCCGGTTATACCTATATGGGCGGATCAAGCAATAAAAGAGGCAGACTCCAGGCCATCAATGTTGATGGAACCCGTAATGTTATGCAGGCCTGTCTTGATTGTGGCGTGAAGCGTGCAGTTCATGTGAGTTCGATAACCGCTGTCGGTATATCGAAAAAAGACGGCAAACCATGCGACGAGTCCTGTCGATGGAATTTTGACGATATAGAACTCTATTATGCTGAAACCAAGCGCCAGTCTGAAGAAGAGGTGAAGCTGGCTATCAGGAATGGTCTCGATTGTGTCATTGTCAATCCTGCATTTGTCTTTGGTGCAGGCGATGTCAATTTTAACGCAGGAAGGCTTATAAAGGACGTTTATCACAAGAAGGTGCCGTTCTATCCGCTTGGCGGTGTATGTGTGGTCGATGTGGAAATTGTTGTTGAGGGTATCATAAAGGCCATGGAGAAAGGCAGGACAGGAGAACGATATATTCTCGGCGGCGAAAATCTTACTTTCAGAGAGCTTGGAAATACCATATCCGGTGTAACGGGAGTGAGGCGATTCGCGCTTCCTCTGTCCTATCCGGTTGCCGAGAAACTCTATAGGCTGATATCGTTACTGCATGCAAACAATCGCTTTTCAAAGCTTTTCAACCCCACTATGTTCAGAGTCGCTTCAGAGTTTTTATATTTTACATCAGAGAAAGCTGTTCGGGAACTTGGCCTGCGGTTCGAACCGATAGAACATAGTGTCCGGCGTGCTTTCGAGTGGTATAAAAAGGAGGGATTGCTCTGAATGGTTGACTGTTGTCGATAAACCAGAGGGTTTGTCTTTGAGAACGGCAGCCTTCGCGTATCAAAATCACCGAATATGCCGTCAAACACCATTGTGGAGAGAGTTGTCGTCGATCTCCAGAAATATCCCCCGTTCGACGAACTTGCATCCGATATTCTCCAGGATCTTGCCGAGTCCGTTTCCCTGACATACCATGAAGAGGGCGAAATCATCTTTCACAAGGGAGACTCGCTCAGAGACCACGCATTTATGGTAATGAAGGGGGCAGTACGTCTTTTTGACAGTGTCGAAGACAAGGAGGTGCTTGTCGATCTTTGCGATGAGGGTGATATTTTCGGCGTAAGGGCTTTTTTTTCGACGCATGACTATGTGCTTACAGCCCAGGTTGCCGAAGAAAGCCTGCTTTTCGAACTTCCTGTCGAAAAGATCCGGAATCTGCTTGAGACCAATCCACGGTTCTCCCTTTTTTTTGCAGGGGCATTTGCGAAAAGTGTCGAAGAGATCGAACATACGCTGACCGAGGCCCTCGATCCGGGTCTCAACCGTTTTCGGGAACAGTCGTACATGACATTTCTGGAAAATGAGACTCTCGAGGTGAAACCGGTGACCAACGTGGTTACCTGCTCTCCTGATATCCTTATTCGTGAAGCGGCAAAGATCATGTCCGACAAGGGCATAGGCTCCATCCTCGTCGTTTCAGCCGAGAGACATCCATTGGGGATTGTTACCGATACCGATCTGACAAAAAAGGTCGTATCCGTTCCGGGTTCGATAAAGGAACAGCCTGTAAGTACGATCATGAGCAGCCCTGTTTACACGATAAGCGGCGGAAAGACCATAGCCGATATGGTGATGCTCATGGTCAAGACAAAACTGCGTCATTTCTGTATCACCGAAGATGGTTCTCCTCAAAGTCCCATTACAGGGATTATCTCCGAACATGATATCATTATTTCGGAAGGCAACAATCCTGCCGTTATCATGAAAGCCGTCATGCAGGCTTCCGATCCGGATCAGCTCAAGGAGCAGCGGGACAAGGCCGAAAGCCTTCTTCAGGTCTACATCGAACAGGATGTCGCAATGCATTTTATATCGAATATCCTTACTGAAATCAACGATGCGATCATCACCAGGGCGATAGATTTTTCGTTGCAGGAAATAGATGATGAAGGACGTCTTCAGCGTCCTGATATCAAGTTCTGCTGGCTTTCGCTTGGCAGCGAGGGGCGTAAAGAGCAGCTTTTGCACACGGATCAGGATAACGCGATCCTCTATGAAGATCCTCCGTCGGACGCTACCGAACGGGTGCATGAGTATTTTCTCGCGCTTGGTAAAAAGGTTACAGGCATGCTTCAGCATTGTGGCTTTGTCAAGTGTCCGGCAGATATCATGGCAAGTAATCCTGTCTGGTGCCAGCCTGTATCTGTCTGGAAGCACTACTTCTCAAAATGGATTGTAACGCCCGAACCGAAAGCTGTTATGCATTCGACCATTTTTTTCGATTTCAGGCCTGTGTACGGGCATTCGGAACTCGGAACGGAACTGAAGCAGGAGATATTTTCACTGATATCGAAAAACAGGGGATTTCTTGGTTTTTTTGCAAAGAACGCTCTCCAGAATCCACCTCCCCTCGGTTTTTTTCGCAATTTTCTTGTTGAAAAGAGCAGGGACCATGCCAATGAGTTCGATATCAAGGCCAGAGCCATGATGCCTCTCTGCGATGCGGCAAGGGTGCTTGCCTATGAACTGGTGATTCCGGAATATCTGAGTACGTCTGAACGCTTCAAACGCCTTGAAAAGCTTGTTCCGGGGATGCAGGACCTGGGTACAGAGGCGTCAGCGGCATATGAATTTCTTATGCGCCTGAGAGCTGTCAACGGTCTTGCACATGGAAATTCAGGCAGGTATATCAAGCCTGAGACATTGAACAAGCTGGAACGGCAGACTCTCAGGAATGTGTTTTCCACGATTGACAAGGTGCAGAAAATGCTGAACCTGAGATTCCAGCTCGACTATATCCGTGATTAAATTCATTGCGCAAAAAACAGCAAAGCACCGCTGTAACCGCGGTGAGCTGCCAACTGAAATCTGTGACTATATCAGGTGTTTCGATAGCGCACATCAGCTCAGTCGTTCTCTTGAAGAGGCGCGCTTTGTTGTCTTCGATACAGAGACCACCGGTTTCGATATATCCAATGATGTTGTGATATCCATTGGGGCAGTCGCACTCGATGGCTTCAGGATCAGTGTGAATGATTCGTTTGAAGTGCTGATACGACGCGACAGCGTTGGTGACAGTGACGCTGTTACTACTCATGGGCTCCTTTTGAAAGATCTTCATGAAGGATCTGAAGAGGAGGATGCACTCATAAGTTTTCTTGCCTACACTGGAGACGGAGTTCTGGTTGCACAGCACGCCGATTACGATGTTGCCATGATCAACCGTATCCTTCGCAAGCGATACAAGCTGGAACTCTTCAATCAGGTTATCGATACGGCAAGCCTTGCCAAAAGGCTGGAAAAAGGACCGTACTACAATCTTGCCCACAAAAGCGGGGAATACCGGCTTGATAATCTGTTGGAAAGGTACGGTATACGTCTCCATGATCGACATACAGCTGCCGGAGATGCCTATCTGACGGCACAGCTTTTCCAGATGCTTCTCATGAAAGCCGGAAACACCGGCATTAAGAACCTGCGTGATCTAATGTTGAAGTAAACTATCTTCTTCCTATTCGCGATTCACGATTCCCCTTTTCTTGCGAAAAAAATCATTCTGGGTGAATGAGAACTTTCAAACGGGTGTCCTTCGTAATCGCCATGAATGGCTGTGACGGTAAATCCTGATTTTTCAAGCAGTATTTCGATCGAGTCACGGTCGTAGAGCATGACCGATTCTTCGAAGTACATGGTTTCTTCAGGAGAGGATATGGTGATCTCCTTGATGACCCTTTGATGTTCAATTCGTCTTTTTTCAACCACCTTCAGGTCATCGATCGCTTTTGTCGAAGAGGGGATAAGTGACTGTTCCAGGTGTACGGGATTGATCAGGTCCAGGATATACCATCCACCGGAAACAAGCGAGCGATAGATATTGCCGATAACCCGTTCGTCCTCATTTGTTGTTTCAAAATATCCAAAACTCGAAAAAAGCTGTACGACAAGGTCAAACTCGTTTTCAGCAGTCAGATCACGCATGTCTGACAGCGAACACGAGACGGCAACATTTATATCCCTGGCCTTTTCTTTTGCACGGTCGATCAGATAGGGTGAAAGATCATTTGCTGTCGTAATGAATCCCCGGCTCGCCAGTTCCATTGCATGCCGTCCCGCACCACATGCAATGTCGAGAGCTTTTCTCGGGCTGTTTTTTTCATGTTCCAGACCTGTTTCGCGAAGTATGCTGTCGATGCAGGTTTTTGCTTCAACTTCATCCCTGTGGCTGTATATCTTCAGGTAGAGAGGATGATCGAACCATTTCGCGAACCATTCTTCAGATGGCATATTCTGTCGGTTTGCAGTTTCAGTCTCCCTGAGTGCTTGATGTGCAGGCACTCAACAGCAGGAAGTGAGTTGTGTTCGTGAAGTAAACGCAGAAAGCCGTGTCAAACCACGGCTTTCTGATTGAATATAACCTAAAAGCTCAGTTTGTCGCTTTGCTGATGAATTCGCTGAGAATTTTCTGTTCGTTTTCTCCGCTGGGGATGCGAACATTTTTTTCCATGAATTTCCAGGCTTGTGTTTTGTCGGATTTTACCGAATAAACAAGTTTGGCAACCTTGAAGTCGCTGCCTCCTTTCCTGGATGCTTTATCACCGAATGTTTGTTTCTTGGCCATAATAACCTGATGACTGTTTCTTTATTGTGCTTTCGTTCGGGTTCCCCCGTGAAAAATGGAAGACTAATGTACAAATAAATGCATCCATGAGCAAGAGTGTGGCGCTGAAAAATCAGGACGGCAAAACGGGGATGATGTGTTGTGATATCAATATGATATCATAAGGATATCGATATGATGTTGATGTGATTGTTTTATGGTGCCTGACGGGCGGTTTGTTGTAACGGATCGGGGGTTGTGTGAGATGCAGTCCGGAAAGTTTCAGGGAGTTGATGGGATTGGTTGTGGGTTGCCGAAGGGCAGAATGCACAGTGACTGATGGAATAGTGGGCAGAGGTCCGCAGGAACGATAGATGGTGCGGGCCTCTGCCTGCAGGGATGGACGAAATAAAGGTCAGGTAAGATCGAATCGGTCAAGATTCATGACCTTGTTCCATGCCGCAATAAAGTCATTCAGGAACTTGTTCTGCGCATCCCTGCTTCCGTAAACCTCTGCAATGGCCCGGAGACGCGAATTCGATCCGAAAACAAGATCGACACGCGTGGCACTCCATCTGGATTCTCCTGTTTTGCGATCGTAGCCATGAAAAATGTCATGTTCTTTCGAGACAGGTTTCCATTCCGTGCCCATATCGAGGAGATTGACGAAGAAGTCATTCGAAAGGGTTTCCGGCCGTTCGGTAAAAACACCATGCGGCGATTGTTCGAAATTGACGTTCAAAACACGCAGACCGCCGACAAGTACCGTCATTTCGGGTGCGGTAAGGGTCAGCAACTGAGAACGGTCAACCAGCATTTCCTCAGCAGAGACGCTGTATCTTGTTTTGATATAGTTGCGAAATCCGTCGGCTAAAGGTTCGAGAACTGAAAATGACTCTGCATCGGTCTGCTCCTCTGAAGCGTCAGTACGGCCCGGCGTGAACGGAACGGTCACATAGTGACCGGCGTTTTTTGCAGCTTTCTCTATTGCAGCACATCCGCCAAGGACGATCAGATCGGCAAGTGAAACTTTTTTTCCTCCAGTTTGTTCGGCATTGAATGTTTTTCGGACTTCCTCGAGTTTGTCAAGTACTCCCTGACGCTGTTCCGGTTGATTGACCGGCCAGTCTTTCTGTGGTGAAAGCCGGATACGTGCCCCGTTTGCTCCTCCGCGCTTGTCTGAACCGCGGAAAGTCGATGCCGAAGCCCATGCCGTCGAGACAAGTTCCGGGATCGAGAGACCGGAGGCAAGCAAGCGTTTCTTGAGTTCTGCAACGTCGTTCCGGTCAATCAGCTCATGATCGACTTCCGGTACAGGGTCCTGCCAGATCAAATCCTCTTTCGGGACTTCTGCTCCGAGATACCGTGATTTCGGACCCATGTCACGATGTGTCAGCTTGAACCATGCACGGGCGAACGCATCAGCGAACTGGTCAGGGTGTTCGTAGTATCGCCGTGCAATCGGTCCGTAGATTGGATCCATACGCATCGCCAGATCAGCAGTTGTCATCATGGTCGGCACACGTTTCGAAGGATCGTGGGCAGCCGGTGCGAGATCTTCTTCGGCTACATCTTTCGGCTTCCACTGCCATGCTCCGGCAGGGCTTTTGGTCAGTTCCCACTCGTATTTGAAGAGCATACCGAGATAACCCATATCCCAATGAATCGGGTCGGGTGTCCATGCTCCTTCCAGTCCGCTGGTCATGGTCTCGTCACCTTTGCCGCTGCCATAAACGCTTTTCCAGCCGAGCCCCTGTTCCTCGATTCCGGCTGCTTCGGGCTCCGGGCCCAAAAGCTCCGGATCACCTGCACCGTGACATTTTCCGAAGGTGTGTCCACCAGCCGTGAGTGCAACGGTCTCTTCGTCATTCATAGCCATGCGTGCAAACGTCTCACGAATGTCCCTGCCTGCGGCTACAGGGTCCGGCTTGCCATCAGGCCCTTCAGGGTTGACGTATATCAGGCCCATCTGTACTGCGGCAAGGGGATTATCAAGGTCGCGTTCTCCTGTATACCGGTTATTACCAAGCCACTTGACCTCCCTGCCCCAGTAGATGTCTTCTTCCGGTTCCCAGATGTCGATGCGTCCGCCGCCAAATCCGAAAGTTTTAAAACCCATCGATTCCAGGGCACAGTTGCCGGCAAGGATCATGAGGTCGGCCCAGGAAATTTTTTGTCCGTATTTTTGCTTGACAGGCCAGAGAAGCCGGCGGGCCTTGTCGAGATTAGCATTGTCGGGCCAGCTGTTGAGCGGTGCAAAGCGCTGATTGCCTGTACCGCCCCCGCCTCGTCCGTCACCTGTACGATAGGTGCCTGCGCTGTGCCATGCCATTCGTATAAAAAGGCCGCCGTAATGGCCGTAGTCAGCCGGCCACCATTCCTGTGAATCGGTCATCAGTGCGAATAGATCTTTTTTAAGGGCATGAAGGTCAAGCGTTTTGAACGCTTCGGCATAGCGGAACGATTCATCAAGGGGATTGCTCAGGAATGAGTGCTGATGAAGCATGTCAAGATTGAGCTGGTTCGGCCACCAGTCACGATTCGATGTTCCGGTGGCAGTGGCGTGCCCGGTAACCGGGCATTTGCTTTTTTCATTCATATTCTTCTCCTCCTTTTCTTGTTCGTTCTGATACAGTTGTAAATAAACAGCCAGGCAAACAAGTGTGTCAGTTTTTGAATAGTGACAGCATCTTCTACACAATATATCATATAAATACGAATAGTTCCTATTTAGCAGGGTTGTTCTTCTGAAGCGTCCCGATGATGTCCGGTCATATTGACGTTTACAAGGAGATCGGATCAGAAATAATGGTGTTGAAAAAATGCTGAATAAGGATCAGAACAGAACTGTTATAGTATCGATATGGTTCTGAGTTAGTGCTGATGCTCTGAGAAGGGGGGCTTCTGGTGAAGTTATAGCTGATCGGGGTAGTATGGTATCGTAATGGTTTCAAAATAAATCCATAATGATGTATAAATGGTGCTATAATGAGTTCGTAATGATTGTGTCGATACTTGACTGAGTTCGAACAGAATGTCAGTAAAAAAATGCATGGATCGTTAAAAACGGAATCTGTCCGGAATGAGATTTCGTTATGAAGCCCTGGATTGATCGACAATCCCGATGGATTTTAACAAATGCGGTTCTTCATCGGTTTTTCCTGCTCCCGGAAGGTGATGAATAATCACACCTGTTGAACAGTATAAAAGATTGTATTTTATAGCTATACCTTTATAGAACATCCCGAAAAGTCGGGACACTCGGTTTAGGTAAGTTTTAAATTGCCGGTTGAGAGCATGCCCGGTTTCAGATAAACAATACCAATGCTGCCATGAACGAAATCAAAGAGGTTTCGACACAAGCTTTGTCCTCCATGCTTGGACGTGATGATTTGACGATAATCGATACTCGTTCCATCGATGCATACAACGGATGGCCTATGCAGAACGAATCGCGCGGCGGGCATATTAAAGGAGCAAGAACTTTGCCGTATAAATGGCTCGGGTATCCCGAATGGGATGACATCATTGCCTTCAAAAACATCAGAAGGGGCAATTCTGTAGTTGTCTACGGCTATACGGCAGAACAGAGTATGCAGACAGCTGAAAGGTTCAGAAAAGCAGGTTTTGCTGATATCACGGTCTATAACCGCTTTATTCAGGAATGGTCGGCTGATGCATCAATGCCAATGGAAAAAATGGCTAACTATCGACAACTGGTATCTCCGGACTGGGTTAACGTTCTTGTTCATGGAGATGATCCCGGGGAGTATGGCAACGACAGGTTTCTTGTGTGTCATGCCCACTACCGGAATCGCGATGCCTATCTCAGCGGTCATATCCCAGGTGCCATCGATATGGATACGCTCGTCCTTGAATCACCTGATACATGGAACAGGCGGAGTCCGGGTGAACTGGCGGTATCTTTTGAACAGCATGGCATCACAGCGGACACAACGGTCGTTGTATACGGCAAGTTCATGCATCCTGACAATGCGGATGATTTTCCTGGAAGTGCAGCAGGGCATATAGGCGCCATAAGGCTCGCTTTCATCATGATGTATGCCGGCGTAAAGGATGTTCGCGTTCTCAACGGCGGGTATCGTTCCTGGGAAAATGCCGGATTTGAGATCAGCAGGGAAGATGTTGTCAAAAAACCGGTTCCTTCCTTTGGGGCACAGATACCGTCAAGGCCGGAACTTGCCGTCGATACGCCTGAAGCAAAAACGATGCTCCAGGCCGAAGACGCTGATCTGGTATGCGTCAGAAGCTATCCTGAATATATCGGAGAGGTAAGTGGCTACAATTACATCAGGAAAAAAGGCCGGATTCCAGGTGCGGTTTTTGCGAATTGCGGCAGTGACGCCTATCACATGGAGAATTACCGCAACCTTGATCACACAACGCGCGAATATCATGAGATCGCTGAAATATGGAATCGGTCAGGTATTGTTCCTGAAAAGCATCTGGCGTTTTATTGCGGAACAGGATGGCGGGGTAGTGAAGCATGGTTTAACGCTCTGTTGTTGGGCTGGCCAAGGGTATCGGTCTATGACGGTGGCTGGTTCGAATGGAGTAATGACCCGGCTAATCCTTACGAAACAGGTGAGCCGCAAGGCGTATAAATGGATTATACCAAAAGAGAGGTGTCCGAATACGGTTCTGCCAGAATCGTTAATTGCCTTCCGGAAATAGGAATTGATACAGTTGTTGAGGAGATAGTCGAGGGATTGTCTTGCCGTCCAAAACGCCTGTCGAGCAAATACTTTTATGACAAAGAGGGGTCTGTTCTTTTCGAAAGAATCACAGCTCTCGAAGAGTATTACCCTTCCCGCACCGAAAAAGCCATTCTTCGGGATTTGCCCCTGTGTTCACTGACTGATTGTGCGGAACTTGATATCATTGAACTCGGTAGCGGCGATCACAGCAAGATCACACTGCTTCTGGAAAAGATCCCGAACGACCGGTTATCTGGTATGCGATATGTGGCGGTTGATATCAGTCGTCCTGCACTCGATGCCTCGATCAGGGAACTGACATGTCTTTTTCCCGGGCTTCAGATCAGTGGTATAGTTGGTGATTATTTTCAACAGATGCACCTTGTAACCGGTGCCAGACAGAAATTGTACTGTTTTCTGGGCAGTACGATAGGCAATCTGGATAGGGATGATGCGATGGTTTTTGTCAGGAATCTGGGGGAAACGATGTCTTCGGGAGACAGCTTTCTGATAGGGTTCGACCGGATAAAGGATACAGAGATTCTCGAAAGGGCATATAACGACGATGGCGGCGTTACAGCACGCTTCAATAAAAATATCCTCAATGTTGTAAACAGGCTTATTGACGCTGATTTTGACCCTGATGACTTTGAACACAGGGCGTTCTACAATCAGGAAGAACGACGTATAGAGATGCATCTTATGGCCATTGAGGATATGCGTGTCAAAACACCATACGTCAAGGACGATTTATTTCTCAGGAAAGGAGAGATGATCCACACAGAAAACTCGCACAAGTTTGATGAAGTCGATATAGCTCAAATTGCAGACCGTGCGGGATTATCCGTTGACAGGATTATTTCCGATGAAAACATGTGGTTCAGCCTGGTGCAGTACATGAAGGGTTGATGATTTCCCGGTTTCTTCTCCCACTTTTTCTTCTTTTCGCCTTCTTGCTATTGTGTACTTATTCTGGTACATTGGTGCATGGATAAACCTAAACTTGACGTTCGTTTCTATAAAACCGACAGTGGCACAGAGCCTGTGCGGGAGTGGTTGTGTGAATTACCGGCAACCGATCGAAAAAAAATCGGTGAAGATATCAAGACGGTACAGTATGGCTGGCCTCTTGGGATGCCGTTAGTGCGCAAAATGGAAAAGGACTTATGGGAAATACGAATACATCTGCAATCAAGGATTGCGCGTGTATTGTTCACATTATCTGGTGATATGATCGTTTTGTTGCATGGTTTTATTAAAAAATCGCAAGCAACTCCAAAGCACGATTTGAAATTGGCGATAAACAGAATGAGGAGTACATGATGGACAAGAAAAATATTGGCAGCAGCTTCGACGACTTTCTCGAAGAAGAAGCGATTCTCGATGAAACGACTGCTGTAGCCATCAAGCGTGTGATAGCCTGGCAAATAGATCAGGAAATGAAAACACAAAAGCTGACAAAGTCGGCCATGGCAAAGAAAATGCATACCAGCAGGTCTGCTCTGAACCGTTTACTCGATGAAAACGATACAAGCCTGACCCTCACGACTCTGTCACGCGCGGCAGCCGTACTTGGAAAAAGATTCAGAATTGAGCTCGAGTCTTGAGCGCGCGAGGCTGTTTTTTGACGTTTATGTCGAGTTTTTTCTGGATAGGGGCAGTCTGGTGTGGTGACAAGGCCTGCAAGTCCGGGGCCTCACTTCGTGTGGGTGGAGCGCCATGTCGCTCCTTCGGGTGTGATTGTTCCGGGCCACTGGAAGTATGTTGGTCCTCACAAGCCTCATCGAGTGCGGGTGCCGGGTCATTACAACCGCCGAGGACGCTGGATTCCCGGTCACTGGAAATACCATTGAGCTCTACTCCAGTCCGTGCAGCACACCATTGTGATAAATGCCCAAAGCCCGTCCTTTCATGGTCCGGTTGATGAACGGCGTGTTTCTGGATTTTGAACGTATGTTTTCATCACTGAAGGTCCAGGTCTCATCAGGATCGATGAACGTGAAGTTTGCGGGGCTTCCCGGTTCAAAGAGGACGGGGGAGAGGCCCATGATTTTTCTTGGATTTGACGAAAGCAGTTCTATAGCTCTGTAGAGTGAGATTATTCCTGTGTGAACCAGCTCGGAAAACGTGAGCCCGACAGATGTTTCGAGGCCGATAATACCGAATGAAGCCTGGTCGGGCGGGCACTCTTTTTCGTGTCGGGCATGAGGTGCATGGTCACAGGCAATTGCATCGATAGTTCCATCCGCAAGTGCTTCGAGAAGGGCATTCCTGTTCTCTTCGCTGCAGAGCGGCGGTTTCATGATATAGTTACCCTTGTCCTCTGCTTCATAAAGCTCTTTTTCGGTCAAGGTAAAGTGGTGCGGGGTTATTTCGCAGGTTACCTGCATGCCTTTTGTTTTTGCTCGGCGTACCAGGTCAAGCGCACCTTTGGTACTGATATGTGCGACATGGTATTTGGGCGAACCGACGGGCGGATTGAGTTTGTGCTGTTGCAGGTAGTCCATCAGGTTCAGGTCGCGTGCAAGTGTGATGGTTTCTGCGACATCGGGAATTCCTTTGAGTCCGAGAAGTCCTGAGAACCGCCCCTCATTCATGATCCCGCCGGAAGACAGCGAGGTATCCTCACAATGCTGGACAACAAGCAGTTCAAAGCTGGCGGCATACTCGAAAACCAGCCGCATCATTCGGCTGCTCTGTACGGCGGTTCCGTCATCGGAGATGGCCTGTATGCCGTAAGAGCACAATTTTCCGTAGGGCGAAAGTTTTTCACCGGCACTTCCTTCAGTCATGGCTGCGACGATTTCTATGTCGACGGGAAGGTCTTTTGCAGTATGGCGTATGAAGGCAGCGCCGAGAGGGCTGTCAATGACCGGTTTTGTGTTCGGCATGACGGCAACTCCCGTGAATCCTCCGGCGATTGCCGCCCTGGAGCCTGTTTCAAGGGTTTCCTTGTATTCCTGTCCCGGTTCCCTGAAATGGCAGTGCATGTCGAACAGTCCCGAGGAGATGACCTTGCCGCTCATATCGATAACACGATCATTGTCGTCCGGAGCTATGGTTTTGCCGCCGAAAGTGATCACGTCGATCACACCTGAGTCGGAAACCCTGATGGAGCCTTCTTGTTCAAGGTTCTGTGCCGGGTTTACAAGTCGTGCGTTGTGGAAAATGATAGCCATGTTTCTGTCCGGATATTTGATGGTCAGCTTTCTACGAAAGCTTCGAGAGTGGTTAGCGGTCCTGAATCGCGGGCATTTTCAAGGTGCAGTTCTGCATACAGTCTGTCGCCGGGGCTTACTTTTCCTACACCCTCCGGTGTACCTGTAAACAGCAGGTCACCCGCCTGCAACCCGTAAATATACGACAAATAGGAGATCAGTACAGGTATGCTGAACAGCATTTTTTTCGCTTCTCCTTTCTGTACGACGGCGCCGTTCCTGGTAAGCTCGAACAGAAGCACACCAGGATCAGGAACAGCTTCGGCGGGAACCAGGTCGGAAACCAGCGCGCTGTTTTTAAATCCTTTGCATTTCAGCCATGGTTCACCTTTTCTCTTGGCATCTATCTGTACATCACGAAGCGTCATATCGAGTCCGATCCCGTATCCTGCCACAAAGGTCATGGCATCCTGTTCCGAAACATTTTCGGCATCCTTTCCGATGAGCACGATCAGTTCGGCTTCGTAATGCATATTTTCTGAAACGGGGTTGCCGCGGAATAACGGGATCGATGTTGTGCCGTTCCGGGAGAGGGATGTGGGGGGCTTGAGGAAAATGAGCGGTTCGTTCTCTTTCTCCTGTTTGGCGTTATGTTCGCGGTTCCGGGGTTCCCACTGCTGCATTTCTTCTGCATGGAGCTGGTAGTTTTTACCGACACAGTAGAGTGATGACGGTTTCAGTGATGATGCAGGTATGGTTTGTTTCATGAATATCTATGGATTGTGCGTCAACTGTTTTTCCGGTAGGGGAAATGTAGGAAAAAATATAGGGTCCGATCATCGTGCCGCTGCCGCAGCGTTCGTCTTTTCTCAGGCGGGAATTGTTCTGTGGCTGCAGATGTCGGTGACGAATGAAATGTCACGGTTCCATGATGATGAGGTAAACGACATATGATTTTCGTATCTTGCACACTTTGGCGTGGCGTATAAAGACTCGGGGGACTTATTTGTCGCAGTTCCGAACGGAGGAATGAGGTATTTCACACGGTGACAAGAGTGTCAAGAACGCGATCCGAAGCGATGTGAAAAGCATCCGTGCGTCCATGGATGTTGAGGCATGGCGGATGAAGAGCGCCGGTATCGGTGAGAAACTTTTCGGGTTACCCGAAATCCGCCGTGCCGGGAGCATCATGCTGTATCTTGCAATGAGCGAGAGGCGTGAAGTCGATACCGGACCATTGATAACCCGCCTTTGCTCGAAAGGAGACGTAAAGCTTCTGGTTCCTTATACGACGAAGGGCGATATGTATGCCGCCCCGTATTGTGAAGGTGATGCTCTTGTAAGGGGTGCTTTCGGGCAGCGTGAGCCTGCCGTTTTTTTTGACGACGACCCTGTTCATCCCGACGTTATGGTTATTCCTGCTGTCGCAGTGGACCGCAAGGGCAGCCGTCTCGGCTATGGCAGAGGGTATTATGACCGTTTCATTTCAGGGCTTCGCGGCAAAGGGGAGTTGCCTTTTCTCATTGCGCCGGTGTTTTCTTTTCAATTGCTCGACAATCTCCCGAATGATCCCTGGGATGAAATGCTCCATTGTGTGGTAACTGAAAAAGAGATTTTACGATTCAATCAACGTTGACTGTATTCATAATGAGCGATCAAGCCGATTCTCCTCAAACGGCGGGAATTTCCACTGAACTTGAAAATCCGGCCTATTATGTGAACCGGGAACTGAGCTGGGTGTCATTCAACCAGAGGGTGCTCGATGAGGCTTTGTGCCCGGGTGCTCATCCGCTCCTTGAAAGAGTCAAGTTCATATCGATTTTCAGCTCGAATCTCGATGAATTTTTCATGATCCGGGTTGCAGGCCTTCAGGACCAGTACGAGGCGGGTGTTCAGGATCGCTCTGTGGACGGGCTTACGCCCATGGAACAGATAGAAATAATCCGCGAAAGGGTTCTCGAGCAGTTCCGGCAGAGGAACGATTGTTTTTATAACGACATCTGCCCGAAACTTGCAGAACAGGGGATCGATTTTGTTGAATACCGCAATCTCGGTGAAGCGCAAAAAGAAGTTCTCCATGATCATTTCAGGAGCGAGATATTTCCTGTTCTGACACCTCTTGCCGTCGATCCCGGTCACCCGTTCCCTTTTGTTTCAAATCTGTCCCTTAATCTTGCCGTACAACTGGAGGATCTTGAGACGCATGTTCTGAAGTTTGCGCGGCTAAAAGTTCCGGTTGTTCTGCCGAGGCTTGTGCGCCTCGACCAGATCGACGGGCTGGACTTCGGAGATGAACGGATCAGGCTGCTCTGGCTGGAAGATCTTATCCAGAACAATCTCGAACAGCTTTTTCCGCAAATGAGAGTGGTGCAGTGTCATCCGTTCAGGGTCATAAGGGATGCTGATATCGAGATCGAGGAAGATGAGGCGGGCGATCTGCTCGAGACCATTGAACAGGGTATACGTTCCAGGAGATATGGAAAGGTGGTTCGCCTGGATGTTATGCCTGCCATGCCCGAGGCGGTAAGGAATATCCTGATCAAGAACCTCGAAATCAATCCTGCGTGTCTCTATGAGATTTCGGGCGCTCTGGGTGCAAGCGATCTCATGGAAATGATGAGCATTGAAATGCCGGAGCACAAAGACGAGCCCTTTGCGCCCCACAATCCGATCGAAAAGAAGGTCGGAGGCGATGTGTTCAGCGCAATTCGCCAGGGCGATCAGCTGCTGTACCATCCATATGATTCATTTCAGCCGATCGTGGATCTTGTTACCCAGGCGGCAAACGATCCGCAGGTTCTTTCCATCAAACAGACGCTTTATCGTGTGGGGAAAAACTCGCCGATCGTCGAAGCGTTGATGAACGCGGTTGAGCAGGGAAAACAGGTTGCCGTTCTTGTCGAGCTTAAAGCCCGTTTCGATGAAGAAAACAATATCGGATGGGCACGCGCCCTGGAAGATGTCGGTGCGCATGTGGTCTATGGACTGGTGGGGCTCAAGACGCACGCGAAACTGACCCTGATTGTCCGCAGGGAGCATGACAAACTGAGGAGGTATCTGCATCTGGGTACCGGAAACTACAATCCGTTCACGGCAAAAATCTATACGGATTACAGTTACCTCACAGGGAATGAGCAGCTTGCCAACGATGTTTCGGAATTGTTCAATGCCTTGACCGGATACTCGAAACATACGACATACCGCAAGCTGATCGTTTCACCCGTCAACACCCGCAAACGTATCATTTCCATGATCGATCGCGAAGTTGAATGGCATAAAAAGGAAGGGAAGGGGCGGATTATCATGAAAATGAACGCTCTTGTCGACAAGAAAACCATAAAGGCGCTGTACAGGGCTTCATGCGAAGGGGTCTCTATCGACCTGATAATCAGGGGAATATGTTGTCTTGTTCCCGGAATCGAAGGTGTCAGCGACAATATCCGGGTCAGGAGCGTTATCGGAAGATTTTTAGAACACAGCAGGGCTTATTATTTTCGGAACGGCGGCATGGATGAAATTTACCTCGGAAGCGCGGATATCATGCCAAGGAACCTTGACCACAGGGTTGAAGCTCTCTTTCCTGTTATGGATCCTGAACTGATCGACGTCGTCAAATCCGATCTCGAGCTCATTATCAGTGATAACGTCAAAGCATGGCAGATGCTGTCCGACGGGTCCTATCAGAGAATCAGGAACGACCGGCCCGAGGTGAACAGCCAGGACATTTTCCTTGCCCAGGCATCAAAGAAAAAATCAATCAGCAAGTTCAACGTTAACGGATTATGAAAATAGCTATCGGTAGCGATCACGCGGGTTATGAACTGAAAAAGGTCGTGTATTCATGGCTGGATCAGCATGGACACGAAGTCAATGATATGGGTCCGTATTCGGATGAGTCTGTTGACTATCCTGATTATGCCCATAAGGTTGCCGAATCTGTTGCCTGTGGAGAGGCTGATCAGGGTGTGCTGCTCTGCGGCAGCGGTGTAGGTGTATCGATCGTGGCCAACAAGGTGAAGGGTATACGGGCCGCACTTGCGTTCAATCCGGAAATTGCCGGCCTTGCAAGGCAGCACAACAATGCCAATGTTCTCTGTTTTCCCGCTCGGTACAGTGATCCTGAAACGATAAAGAAAAGCCTTGAAAACTGGTTTGCTGCCGCGTTTGAAGGCGGACGTCATGAACGTCGGGTATCCAAAATCGAGCCATAGGAATTTTCCCTCGACCGGGATTGTTTAGAGTGCTGAATAAAGCATTGCAGTGGATTGCCTGTCATGATAAATTGCAGTTGTCTGCCGGATTTGTTTTTTACTCTCGACCCTTGACTTTTTCACGATGAGTATTGTTGAGAAATACGTAGATAGTGACTATCCATTTTTTCAGACCTCAGAACCGGCCGCTTCAACCCTGGCTCAATTCGAGGAACTGGGACTCGATCTTGCACCGGTTCTCAAGGATGAGAATTTTCAGGGTTTGATACATATCAGCTCTCTCAGGGAAGCCATGGCGTCCGAAGTCGGAGAGGGCAGGGAAATGGCATTGCAGTCACTTCCTTTACAAGAGTGCCATATCGCGGATCCGGAAGAACATATTATGGATGTTTTTGGCCGGTTTGCCGGGATTTCTGATCCGGATTATCTTTGTGTCGTCTCAAAAGACGGTGTATTCCGGGGAATGTTGTCGAAAACAGAGGCGATACGTGCAATAGGCAGGATATTTCATGTTTCCGAAGGGGGAGTGACACTTGAACTCGAAGCTCCGGCTCTCGGTGTGAACGTATCCGAGATTGTCGGCGTGATCGAAAAAAATGATGCAACTGTTCTCAGTTTTGGCATTACGGAACCAGAACCGGGAGACCAGATGATGGTCATGACCTTCAGGCTTCACTCAGGGGATGTCTACAGGCTTGTGAAAAATCTTGAAAAATACGGCTACTATATCCGTTACGCCAGACCGACAGCCGGTGACGGTGTTGACGAGCTTCGTGAAAAAGCCCTGGAATTCATGCGTTATATCGACATGTGACCTATGTCACGGAGTCTGGTGAAGGCCTTTTTTTCTGTTCAATCCTACCCTACCTAGATGTCACATCAAACCCGAGTTATTGAAAAAATCAGGAACAGTGTTGAGTCCCTCTATCCTGAGATTGTAGACATACGCAGAGATATTCATCGTCATCCCGAGCTTTCCATGCAGGAGTTTCGAACAACAGCCCTTGTCAGAGAGTATTTGCTTGGGCTTGGTTTGAAGATCGAACACGATTTTCTTGAAACCGGAGTCGTTGCCCTTCTGGAAGGCGGCGGCGGAACAGGAGACAAAGGCCTTGTAGGGTTGCGTGCCGATATCGATGCATTGCCTCTTGAAGAAGCAATTACTCACGATTTCTGTTCCGTTGAAAAAGGGGTTATGCACGCCTGCGGTCATGATATGCACACAGCTATTGTTCTCGGGACTGCAAAGGTTCTTTCCGGTATGAAAGATGAACTTTCCGGTGATGTGCTTTTCGTGTTCCAGCCGTCAGAAGAAAAGGCGCCCGGAGGGGCAAAGCCTCTGATCGATGCCGGACTGTTTGAGGCTTACCATCCGTCTGCTTTTTTCGGAATACACTGTTTCCCATATCTTGAAACGGGAAAGGTTGCCATACGTGAAGGGAGCCTGATGGCGGCGGCAGATGAGCTGTATATCAAGGTGCATGGTGAAGGAGGTCATGCTTCTTCTCCGCATAAGACCGCAGACCCGATTCTTGCTGCCGCTCATATCATCACCGCGCTCCAGCATCTTGTGAGCAGGGTGGCATCACCCTATGAACCGGCCGTAGTGTCGATCAGCTCGATCAGCGGCGGCAATGCAACAAACATCATACCTGGTACGGTATCGATGTCGGGCACACTTCGAACTTTGAACGAAGCGTTGCGCGACAAGATGCATGAGCGGCTGATACAGACGATTCAGCATACGGCAAGGGGACTTGGCGTAGAGGCTGAACTCGATATCGTTCATGGTTATCCTGTTTTGTACAACGATCCTCTGACGACACGCGCAGTCCATTCTGCAGCTCTTGCCTATCTTGGCGATACGGGGGTCAGGGAGTGTGAGTTGCTCATGACTGCAGAAGATTTTGCCTACTACCTGCAGCATTGTCCCGGAACGTTCATTCTGCTGGGAACCAGCAGGGGGAATGAGGAGCGGGGTGATACTCTTCACTCACCAAGATTTGATCCGGATGAACGCGCCATTCTGACCGGCATGGGCGTAATGAGCTATGCTGCTCAGAACTGGCTGGGGAGGTAGTTGGGAAGAGGGGCAGGGAGCCAGGAGTAGCTCACTTCGTTCGCAGGAGTAAGGAGGGGAAAGTAGTCGGCAGTTTTCAGTAGGCGGTCGGCGGGGTTGCTGCTAGGCGGAACCCCCTTTGGTTGTCAACGGCAGGTCGGAAGCTGATGATCGGGAGAAAGAATACAGTATTTCATACTGATAACTGTGAACTGCCAACTGGAGATTTTTACTCAAAGGGGGAGGATGGCGATGATGAGATGTTATGGGCAGTCGGTGTAACAAAAAAGGCCGCTTTTCTGACGGCCTTTTTTGTTTGAATCCTGTTTGTTATGCCTTGTCGTTCGAGCCGAGGACGCTGAGTATTTTGTGTTTGTAGAGTTCTTTGAGCGACTCTCTTGCAGGGCCGAGATATTTTCTGGGATCGAACTCTTCAGGTTTTTCTGCAAGTACTTTGCGGATTGCCGCAGTCATTGCCAGCCTGCCGTCAGAATCGATGTTGATTTTGCAGACAGCCGATTTTGCGGCTTCCCGCAACTGGTCTTCACCGATACCGATAGCGTCCTTGAGCTTGCCTCCGTGAGCGTTTATTATGGCTACCAGATCCTGCGGGACTGAGGAGGAGCCATGCAGCACGATGGGAAAGCCGGGTATGCGCTTTTCAATTTCAGAAAGGATATCGAGCCGGATTTTCGGGTCTTCACCCGGCTTGAACTTATAAGCGCCATGGGATGTTCCAATAGCAATTGCAAGACTGTCGACACCGGTTTTGGTCACGAAATCCTCAACCTCTTCCGGTTGTGTGTATGTATGTGTTTCGGATGCGACTTCGTCTTCCACACCTGCAAGCACACCCAGTTCTCCCTCAACGGTAACGTCATGCTGATGAGCATATTCTACAACCCTGCTTGTTAAAGCGACGTTTTCATCGTAGCTGAGGTGGGAACCGTCGATCATAACCGATGAAAAACCTGTTTCGATACAGTCCTTACAGGTTTCAAAGGTGTCTCCATGATCGAGGTGCAGGACGATCGGAATCGATTTGCCCAGTTCTTCAGCATATTCGACAGCGCCATTTGCAAGATGCCGGAGCAGTGTCTGGTTTGCATATTTTCGTGCACCTTTCGAAACCTGGAGAATGACCGGAGAAGCTGTTTCGACACAGGCCATGACGATTGCCTGCAACTGTTCGAGATTGTTGAAGTTATAGGCGGGGATGGCATAGCCCCCTTTTACGGCGTCGGCAAAAAGGTTTCTGCTGTTGACAAGGCCAAGTTCTTTATAGCTGATATGTTGTTTCTGCATCGGGAAGTTCTCTGTGGTTGGATTTTAAATGTGAGGATTGCTGAAAAAAATGATGTAACCGGGTTATTGTGGCCATAAATATAATATATTTGGTATCTCAATCAAGACGTGTTTCTCTTTAATGACGGGATTGTTTTTCATGCCGAGACGCTTCACTATTTCTCTCTTCCGGGCAGCTGTTCCGCTGCTTGTTTTTCTGTGCTTCAGTACCGAAGTTCAAAACAAAACAGCCGTTGCCGCAAAGGCAGATACACTGTTCACTCCAACGTCTGTACAGGAGGAGGCGGAGCGATATCTTGGCCGTTATCTGATGCAGTATCATTTCAGGAAGGTTGCCGTCAATGATTCACTCTCGCAGGAAGTCCTTACAAGGCTTCTGGATCAGCTCGATGAAAACCGGACATACTTTAAGGGCTCTCAAATCAAGGCTTTCAGGTCGGCCTATGGCAAGGCTCTTGACAACGAGTTTCTGCAAGGAAAAGCAGATGCAGGTTTCAAAATTTATTCAAGTTTTCTGCAGCAGGCTGAAAAGAAAATGCGCTTTATGATCGATCTTCTCGATACGGCGACGTTCAATTTCAGTCTTGAAGAGACCTACGATCTCAACCGGAAAGACTCTCCATGGCCCCTGAGTGACGATGAGCTTCGTGATCAATGGCGAAAAGAGGCCAAGTATCAGCTTCTCAACCTGAGACATTCCGGTGAGGAGCCTGATGAAAGCCTGCGGGAAGTTCTTGTCAAACGTTACAAAAACCGGCTCTCGTTGCTCGAGCAGCAGACTCCTGAAGATGCTTTCAGGGCATACAATTATGCTTTGACCACATCATTCGACCCTCATACAGCCTATTTCTCTCCTCTGGATTACGAGAACTTCCAGATTGATATGAGCCGTTCTCTCGAGGGTATCGGTGCCAAGCTGCAGTCCGAGAACGAATATACTGTTGTGAACGAGGTTATACCGGGCGGGCCTGCATTCAGAAGCGAGTTGTTGAAAAAGGGAGATCGCATCGTCGGCGTCGGACAAAACCGGAGCGGTGAAATCGTCGATATTGTCGGATGGAGAATCAATGATGTTGTCAAGCTCATAAGGGGGAAGAAAGGCTCGATTGTCCGACTCAAGATTCTTCCTGTCAGTCAGGGAAACAAAGGCCCTTCCAAGATCATCGAGATTGTAAGGGATGAAGTCAGGCTGGAGGAGCAGTCAGCGAAAAAAGAGATCATACCGGTCAACGGCCGCAAAATAGGTGTGATCACGGTCCCTGCGTTTTACCTGGATTTCGAGGGTCAGAAACGGAAGAAACCCAACTATAAAAGCACCAGCAGGGATGTCAGAACAATACTGGATGAACTGAAAAAAGAAGAGGTGGAGGGTGTTGTCCTCGATCTGAGAAACAATGGCGGAGGAGCCCTTGAGGAAGCAGTAAAGCTGACCGGTCTTTTCATCCCCCAGGGGCCTGTCGTTCAGATCAGAAACTCGCATGGCGGAGTGTCAGTGCTCAAGGACAACGAAGCAGATGTCTATTACAATGGACCTCTGGCTGTTCTGGTCAATCGCTACAGCGCATCGGCTTCTGAAATACTGGCGGCGGCAATACAGGATTACGGCAGAGGTATTGTTATTGGCGGCAGGACATTCGGGAAGGGAACAGTGCAGAGCATCCTGAAAATCAACAGGCCGTTCAACTTTTTCTACAAGAACAAGAACGAGGATCTCGGTCAGGTCAAGTTGACCATTGCCAAGTTCTACAGGATATCAGGCGAGAGCACACAGAACCAGGGGGTCACACCCGACATTGAACTGCCTTCTTTTATCGATGTCGAAACGGTTGGAGAAGATACCTATCCAAGCAGTCTGCAATGGGACAAAATAAACGCTGCCGAACACGCTGAAGTGCTCTCTTTGACGGCAGGTGATATCGAGCTGCTGAAAAACAGGCACCGGTTACGTTCCGGACAGGATTCTCTCTATGCACGTTATCAGGAAGACCTCAATCTTCTCAAGAGTATCAGAAAGAAAGAGACGATTTCTCTTTTTGAACCCGATTTCAAGGCTGAGATGAAACGGATCGAGGGATTCGAGGCCCAGTGGAACAAGGAAGACGAGCCCGACATTCTCCTGAACCAGACAGCATCCATTGTCGCCGATATGGCCGGCCTCCTCAAGGGCAGACAGTCACTCGACGCCGGAGCCATGCAGGCGAACGGTAAGTAGTTTCATGAGTGACAAGTAACGAGTAACAAGAAAGGAGATTGCACACTGTTTTTCTCGTCACTCGTCACTTGTTACTATCATCTATCCCTCATCATTTCCTTCGCAACTCTTATCTGCTCATCAACTGAAGCGAACGAGGTGCCTCCATGTGAGCGCTTTGCATTGACGCTTGCTTCGGGCTTTAGTGCGTCGTAAATATCGTTTTCGAAGAGGCCGGAAAAGCCTTTATAGGTTTCCAGCGGGATAGAAGGCAGCGGTGTACCGCTCGTAATTGCATGGCTCACGATGCTTCCCGTTATCCTGTGCGCTTCTCTGAACGGCAGGTCTTTTCTGACCAGGTATTCGGCTATTTCGGTTGCGAGGCTCAGGTCTTCAGCTGTCAGCATGGCAACCCGCTCTTCGTTCAGTTTCGTATGTGCAAGCATTTTTGTAAATATCCTGACGCTGGAAACTGTTGCTTTCGAAGCATCGAAGAGCGGAGGTTTGTCTTCCTGCATGTCACGGTTATAGGAGAGGGGCAGACCCTTCATCATGGTCAGGACGGCAACAAGGTCCCCATAAACCCTTCCTGTTTTACCTCTCACCAGTTCTGCGATGTCTGCGTTTTTTTTCTGGGGCATGATTGACGAGCCGGTGGAAAAAGCATCGCTGATCTCGAGGTAATTGAACTCGGTGCTGCTCCAGAGAATGATATCTTCGCAAAATCGAGAGAGGTGCATCATGATTACCGAGCAGGCAGAGAGAAATTCAATGATGATGTCCCTGTCGCTTACGGCATCGATGCTGTTGTGAAACAGAGCGCCGAAGCCAAGAAGTTCCCTGCTTCTTTTTGCGTTCAGGGGGAGGGTACTGCCGGCAAAAGCCGCTGCGCCAAGGGGAGATATATCGACCCTTTTGAGGAGATCTTCCAGACGTTCGCTATCACGCTTGAACATGTTGAAATATGCAAGATAGTAATGACCGGCAGAGATCGGCTGAGCACGCTGAAGATGTGTGTAACCGAAAATAACGGTATGGCGATAGCTTTCAGCTTTTTCGACAAGCAGTTGTTTCAGAGCTTCCAGCTCATTGGACAGTTCGTTGATGATGCGTTTTAAATAGAGCCGGGTGTCGGTGGCAACCTGGTCGTTCCTGCTTCTTCCCGAATGCATTTTGCCTGCAAGAGGGCCGATTTTCTCTTTGAGACGGTTTTCGATGACCGTATGGATGTCTTCTTCTTCCCAGTCGGGAACAAGCGCTCCGGAAGCAATTTCCTGTTCGATGTCCTCAAGGCCTTCGATAATCATTCTCGCTTCTTCCACAGGCAGGATGGCTTCTTCGGAGAGCATTGTCACGTGAGCGATAGAGCCTTTGATGTCTTCCTGGTAGAGGATTTTATCAACATCGACAGAAGATGAAAAAAGCAGGGCCTCACGGTCAAAAGGTTCGGAGAATCGGCTTTGCCATAACAGTTCTTTCTTGTTGCCGTTATCTGTACTCATAGGTTCCTTGATTCAGTGTGGAGATAGGTAGAGAAAAAATATAAAAATAAAGTTTTCAGACGGAAAGCCGGATTTTTGCTGCTTTCTCTGTAAAGTACTTTAATAAATAAAGCATCGTGACATATTCAGAAAACGCAATAACAGGGGAGCTTCTCCGGGATGCCTGGTTGTATGATGAGTGTGGCTGCAAAATGAAGAAGGCAAAAAAAGAGGCTGTCCCGGTGAAAACGAGGCAGCCTCGAAAGAGTGCGTTACCGGTGAGAAATTATTTTCTCAGGTAGACAAAGGACGGGTCAGGCCTGCCGACGAAGCATGAGCGTGTAAAACCGTATTTCTTGATGATGGCATAGGCTTTTTCCGCTTCAGCTTTCTTGCTGCCGAAATCGAACATCCAGTGGCTGCCGTCGACTATTTTCCAGCGTCCGTTAAACTCTTTTACCTGGATCGTATTGGGATTGAAACTGACACAGTCTTCACCGCCAAGAGCTCCTTTGGGGGATTTGCCGGATACCAGCATATACTGGAAAGAAGGATCGGGACGACCGACAAAACAGGACTGGTTCATACCGTAATGCTTGATGATTTCAAGTGTCCTGTACGCTTCGTTTTTCTTGCTGCCGAAATCGAACATCCAGTGGTTGCCGTCAACAACCTTCCAGCGTCCACCGATCTTTCTGACAGTTGCGGTATTCGGGTTGAATGATACGCAGTCTTCCTGAACAGCAGGACCGGGCTGCGGCAATGGCATGGGCATCGGCTGTGGAGGAATCGGTATCGGCGTTGCGATGAGCATGCGTTTGAAGGTATAGGATGAATGATAGTTTGAACGGTTGCTGCCGTCGGTAAAGCGTGTAAACGTTTCTGCCTTGATTCGATTTTTACCTGCCGGTTTGACAACGACAAGCGTCTGGCTGAACCCTTTTTCAAACATGGCGGTCAGCGCTTTGGCATTTTTCATGAGTTCAAGCGAGACATTCGGAGCAAAAAGGAAGGCGGGTACTTTCCCCCAGTCGCAATCCTTGGGGTGGCACTTGCCCCATGCATGCAGCGAGACTTTACCTCCGTTGTTGTTAATCACAAGTTTTGTTATCCCGCGGGTGTTTGGATCAGTATTGAACCAGGTTCCGGTAAATTGATTGACCGATGCCTGGGCACTGGTATGGAACAGGAGCAATAGCACGAGAAGGGAAGAAAAGGCGGTCAAAGTCTTTTTCATGTGAGACCTCCGTGTCTTTTGGGTGAATGAGGGTGTGTGTGATACATGCGCCTAAAATTAAGCTTCTCACGGCTTAAAAACAATCTGAAAGATATAAAAAGGCAGCCTGGTACATCATGCTGACGGCGGCTTAAGACAGCCGACTCTCATCGCTTCTTGACATTATGCATTCGATCATTGAATATGTATTGTCATAACAAGTACGGGCGGGTTTCAAACCCGCCCGTACTTGTTACTATTCACGAATCACTATCCATAAAGCCGGGAAGCCATCCGGCTTTCAGGCTATAACGTCACTTCTTTGCGTTTTTGGCCTGTACCTCGCTGAATGTTTTCAGCCCGAGTCCGTAAAGATGGATAAAGCCTTCTGCCGCTTTATGGTTGAAGGTATCTGCTTCCGTATACGTTGCCAGGTCTTCATCGTAGAGTGACCATGGTGAGGTCCTGCCCAGAAGTGTGACCGAACCCTTGTAAAGCTTGAGACGGACAAGCCCCGTTACGGTTTTCTGCGTTGCTTCGATAAAGCCGTCAAAGGCTTCCCGCATTGGCGAGAACCATGTTCCGTTATAGATGAGGTTTGCATAATCCTGTCCGACATTCTTTTTATACTGGAAGACGGTTTTTTCAAGTGTCAGCCTTTCGAGTTCGCGATGAGCGAAATGGAGGATGGTGGCGGCAGGCGCTTCGTATATCTCCCTTGATTTGATGCCGACGACCCTGTTTTCAATCATGTCGAGGCGGCCGATTGCGTGTGCCGACCCGATAGTATTGAGTTCCATGATAAGGTCGAGACCATCCATTTTTTTCCCGTCGAGCGCAACAGGAACCCCTTTTTCGAATTCAATATCGATGACGGCAGCCTTTTCGGGCGCTTTTTCAGGTGACGTGGTGATCTGGTATGCATCTTCAGGCGGGGCAACCATCGGGTCTTCAAGGACGCCGCATTCGATGCTGATACCCCAGATATTTTCATCAATCGAGTATGGGCTTTTTTTCGTTGCCGATACCGGTATGTTGTGTTTTTCAGCATAGGCGATCTCTGCTTCACGGGAGGTGAATTCCCATTCGCGAAGCGGTGCAAGTACCTTGAGATGGGGGGCAAGGGAAGCAAATGTCACTTCGAATCGGACCTGGTCGTTGCCTTTTCCGGTACACCCATGGGCCAGCATGGTGCAGTTTTCGGCAAGTGCCGTATCGACAAGCGCCTTGGCAAGAAGAGGTCTGCCGAGAGCGGTTGCAAGTGGATAGACGTCCTCGTAAAGTGCGCCGGCCTTGAGTGCAGGCCAGATATATTCGTCAACGAATGTTTTGCGCAGATCAAGGAATGAAAAGCTCGATGCGCCAGTCGCCACGGCTTTTTCTTCCAGGTTCTCGATTTCTTTCTGCTGTCCGAGATTTCCCGTGACGGCAACGATATCAGCATCGTATGTATCCTTGAGCCACTTGATCATAACCGATGTATCAAGTCCGCCGGAATAGGCGATGGCGATTTTTTCCTTTTTCATGGTGCGTTTCAATCAGGTTGTTAAAAGATTTGAATGAATGAACTCGAGTATGCCACGGATGTCCTTGACAGAGGCTGGAATGACAAGAACGGTATCGTCACCGGCAATTGTTCCCAGGATTCTTGAGCTTTTGAGATGATCGATATAGGAACCGACGCCATGCGCCCTTCCAGGCAGGGTTTTTATGACGACAGATGTCTCATTGGACTCGATACTCTGTATCTCCATTTCGACAAGCCCCTTTATCATATGTCCGGGATTCTCATCGGGAAATACCAGGCGGTAACCGGTGGCTGTTCGTGAACGTATAATGCCAAGCTCCGAGCAGTCCCTAGACAAGGTCGCCTGGGCGACCTCGATACCTGTGTTCAACAGCAATTGCATGAGTTCGTGCTGATTGCCGACTTCGTTCTGCTGGAGAATTTCCTTGATTTTCCGGTGCCGTATCTGTTTTCCCATAAGTCTCCGGATTTCAGCGTGTTAGTTTGTTTGCGACGTTCTGCAACCTGTGTGTCAGATGGAACTTCCTGTAATCATCGTGGTTGAGAAGATTGACCAGCAGGGCTTTCTGGACATGGAGCCTGTTTTCGGCTTCGTCGATAACGATTGATTGCGGCCCGTCCATGACTTCGGCCGTTATTTCCTGGCCCCGGTGCGCAGGCATGCAATGCATGACGACTGCCCCCGGTTTTGCTGCATCAAGAAGCTGCCGGTTGATCTGGTAAGGCTTGAATATGTCGAGTCTTTTATCGGCTTCCGCTTCCTGGCCCATGCTGGTCCAGACATCCGTATACAATACGTCGGCATCATTGGCGGCGGAGACCGGATCATGGATGATCTCTATGATACTATCGCTGTTTTTCCTCGCATGTTCAAGGATTGCAGGGTCAGGCTGGAATTCCTGCATTTCAGGGCATGCGAGTACAAAGTGAAAGGGAAGTTTGCCGGCAAGTTCGATCCAGGAATTGGCAACGTTGTTGCCGTCGCCAACAAAGACGACCTTGATGCGGTCATGCCATAATCCTTTTTCGTAAAGGGTGAAGGCATCGGCCAGGATCTGGCACGGATGTGACAGATCGGTAAGAGCGTTGATCACCGGGATGGATGCATGTTCAGCAAGGGAGTCGATAACACTGTGTTCATGCAGGCGAGCCACAATGGCGTTGTTGTAACGGGAAAGAAGCTGAGCGATGTCTTCGATGGCCTCCCTTGAATTGACACCGATCGATTTTCCATCGAGATTTACCGCATAGCCTCCGAGTTCATGTATGCCGATTTCAAACGACACACGTGTTCTGAGGGACGGTTTGTTAAAAATCATTGCTACCGTTTTTCCTGCCAGCGGTTTATAGGCGGCAGCCGAAGCACTGTCGAGTCTTTTCTTTTTGATAAAAAGAGAGAAATCGAACAGTTCCATGATTTGTGCGGCATCGAGTTGCGAAAAGCCGAGAAAGTCTCTTTTCATGTTTTGTTTTGCCAAAAGTTATCTCCGATTCTCTGTTGAGCTGTCTGAGTCTTTTTCAGTGACGAATTGTGTGCCGACACCCCGATCTGTAAAAACCTCGAGGAGCAGCGAGTGCATGAGTCTGCCGTCTATAAGGTGGATCTTGTGAACTCCGCCGTCCAGGGTTGAATATGCGGAGAGCGCTTTAGGTATCATGCCGCCGGATATGACACCGTTTTCAATAAGGTCGGCAGCATCTGCCTTGCAGACGCTTTTAAGGATCGTATCGCCATGATAGACACCCGGGACATCACTGACGTAAATCAGCTTTTCCGCACCGAGCGCGATAGCGATAGCGCTTGCAGCGTCATCTGCATTGATGTTGTAAATGTTGCCTTTATCGTCGAACCCGATTGGTGCTATAACAGGAATCAGCCTGGCATGGCAGAGAAGATCGAGGTAGCGGGTGTTGATCTGTTCGACTTTTCCCACAAGTCCAAGATATTCGGCTTCCTTGCAGGGATTCGCCTTTATCGTGTTTGCATCGAGTCCGCTGACGCCGACAGCCTTGGCTCCGTGTTCACTGATGAGGCGGACGATATCCTGGTTGACTTTTCCGGCAAGCGTCATCTGGACAACCGAGATCATTTCCTTGTCGGTGACCCTTTTTCCATGGACGAACCGGGTCTTGATGCCAAGCCCGTCTGCGGTTGCAGTGATGGCGTCACCTCCACCGTGGACAAGGACTACATTGATCCCGACTTTGCGCAGCAGGGTGACATTTTGTGCGAAAGCATCCTTGAGAAGATCGTCTTTCATGGCAGAGCCTCCGTACTTGATAACAAATGTCTTGTCCTCAAATTTACGGATATAGGGCAGTGCCTCAATCAATACCTCGCCAATAGTGGACTGCGGGAGATTGTTTTGCAGATCGTTTATTGCCTGGTTGTCGCTGGATAGTGTCATGTTCTGTAATCGGCGTTTATTTCGATATACTCCTTGCTCAGGTCGCAGGTGCGGGAAATTGCCTGACCGGGTCCGTCATCCACTGTGAGGGTAATGGAAAAGCTTCCGAGACCGAGAATCTTTTTTGCATCGTCTTCTGAAAAATCCGAGCGATAACCCGGTTCGAGAATTTTGAGGTCGTTGAACCTGATGGTGGTGTTTTCCGGATTGAAAACAGCGCCTGATCTTCCTGCGGCAGCTATGATCCGTCCCCAGTTGGGATCTTCGCCGTGTATGGCTGTTTTCACCAGGTTCGAGTTGGCAACAGTTCGTGCGATTTTTTCCGCATCGCTGTCTGTTGCGGCACCTTCTACATGAATTTCGACCAGTTTGGTTGCTCCTTCACCATCCTTGACGATCAGCTTCGCAAAAAAGGTCATCAGGCTTTCAAGCGCTCGATAGAAAATATCTGCATCGTGACTGTCTGCCTTTATCGTGTATCCGTTGCCGGACAGGATGGCAACCATGTCATTGGTGCTTGTGTCGCCATCGACCGTTATGGTGTTAAAGCTCTTCCGGTTCGCATCCGAAAGCATCTCCTGAAGCAGTTTCTGGTCGATATCCGCATCGGTTACCAGGAACGAAAGCATGGTCGCCATGTCCGGGCATATCATGCCGGAACCTTTTGCAATGCCGCACAGACGCGCCGTTCCGCCTGAAAGAGAAACATTGATGCCGAAAAATTTCGGAAACGTATCGGTTGTCATGATTGCTTCGGCCGTATTTGCGCAGGAGTCTTCAAGCATGACAGCTGACAGCGAGTCGATTGCTTTTTCGATTTTTTCCATCGGAAGAGGTACGCCTATGACCCCTGTTGAAGAGACCAGTACGCCTCCAGGCTCGATTCCGATCGCATCAGCAGTCATACCGGCCATCTTTTCGGCATCTCTCAACCCCTGTTGTCCTGTTGCGGCGTTAGCGTTGCCGCTGTTGCAGACTATGGCCTGTATAGCCGAAGGCGATTGATGGAACGTCTTTTTCGAAAGACTCACCGGAGCAGCACAGCAGAGGTTTCGCGTAAAAACGCATGCCGCTGCTGCAGGCTGGTCGGATTTGATGATCACGAGGTCCTGTCTGCCGGTTTTGATGCCGGCATGGGCAATGCCCGATGAAAAACCGGCAGGCCAGAAATTCCTGTGGATCGCCTCTTTCGGAGAAAGAGGTGACGCTTCCTCCGGCCATACAGTTTCGGCATCCAGTGTTTCTATGGCTGAAAAAGCCTTATGCAGCTTAGAGTAATCCGCGAGTTTCATCATAACCGAGCATAATGTTCATGTTCTGTACGGCCTGGCCGGCAGCGCCTTTTACCAGGTTGTCGATTGCGGTGACAATAACCGCCGTTCCGCCGTCCGCACTGTTTGCGACATGAATATCGCAAAAATTTGTATGGACAACATGCTGAATTTCGGGCATGCTCTTCTGTACCCTCACAAAAGGAGCGGAACGGTAATACATCCTGTAGTGCTCATCGAGATCAGCAGCGGAAATGTGCCTGTCAAGCTGGATCGTGAGCACGGAATAAATCCCCCTGACCAGCGGGGCGATCATAGGCGTGAAGGTAAATCCGAAATCGGGCTGAAGCGTACTGGTGTCGAGCGCCTGGAGAATTTCAGGGGTATGCTGGTGTCGGGCGGCTTTGTATGCGCGTATGTTCCCGCTCATTTCGGAGAAGGACAGTTCGACTTTTCCGGATTTACCTGCACCGGACAAACCCGATATCGATGTACAACTGACATTTGTGATCAGGACATCCTGCAAAGTTTTTTTGACAAGCGGAGCGATACCCAGGATAATACTGGTCGCATAACACCCCGGATTGCTGATTGCTTCTGCCGTTTTGATGTCGTCATGAAAAAGTTCGGGTAAGCCATAGGTCAGAAAAGAGCCGGGCTTTTTGTTTCCGGAATAGAATGCAGCATGCTCCTCCGGACTCTTCAGTCTGAAATCGCCGGAAAGATCAACAACCGTTTTCCCTTCATTTGTAAGCTTCGGAACGATCGACAATGCTTCACCATGCGGGAGCGCAAGAAAATATATATCCGTTTCCAGGTTACCGTCAAAGGATTCGTACACGGCGTCCGTATCGAGATACGGGTACACATCCCTGACGTTTTTTCCTGTCTGTGTATGCGCGTAGAGTTTTTCGAGTTTAACCGAAGGGTGCCTCAAAAGAATTTTGGTCAGTTCCGCGCCCGAATATCCGGAAGCACCGATGATCGACACAGTCGGCTTTTTATAGCCCTTCATAAATCTTATCCCCCCATACCCCATTCGCATCCGGATGGTTATTCGTGAATCCGGATATGAATTAGGCAAGCACTTAAAATAAAATGAATTATTCTGATGAATACATATTCTTTATCTGGATGAATATTCATGAATATGGATAAAATAGCGAATTCCTGATGGATTGCAAGGTTTTTGGCGGGATGTTTTTTGTCTATCTTTGCTGGGTCGAGTGAGCCATTATAAAGTTTAACGTTGTTTTGCCTGTGACTGGCCGGAAAGGAAAAGCTCTCGCAATAATTCTGTTGCTTGCAACTGTATCGCTTGTATTGGTGTTGCTGTTTATGAAGGGCTGCAATGAGGAGAATAGTGTGCCGGCGCGCTCAGCAGTCAGCGGGCAGCTCAGGGTTGGTGCGGTGCATTCTGTGTATGCCTTGTTCGAAAAGATCGCCCCTGTGTTCAGCAGCTATTATCCGAAAGCTGATATCAGGGTCGAGAGTGGCCATTTTGAGGTTGTTTTCAATCGTTTTCTCAGAAATGAGAATGGGGCGATGCTGATAGGCGGTATGCCCGGTGAAGCAGAGCGTCTTGTTCTTGAAGGTATCGATGAGGGCTATCGTCTGGAGCCGGTAGCCAGAAATGCTGTTGTCTGTGTCGTCAGCTCCGCTTTCAGGCAGAGGTCTCTTAGCCTTGCAGAGCTTGCGGATATTTTTACCGCGCAGCGGGAGATGAAGGATGTTACAGCGTACCTTAATAAAAACGATATCAATTTGCACCGGCAATTTCAGGCTCTTGCCTGTCCGGAAGAGAAGGGTCTCGTTGCACGGCTTGTCGACAGTGACGATGAATTGATTGAGGTTGCTGCAGGCAGCGAAAATGCGATCGTACTTCTGTCTCTTTCGGGTTATGCAGAGGTGATGAAAGCAGGTTTTTATGGTTCTTCGACGAGGATCCTTCCTGTATCATCAACCGTAGATGACGAATCTGTATTGCCGTCACAACTCAATGTTTTCACGGAAAAATATCCTTTGACATATATAATCTATTATCTGTACCGTAAAGATAATCCGCTTGCAGCAGGTTTCGGTGCCTGGCTTGGCGACCATGCCAGGAAGCTTTTTGTCCGTTCGCCCATAGCTCCTTTCAGGGAGCCCCGGCGTGTGATCATGCTCAAGTGAATGAGCAGGGAAATATTTCATTCAAATAACGTTTTTGTACCAGGATGCCGCAGAAGGCAAAGACAAAATTCCATCAAATCTCGATAAAGCCGGCGATAAATGCTGCAATTGTATTTGCCGTACTTCTTTGTGGCGGAACTATCGGTTTTATTTTCTTCGAGGGCGGGCTTCAGGACAGGGCAGACGAGGTGCAGATCATATACAAGGATCTTCTGGACTTTCGTTCAACGCTTACCCTTGTTGATCAGCAGTTGAGTGTCGTCCATGATCGGCCGGAGGTCGTTGAAAGTATCGTTGAAAACACAAAGCTGCTTCAGTTTCGTTCTGATTCTTTCCAGGAAAGAGCTGATAAGGCGGGTATGCCTGAACTTTCTTCCTGGATGAAAGAACAGAGTCCCATGCTTGAGAGCATGCTGGAGGACATTGTACGCAAGAATCCGAATGCGGCAAAGAGCATTTCGCTGATGATTCTTGAGCTCGATGATGTCATACTGCATACGGCCAATGATGTCAGGCAGGCCACCGAAAAGGTCAATGATGCTGTAATGTTTTTTTTCTTTGTGGTTCTTGCTGTTCTGGCGCTTCTCATACTGACCGCCGGATGGGTGCTTGTCAATAATTATCGTCAGACCGTCATTCCGTTGAACAGGCTTGCAGAAAAACTGAGAACCCTCAATGAAGAACTGCCTGAAAGCTTTCATGACACCGCTGAAGAGGTAAAAAGGAACATACGTTCCAAGGAGATATCGAGTGATGTCAACCAGATTACCGATTCAATCGTACGGTTCTGTCAGAACATTGAAATGAAGAACAAGAAGCTCGATGAACTTTTCATCAAGGATGAGAAGACCAATCTCTACAATTACCGTCATTTCAAGGATCATCTCATTGTTGACGTGGCCAGGGCGAAGCGTTACAATGAGAAAGTTTCCATTGCAATGATCGATATCGATCATTTCAAGGCGTATAATGACGCAAACGGTCATGTCGCAGGAGATATCGTGCTGGAGCGTATGGCTCGCATCATTCGCGAGGAATGCAGGGAGTCGGATATTCCTGCACGGTTTGGAGGCGAAGAATTTGCAATACTGTTTCCCAGAACCGATAGCCGGAAGGCTGTAGAGATTGTCGATCGTCTGCGCCAGATCATTGCTGCAGAACCATTCTATCATGAAAAAGCCCTACCCGGCGGTCAATTGACGGTCAGTGGTGGACTTGCAACATATCCACAGGACGCGGTCGACTGGTATTCCCTGATAAATAACGCGGATAAAGCGCTTTACAGTGCAAAACAGACCGGAAGAAACAGGGTGGTTCACTTCGGACAGCTTCAGAAAGACGAGGATGCGTCATCGATATGAAACCGGAATTTTTCATAGCGAGGCGATTTGCATTCAAACCGCGATCATCATCCAGGCCGACATTTATCGTTTTTATGTCAGTCACCGGAATTGCTCTGGGGACAGCGGCTCTGATTTTGACACTTTCGATCGTCAAGGGTTTTTCGGCACAGATTGAAAACAAGCTTGTCGGATTCAGTTCGCATTTCCAGATAAGACAACCGAAAGGAGCCCTGTTCATGCCTCTGCCTGCCGATACAATACGTCTCGCCACTATCGAAAACATCGACACAGTCATACCCTTCCTTGAAAAAAACATTGTCCTGCAAAGCGGAAAAGACGATACCGGTCGTGTTAAACCCGCGATGCTGAAAGGAATAGCCGGAGGATCACCGCCGGAGTTTCTCAAGGAAAGTATGGTAGACGGCGCATGGTTCGATGATCCGGAACCTTCCTCGTTCGAGGTGCTTGTGGGCAAGCCTCTTGCCGAGTCCATGGATCTTGCGGTAGGGAGCAGGCTGCTTGTTATCAGCACTTCCGGTGATTCTTCCGGAAACCTCATCCGGGCCGATGATGACATACTGAACCTGCTTTCGTCGCTCGATCTTGAACTGGCAACCGTCAGGGGAATATATGAAACCGGTCTGAACGAAGGATTCGACAAATACATGGTGCTTGCCGATCTTTCATCCATGCAGAAGTTCTTCAACCGCGGCAGAACGTTGATAAGCGGTTACGAAGTGCTGGTACACGATCTCGAAACGCTCCGGGAGACTGCTGAGTCGGCTATAGGTCTTTTCGGATATCCATTTTTCGGCTATACGGTATATGAGCGCTATGCGAATCTGTTCGAGTGGCTGAAGCTTCAACAGAACATTACGCCTCTTCTGATCATTACAATAACCGTCGTGGCCGTTTTCAATATCATATCGACGTTGCTTGTCCTGATCATTGAAAAAACCAGGGAGATAGGTATGTTGAGTGCTCTCGGACTTCCGCCGGCAAAGATCAGCAAAGTATTTCTCTCTCAGGCCTTCCTGATCGCACTGGTCGGCATAGCGCTCGGCAATCTGCTTGCGTTCGGTTTTTCTGCTTTTGAACTGCATTTCCAGCTTATACAGCTACCCCGGAAAACCTACTTTATCGAACATGTTCCTATACAGTTTGATGTTTTCGATTACCTGACTGTATCATGTCTTGTTGCACTTCTTACGATGGCATTCGCTTTTGTCCCGGCACGCGTTGCAGCATCACTGAAACCCGGAACGGCACTGTTGACGTAAATAGTGACAGGTAACGGGTGACGAGTAAAGAGTGATGAATGTGGGGTGTGGGATGAATAGTTCTCAGTAGGAAGATAATGAATCGTGAATGGTAGGAAGCAATGAGTGAAGAGGGATGAATGCGGGAGTCAGGTAGTGTTGGTACCAGGTAATAGGGGGAAAATAGTTTTTTGAATAATGTTGCGAGAAAAAAGCCATTTAGCGAACAGGCTAACCAGCCATCCGGCAAACGAGCTATCTGGATTTCTGAACAACTCAACAGTTCAACAAATCAACAACTCAACAAATTCATGCATTTCTCTCCGGGTTTTTGGATAGCCCAGCGGTTCAGTTTTGCCAGAAAGCGTTTCAGGGTCATCAATATCATATCGGCGATCAGTTTTATCGGTATCGTCATTGGTGTGTCCACACTGCTTATCGTCATGAGTGTTCTCAACGGTTTTCAGGATGTTTCGAGGAATCTTTTCCTGACCATCGAGAGTCCGGCCCAGCTTCTTCCGCAAAACGCCGCCGACATGGAGGTAAACGAATCTCTTTATGCCGATATCGGAAAGATACAGGGGGTGACGGCAGTTGAGCCTTTTATTGAAGGCTCAGCCGTACTTTCAGGTCCTGAGAAAAGCGAACTTGTCGTTGTCAAGGGGATTTCATCAAAAGCACAGGCCCGGCTTATGCAGCAGACCGGGAGGGAGATATCCTATTTCGGTCCAACGACGGTTTCAGTCGGTACGATGCTGGCCCGCAAAACCAGGCTCGAACCGGGACATGAGGTAAAAATGTACAGTCCCGAGCTGATCGCGCTTGGCCTGGAATCCCTTTCACAGCCTTATCTGCTTCCCGCGCTCACCTTTCCTGTTGTGACTGTTCAATCGATATTTTCTCTGCAGCAGCTCTTTAACGACCGTTACGTGCTGGCATCTGCCGGTACGGCAAGAAAAATTCTTCTTCTGGACAGTGACCGATATTCGGGAATCGATGTGCGGTGCAATGACGACAGTGCTTCACGAACGGCCCTGGTTACCGCACTGCGTGACTGGATAGACAAGAACGGTCTGGAGGATCGTCTGGTTGTCCGGTCGCTGGAGGATAAGTACAGGGATGTATTTGCTGTGATGGAAATTGAAAAATGGGTCAGCTTCAGTATTCTGATGCTGGTAATTCTGGTCGCTGCCATGAGCCTGACCGGTTCGCTTACGATGACGGCCATCGATAAAAGGAGAGAGCTTTTCTATCTGAGGTGTCTGGGCCTTGAAAAGCCTCAGTTTCTCATGATTTTTGTCATTGAAGGGGGGATGATCGGACTGGCGGGAACATTTGTTGGGGTCCTCATCGCCTGGATCGGCTGCTCGATTCAGGACAGGTTCGGCTTCCTTGAAATGCCCTCGAAAAGCGCCTTTATCATAGACGCGTACCCGGTCAGCATGCAGACTGTCGATTTTCTTGTCGTATCTCTGGCGACACTATCGGTCTCTCTGCTCGTCAGCCTCTATCCTGCATTTACCGCTGCACGTATTGCCGGCAGCAAAAGTCTTTCAGACAAGGCAAACTGAGACCTGAACTGAGTGTTCCAAAAAAGCTCCATTATAGTAAGCATATCAAAAACAATCTGTTATGCTGTGTTTGTAAAAGGATTATCCATCACCTGTCGGGTGAGTGTGAAAACTGATAAAGAGCCGCATTTTTTGAAATCCCGACCCCGTGAAATCAGACCAGATATTTCACAGGGCCGGATCTGCTTCGTTACAGGGAACTTGCGTCCCGACGTGTCGGGATACAGCGGCATTCCCTGTGCCTCGCATCTCCGGCATGCTCGACAATCGCTCAATTTAGGTCTATATAACAAATGTGGCTGCTTTAAGCAAGGGTTTTGGTGTTTTTTTGCCTATATGTTGATATGGTTATATATCTGTTTTGCCTATGACGGTTTCGCCGGCAACAGTTTTTTCTCCTTTGGAAACAAGAATATCTACTTCTCGGGGAACGACAATATCCAGGCGTGAACCGAACATGATCATGCCGAATCTCTTGCCCGCCTTCACCGGTTCCCCTGTTGTCAGGTCGCAGATTATTCTCCGTGCAACGAGTCCCGCAACCTGGGTGAACATAATGTTCATGGTATCCGATTCAAGACCGATTTCCATGCGTTCATTGCTTTTCACGCTCTTCTCGTCGAACGCCGGGAGGAATTTCCCTTCGTGGTAGGTCAGTGTTCGTATGGTTCCGGTACAGGGTATTCTGTTGACATGGACATTGAAAACAGACATGAAAATGCTGACAAGAGTTGATTCCGGTCCGGTGAAAGGGTGGGAGATTTTCTTTATCAGTATAATCTTGCCGTCAGCGGGAGCAAGGATTGCATCGGGATCGTCAGGAGGATTCCGTTCCGGATCACGGAAAAAATAGATGGTGAAGAAAAACAGTCCTGCGGCAAGGATTGTTACGACAAGTTTGAAGACTCCGGAAAAGAAGAGCAGTCCCGCACTACCCATGAGAACTGAAACGAGCAGTGTTGTCAAAAGAGTTTGTCGGCCATAAGGGGAAAGCATGAAACAGATCGTGTTGAATGGTAGTGTTGATAGGTTGTATCCTGCTATGTCAGATACGATAAAATACGATACATTAGAGAATCCTGGAGTGAGATTACATAAATACGTTAAGTTTTTTTAAACATTGTCTTAGAATGCACCCCGGATGTGATTTTTTACTCATCTGCCGGGATGTTCGACAATCGCACGATGCAGGATATTGTATTTTCTGGTAAATCTGGTATTGCTCATGTCACGGAACCTTAACCGCACCGAAAGAAATTTTCTGCAACACCTCACTGTTCGATCTCTGGTGCGTGAAGGAGAACATGTTCTGGCCGCTGTTTCAGGCGGTCCGGATTCGATGGCGCTCCTGTACCTTCTCAACGCAGTCAGACCGGTCCTCCACTGTCGGGTCAGCGTTGCGCATTGCAATTTTCAGCTTCGTGGTGAAGATAGCAGGCGCGATGAAGAGCATGTGATCGAAGAATCGGAAAAACTCGGTCTTGTCTGCCACGTCAAGCGGTTTGACACAATGAAAGATGCTGAGGATTGGAAGCGATCCATCGAGGAAACAGCCAGAATTGAGCGCTACGGTTTTTTTCAGGAGCTTGCCGAAAGGTATGATATAGACAGGATTGCAACAGGGCATCATGTGAGCGACAATGCCGAAACCATACTGTTCAATCTTTTCAGAGGGACGTCGATACAGGGTTTGCGAGGTATTCGCACCCGTCATGGACAGGTTATCCGTCCCTTATTGCTGATGCATAAAGACGATATCACCCGCTATATCGATGAGCGATCGATTTCTCACAGAATTGACAGCAGCAACCTCGGTGTGGAGCCGGATCGTAATTTTATCCGCAATAAAATTGTTCCCCTGATACAAGAGCGGTTTGCCAACAAACTTCTTCCTTCGCTGCAGAGGCTTTCGGATTATGCCGCTGAGCTTGAAGAATTTCTCGAACTGCATTTCGAGGATCTTGTGGACAACGACAGCGGCCTTACCCTGACAAATAACAGGCTTTTTGTGCCCTCGCTCATGCAGCTGACGGTTTTCGAAAGAAAAGAACTGCTCAAGCGGGCCTTGCAGGATTGCGGCTGCGAACCGACCGGAAGGGTATTGCAGCAACTTGTCGAGCTGCTGCAGACTCAACCCGGCAGAAAAATGGATCTCCCGGGCGGCATGGAGGTTGTATGGAAAGGGAAGTATCTGGTTTTTAAGAATAGGTAGTGGGTAATGGGTATTGGGGAATCGGAAGAGCGAAGAAACAAGAGTATCTTCATCCTACTACCTACTACCTACTACCTACTACCTACTACCTACTACCTACTACCTACTACCTACTACCTACTACCTACTACCTGGGCTCTTTTTCTTCTTTCAGAAAAAACTCAACCGGCAGGTCGGTTTTTATGATGACTGACTCGAGGTTCTGCATGACATCGAGTTCTTTGAGGAGGGCTTTTGCCGGTTTGGTGGTTCGGGTTCCTGAGGTGCTCGACAGTTTGATTGCAGCCCAGAGAAACGTCGAGGCAAAATATGCCGATGTTCTGTTCCGGTAGATCCATTCGGTATACCCCTTGATCCCGTCTTCGAATTTCAGTGACAACGCCAGCTGCTGGATACGGTTGAGGTTGCCCAGTGTTTTTACGTCCTTGTTGCCGGACGTAAGGCTCTGGAGGGCTCCCAGCGTCCAGTGTGTCGAGGAAAGGGTGAACCAGAAATGCGATTTGTACATGGCTTTGTCAATGAGTGACACAGTTGTCGAGTCCCTTGCGAGAAAGTTGTTTGCCGGTTCAAGAAAACCTCTCAGCAGTTGGGGGCTGTTTGAAAGCAGCACTTCCCGTTCATCGGAATGACAGATCCAGAGGGTGTCTGAGAATGCATAACAGGTTTTTCCGCCGTATTCCCTGGTTTCTATACTTTTCTCATCAAGGTATGATTTCGGCAGATTGTCATTGAAAGTTCCCCGAAGAATACCGAGGTATTTCTGTCTTTTGGTGTTTTGCTGCTGAAAAGCGACAAGGAGGGTATCGAGGTTCCGGGCCGGTTCAAATCCTGTTTCTTCGATTATCTGGCGGAAGGCCGGGTCTGATTGCAGCCATTCCATTGTTTTCAGGGAGTCGGGAATGACTTCTTTCCAGAATGAACTTGCCTTGATGTCTTTCAGCCCTGCGTATATCAGTGCATCGGAATTTCCCGGAAGTCGTTCGATAACCGATTGCAGGCCGGGCGAGAGCTTTTCAGATTCGGGAGCAGCTTTTGGCCAGTTTACCCACAGGAGTTGTGCCACAAGGCCGATCGTACCCAGAATGACGGTGATCAGAAGCAGGCTCGGTTTTTTCCTTGCTTTTTTCTCATCCTGGGGTCGGGTCTGTTCCGGCTGGTTATCCATGCAGAAATCTAACGGTTGTTCTGAATCGCCTGTCTGGCAAGGAAGTCACAGCGGTTGTTGTATTCGTTGTCACTGTGTCCTTTAACCTTATGAAAGGTTACGCTATGCAATCTAATCAACTCGATGATTTTTTTCCAGAGATCGATATTTCCAACCGGTTTCCGGGATGCAGTTTTCCAGTTGTTGGAAGTCCATTTTTTCAGCCACTCCTGATTGATAGCGTTGACAAGATAGCTTGAATCACTGTAGAGATCGACATCGCAGGGTTCCTTGAGAGCTTCAAGCGCCTTGATGGCTGCCATGAGTTCCATCCTGTTGTTTGTCGTGGAGGGAGAAAAGCCGGATATTTCCCGACTGGCTCCGCCGAACATAAGCAGTGCCCCCCAGCCGCCCGGACCCGGATTGCCGCTGCAGGCTCCGTCGGTATAGATGGTTACTTTTTTAGGCATAGGGTTGGTTTAAGTCACAAATCAAAAGGCACAAGTCAGAAGAGAAAATGCTCAATGCACAAGCGGGGTTGATGCTGAATAAAAAAGCTCAACCATCTGTTCTGGTTGAGCTTTTTGGTCGTGATAGTATGCCTCAATTGCTTTACTTGAGCAGCTTTGCAAGTTCCGCTGTTCCGGTTTTCGACATGATTTTTATCGCTTTGGCCGATACGCGGACCTTTACCCAGCGTTTTTCTTCTTCTATCCAGATTCGTTTCGTGTGCAGGTTGGGTTCGAAACGCTTGCGACGATGGTTGTTGGCATGCGATACCGTATTGCCGTATTTCGGTCTTTTTCCAGTGAGTTTACAGACTTTGGACATGATAACTTGGCTTCGATTCTCGTTGAATAAGTGACTGCGAATATACCAATTCTTTTTTAAACCGAAAAATACTGTTGTTCGGTTTAGCGGCTTTTTTGTTGGCTACGTTGTCTTTACGGTCTGATCCCGACGGCACAAACCATCATCGACAGGACGTAGAGTAATGTGCCGAAGGCGTTATACCAGACGGCTTTTTCTTTCGGGTTGTCGATAAGTTTTTTCTGCATGGGGAGCTGGAAAACAAGCAGCAGAAGCGCGGCCGCAGCAGCTGAATATGAAAACTTTGCCAGCAGGATGCCTATGGCGACAAGCTGTGCAAGGTCCATGATCACAGATGCAAGTATTGCCGCTTTCTTCTCGCCCAGTTGTACAGGAATCGACGCGACCTTTTGTATACTGTCGCCGACGACAGACTTGAAATCGTTGAGCGTCATGATCCCGTGGGCGCCGATTGAAAAGACAATCGCAAGCGATATGGACTCTGCAGAAGGAATGCCCTGGGTTATGGCAAAGCTTCCAGTAAGCCAGGCAACACCTTCATACGCAAGACCGACAATAAGGTTGCCGAACCAGCCGTTTCTTTTTGCCCGAACAGGAGGGCCTGAATACATATGGGACATCAGTACACCGACAAATGCGATAGCAACGACGTAGGGATGTATGGACCAGGCGACGATAAAACCTGTAAGAATAAGTGTGAAGGTAATAAGCCAGCTTGCCTGCTTTGAAATTTTACCGGCAGGTATCGGCCGGTCAGGCTCATTGATCGCATCCACCTCACGGTCGAAGTAATCGTTCATAGTCTGCGACATTGCGCACATCAGGGGGCCTGCAAGGATGATGCCGCGAAGCAGGATTGACCAGTTGCTCAGGATATCCTCTCCCGTTGAAACAACACCGCAGGCAAATGCCCACATCGGCGGAAACCAGGTGACCGGTTTCATGAGAGGTACAATGGCGGAAGTCTCCAGCCTGAATCCGGGCTTGTTGACATTGTCAAGAGCCCGCTGAATCGCCTTTTCCCTTGCCGCACTGATACCCGATGAGGCCAGATGGGATTGCAGGTTATGCTCTTGTCCTGTATTGCCGGAGTACTCTTCGTTCATGGTTTATTTGTTCATGAAACAAAGCTGAAATAATACGAGTTTTTCAGCAGGAAAGAAAGCATAACGTTACTATGCGTTGTGATATTGAAGAGAAAGCTCACTGTTGACAGCAAGAATCTTCGAAAACTGTGAGGCGGCTTTACCGCTTTCCAGGCAGCCCTTTGTAAGGCTCAGGCCATGGTCAATACAGGATGCTGTTCCTGAAACGTAACTGGCCATAGCGGCGCTGAAAAGCACTGCTTCGGTCTGTGCCTTCGTTGCGCTTCCGTCGAGGACGTTCCGGATGATTTCAGCATTCCGGGACGCGTCTCCGCCTTTCAGTTCGTTAATGCTCCATTCTGAGAGCCCGAATGTTTCGGGTTTGACGTCATGAACGGTTATGTTCCCATCGTGAAGTTCAGTGATATGTGTCGGGCCGCAGACGCTCGGTTCGTCCAGACCGGCACCGGTTTCGGTTTTTCCGTGGACAACCAGGGCATGCCTGCAACCGATGGCTTTGAGGGTCTGGATATAGATGTCAATGAGCGCAGTGTCATAGACACCGACAACCTGACGGGTTACCCTGGCTGGATTGACAAGAGGTCCGAGCATGTTGAAGATGGTTTTGATTCCCATATCCCTGCGGATATGGGCGACAGCTTTCATCGAAGGATGATAGCGCGGTGCGAAAAGAAATGCAAAACCTGTTTTCCGGAAGAGTTCCTCTGAAGCCCGGGGGGGCAGGTCTATACGAAATCCGAGTTCTTCAAGGACATCGGCACTGCCGCAACGGCTTGTCACTGACCGGTTGCCGTGCTTGGCGATCTGGACACCTGCAGCGTTGGCCACAAGAGCGGCGGCTGTCGACAGGTTGAATGTTCCGGCCTGATCACCTCCAGTGCCGCAGGTGTCGACAGCGTTCTCATCGAGTCTGATGCTTTCAGCCCTTGCGATGAGCGCCTGATAGGCTCCGGTGATCTCTTCTGCCGTTACTCCTTTTTTCTGGAGCAGGGCAAGAAAAGCGGCAATAGCGCTTTCGGGGATCTCACCCTGCATGATGGCGGATATGCATTCTTCCGTTTCAAGGCTTGAAAGATTGTTGTCTGCCAGCAGCTTGTGAAGTAAATCTTTATAATGCATAGAATAATGTTGAGCGTTCTAACAAATGCTCATTCATTTAAGTATAATGATAAAAGTCGTTCTAGTGCCCTCGTTGTGTTATTTCTCCTTGCCTGTCGGGTAAAAAAACGCTGATAAAAAGCTGCATTTGTTAAAATCCCGATATATCGGGAAATGTCGATCACACCGAATCTGCTTCGTTACAGTGAACTTGCATCCCGGCACGTCGGGATACAGCGGCATTCCCTGTGCCTTGCATCTCCGGCCCCGTGAAATCAGACCGAATATTTCACAGGGCTCGACAACCGCTCAATTCAGGAAGAAATTTGAAAAGACAGGAACCAGAATCCTGAACAGAAGCAATGGTTCAGTTTAGCTTAAAAAGTATAACCTAAACTGAGCGTTTCAACAAATGCCCGAGAATGTAATTATATTGGAAAAAGCATTTTATAGCAGCCCTGAAGTGAGCGACTGCCGGGCAAGAAAGGAAGCATACAATGACCGACAGACTTGAACCCCTGCTGAAAAAAATGGCGGTACTCGGAATCGATACGTTCCTGGTATCTGACCTTCATGTTATTCGATGGCTTACCGGGTTCAGCGGTTCGAATGCCAGAGTACTTCTTGGCGGAGGGAGAGCACTGTTCTTTACCGATTACCGGTATGCAGAACAGGTCAAACAGGAAGTTCTGAACATGGAACCGGTTATCATACAAAGCAGTTTTGTTAATACCTTTCTCGAAGGCGGCTATCTGTCCGGGTCAAAAGTGGCTATACAGGCCGAACAGGTAACGGTTCAGGAAGCGCGGCAGCTTGAAAAAAAACTGTCGGGTGTGGAACTGGTTCCGGTTGATGGTTTTTTCGACGAGTTCAGGATGATCAAGACGGCGCAGGAAATTGCTGCGATGAAGCATTCTGCAGCAGTCAGCCAGCAGGTGCTTGAAGAAATCCTGCCGATGATCTCTCCTGAGGTCACCGAGTCGGATATTGCCGCCGAGATATCCTATCGTCACAAACGGCTCGGAGCGGAAAAAGACTCCTTTGATCCTATCGTCGCTTCCGGCAGCCATTCAGCTCTGCCTCACGCAAGACCACGTCCTGAGCGATTCGTTCCGGGAAGTCTTATTGTCATTGATATTGGCTGTATTTGCAATGGTTATGCTTCAGATCAGACACGGACTGTCGCTCTTGGCAAGATCCCTTCCGAGGCACGGAGAATCTACGAGATCACCAAAGATGCACAGCAGTTCGGGATCGATTCGGCCAGACCCGGCATGACCGGACGCGAACTCGACGCGCTTGTTCGCGACTACATCGGTCATCACGGCTACGCTGATTGTTTCGGTCATGGTCTCGGTCACGGAGTCGGGATAGAGGTACACGAAAAACCGAGGGTAGGGAAGTCGTCAGACGACTTCCTTTCCCTGCAATCGGTTTTTACGATCGAACCGGGAATTTACCTGCCGGGGAAATACGGTGTGCGGATCGAAGATACCGTGGTCATGCATGAAAACGGGGCGGAACCTTTCCAGACGTTTACCAAAGAGCTGATTGAATTGTGACTACAACCCCCATGCAAGTGCTGCCACCACAATGGCGGGGCCAAACGGCCATTCGTCTTGGGGGCCAAGGCCTTTAAAACGGCGCCATACCAAATACCAGACCAGGGTAATTATACTGGCTCCAAAAATCACGTGAAGCACGTCGAGAATGCCCCACCACGCGGCCAGTGCAGCCAGAAGTTTGATGTCACCACCACCAATACCGCTAACGCCTTTGATACGCTGGAAAACCCAGGCAAGTCCACTCAAGAGGCCCAGCACCACGAGAGCTGATGCTGCACTAACGAGCAGGTTGTGCTGGGTCATCCCGATAGAGCTGCTGATAAGGCCCGCAAACCCTAGGGGAAGGACAATCCAGTCCGGCAAGAGGGTGGTATCCCAGTCGATGAGAGCGAGCAGAAGAAGAATACTGGCCAGACTTGCCGTCAGCAGCGCGGACCCGAAAACCGGGTCGCCAGCAGTAACGGCCGCATAGGCCCAAAAGCCGGCGTTGGTTGACGGTACCCAAATGCGCCGGGCAAGCGGAATGGGTTCTTCCAGGCCGCCGCCGGGGCCCTGCCACTCATGCAGGGAAGCTTGGGCGTGCTGTAATACCTTGCGCGGAATGATGCGGGCCAAGGGCACCAGCCACAGGCCAACTCCCGCACCGGCCAACAACCATGACCAGTGTTCGAAAAGGACCCGCAACATGAAGCTGAGGCTCATGGTAAAGGCTGACTTGAGAATGTTTCAATAATCTGAATGATTGCCGGCCCCAACAGCACTAACATGAGCGTCGGGAAAAGAAATAAGCCAAGCGGCAGCAGCATTTTGACAGGGATTTTGGCGGCAAGTTCTTCGGCGCGCTGGGTGCGGCGTGAGCGCATCATATCTGACTGTATGCGCAAGGATTTGGCCAGGCCAGTGCCGAATTTGTCGGCCTGTACGAGCATGGAGACAAGGTCAGCCATATCTTCGAGCTGCGAGCGTAACGCTAGGTTGCGCAAGGCTTCTATGCGGGTGGCACCGGCGCGCATTTCAAGGACCGAGAGATAAAACTCCTGGGCCAAGTCGGGATTGGTGCGGGCCATTTCGCTCGATATGCGGGCAATGGCGGCGTCTAGGCCCATGCCCGCTTCGGTACAGATAACCATGAGGTCGATCATGTCGGGCAGGCCGTTACGCATACGTTCGATACGTTTTTGGGTGATATAGTGCAGCAGGAATTCGGGCAGGTAGTAGCATACTGCGGCTGTGAGCAGCACAAAGAAAAAAGCAAGCTGGAAGGAAATCTGGGGTCTGGTGAAATAGAAAAACAAGACCAGTACTACTGGTGCCACTAATGTTAGCAGGGATTTGGCCGCATAGTAATACTGATGTGCGATTTTATTGCGAATACCGGCGCGCAAAAACCTGAGCTGAGCGTTTGAGTTTTCCCAACCTTTTTCCGGAAGAGAGAGCTTTGAGAGGATGTCGATGAAGGCGGTTACCTTGTGGTTGCCGGCCGTTCTGGACAATGAGAGGTCGGTAGGGACCCGGTCCTGGCGTACGAGTTGGGTGAAGTGCTTTTTGAGGGCGGTGTTGTTGACAACCCAATTGTACAACGTGAACACAATCGAGGCGACAGCAGCCCCCGAGAGCAGGATGGTCAGAATTTTCAGGGTGTCTTGCATGGTGAACGTGGCTGGGGTTAAACCTTGATCTGAATAATGCGTTTGAGCATAAAGATACCGGCGGTCATGAGTCCGCTGCCGATGAGAATAAGGGTTTGACCTCGGGGAGTGGTCCAGAGCACCGAGATGTACTCGAAATTTATGAGCGTGAGGATGCCGGTGAGCGCAAATGGCATACTGCCCAGTACCCAGGCTGATAGGCGCCCTTCGGATGAGAGCGTGCGAATTTTACCGCGCAGCTTGATGCGTTCTCGTATGGTTTTAGCCAGTCCATCAAGCAATTCAGTGAGGTTGCCGCCGGTTTCGTGCTGGATCATGAGTGAGATGACAAAGATATTGAGGTCGTTGCTGTTAACACGATCAGCAAGCCGGCTGACTGCGTCTTTAAACGGGATGCCGAAGGCGGTTTCATCGGACACGGTTTTGAATTCGTGACCTATGGGAGCGGTGAACTCTTTGCCAACCATATCGATGGCCGAGCTGAGGCTGTGGCCGGAGCGCATTGCGCGTGAAATATAGTCGAGTGTTTCCGGAAATTTGTTTTCGAAGGCCTGACGGCGCTGGTTGGCCTGTTGATATAGCCACAAAACCGGCGTGCTGGTGATGGCGGCGGCCAGCAGCAGCAGGATTAAGGGATTGACCTGGTAGAGAAAACCCAATACGATAACCACCAGAAACAAAGCAAGCATCAGGGCCAATAAAAGCACGGCTGTGAGCGGGCTGTTGGCGTGCTGGACCAGGTTTTCGAGCCGTTCAAATGTTTTTGAGCGTGAGCGTAGCCAGGTTTCGAGCGCACTGTCTCGCAGGGCGTTTTGTGCGATGCCGGGGCTTTGCCCTCCCCAGTGAACAGCGTTGTGGATATCGAGCATGTGCTGTTTTCTTGCTTTGTTGCGGGGGTCTATAAAGTGGGTCCATATCATATAGCCCGACAGCATGATCAGCATGACGGCCATAAAAGCAAAGAAGGGGATCAAAAACGTGATCATGACGTGCGTGGTTTTTATTCATTAGTGCGCGCTTGGATATTACATTCCATTGGCTCGAACAGTTTGTCGATTAGGCTCGAACATGTCGCCGCTTAAGTCGATACCGTAGGTGCGGATTTTGTCGGTTATTCGGGGACGCAGGCCTGTAGCACTTAACGTTCCTTGTACGGAACCATCAGGATTCGTGCCGGTGCGAATGTAGGTAAAGATTTCCTGGGTGGTAATTATGTCGCCTTCCATGCCAGTGATTTCCTGGATGCTGGTGATCTTGCGGTTACCGTCATCCAGTCGTGTGATCTGGATGATAAAATTAACAGACGAGGAGATGAGCTGGCGCAAGGCTTTGTTGGGTAGATTGAAGCCGCCCAAGCCTACCAGGTTTTCGAGCCGACCCAGTGCATCCCGTGCATTGTTGGCGTGAATGGTTGTGAGCGAGCCTTCATGCCCGGTGTTCATGGCTTGCAGCATGTCGATCACCTCGGCACTACGGACCTCGCCCAGCACGATGCGGTCAGGCCTCATACGCAAGGAGTTTTTTACAAGCGCGCGCATGGTGATTTCGCCTTTACCTTCGATGTTCTGTGGGCGCGTTTCCAGACGAATGACATGTTCTTGCTGAAGTTGCAGTTCGGCTGTGTCTTCAATGGTGACGATGCGTTCGTTGTCGGGAATAAAGCTCGAGAGAATGTTGAGCAGCGTGGTTTTACCCGTACCGGTCCCTCCGGAAATGATGATGTTGCATTTGACGGTAACCAGAGCTGACAACAGTTCCGCCATGGCGGGTGTGAGCGTGTTTTTTTCAATGAGGTCGTGCATTTGCAAAGGCACAGCCGAAAAACGTCGAATGGTGAGGACTGGGCCGTCGAGAGCCAATGGTTGAATGATTGCGTTGACACGCGATCCGTCGGGCAGACGGGCATCGGCCATGGGGCTGGATTCATCGACGCGCCGTCCTACGCGAGAGACGATTTTGTCGATGATTCTCATGAGGTGTGCGTCGTCGTTGAAGCGGATATCGGTGAGGTGGATGCATCCGTTTTTTTCGACATAGACGTTTTGGTAGCCGTTGACCATGATCTCAGAAATGGCGGGGTCTGCCAGCAAGGGCTCCAAGGGGCCCAGACCCATGATTTCGTTTTTAAGGTCGGTTACCAGTCTGGTGCGCTCTTGATGATTGAGAGGGATGGCTTCTTCTTCAATGAGCGCGACAAGCAAGATTCCAAGCTCATTGCGTAGCTGATCGCGGGTCAGGTCTTCAATTGACTGGAGGTCGATACGGGTGAGCAGCTTCTGGTGTAACTTTACTTTCGTTACGTAATAATCAACCCCTGGAGATGTTTTGGTTTTTAACGCCCGTGCTGCTGATTGGGATGAGATTCGAGGCTCAACGGCACGAAGCTGCGCAGGCTTCACAGTGCTTGCGGGTGCCGATTCGGGGGGAGCTGTATCCTTTTTGGGGGAGAGCTTCCAACGAGCTATTTGATCTTTAAGCGTTGCCATAGCGAACGTCGTTTAGGGGGACTGCTTTCTGTGAGGTCTGCGGCCCAGTTAACGATGGTTTTGGAAAATCTGGATTTGGGTGCTGCCTGCAAGACGGGCTGACCAAACAAGAGGGATTCCTGTACGGCGTCGACGTCGGTGAGGAGGCGTTTGTTGATTGGCCTGCCGATGACCTTTTCAATTTTTGTCCTGGAGAAGGGAAGACTTGAGTCAGCACGGTTGAGTATGATCTCGATGCGCGACATGGGTACTTCATGCTCTTTACAGAGTTTGAGCAACTGGCCGGTCCGGCGCAGAGATGGCAGCGACGGGGTCGATACGATGCAGAGTTTCTCGAGGTGTTCGATAACCCAGATGCCGATCTGGTCGAGAGATGAGCCAAAGTCAACCAGAGTGTAGTCGTAAAAGTTTGTAGCAATGGTAGTGAGTTCGCTCACGCGTTCGGGTTCGATATGAACACTTTTTTCGAACGAGTTGGGTGAGGGGATGAAGTCGAACGCAGGGCTGAGGTGCTGCACCATGCTGTCGAGGAGTGACTTGTCAAGCCGTTCGGTTTGAGCGGAGATGTCTGCCAGATCTTGAGTATGGTTATCTTTGGTAAGGTACATGTCGAGGTCGCCAAAAGGTAACGAGACATCGATCGCCAATACGCGGGTGTCGTGTACCTGAGAGAGTGCAACGGCCAAGTTGCCTGCTATGCAGGAACTACCATCCCCCCCTTTGGAAGAGATAAATCCAAAAATTCGGCCCCGGGTAATGCTTGCGCCTTTTGTGCGATGGTGGGCGCGCTTGATAACCTGCTGCAAAGTTCCTGAAGCGCTGTCGACAATGACTTCACGTACTCCGGCGCGCATAAGTGATAACAAAAGGTCGGGCTGTGTTTTTGGGTGCAGGGCAACGATGGCGGCAAACGGCAGAGCCAGGCAGAGTTTTTCTACCTCTTGTATGTAATTGGGATCGGTGGGTTCAAAGCCCACAAGAAATATGAGGTCGGGTTTTTGGGCTGTGAGTTGGCGTACCATGCTCCCCAGGTCGCCCAACAGCCGGACCAGTTGGTGTTGGCCCAGTTCAAGTTGTGTGTCGGGAACCGCCCAAGGCTGGGGAGAGTAAACAACAATGTTCATTTGCATTTATTTTACCAGTACGGGGGAAGTGTAGACGCCGAATGGTAACCCGTTGCCAGTGCCTGGGTCGAGGCCGCCGAAGAGCCCGTTGTTAATGAAGTGACCTTCAACGTATTTTGGGTTTTTATTGCTTGCGCCGGTTATATGAAAACCGGTGATCGCGACGATAGGCCGGAACTGTCCCTTGACAATACCGTCAATGACGAATAAAGGAACAGTTTCGCCGCTGAAATAGTTCTTTACTTCTTTGTACGCGGCGGCTTTGGTGCCCGGCACGAGATAGGTGGAGTCGCCGACGGATAACTCGGTGGGGTTGCCGGTATCCATGAGACTCTTTATGTACGAAGCGCTGTTGCTCACTGAATCAAATGTGGTCCATTGGCCCGTCAAGCAGCTGCTGCCGGGTTGGATTTGGAAGATAATGGGATCACCTGAGCCATCCAGCACGGGACTGTTTGTATCTGAGTCCCATAAAGAGTCCAGGATGCACTCACTGATGGCAAAGGGGAAAAAGCCCGTACCTCCCTCGGGCGCGGGCAGCACGGCAATGGCACTGGCTTGAACGTTACTTTCATCAATACCCAGAATGGGGGCGAAAAACAAATTCAGGGGCCCGTTGTTCTGGGTGCTGGAGATAGCGATCGTCGTTCGGACGGCGGGGAGATCTCCAGCAGCGGGCAAACCGTATGTGTCATGGGGACGCAGACCGAGCGAGGGGTTCTGGAGGTTCCAGTAACCCGTTTCAATGATCGCATCCTGAATCTGCGCGGCATTGGCGATATTGCTTTGTGCCACATTCAATGCTGATGCTGTAGCTGCTGTCCAATTGTAAGGTATGTCAGACGGCCCGGGAGGCGGTTCTGTATCGCTGAGTGAACGGGCGCCAGCCAGAGCGGCAGCGTCTGCCGTGTTTTGAAGTTCGGCTTTTGTCAGGTTGAGACGGGTAAGGTCGATTGACAAAACGGCCAGGCCCAGCAATACCGGCAAGCACAAGGCAAATAAAATGGATACACTGCCACGCTGGCTGTAAAGCAGCTGGATGATGTGGTGTGAGCGTGCCATGGCTATTCGAGTCTCATGCTGGTCTGGGCCGAGATAACGATGCCTGAAAAAACGTATATCCCGGTGTAAGTACCGTTGGCCGTGACGGTGAGGATGCTGTCCTGAATGGAGGGGGTGACGTTACAGGTCATGGCCGGCCCGAAAGAGATGAGGTTGTTTTGACAGAACTGCAAGGCGGTAGCGGTGGCAGCGCTGTCAATCATGGAGATGGTCCGGTCTTGAACGAACATGGCTCCCGCGCGCGCACCCTCCCGGGTGGCCATGGTGAGCACGGTTTTGTTGTACAGGGCTACAGAAAACGTGATCATCCCGAAAAGGATAACCAGAAACAGGGGCAGGACGAGCGCAAACTCAAGCAGCGTAGTGCCCTTTTGGGGTTGAGCGCACGCCGTTTTTGGAGCCTGATGCATGGCAATATTTGCGCGCATGGCGGTCATCGATCCTCCGGTGAGCCTTCAAGTTTTCCGTCGATGAAAAGCTCTTTTTCAGTAGGCGGTATAAACCTGTCGGTGGGAAGCTCCGGCGTGTAGTCACTGGCTTGAACAAGGGTAGGCCGAACAACGACCATGAGTTCGGTCGTTTCAGCTTTTTTATCGGTACGTCGGAACAGCGCGCCCAGAATGGGAATTTTACTCAGCAATGGTACAGCCCTTATGGTTTCTTCAAGATTGTCGCGCAGAAGGCCGCCGATAACAAGGTTTTGACCTTGGTTCATTTGGACGGTGGTGGAGGCGTAGCTGAGTTTAAACGCGGGCAAACCAGTTGCAGTTCCTGCAGTGAGAGCTTCTTTGAGCGGTTCAGAGATTTCAGGTGCAACCTTGAGTGAGATACGGCCGGCATCCAGGACAGTGGGTATAAACCGCAACCCTACACCATATTTGCGTTCTTTGTAGTCGATACCGCCGTTTGCCGTGACAGTAGGAGTATAGACTTTGCCGCCTACCAGGAAATAGCCTTCCTGACCGCTCATGGTGACAATGGTGGGTTCGGCCAGTATTTTGACCAAACCCTTTTTGCACTCGGCTTCAAGTGCGAGCTCGTTGCCATTCTGAAACAAGAGGTCAAGCGTGGCATTGCCGACAAATCCTGTCATGAGGCTGCCGGTTATATTGCCGGTGGCTTGCGTCCAGTTAAGGCCCAAAGCCTGCATGCAGGTTCTGGAAACTTCGGCAATGCGGACTTCGAGGCGGACTTGCTGCGGGTTGCGGATTGTGAGGAGGTTGACCACCCCTCTCATGCCGGCAGGTCCTGCAGAGGTAACTGCTTGATAACCGGAGGAACTCTTGGTACTTTTGACCATGCCGGTTACGCTGGCAGGCGCTGCAGAGGCAGGGGGACTATTGACCAGGGTGTATTCGGGGTTGTCCTCCGGGACCTTGCCGCCCAAATAGGCTTTTACCAGGCGGAAGACGGTTTCTGCAGCCAGGGCATCATACACAGTGCCGGCCAGTACCAGCGCTCGTCCCAAAGCGTAGATCCGAATGTCGGTCTCATTCGGTAAGACAATTTTCAACAATTCACTTATGGGTTTGATGTTGCGGCTGACCTGTAGCGGTGTCGTCGTAAAGTTACCGGTTTTGTCCCAGACGATAAGATTGGTTACACCGGGCTTTTTACCCAGTAAATAGAGCTCGGTAGGGTTGATTATAATATAGTCGGCCACTTTGGGATTGCCTACGGCAACACGTTTAATGGGCTGTTCGAGCCGGTAGACCCTGGATTCGCCTGCAGGTACAAGGTAGGTCGAGGGAGAGGCCGTTATGGTAGCGGGTATGCTGCCGGCAAGTGCCGCGAAAAGACTCATCCAGCAGGCCAAACGCATGAGGTATTTCAAATTCATGTGCATGTTGGGCTAGGGTTTGGCAACATTTTTACGGCGGGTACCGCGGATTTCTTCGGGTTTAAGGCGTTGAACCGAACGCGTTGCTTTTGCATCAGGCGAAAAGGCGGATGCACGTTTGGGTGGATTTACTATATCATGGAAACGTACGCCTCGAGAGTGTCTTGTCTTTTTGTCGAATTCGTTGCGCAGGACAAGAGAAAGCTTGCCGACGTTACGGGCAAGGTCGAGCTTTTCGGATTCGCGCGGCGTAAGCTCAAGGGTTACGGCATTGACCACGATTGGTTTGTCGGGTTTTCCAGTGGTTATCTGGTCCACGGCCAATACTTTGACGCGCGACAGCACTGTTTGGGAAAAAGGCCGCTTCCTGGTGTCCTTGCCGTTAAGCAAAACATCCACATAGCTGTTTGGCAGGGCAAATCCGGCAACCGCAATCACCTCGTTTACTCTGACGGTTATGGCACGTTTGCCCTTCGGGATGATTGAAGATAAGCCGCCTTTAGAGCCTTTTCGGGCCAATTTGCCGGGCAAAACCGGCTCTCCCGGGATCATGGACACACGGGCAATTCGACCCACCACTTTCCGTGTGCGGGTGTATGCATCCTGAGGAACGGCCGAATCGGGCCAAGGAACGGCCCTGATTTGATCAGCTTTAATAGCGTTGCCTGCCATGATGGGTTGTTCGACAATGACGACCCTGCCCCCTGAAGCTTTATTGTCGTCCATCCACCGGGTGGCCAGAAACGCAGCCATCGCTCCAAGAGTGAGAGCGATAGCTGCAAAGACTTGTGGTTTCAATGCTGTAGGCTGTAAAAGAGTTTTGGGTAATTACGGTCACTCATCATCGTCGTCATCATCATCGTCGTCATCGTCGTCATCATCATCATCGTCGTCATCATCGTCGTCATCATTGTCGTCATCGTCGTCGTCATCATCGTCGTCATCATCATCGTCGTCATCGTCGTCATCATCATCGTCGTCATCATCGTCGTCATCGTCGTCATCATCGTCGTCGTCATCATCGTCGTCATCATCGTCGTCGTCATCATCGTCGTCATCATCATCGTCGTCATCGTCGTCATCATCATCATCGTCGTCATCATCGTCGTCATCATCGTCGTCATCATCGTCGTCATCGTCGTCGTCATCATCATCGTCGTCATCATCATCGTCGTCATCGTCGTCATCATCATCGTCGTCATCATCGTCGTCATCATCGTCGTCGTCATCATCGTCGTCATCATCATCGTCATCATCATCGTCGTCATCATCGTCGTCATCATCATCGTCATCACCGGCAGCCTCTTCGAGTGCGTCTGTGATTGACTGATAGACAGATTTCACCTGGTCTTCAATCGTAGAAAAAAGTGTCATCCCGAAAAAAGAAATCAAACCGGAGATTATGGCGTACTCGATCATGGTTACGCCTTTCTGTAAATTGATGGAGAGCTTGTTCGAGGTGGCTGTCCAGGCATCCTTGAGCATTTTTATGCCTTTTTGTGATAGTCTGTAAAAGAACAACATAGCTTCTCCTCCCAGTGAAATTAGTGTCTGATTACGTTTACATAAGACACCCCGCTCGTCGTGAGCGGGGTCTTATGCGTATCCATGTGTTCATGTCAACTTTCTCCAGCGGTTGCACTGAGCTTGCATGAGAATGTGGAAAAAATAGTTCCCACATTCTCTCCAGAAGAAACAATAAATAGAATCGCAACAACAGAAATCAAGGCAGCAATCAAGGTGTATTCGACCATGGTTACGCCTTACTGTAAACTGATGGAGAGCTTGCTCGAGGTGGCTGTCCAGGCATCCTTGAGCATTTTTATGCCTTTTTGTGATAGTCTGTAAAAGAACAACATGGCTTCTCTTCCCAGTGAAATTAGTGTCTGGTTACGTTTACATAAGACACCCCGCTCGTCGTGAGCGGGGCCTTATGCGTATCCATGTGTTCGCGTCAACTAGCTGCTGTACCGAGCTCAGTTGAGATTTTGGTGAAAATAGTTTGCACATGACCTCCAGCAATACCAATAACTGCAATCGCGGCAATAGAAATCAAGGCAGCGATCAAGGCGTATTCGACCATGGTGACGCCTTTTTGTGATTTAATAAACTTGAACTGATTCAAAACCGCAACCAAAGCGTTTACGAGCATGGTTGCACCTATTTGTGATTTGATGAAAAGGTATAACATGTTTTTTTCTCCTGATGAATAGTTAATCATTACTAACACCGAATCCCCCGCTTTATGAGTGTGGCCTTATCCACATATTCAGTAAGCCAGCTTTTCCTAATATTATGGGGGGATACTAGGTGGCTTTCTCATAAGAACAAATGTAATGAAAAAAAGAATAAAGTCAATAGTTGGACTTAATAAATGTTTCATCACATTGCTGGTTGACTTAACCTGACTTGAGCGATCTGTAAATAAAAAAGCCCGCAGAAGTTGCGATAAGAGTATTATGACGGTTTAATTGTAATGATTTCATACGGGACAATACAGCCCGATAGCTTATATGTTTCTTTTGTTAAGGGAGTGTTAAATCCTTATGGGTCATATTTCCCACCGCTTGCAGCGTAACGGTTGAAAAAAATGACTTCAAGATGCTAACATGCACTATTTCTTTTCAATGAAAATGCCGACGGCAATCATTTACTATTTATCAAGTAGCCTGGCAATCTTCCCGGGCACACAATACCCATTAGGAAAACCGGGTATAAAAACAAAAACACGTTTATGTGGTGATGTAATTCAGGAGAAATTTTTGTGGGTGTTTGTCAATTCCGGTCTTATGTCCGTTTGGATTGATTTCAGCAATAACGTAAACAGTTGCAATAGAGCTGAGAGCAACATGAAAAGAGTTACTGAAATATAATGTCTGATGGAGTGGTAATGTGACCGATCTTTTCACTTGTTGGGGACATGCCCCGGAAAAAGACCATATATCAACCTGAATTGAGTGATTGTCGAGCATGCCGCAGATGCAAGGAAGAAGGAATGCCGCTGTATCCCGACTTGTCGGGATTTCAACACATGCGGTTCTTTATCGGTTTTTTCTTGCACCCGACAGGTAACGAATAACCATGCCTTTTGAACAATATAAAAGACTGTTTTTATAAGCTTACTCTTATTGAGCATTTGTTGAAACGCTCAGTTTAGGGTATTATGACTTATGTGTCTTGCCAAGCCACCGTAAGATGTCTAATAAATACAATGCTAACCATAAAACCAAGAAGATTAATGAAAAAAACTGCACTAGCGCTGATTGCTGCAGTTGTTATTGCTTTGCCGGCTCTTTCCTCAGCAGCAGAAGAGCCATATTTCGGGATTTCTGCGGGGTTAGGATCCGTTCATAACAGTGATGCAGAAACCGGAAATATCGAGTACAAAGATGCTATAGAATATAAGGAAGGATACGCTCTGGAGGCGGCACTGGGCCGTAAAGCTGGTGCGTACAGGGGGGAACTCGCAGTGGGATACTCAATCAGTGATGCTGACAAGCTGTTTGGAGACGATATGGACGATATTGAACACTTTGTCAATGAAACTCTGGATGACTGGGATCTGGACGATGAAATATCAAATGTAGACCTCAGTGTGACTGTTGTGTCTGTAATGGCTAACGGTTATACGGATTTTGAGCTTTATCGCTACTTGACAGCTTATCTGATGGGCGGTCTTGGTTATGCTTACGTAGATGCGGAGCTTTCATTCACTAACGAGACCGACGATCTGGACATGGAATACTCTGAAGATGGCAAGGGTGTTTTTGCCTGGCAGGTTGGTAGTGGTATCGGCCTGAAGCTTACAGATGGATTTGGCGTCGATCTCGGGTACCGTTATTTTGTGACTGATGATGCAGAGATATTAAATGCCAAAATAGAACACTCAAGCTCCAAGGTCATGCTTGGTATGCGTTTTATGTTCTGATGGACGATACTATAGAAATGTCAGGTTAGATTCTTTTACAGACCATATGAATATGCATCTGACAAATATAACGCGCTCAATATTAGTAATATGCTTTTTGCTTTATGGCTGTTCAGGCACAAAAACGCTTACGATTAAACCACAGGTGCTCAATGGGCAGCATTTGGTCATTCAAGATAGTGTAGATGCCATATTTTCGCCAAAAAAAGTCCTTGTTACTGTTCGTGTCGGCTCACACACATATTTATCTGAAGGCCGTCCCACATTTGTTGTTACTGTCGCAAACAGCAAGACTGAGCCATTTGAGTTCTCAACGGAAAGTATACAGGTATTCGTCGATGGTAAACCGCATAAGGTTCTTACATATGATGAATTGGTTGAAGATGTCAAAAGTCAGCAGCCGCTTGTTGACAACAACAGAACAGACCAATTTATAAGCGTACTTGACGCAACGGTGCTTCAGAAAAAAACAGTCTTTCCGAGATCATGGCATAGCGGGTACATTACTATTGAAAAAATCCCTGATCCAGGTGATCCTCATGATATAAAGGTGCTGATCAGCATTGCAGAAGAAGAGCACGAGTTTTTATTCAGGCATGTCAGGGAAAAAAGGTAAGCCATGTTGTACGATTGAATAATCAGGCCTAAACTGAGTGTTCCGACTTGTCGGGATGCTCCATAATAGTTGATTTTTTTAAAACAATCTGTTCTACTGTGTTTGTAGAGAGGTTATCCCTCACCTGTCAGGTAAGCATGAAAACTGATAAAGAGCCGCATTTATTGAACATCCCGACAAGTCGGGAAATGTCGGTCCCGTGAAATCAGACCAGATATTTCACAGGGCTCGACAATCGCTCAGTTTCAGTCAGGAATTCAGAGCTTGGTGGTTGAAAGGGCAGCTGCAGAGGATACGCTATAAGAAGTAAAAAGAGAAAGCGAAGAGCTTATTTTTCAACATGAAAATTGGAATATCCTGTCACCATACCTACGGCGGCAGCGGTGCTGTAGCGACCGAACTGGGCAAGGCTCTTGCCGATCGTGGGCATATCGTACACTTCATCAACCGTTCGGCGCCTTTCCGGCTGGGAACGTTCTCGAAAAACATTTTTTACCACGAGGTAGAGGCGATGCACTACCCTGTGTTCGAGTGTCCGTTCTATTCGCTCGCTCTGGCGACCAAGATCGCGGAGGTGGCTACATTCGAGAAACTCGATGTCGTTCATGCCCACTACGCGATTCCGCACGCGCTCAGTGCCATGCTTGCCCGGCAGATGCTCGAAGACTCGTGTTCTGACGCAAAATGTTTCAGGCTGGCGACAACCCTGCATGGTACCGACATAACCGTTGTCGGGGCTGACAGCAGCATGCATGGGGCCGTCAGGCTTGCGATCAACAAGTCGGACGGTGTGACGGCTGTATCGGAGTTTCTCCGCAGCGAAACGGTAAAGCTGTTCGAACCCAGGCGGGATGTCGAGGTGATCGCGAATTTTGTGGATACGGATCTTTTTCGCCGGCAGCCCGATACGGTGCATCTTCGAGAGCAGCTTGATCTGAAAGGCAGGAAAGTCTGTATACACATCTCCAATTTCAGGCCCGTCAAACGCATCCTTGATGTGTTGAAAACATTCCGTTCGATCGAGCAGTCTGTTCCAGCCACACTGCTCTTTGTCGGTGACGGGCCGGAACGAAGTGAAGCAGAGAACTGGGCCAGGGAACACGGTATCGACGAACGGGTCCGGTTTCTCGGCAAGATCAGCGACATTGTTCCTTTGTTGTCGGTTGCCGACCTGATGCTGATGCCAAGCAGCGGCGAGTCGTTCGGTCTTGCCGCCCTCGAGGCCATGGCCTGCGGGGTGCCGGTTATCGTGACCGACATGGGAGGGTTTCCGGAGTTCATCGTGAACGGAACGCACGGTTTTCTTGTCGGGCTTGGCGATGTGGAAGCGATGGCGGAGAAGTCAGTTGCACTGTTGACCGACGAGAGGTTGTGGGAGGAGTTTTCCAGTAACTGTGTTGAACAGGCCCGAAAATACCATGTTACCGCCATGGTCGAACAATATGAGGCGTTTTATATGAGTTTGTTGAATGGTGAATCGTGATTGGGGAGGAAGGTAGGAGCAGAAAATCAAGAGAAAAGAAGGGAGACCGGAAACCGTAGACGGGTTTTATTATGGCAATACTCTACTGAAAAGGGTTGTTGAGTTATCTATAAATAGAATCTGTATATGAAATACTGTTCATCTTGTCTTATGGTTTTGGAAGTCTCATAAATTTTTTTGATTGTGAACCCGGATTTTTCCGGTCTTAAAAGAGGGTAATCAAGTATAAATAAGCCTGATTGTCCTGTTGAGGCAATTTTTCGAGTTGTTTCATATAAAGAAAGCTCATCAGTGGGATATATTAGTTGTTTGTCCCACCTTGTAAATGTTTCAAATCTCCTTGAATTAAGGTAATAAATTTCTTTATTTGTTAAGTAGCCTGCAACTGACTTTGAGTGGTGAGAAAAAGCGATGATTAATAATCCCTCAAGCTTTTGTGAGATGATATATTGGGCGGCTTCTTTGCTTCCGGAAAATGGATGTTTATAATCAAGAAAAGCTGCTTCGACTCCACTCAATAAATGGATGATCAGAAAAATGTTAAACGTGCGCCGAACGAAATGTGTGGATTTTATTTCGAGGCGTTTTGGTAGTGTGCTATATGGTCTTGCCTTTGAGTGCCTCGCGATCCACAATGCTATAATTAAAGATATAAATAAAAAACCATGATGTCGTATAAATCCTCCATACTTTATATAAAAAAAAACGCAAGTGCCGAGAAAAGCTGATGAAAAAAAACAAAATGCCGCAGGGCGACACAAAAGTGGTCGTAAATTTAAAAAAAGAAATAATAAAATAAAGCCTAAAGAAAATAGTATGACATAGCCAGAGCTATTGTAAATTAATCTGGAGTTCCAGAAGTCTTGCTGAAAATTAGGGACAGGTAAATAGGCGCCTAATATTGCATCAATAACAACTGCGATGCGTTGGATGTCAAGATTAAAGTGCCATTTTGTAACAAAACCATGATCAATTGGTGGAATTATTTGGATTATCGAAGAGATGATTCCGAAAAATATTATAATATAAGACAAAGCAGTTCTTCGCTTTAAATCGGTATCAATATTTGGTGTGTTAAAGAGATGAGAATCTACAAACAAAGCAGAGGAAAGACTTATTGCGATAATAAGTCCGAAGATACTGGTGTGGCATAACAGAAATATACAGATTGCGATTGATATCTGCTGTTTATTTCGAAAGGGATATAGTGTGCAGATTATAAATGCTATAAGAATTCCAAGTGCATAGTTCCTTGATATTTGTGAATACTCGTAGATAAAAAAATAGCCAAAAGGAATTAATGATTTTTGAGATTTTGTGAATGGTGAATACGTTACTAAAAAATAAACAGAAAAAGTCGCTATCAATACATGTATGAATTGCATGATTTCTGGAGATTTGAATAAGCGACTGATTGGGTACAACAAGATATGCCATAATCCTGGGTGTGCTTCATATTTTAGATTGGCGAAGAGTTCGATAATTGACGGGCTATCCCTTGCAAGCAGCCAAGTCTGCAGTTCATCTCTCCACATCTCATGGTTTTGGATGAGCCACATGCTGATAACCATGAAAATCAATGTGATTGATAAGGCAAAAAGCTGATTGCTTTTTGTCGTTTGGTCTCTTAGCATAAAACTCTGTTCAGGAATTACGAGAGTGACTTCTCGAAAATATTAAAACTCTCTGAAACCAAGTTATAGAAGCTGTTGCGGCAATTTCCGGGATCAAAAGGTGTAATGCGCCGATTTCAATTAAATAATTAATTACTTTTCAATGTGAACCTGTATATGAAAAATTGCTCATCTTGTCTTATGGATTTAGAGGTTGTAAGAATTTTGTTAATCGTGAATCCAGATGTTTTCGGATTCAAAAGAGGATAATCAAGTATGAATAAACCTGATTGACCAGCTGACGTGATTCGTTTTGTTGCTTCATAAAGGGAAAGCTCGTCAGTAGGATATATTCTTTTGTTATCCCACACGGTGAATGTTCCGAATCTCCTCGATCTCAAATAATAGATTTCTTTATCTGGTAAATAACCAATAACTGATGCTGCGTGCTCAGCGCGAGCAATCATCAACAACCCGTCAAGTTTCTCTGAAACAATATGCTGAGCGGCTTGTTGAGCCCCTGAAAATGGGTTTTTATAATCAAGAAAAATAGCTTGAAATCCGCTAAATAAATGAATTATCAGGAAAACGGTAAATGTGCGCCGAACAAAGAGTATTGTTTTTAACTCAAGACGTTCTGGTAGCGAATGATAAGGGCGTGCATTGGAATGTCTTGCAATCCACATCGCTATAATATAAGACAAAAATAAATAGCCATAATGGCGCATAAAACCCGGATACTTTACATAAAAGAAAGTGCAAGGGCCAAGAAAGGCTGATAAAAAAAAATAAAGCGCAGCAGGGCGACACATAAGTGATCTTAAGCTTAATAAAAGAAATATTAAAATAAAGCCCAGTGTAAAGAGAATGTCATACGCAGATGCATGGTAAATTAGTTTGCTGTTCCAGAAGTTTAACTGTAGTGTAGGTATTGGCAAAAAAGCGCTGATTATAGATCTGATTACAAAGCCAATGCGTTTGATGTCAAAATGGAAATACCATTCTGTGTGAAAATTATGATCATTAGGTGGGGTTAGATGAATTAAAGAAGAGATAATGCCAAGAGACATTATTGCGAAAGAAAATCCAATTTTTTGTTTTGATTTCGTTTCCATCGAGGATGTGTCATTGAAAAGAATATCTACAAACAAAGCGATGGATAGACTGATTGCAACAAAAAGCCCGAAGACACTAGTGTGACATAAAAGAAATATACAAATGGCGATAGATATATGCCTTTTGTATCGGTGTGGATATAGAGCGCAGATTATAAATGCCAGAAGTACTCCTGGTGCATAGTTCCTTGATATTTGTGAGTACTCATAGAAAAAGAAATAACCAAAAGGTATTAATGATTTTTGAAGCTTCGTGAATGGTGAATACGCTACTAATACATAGACAGAAAGAGTCGCTATAAGAACATGCAGAAACTGCATGCTTTCGGGTGATTTGAATAAACGGCTGAGAGGGTAAAGCAAGATATGCCATAACCCTGGATGTGCTTCATATTTAAGATTGGTGAACAGTTCAATGATTGAAGGGCTGTCCCTTGCAAGCAGCCATGCCTGCAGTTCATCCCTCCACATCTCATGGTATTGAACAAGCCATATGCTTGTGGCCGCAAAAATTAATGTGATCGATAAAGCGAAAAGCTGATTACTTTTTGCCGTCTGGTTTTGAGGCATAAGGCACTACTCAGGAGTTACGAGAGTGGATTCTCGATAATACAGTTAACCTTTTGAGGAACATGCAAAGCCATATGTAGAGAAAAAATCGTAAAAAAAGACCGTTATTACGACAATATTTGCGCGTGCGACTTCTGGCTATCAGATGACAATATAAAATAAACAGTTGCATATCTTACAGCGATATCTCCCTGTTTCCGGATGTCAGAGGCGTTCATTGTCAGGTGATTCACTGGAAAGCCTATTTGCAATAGACACATTGTTCATTCGGTTAAGGACTTAATTTGCATATCTCTCAAGTCAGGTGTATTTTATTGCATTAAAACAATATGCAGTATATATTGATTGAGCTTAAAGATCATCTCGCCTCTACATCTCTCGAAGAAGGTTCGCCTAGGGTAATTGAATTAGAGGATATACACTTACACATAAGCAATACCTGTCTTGTATGAGTAAACTTGAAGACTTTGTTTCAAAAGATGTTCCGTTATGGTGCGGAGTGCTGATTGTAATTGTTGTCCTTGAGTTCCTGCTTTTTACTGGATTGTGGGGGCTACGTCTTCTGAAAAATGTTCACAGAATCGACAAGTCTAACGATCTTGTTTGTAAAGAGCAGCGTTTTCCCGGCGAGTCAGGATTCGCCTATGCATATGCCCCGGGGGCACGGAAAAATTCCCCATACCTGCTATTGAATCGCTATGACGGCGATCGCAAACAATCCGTTTCTGAACTGATCGATCTCAACACACAGGAAAAAATCCATACTTGGGCAATGGATGTGAATCCGGTGTGGGATACGGTTGACTATAAATCTAAGTTCACAGACCTCAAAAGGGATGCCCCGACTGACCGTTTCAGGAATATACATACACTTCTTTTTAAGGATGGCTCAGTAGTATTCACTCCAATTTCTAATAGCCTGTTGCTAAAATTTAATAAGGCCGGAAAACTAGTGTGGGTCTCCGAACATCATTTCCATCATACGACTGAACTTGACCATGAAGGCAACATCTGGGCTCCATCAACTATTGTGCCTTCTTCGATGGACAACGGAAATGATTACAAGGCCACGTTTAAATCAAACATTAATTTTGCAGACGACGCTTTGACAAAGCTTTCTCCGGAAGGCAATATCCGGTATTTAAAATCGGTCGCGCATCTTCTCGTTGAAAACGGTCTTGGACACCTCATCTATGGACGAGGCACCAATTTTCGAGACCCTATACATTTGAACGATATCCAGCCGGCGCTGAAGGACGGCGAGTACTGGAAAAAGGGGGACCTCTTCATCAGTATGCGCAATCAATCTATGGTGCTTCTGTATAGACCCTTCACTAACAAAATTCTTTGGTACTCATTAGGACCCTGGATTCACCAGCATGATGTCGATATTATCAGCGACCATGAAATTGGAGTGTTTAACAACAATGCCATTACAAAAGGTAAATTCATGGAAGTTGATGCCTTCGAAGTTGACGGCTTCAACCAATATCTTGTTTATAACTTCGTAACAAAAAAGTTTTCAACTCCATTCGATAAAGGTTTTGAAAAGCTAGAAATACGAACTACAACTCAAGGCTTGGGGGAGCTGTATTCTCACAACAAGCTCTTTGTAGAAGAGACAAATTATGGGCGTCTCATAGTTTTCGATAAAAAAGGGGAAGTTGAATGGCAGTATATCAACCGGGCAAAGGACGGAAAGGTGTATCTTCTCAATTGGTCACGGCTCGTGCCGAGAAATGTTGGAGATGAGGTTCGTAAACTTGTAAATAAATGATTCTGCCATGATTGATATTTTTTTGACTGGAAACGTTTCGATCTTATCGGTCTTTTTTGCCTACATCGGTCCGGGGCTTGGTGCCGGGGCCATTGCTGCAGCAGTGGGCCTTATCACCTCTTTTTTTCTAGCTCTCTTTGCCATACTTTTTTATCCGATCAAGCGACTTATCAAAAAGTTCAGAAAGACCCCGTCTCAGGCCACGGCAAGTGCAGACGCTCTGGTAGATGATGACGGTAACGCTTAGCATCGGGGTGCTGGTAGCATGTGAACTGTTCTTTCGCCTGCCTTTTGCAAAGGAACTGCAGTTGTTGAAAAAGCATGCCGGTTCTCCGCTTAGGGTGTTTCGTTCAAAGTGTTCGTCAGATGAGCGCAAAGAGCGGTTACTTCTTACCTATTCCCTCTTGATCGGATGTTCTTCTGCGCGACTTTTGTGTTATCTGCTCGTACTGATTGTCCCAATACTTGCCGCAGGATATCTGGAGTACGAAACGTTGTCTGCTGCCATTCAGAAAATCTCATCTGTCACATTCCTGCTTTTTTCAATTGCCCTTGTTGCGGGTTATTCCGTGGTGCGCAGAATTGTTTCTAATGGAAAGCTATTCAAGGCTCGATAAACTGCTTCATAAGGTCGTTTTGAGTTCGCCGATATTCAGCGAATCGCTTTTCGATATTGAGAAGGCTTTGTATCTCCCCAAGACAGACCCTGCTGCAGGGAAAAAATCGGTCTATGTTTTAGGTCTCGCCCGTGCCGGGACGACTACCTTGATGCGTGAACTTCACGGGTCAGGAGCCTTTGCTTCTCTGACCTACCAGGACATGCCGTTTATCATGGCTCCGAACTTGTGGCGAGTATTAGCAAGAAGCGACAGGAAGCGAACCGCAATGGTTGAGCGAGCCCATGGAGATGGAATCATTGTTGATTCCGATTCGCCGGAAGCCTTTGAGGAGGTGTTCTGGAAAACATTTCATGCTGCCGACTATATCGGTGAAAAGGCGCTGAAACCTCATTCGCCGAGCATCTCCACCCTTGATGAATTCGAACAGTATCAGCGACTGGTTTGCCTTCGGTACGGCAAGAGCCGATATCTTTCCAAGAATAACAACAACATCCTTCGAATAGAATCTCTTGCAAAGCACTTTCCCGATGCGAGATTTTTCGTGATGTTTCGTGACCCGGTTTCGCATGCACAAAGTCTGATGAAGCAGCACCTGCGCTTTTCAGGTTCATCACGATTTGTCAGGGACTACATGTTGTGGCTTGCGCATTTTGAGTTTGGAGACAACCACAGGCCGTTTTCCTTTTCCAATGGATGTATGCCTTCAGAGAAGACCGGCTCCATAAACTATTGGCTTATGCTCTGGTATGAGGTATATCTTCATTTGTCAGGCATCATCAAAAAAAGGGAACACGTCAATGTTCATCTCGTATGTTACGAAGCCCTTTGCGCGCGACCGGGATACTGGGAAAAGCTCTGCAAGTTAGCTGAAATTCCTGTAGGAACTCCTGTTTTTCGTTTGGCTACTCAACCTGATGGTACAGGTATCGATGATTCTCTTCTCAAGCGAGCGTATGAGATATATGACGAGATGGTGCTAGTGTCTGAGAGTGAAAAAACCTTCCTTTAACGCGTCATACCAGCTATACAGCGTCCCCTAAAATCTCTAAGCTTCAAATGATCCGTTTTTTTGTCAGGTGATCAAGACTCCTATTGTTTAATCTCAAACTAACCGCTTTATCTCTGTTTATTAAATATTTGATATATCTATCTTATACAGAATTTATAGCAAATTCCATCTCAAAAACGAATGCAGAAAATCCTGATTATCGGTGCAGGGCCAGCCGGATTGACAGCGGCATATGAATTGCTGAAATCGAGCCGGAACAGAGACGTAACCATACTTGAAAGTACAGATCGGATCGGCGGTATTTCATGTACCATTGGTCACAATGGCAACAGGATTGACATTGGGGGACACCGTTTTTTTTCCAAGAGTGACCGGGTTATGGACTGGTGGATGGAAAAGATGCCTGTTCAGGGAAAACCTTCATCCGATGACAAATTGCTCGGAAGGAAGAAAAACCTGAACCCTGAGGGACCTGATCCCGAAACTGTCGACAGGACGTTTCTTATCCGCGACCGATTCTCAAGGATATTTTATCTCAGGAAATTTTTCGATTACCCGATATCGCTGAAACTGGAAACCCTTTTAAGTCTGGGGTTCAGCAGGACATTCAGGGCCGGTGCAGGTTATCTTTCAGCTCAGATTTTCAATAAACGGGAGCAGGAATCCCTCGAAGATTTCATGATCAATCATTTCGGCAGACCGCTGTATGAAATGTTCTTCGAAGACTATACCCGGAAAGTCTGGGGGAAGCACCCGAGCGAGATTTCTGCTGATTGGGGGGCACAACGGATAAAAACCCTGTCACTTTCGTCTGTGCTTACCAGTGCTGTTAAGAAGATGTTCTCTGCAAAAGACCGCAATGATCTAAGGCAGAAGCAGTCTGAAACATCGCTTATCGAACAATTCCTCTATCCTAAACTCGGTCCGGGACAGATGTGGGAATGCATTGCCGACGACATCCGGAAGGTGGGCGGGAAGATCTTACTGAATCAAAAGGTGGTCAATGTGGAGTTGCAAAACGGCCGCGTGCAATCCGTCACTGCCGAATCGTTTGCGAAAAAAACATTGTTTGCATGTGATGTGTGCATTTCGACAATGCCTGTGAGAGATCTTGTTGCGGCTTTCAGCGGTATCCGGATACCGGACAGGATCAGAAAGATAGCCGATGAGCTGCCATATCGCGATTTCATGACGGTGGGTCTTCTGGTCAAAAAGCTGGTGATTCCGAACAAGACGCAAATAAAAACCTGCAACGATATCATACCGGACACCTGGTTATATATTCAGGAGAGGGATGTAAAACTATGTCGGTTGCAGGTATTCAACAACTGGTCGCCTTATATGGTGAAAGACCCTGACTTGGTTTGGATAGGACTTGAATACATGTGCTCCGACCAAGATGAAATCTGGAAGATGGACGATGAAAAATTCATAGCTATCGCTGTCGATGAACTCTCCAGAATAGGAGTTATCGAGCCTTCCGATATTTTCGATAGCTGCAGGATCAGGATCGAGAAAGCCTATCCGGCATATTTCGGAGGATACACGCATTTTGGAGTCGTCAGGAAATACCTTGATCAGATCACCAACCTCTACTGTATCGGCCGAAATGGACAGCACCGCTACAACAATCAGGATCATTCGATGCTTACCGCATTCGAAGCCGTTAAATGTATCAATGAGGGATGCAGCGATAAAAACGCAATTTGGGAGGTAAACACTGAAAATGACTACCACGAGCACAAAGCGGAGGCGGCTGATGAGGGGAAGTGAGTCATTCACGAGGTTTGTGAAATATACCCTCGTCAGCGCGATCTGTCTTTTTGTGGATTACGGCACCTACTGGGTGCTGGTTACCCAGGGCCTGACAACTCTGCCAACAGGCGCGGTGCTCGGATATTCTGCCGGCCTTGTACTGTCGTATTTTCTGATTTCAGGAAAAGTGATGAACGATGGGTGGTTGAAAGAGCGAAAGAAAGTTGAGTTTATTCTTTTCGCCCTGAGCGGGCTGCTGGGTATCGGTCTGACTTATATTGCGATAAAGCTCGCTGTGGCCATCATGGGTGAAAGAATTTTTTTCGCGAAGCTCTTTGCTGTAGGCATAAGTTTCATTGGGGTCTATATCTTCAGAAGTGCGATTGTGTTCAGGAGAAAGTATGTCACATCATCCTGATTCCAGGTTTTACGTCCTGTCAGGTAATAGGTGATGGCAAGAGCTATGAACCAAGAAGCGATGCTAAGGAAAAAAATGTGCTTATTGCCAGATATCGAATGATGAAGGGGTGGATAGTCGACAGTTTTCAGTATTTGCTTTTGAATGTTTAGGGATTTGCTGATGTTCTTTAATTCATGAAAATTCGTGTCAATTCGAGGACCTGAACAATGCAACACGTCAACAACTCAAAAGTTCTTCAATACCGCTTTGTCGGCAACAGGACGGTTTTGAATTTTTCGAGATCTTCGAGGACTTTACCGGTGCCTCTTGCGACTGCGGTCAGGGGGTCTTCGCTGATGTGAACGGCGAGTTTGGTTTCTTCGTGTATTTTTCTGTCGAGGTCTTTTATAAGTGCGCCACCCCCAGCCAGGAAGAGGCCTCTGTCGAGAACGTCTGCGGAAAGCTCGGGTTTGGTTACCTCGAGGCAGCGTTTGATCGAGTTGATGATCTGGCTTATCGGAGTGGCAATAGCCTCTCTGATTGTCGGGGAACTGACTTCGCGTTCTTCCGGAAGCGCTGTGACAAGATTTCTGCCCCTGACCATCATCGCAAGTTCTTTGTCGAGCTTGCTGGCCGATGCTATACGCATTTTTACCTCTTCAGCCGTTCGTTCACCGATTGCGAGGTTGTAGGCTTTTCTGAAATGACGGATGATCGAGTTGGTGATATCGGTTCCGGCAACACGCAGTGATTCGCCCGATGCGATACCGCCAAGTGAGATGACTGCAATTTCTGTCGTTCCACCGCCGATATCGACGATCATGTTACCCATTGGCTCGTTGACATCGAGGCCGATGCCGATAGCTGCGGCCATCGGTTCGGCGACCAGATAGACCTCTCTTCCGCCAATATGTTCCGCTGAATCGCGAACAGCTCGTTTTTCCACCTCCGTAATTCCTGACGGGATGCCGATGACCATTTTTCTGATGCCAAAGGAGAACTGTGTCTGGGTTTTTCTGATCAATCCTTTGATCAACTCTTCAGTTGCTTCATAGTCAGCGATGACGCCGTTTGCCAGCGGCTTGATCGTCATAATCCCGGGGTGGGTTTTTTCATGCATCAGAAGCGCATCTCTTCCGATAGCGACAACCTTGCCGGTGCTGCGTTCACGAGCAACAATCGACGGTTCATTGAGTACTACACCTTTATCGCGGATAAATACAAGAGTGTTGGCTGTGCCGAGATCTACGGCGACGTCTCTGAATAGATAACCTAAGAAGCTCATTTCAATCGTGAATGTAATGTATCTGTAGCGTCGTTTCTCCTCGTTGCCAAGGGGAAAGTGATGTCTTTTTTCATCACTTTTATATCGAATTCTAAAGTATGCAATGGAATGCTCATTTCAAATGAATTTTCTTGTCACGGTGCCAGAATCTTGCGAATAAGTCGTTTTCTGTCGTTCATGTGCTCTCTGTTTCTTTAAAGAGGCTGTTTGTTTACATTAGGTGAGATGTCTGGTCTAGTGAAATCTAAAAGAAATGTACAGTGTTACGGTTGTTTACCTATGTCGGGGAAAAAGAGGAATTGCGGGCTCACCTCAGCCGCAGCGTTACGTTCGAGCCCGAAACAAGAAAGGTTGTCCTCGATATTCTGCAGGACATTATGGCGCGCGGGGACGAGGCGTTGTATGACTATACCGCGCAATTCCAGGGATACAGGCCGGGAACGGTAACGGTTGAAGAGGAAGCTCTGGAAGAGGCGTATCGTTCAGCTGATAGAGGATTTATCGATATTCTCCGGGAAGCATATGCAAACATTACTGCATTTCACGAGCTTGAATCGGAAAAAAGTTTTTTTACCGAAGGGGAGAACAGCGTTATACTGGGCCAGAGAGTGACTCCGATCGAGCGGGTGATGCTTTATGTGCCTGGGGGCAAGGCGGCTTATCCTTCTTCATTGCTTATGAATGTTGTTCCTGCCCAGGTAGCCGGCGTGAAGGAGATATACCTGACAACACCGTGTGACAGCGAAGGGCGGGTCAGCCCCCATATCCTTGCTGCTGCGCATGTGGCGGGTATCAGCACCATATACAAGTTTGGCGGGGCACAGGCTGTCGGTGCTTTTGCGTTCGGAACGGAAAGTGTCCCGAAAGTCGACAAGATCACGGGGCCAGGGAATAAATATGTGGCGTTGGCCAAGAAAGAGGTTTTCGGTCATGTTTCCATCGACAGTATTGCCGGGCCTTCTGAAGTTGCCATTATTGCTGATGGATCTGCTGATCCTGAGTTTATCGTTCTTGACCTTTTTGCCCAGTCCGAGCATGACCCGGATGCCTCCTCGGTCCTGATCACCGATTCGGCCGAGCTTGCCAATGCTGTCAGCGAGCTTGCGCAGAAAATGGTCGGCTCGATGAATCGCGGTGATATTATCCGTCAGGCGTTGACCGAAAACGGTGCTATAGTTCTGACAAAAGATATCGGTGAGGCGTGTGAAGTGTCGAATATGATCGCACCTGAACATCTTGAACTTCATGTCCGCGACAGTTGGGGGATTCTGCCCGAATTGAAGCACGCGGGGGCTATTTTTATGGGCGAATACTCCTGTGAGTCTGTCGGTGACTATTTCGCCGGACCGAACCATACCCTGCCCACCAACGGTACGGCGCGTTTTTTTTCACCTCTTTCCGTGCGCGATTTTATCAAGCACACATCGATTATTTCATATTCTCCCGGGCAGCTTGCTGTATCCGGTGAAAAGATTGCGAGTTTTGCCGACCATGAAGAGCTTCAGGCGCATGCTGAAGCAGTTCGGGCAAGGCTCAGGAAACTGCGATAGGAATCTTGCCTGCATCAGGAGACGTATGACCAGGGTAAGTGACTATGATTATCTGCTGCCGGAAAGCAGTATTGCCCTGTACCCTCCGCCGGACCGGGGAACAACCCGTCTTGAGGTCCTGAATCGTAAAGACGGCAGTATCACGCATGTGGCATATGCCGACCTCGGCTTTTTTGTGGAGCCTGGGGATATGCTTGTTCTGAACAACAGCAAGGTCATTCGTGCACGTATTTATGCAGAAAAAGCAACTGGCGCGAAGGTTGAACTTGTTCTTCTTGAAAAACACGAGGGTGTTCAGGATCTGGTGATGTACAGGGGCAGGCTCAAGAAGTCCGATATCCTGCTTGCATACGGTAAGGAACTGGTTGTGGTTTCGGTTGAGGGCGAGGGCATTGCCAGGGTGAGATCCTTGGACGGAACCGACCTGTACCATCTTTTTGCTAAACACGGTGAGGTTCCCATTCCGCCCTACCTCAAAAGGAATCCCGAAGAGGTTGACAGGGAACGTTATCAGACGGTTTTTGCAGAAATACCCGGCTCGGTCGCAGCGCCTACGGCATCATTGAATATGACTCCGGAACTCATTGATTCTCTTGAATCGAGAGGTGTGCAAATTGCGGTGATCACGCTTCATGTCGGTCTGGGCACGTTCATGCCCGTCAGGGGGGATGATCTGGAATCGCATGTCATGCACAGGGAATATTATTCCATTCCTTCCGAAACCGTCAGGATGATCAGGGCCGTCAGGGAAAACAGGAAACGGGTCATTGCGATCGGGACAACCGTGACCCGCGCACTCGAACATGCCGCTGGATCGATTCTTCGGGAAGGAGCCCCAAAAGACATAACCGGAGAGGCGGATATATTTATCTATCCAGGGTATTCGTTCCGCATGATCGACGCCCTCCTGACAAATTACCATGCACCACGTTCGACAGTCCTGATGCTTACGGCGGCATTTGCCGGATGGCATAACCTGAAGCGTGCCTACGAGGAAGCTCTCGAAAAGGGATACAGGTTTCTCAGCTATGGGGACAGTATGCTTATTGTTTAGTGACAAGTAACAAGTGACCAGTGACGAGAGAAGAGTAAGGAGCCAGGATAGTGAATAGGGGAAGATTAGGCAGTAGGTATTGGGTAATAGGGAGTAGTCAAAAATAGGTCTGGAAAGACAATTGTTGAGTTGTTCAAATATTGTCAGTGGATTATTCCCTCAATTAAATTTTTTCCTACTGAGAACTGAGAACTGAGAACTGAGAACTGAGAACTGAGAACTGAGAACTGAGAACACCCCACTTTCTGCTATCTCTGATACTTCAGCCAAACTTCCGTTGCATTTTTACAAGATGTGTGCTAACTTAAGAGCTTTGCCTGCCAAAAATTGGTACGGTATCCTTCCTTTTTGTTTTTAGAGTGAGATTAACAACAAAAGCATAAACAATCATAAGGAGAATGATGTAATGGGTCTTATACAAGATTATCGGGCACACACTGAAGAGAGGGCACAAAAAGGTATTCCGCCCCTTCCGCTGACAGCGGCACAGGCTCGTGAACTGATCGAACTGCTGCAGCAGGAGCCGGTTGAAGAACAGGAGTATCTTCTTGCGCTTTTCTGTGAACACATCAGTCCGGGTGTCGATGACGCTGCATTCGAAAAAGCGGTTTTTCTCGACCGTGTTGTCAAAGGAGAGGCGACTTCTCCCGTCCTGACTCCGGTTGATGCGGTAAAGATCCTCGGCACCATGCTTGGCGGCTACAACGTCAAGCCGCTTGTCGATGCCCTGTCGCACAATGATACCGATGTTGCTTCAACAGCAGCCGAAATGCTGAAAAAGACCCTGCTTGTTTATGAATCGTTTGATGCGGTTGCTGAACTTGCCGGCTCCAATGCCTATGCAAAAGAGGTCATGGAGTCATGGGCTGATGCCGAATGGTTTGCGGCAAAGCCGGAAATTCCGGAAAAAATGACGCTGACCGTTTTCAAGGTTCCCGGTGAAACCAATACTGACGATCTTTCGCCCGCAAGTGAAGCATTCACCAGAAGCGACATTCCTCTTCACGCCCTGAGCATGCTCGGATCGAAAATGGACGATCCTATCGGTGCCATTGCGGAGCTGAAGGAAAAAGGCAACCCGATCGCCTTTGTTGGTGATGTTGTCGGTACGGGATCGAGCCGCAAGTCCGGTATCAACTCTGTCCAGTGGCATATCGGTGAAGATATTCCCGCTGTCCCCAACAAACGTACCGGCGGTGTTGTGATCGGCGGTATTATTGCACCTATCTTTTTCAATACCGCTGAAGACTCGGGCGCTCTTCCTGTTCAGGCTGATGTTACCGCCATGGAGACAGGAGATGTGATCGATCTCTATCCCTACGAAGGCAAAATCGAGAAGAACGGTGAGGTTATCTCCGAATTCAAGCTCGAACCGAACACTCTTGGTGACGAAGTTCGAGCTGGAGGAAGGATCCCTCTTATTATCGGAAGGACGCTTACCCGCCAGGCCCGTGAGGCGCTCGGTATAGGTGAAGAAGATATTTTCGAGCGTCCGAATCAGCCGGAAGACAACGGTAAAGGTTACACCCTCGCCCAGAAGATCATCGGGAAAGCATGCGGTATGCCGGGCGTCAGGCCGGGCATGTACGTTGAACCTGAAACGCTGACTGTTGGTTCGCAGGATACGACAGGTGCAATGACCCGCGACGAGATCAAGGAACTTGCAGCGCTGAGCTTCGGTGCCGAACTGGTTATGCAGAGCTTCTGTCACACAAATGCTTACCCGAAACCGTCCGACGTGAAACTCCACAAGACGCTTCCGTACTTCATTCAGAGCAGGGGCGGTGTCGCACTTCGTCCCGGTGACGGTGTCATTCATACCTGGCTCAACAGGATGGTGCTTCCCGACACACTTGGAACCGGTGCGGATTCGCATACGCGTTTCCCGATCGGTATTTCGTTCCCCGGCGGATCCGGTCTTGTTGCTTTTGCCGGTGTGACAGGCTCCATGCCGCTCAACGTTCCTGAATCGGTCCTCGTGCGTTTCAAGGGCGAGCTTCAGAAAGGTATTACCCTTAGGGACCTTGTCAATGCCATACCCTATGTGGCTATCAAGCAGGGTCTTCTTACCGTAGAGAAAAAAGGGAAAAAGAACATCTTTGCGGGTCGGATTCTCGAAATCGAAGGCTTACCGCAGCTCAAGGTAGAACAGGCGTTCGAACTCAGCGATGCTTCGGCAGAGCGGAGTGCTGCAGCGTGTACCGTCAGGCTGGACAAGGAGCCGGTTATCGAGTATCTCAGCTCGAACGTGAAGCTGCTTGAGCAGATGATCGAAAACGGTTACGGCGATGCCGATACTCTCCGTCGCAGGATCGATAAAATGCAGGAATGGCTTGCCAACCCGAGCCTGATGGAACCGGATACCGATGCAGACTATGCTGCAGTAGTAGAGATTGATCTGAATGAGATCACAGAGCCGATTCTTGCCTGTCCAAACGATCCTGACGATGTCATAACACTATCCGAAGTGCTGGCAGACAGCAGCCGTCCGCAGAACATCGACGAAGTGTTTGTCGGAAGCTGTATGACCAACATCGGTCATTTTCGTGCACTCGGCGAAGTTCTCAAAGACAAAGGGCAGGTTTCGACGAAACTCTGGGTGGTTCCACCGACCAAGATGGATATGAAAATGCTGATCGAGGAAGGCTATTATTCATTGTTCGGGGCAGCAGGTGCTCGTGCAGAAATGCCGGGTTGTTCTCTCTGTATGGGTAACCAGGCCCGCGTTGCCGACAATGCCATTGTGTTTTCAACCAGCACGAGGAACTTCAACAACAGGCTCGGTAAGGGCGCCCAGGTTTATCTCGGTTCCGCCGAACTTGCTGCTGTTTGTGCTCTTCTCGGCAGACTTCCGAGCACAGGTGAGTATTTCGAAGCTATCGACAACAACCTTGCCGGTAACGAAGAACAGGTATACAGGTACCTGAATTTCCACGAGGTAACCAGTGAGCAGCTCGAAGAGCTTGTCGACTGACGAAAGTTTCCGCAGGCAGTCTGTGTTTTTTTCCTGCAGGCTGCCGTCGACGGGTAGCTTTTGAAAACTTACTGTTTTTCAGTAATATAGCTTAGCTGTACAAGCTGCAAGATGTTGAAAACGTAACCATTAAACCGGATTTACATTATGAAAAAGTTACTTATTGCACTTTTCCTCGTAGGTTCTGTTTCTGTTTTTGGTTGTGCTCCTAAGGAAGAGCCTGCAGAGGAAGCTGCAACCGAAGAAGCAACAGAAGCTGTAGAAGCTGCTGAAGAAGCAGAAGAAGCCGCCGAAGAAGCTGCTGAAACAATGGAAGAAGTAGTTGAAGAGGCCGCAGAAGCTGCAACAGAAGCTGTCGAGGAAGCTGCTGAAGGCGCAAAAGAAGCTGCAACTGAAGCTGTAGAGGAAGCTGCCGAAGCTGCAAAAGATGCTGCAGGCGCAGCCGCTGAAGAAGCAAAAGAGGCCGCTCACTAAGGAGTTTTTTCCTGCCTAAACGGAGAAAGAGGCTGTCTCAGAACCAGATCTGAGACAGCCTCTTTTTATTTTGATTGGCATTACAGAACAAATCTACCGGGCAGATACAGTTACATTTCAGGTGCTGTATCCATTGTAAGCACATGCTTGATTTTAGGCTTCCCTATAATTCTTCTGGAAAAAGGCATGCTGTATACTATTCTGCTGCCGCATTTTGGACACTCTTTCACGGGATGGCCTTCACGCATACCCATAGGCTCAAAGATCTTATTATTGCTCAATGAGCCTTCAAAACTGCAAACCGGACATTTTAGCTTGATTTCAAACATGTTTTTCTCCGTGTTGTTTGAAACTGCATTAAAGGAATAAATGAGGTTGTTTATTCTAATTCTTATTGCGCAAATATCATGCCATGGGAGTTGTCTGAAAAGCCATGCATGAAGGCATAGATACGGAAGGCAATAGCAGAAAAGGAGTTAGAGGTAGTCTGAAAGACGGGGGATTTAAAAAGGGATGCGTTTAAAAAGAGAATTCTTTTAAGTAAATATCTCAAAAGCAGACTGTCTAGTTCAGAATGAGATTGCGCTCCAGGGTATTGAGAGTCGAATTGAGGTTCATGATGATAGACTGCGGATTTGATTTCGGGCGGAAAAGTAAAAAGCCTTATACCGTCTGACGATACAAGGCTTTCGTATGGCGGAGGCAGGATGTTGATGATAACCCTATCTTATTATAAGATAATGAGATGATTTTGTGTGAAAGTCGAAATACCATCAAAGATACCATCAAAATATTTTTTGCCGCTGAGAATTTAATGATTGACTTTCAGGGGAGAAATACAAAGCAAGAGAATAGAGTGTGGCTCAACGTAGGTAACCTCTTTGGTTGAGTTAAAGTGACCCCCACCCAGAAAACCGATGAGACAATAAACGGGGTAAATTCCCAATTACTATCTTTATTTCACTCATTAAAAAGCAACTTACGTAATCTCAACGCACCAGGATGATCAGGAACTATATTCAATGCGTCCTCTATAGTGCTCAACGCGTTTTCGCGTGAGTTTAAATGGTGCCATTGTTTTGCCGCTTTTATAAACCAGTCGGCCGCTACATATTTTGATTTCTTTACTCCTAGACCATCTTTGTACATTATCGCTATGAATTGCATTGCTGCAGGATTATTATTTCTAGCAGCAACTTTTAGATTCTCCAAAGCATCAGAACAAGGCTCTTTGGTTAAAGAACCGGCTTCTGTTTGCTCTGATAAAACCCTACATAATCGAAGCTGAAGAAGACCATAACATAAACAGGCATAAGGCTCTTTGTTTTTTGAACGTTCCCGCAAAATGATAAAAAATGCTGCTCTTTTTTGATTCTCTGGATCATAATAAATACGTGGCTCAAAATTGTCCCCATATTTTAGTCTCAGCAACTCACTTGATTTTTCATACTCTTGGTAGATTTTATATGATGACATTAATTTAGCTTCGGATTTATATCGCTCAATTGCCCTGAGACGCTCTTGAACCCGAGTATCTGCAGTATTTAATTCACCATAAACCACAAAGGGGCTCGCCATCATAAGAATGGTTATAAGGATAAGGCTTGTATAATTAAGAAAACGCATAGCTCACCGCCTGTTCTTTTAATCACATTGCTTGTACTTTTCACCTGAGTAAAAAAACGTGCATTGTGTTGTAAATTACTCAAAATTCCATGTCCCCAGCAAGAATATTCTATCCGCTCACCCGCTCCCGATGCTCCCGCATCACCTCCGCCCATTCCTCTTGGCTCATGAATTCAGGAGCCAATGATTCTCCATTCAACAGCATATTCTCCAGTATTTCATCAATACGCTTTTCCAGCTCTTCATCACTCAGCGTCATCAGGTACCGTTGACGGTCGCTTAATCCTTCAGCATTCACGTGCTGCTCCAACCGCTGTATCCTTGTTTTCAAACTCATTGCCTTTCCTTTGTCTCCTCTTGATCAGGTGGCACAAGGTCATAGTGCTGAAAGATGTGCCCCCCCTTGCCATTATCCACTTCTGAACGCAACACATCTTTCCAACCGGTGGTATCAACTGGGCCACCCGGAATTACGACTATCTTGATCACATGCTCAGGGAAATGTCTACCGCTCGTTGCTTCCAGCCGTTCAACTCGCTTTTCTAATTGGTGCATTGTTTCGCTCGTTTATTTCCCGCTCCAGTTTTTCGATGCGTTCTTCAATATCGGAGTCCTTGATTGTAGTGGTCAGGATGTTTGAGACGTAGGCACATGCTTTCAGGTGCGTTTCGTCAATCTCTCTGGCCTCATATCGGTTCAGCAAACCGGCCAGGTATCGCCGGACATCGCCAAGCGTTTGAAGTCTTTTTTTACTCATAGGGTGTCCTCCCTCTAATTCTCAATGTTTGTAATCCTCTCCCGGCTTTTTAGCCTACAAAAAACGCTCAGAAACGGCTCAGGTTCAACGATCTCGGCCCGTGCTATGCGGTGATACCTTGTTCCCTCAGTAGAAAATCGGCCACGTCCAGCCCGGCGGCCCGATCCCCGGCACTGGCCCGCTGTTCGAGAAGCCCGCTCACATCCACCCCCGGCAATCCCCCGGCCTTCTCTTTCCATTTGTCGAACGCTCCCAAGTCAGGATAGAGCACTACCCGCCGACCCTGTAACGGCTTGAGCATTTCCCGGTTCAGCGTGCCGCTGCCGCCCGTCGCCGTCCAAATGAATTCCGGCACAAACCCCGCGCCGATAATGGCGCTCTTCTCACTCTCGACCACGGCCACCGGCTTCGACCGATCCGCCGCCGCAAGGTGCAACCCGAACAGGCACGGCTCCGGCTTCCGGTCAGCCATTCCAAGAAGCCAATGAACCCCGGCAACCATGTTTCCCGGCTCTTTGACCCGGCGGCCTGTCCTGCTATTGTAAAGCATCACCTTCCCCCGCCGGACGCGCCATTCCTCGTCTATCTGCCAGAACACGCAGGCTCCTGGCCAGTGCCTCGAAGTTCCGATCCCATACATAAAGGCAACCTCAAGCGCCTTCGGCTCTCCAAATACCCGGACAAGCCACAAGGCAAAAGTATTCTGATCGTATGCTTTGAAACTGGCCCTCATGACCGATTCGGGGATAAGGGACGGCTCCGGCTTTGGCTTCGATTCTCTGCGTATCATCGGCACGCCTGTCGGTCTCATACGGCCATCAATACGGAACACCTCTTCAGCCCGCAGCAGTCGATCCCGAAAGTCTGTTATCTGCTCTATCTCGCCCAGAAGGTCAAGCACGTCGCCTCCGCGCCCGCATGAGAAGCAACGCCACCTATCGCCCTGAATACGGAAGGCTCCCGATCTGTTCGGCCCGGTTCCTGATCCGCACAATGGACAAACCCAGAATCCTCCCTTGCTCCGCTCGGTGATACTACCGACGTATTCCGGCAACCGCTCCCGGATTGCCTGTAATGCCTGTTCAGTCATCAGAACGGCTCCCGGTCATGCTCGACGAACCCACCGCCAGCCGGATATTTTTTTTCTTCCGGGAGTTTTTGAACGTTTCCATGTTCACAACGTTCACCATGTTCACGCTTTCGGATAACAACCCGCCTTCCTTTGTTGCTTTGTTTGGCCCCGGTCTCAGGCATCACGATAATCCCGACTTCCTGAAGTGCAGGTATCTGCCGTTTCAAAGCATTGGCAAGGCCCTTAGGGCCTTGCGGCCATCCCTCGTTTTCTGTCTTATGCTTCATGGTGAGCTTATCGAAAAGCTCCTTATACGTCCCCTCGAACACCAGCTCAGAACGCGAATCTTCGGTCATCTCCACAACGGCCACCACCGCTGGACTGGATTCCATCGCCCGCTGTACGGACTCCCGGTAATTGCCCCGATAAAGCGCCGTGAACGCTCCCGGCTCATGTCCCAGCGCCCGCGCCATCGCTTCGCCCAAGTGGTTGAAATCGGCCATTCTGAGTGCATCCGGTGAGAGTTTCGTTTTCGGCAACATCGCAAGCGTTTTCACAAACAGGTCAAGCAAGCCGCCGAATATCTCCGGCCATGCCTCGTTGAACGCTGCATCAAGTTCCGACTCAAGCCGCCGACAACCTTCGATAGCAGGCAACTCGATGTGAATTGTTCTTGAAATAAGGTCTTGAGCGGTAACGACGTTGTTAATGCAGGACAGCAGCACCGGCCTCTTGATCTTTACCACGGCCTCATCGTAGTTGGTGTACAGCTTTCGGCCCGCATGCGCGCCGTCTGTTGCCATGATGCAGAAGGCATCTTGCAAGCGTGAACTCAGGTAGGAAACGTTGTCCAGACTCACAACCCAGTTATTCCCAGCGGAAACAAACGAATCTTCAACGTTCTTCGGAACTGCCCTCAACGGCATTGAACTGGCATCGGTCAACGAACGGAGCATCCTCTGTGTGCAGGACTTCGCCGATCCCTGAACGCCGCACAACTCAAGGCCTGGAAACGGAGTATCTGGCCGCAATGCTTCGAGAATCCACGCCAGCACAAGCAACTGGTCATCCTTTGGAATGTTGACGAACTCCCAAAGCCTATCAATATTTCCACTACGTACTGGCTCAGGAAACGGAATTGCTGAACCAGACTTCCAAAACCTCACTGGTGGAATATCAAGCAATCTCCAGCCTGTTGCTGTAATCTCGACCGTTTGCCATTTCTCGCCGACCCCATGCAGGTAGTATGCCCCTGACTCTTCATGCTTTCCGGCCCTGAGAAATACTCTCTCCCGCTCGCCTTCGTGCAGGGCGATCCCGTTAAGAGTCACACTCGCCTGCTTCATCGCCGATTCACTCGCGGACGATCTGCCGGACTCCCGGTAATAGCGGTAACTCAGCCAACGCCAACACGCCGCACTATCAATCTTTATGGTTTCGCCCTCGACGGCAAGAAAGCCGCTTTCTGTCGTCTCATCGAAGAACAACTGCCCGGCGCTTGTCGCCAGCCCTACCAATTCCGCCGCCGTGTTCCGCTCTCCTCCGCCTTCTCCGCCAGAACCGCCGAACCCGTCGATCTCTTTAAGCGGAACGCCTGAAGGCTTGTTCCTCTTGATCTCCACGCGCAACCGGAGCCGCTGCTCATCTGAGTTCTCACAAATGAACCACCATGATGCTTTAAAATCATCGCTCCCGTACAGGCCCGGCTCATCCTTGCCGCGCCGGATTACATCCTCAACGATGGAAACGGAGCGCTCAAGCTCCTGCTCATCCGGTGGGGAATCGTGAACATGGTGAACGTTGTGAACGTCGTTTTGTTTAAAAACCCCGTCAGAAAAAAGTTTTTTCTCCGTCGCCTCTGCCTGTAATGCTTGAGTAACTGGTTTTGTCATGATCCAGCCCTCCGATCCGCCCGGCATCGTAACCGGCCTTTAGCGTCAACGTAATAGGAGTAACGCATCTTGGCAGGGAAGAGACCCAGTATCAGGAAAGCATCTCTGCAAAATTGGCGGACAGCTTGAATATCGAAGGCTGGTTTCGTATCTTGAAGGCAAGAAAGCCTTATACTATGCTCGCCCGCATATTGGCTATTATTAGAACCCGGTACTTGCCATGCCGGGTTTTTCTTTTTTTGTCTCATTATTCAGCACCCTCCCTAGCTTGTTCATCCCAACGACCGTTATTCAATCTTTCGACCAAGGCCTCAATATCTTCAGAACGCCACGCAGAAGTCTTTTCTGAGAGCTTTACAGGTTTGGGGTAGCGCCCTTCCTTGATGCCCAAGTACCAGGCAGCTCGGGACATAGGGATGATTCCTGGAATACCCCGTTTCCGGTCACCGATAATTTCCCAAAGGCGATAAAAACGCTTGTTCATTGCTGTTCCTCCGATGTTTTGCCTTCGACCCATCGCGTTATTTCAGCTATAGGAAATAGCAACCGGTTCCCAGGCCCTTTGATATGGGGAATAGCATTATTCATTGTTAAACGATAGAGACAACTGCGGGAAATGGAATAGTCCGCAAATTCTTTCAGGTAGGTAATAAGCCCTTCGGACGAAAGATATTTCCGCTCAGGCGTTTGAAGTGTGTTTTGCATTATATCTGAATTGATAGTTAGAAATGATGTCCTCTATCACTATCAATATATCAATGCAAATGCATATAAGTCGTTTTATAAAAACAGTTTGCCTAACATTTTCCTCGCATTTAGTTCACAAAAACCTCACAACTTCACAAAACGGCAATTACTTTTGACGCAAGCTATTCTGCACCTGTTGCAATGTACGGTTGTACTTTTCAAAATCTGGTTTGTATGCATTGTAAAATATTTCCTGAGCCTCATTGGCATTACAATTATTCTGCTTTGTTATGTTCGATACCTCATCTTTAGCAATTTTTAACCATCCTCTGAATGCCCCTTCTTTCTTGTGTATGCGTTTTACTATTTCTTGCTTTGGTGCATAATCTATTTTCTGTTTTGGTTCTTTTGCAGTCCCAAGAACCTGTCTGAACCATTCGATCAACCAGTCATTGTTACTGTTATGTATAGCCCGTAACAGTGCATCCGCCTTAGTGGTATCGTTCCCTATATAGTCAATCAAAAAGGCTTCGAGTGCTTTCAAGCCATTGCCCCGCCTTGGTTTTGTGAATTCCTGTTCCTGTAATACCTCCTTATAGACCTGAAGATAGTCTTCAGAACGTTTGCGGGTAAATGTATCATCTCCTTTCAGTTCAAGATATTTGGAGAATGTATCGCTTGTTTTCAGATCATCAATAGCAATAAAGAATTCACACCAGCACTGATTACTGTCAGGTTTCAGCCTTTTTTTTGTTCGAGAGGTGGTTATTTCTCTTGTCAGTTCAGTTCTCGGAACGCTCTCATGCACCAGCTTTAGTGCCGCTTCTATATGTATGTGCCTATCAACATCCCCGTAATTGTGGTCATAAGCAATCGCCCCATCGTTCAGATTTGCCTGAACCTCATCGATCAGTTGTGCTGAAATCGGAGGTTTGCCCGCAGCTTTCCTGCGGTCGTTAATTTCATACTGCATATTTTCCAAACCCCATCTGAGCGCTTCAAAAACATCTGAATTATTTTTTATAAAATGATGTATTTGACGAAAGGACATGTTCAGGAACTTTTGGTTGCTCATTATCTCTGGTAATCCATTAACCTTATTGTATAAATGCATACGTTCGTCAATGCTCTCTTCCCGGTTCTTAAAATCTTCTTCCCATTCTTCCAAACGCCTTCTATCCTCAAGTTTATTCAGATCGGCCTCGTTGTTCTTCCAGTCCAGTAAATCTTTGTGTTCCTCATCCAAAGCCTTCGACTCCTTTGAAGTAATCTCAAACAACTTCCAGTGTGCGTCCAGCATTGTCATTTTAACATCCTCTTCCTTGGGCTCTCTGATATTCATGCTCATAGCGCTCTCCGTTATTATTTTCGAGGTAAATAGGTTAGCTCACTTTGAACGTGCAGTCCAATCGCTTCCTTTCTGGTAATAACCAATCAAACCGCAGCTTTAAGGTTGTCCAGATAGTTAGCCCACTTTTGCATCATCTCACGGCGGTCTTCAAGAAAGGAGGTTCGGTTATAGGCTCGTCCGTTTGTGTCTCTGACGGCATGCGCTAGTTGGTGTTCGATCAGGTCAACCCGGAAGCCCAGAACCTCATCAAGCATCGTTCGTGCTGTGGCTCTGAATCCGTGACTGGTAACGGTGTTTTTGTCATAACCCAGGTATCGAAGTGCTGCATTGATGCTGTTATTGCTCATCGGACGGCGGGCACGTCCGGGAAAGACATACTGACCGTCTCCCGTCGCCGGATGCAATTCCCTCAAAATTTTCAGTGCTTGCCGGGGAAGCGGGACTATGTGAGGCTGTTTCATCTTCATTTGTTCTGCCGGGATTGACCAGGTGGAGGTTGCAAGGTCAACGTGTGACCACTCCATTTTCTGAAGCTCACCGGGCCGGACAAAAAGCATCGGGGCA
>JANQHB010000062.1 GCA_028277225.1 Chlorobium sp.
ACTGAGAACTTAGAACCGAGAACTGAGAACTTCTCCCCAAACACCTGGCAACTAACGCATCATATCCAGACTTATTTCACTTACGGAACAGCGTCCCGCAACTTTATCCCTCGCCTTTTCGGTATGGACGATGTTGCTTTCCCCTTCGTTGTACAGGGTCTGCCTGCGATTTATGGTGATTTCGGAGCTCTTTAGGGCGCCTGTGTTTTCCCCTGTCAACGCTTCCCCATCACATTGCTGGCGATCGAGGCATGACTCGGGGCCATGATGACTGGCTACGCCTTTCTTGTAAGAAACTTCCATTCTCTACTCTCTACCGGTTTTCATCGGCGCTTTCTCAACGTCCCGCACCTTCCAAACCTGACGACGGTCCTGAATGCCGGGCTTCAATTTGCACAAAGTTATTTTTATAATTAGGTAAAAGGAGGTTGCTTGAAAAAAATATACCTTGACGTCTGCACCTTGTGTCGTCCTTATGACAACCAGACATTTACTCGAATTCATATGGAAACCGTTGCTCTTGAACTGATCTTGTCTGCCGTTGAAAAAAAGCATTTCCAATTACAATGGTCACCTGTTCATTACCAGGAAATCTCTGCTACGGCCAACGATGCCGAGAGAGAAGAACTACTTTTCTTAATGGAGCAAACTATAACAACTTCTGATATCGATCAGCAGCAGGCGAGAAAAAGAGCGGAAACATTTGTTTCATATGGTATTGGAGTGGCAGATGCGGCACATGTTGCCTATGCGGAGTCAATGAAAGCAGATTTTATTACATGTGACGATAAGCTCTTTAAAAAACTTGCCCAAGTAGAATTGCCAATCTGGACAGGAAACCCTATAGCATTTTGTAACAAGGAGAATTTACAATGACCCCGACAAAATTAATGTCCGATAAAGATCTCATAAGAAAAGGCACCGAGATACTTATAAAAAACCTTGGTTATACAGAGACCTTGCGTTTTTTATCCATGCCGAAAGAAAAAAGGATGGATAGCGTTCAACGCCATCGTGAATGGCAGGAAACCTTAAATAAAAATGATTTCTTCGATAAGGTTTTCACCACCGAACGGACCAAAGAAAAAAAAGATCCCATTTAAAAATCGTGACTACGGGTCCCTTTTTTGCATCTCCGGCATACCCGACAATCACTTATGTCAGGAACGATACACAACACCTTCCCAGACAGGAGATATAAAGATGAAAATTAACTACTACCCAGACACCGATTCGCTCTATATCGAATTATCAGACAAAGAAAGCTCAGACAGTCGGGAAATTTCCGAAGGCATCGTGCTTGATTATGATAAAAAAGGTACGCTCGTTGGTATCGATATTGACAATGCCACAAATAAAATAAACCTGAAAGAACTCATTCTTAACAAACTGCCTATGGAAACACAAAAAATCTCAGCCTGAAATAGTGATTGATCTTACATTTCCACCATTCACCATTTACAAATCACGATTCACGATTTTTCCCCCACTCATTGCTCGTTGCTCAGCACTCATTGCTATCTTCACTGAGAACTTAGAACCGAGAACTGAGAACTTCTCCCCAAACACCTGGCAACTAACGCATCATATACAGACTTATTTCACTTACGGAACAGCGTCCCGCAACTCCCAATTGATAGCTTGTTCAACATGCTTTGAGCTTCAAATAATTCTCTTTCGCTTTTTTTCTTGGCGCACCCATGTGCTAAGTGCTACGGGGAAGATAGCACAGCGTGTTTGCTTTTTTAAAAACAAATGACTTCCAAATGTTCTCAATTATGCTAACTTCCCTCTATGCACTATACGATCGAATACTTTCATCCTCGAATCCTGAAAGAGATCGAGGCTTGGCCAGCATCGATCAAAGCCGACTATGCCCGTTTGATTGAGCTGCTCATGGACTTCGGTCCAGATCTCAGGATGCCTCATTCCAAACCAATGGGTAACAGCCTGTTTGAGATCCGGGCAAAAGGTCAGGATGGTATCGGCAGAGCGTTTTACTGTTTTGTAAAAGGAAAACGCATCATTATTCTGCACGCGTTTATCA
>JANQHB010000066.1 GCA_028277225.1 Chlorobium sp.
ACTGAGAACTGAGAACTGAGAACTGAGAACTGAGAACTGAGAACTGAGAACTGAGAACTCAGCACTCGGAACTGCCTGCTTCATTACCCAGCAGTCCCACTCATTGAAATGTTCTGGAATATCGTACGGGTTGTTTCTGCATTGTTGAGGGTATAGAAATGAATGCCCTTGATGTGGTTGTCGATCAGGTTGCTTACCTGTTCGGTTGCCCATGCAATACCGATTTCCGCCACTTCTTCATCGTTTGGTGCTTCAAGGACTCTTTTCAGCAACGGAGCCGGAATGCGTGCTCCAAGAGCCAGTTCGGACATTCTGATCAGTCCCTTTCTTGTGGTTACCGGCATTATACCCGGAATAATGGGTACGTCAATCCCTGCCAGGCTGCATCGTCCAACGAAATCGTAAAAATCCCTGTTGTCGAAAAACAGCTGAGTAACGATATAATCAGCGCCCTCGTCGACTTTTTCCTTGAGATACTCGATCTCCTTCAGTCTGTTCGGTGTTTGCGGATGTCCTTCGGGGAATCCGGCAACTCCGATTCCCATTTCAGGGAAGTTGTCGGAGATGAAGCGGACAAGATCTGTCGCGAAACGGAAATCTTTTGTCGCTTCCTCGTAGCTGAGGGTTCCCGGAGGCAGATCACCGCGAAGCGCAAGCACATTGTTGATGCCCTGTTCTTTGTAGTCTTCAAGGATTTGTCTGACTTCTTCTTTGTCGGAGCAGATACAGGTGAGGTGCGAGACAACCGTCAGGCCTGTTTCTCTCTGGATTTTCGTTACCAGGTCATGAGTGCGGCTTCGTGTTGAGCCGCCGGCACCGTACGTGACGCTTACATAGGAAGGGTTGAAGGGAATGAGCTCCGAGATCGTGTGAAACAGCTTTTCCCAGTCTTCCATTTTTTTGGGAGGGAAAAACTCGAAACTGAACACAGGTTTATCGGCAGAATCGAGAATCTCTTTTACTAACATGAATCGAGTATTTCAACATTTATAAAAACCTAAACTGAGCGTTTCAAAAAATGCGGTTCTTTATCAGTTTTTACGCTCACCTAACAGGTGATGGAGAGAGGCTATACAAACACGGTATAACAGATTGTTTTTAATATACTTACTATTATGGAGCATTTTTTGAAACGCTCAGTTTAGGAAGAAGTCATACCTGAATTGATCGACAATCCCTTAGGATTTCAATACAAGCGATTCCTCATTGGTTTTTCCTGCTCCAGACAGGTGATAACAGTATAAAAGACTGTTTTTTGTACCCTTACGCGTATTGAATATTTGTTCAAATGATCAGTTTAGGTCATAATATAGTAAACCATAAGCGTTTAGCGAATCATATCGAAGTATCATCAGGTGAGCTACAGTATACCGTCATCATTTGCACCCTATCCGGCCCTTCGCCTGCTCGTTTCTGTCTGTTTGGGTATTCTTGCAGGGGTCGTTTTTGCTGTGCCGTTGTTCGTTTGGGTACTCTTTTTTCTTCTCTGCACCATTTTTCTGTTTGTTTTTCTTCTTTCAGGATTCAGTAAAGGGCATTTCATTCAAGGCGTTTCCTTGTCCGAAGCCTTGATCTACACCTTTGTGGTTTTCTGTGGATTTGCCGCCTATGCAGGGTATGCATACCGTTATGTTCCCTCAGATACAGTTACGGCATTTGTTCAAAAAGACGTTCTGCTTTACGGAAAGATTATATCGAGGCCCCGGATAAGTGGAAAAGGAGTACAATGGATTCTGGCAGTTCGGGAGGCGTTTTCCGATGGAAAGGCTGAGCATGCAAGCGGAAAGGTCAAGGTTTTTCTCCGCCTTGAAAATTCACTTCAGCAGGTGCCCGAGGCTGGTGACATGGTCAGGCTCAAGGGGCGTCTGAAACGTATTCCCGGGCCGGTAAATCCGGGGGATTTCGATGCCCGCGAACATTATCGCAGGCAGGGTGTGCGTTCCGAGCTCTATTGTCAGGGACCATGGAAAATGCAGAACTACGGAATCGAAAAGGGTGATATCTATGAACGATTTCTGGTGCGGCCAGCGAGGAGATATCTTTCCGGCAGCCTGGATTCTCTGGTTCCTCAAGGAGATGCGCGTCAGTTTCTGAAAGGGATGTTTCTCGGTCAGAGAGAACTGCTTGACAAAACGGTTTACCGTCAATTTCAGGCAGCCGGTACAGCTCATGTTCTTGCGGTTTCCGGGCTGCATGTGGGACTGATTGTTTTTGGGATTCTGGTCGTTCTGCAGCGGATGAGGACTCGAACCGCCGGAAGGTGGGCTGTGTTTCTTTTCATCGTGTTCGTTCTGACCGTCTACTGTTCGGTTACCGGGAACGCTCCATCGGTCAGAAGGGCCTCGATCATGGCAGTTGTTCTTATCGGCGGTGCTGCATTGGGGCGGCAGTCCTACCCCCTCAATTCCCTTGCGGCGGCGGACCTTGTTATTCTGTCGATCGATCCTCTCGAACTTTTCAGCGCAGGATTCCTGATGACCAACGCAGCTGTGGCATCGATCATTCTGATCTATCCTCTGCTGAATGAATGTTCGTCGGGCTGGAGCGGGCTGGCAGGGGCTGTTTTCAGGCCTTTCTGGAGCGCTTTCAGCGTGAGCCTTGCTGCCATCATTGGTGTCTGGCCGGTCATTGCATGGTTTTTCTGTACTTTTTCGGTTGCAGGAGTGCTGGCAAACCTTCCTGTGGTTTTTCTGGTGAGTTGTATGCTCTATGCCATGCTTCCTGCGCTAGTACTGAACCTCGTTCTCCCTGCCTTTGCCATTTATCCTGCTGCCTGCGCATGGTTCCTGGCGCAGAAAGCTCTCGATATAACAGGGTTTTTCGCTTCCCAACAGTGGGCTGTCATAGGTCTGCAGCCGGATGGCATTGCTCTAGCCGTGTATTATGTTTCGGTTCTTGCAATGATGTTCTTTTTCCGGAGGCAGCAGAAGGCCATGGCGATAATAACGTTATTGTGTGCCTTGAACTATGCGGTCTGGAACCCGGTATTACGAGCCGGAACCGATCCTCCGCCAATGGCGGCTGTATCGGCCGGCAGGGGATATGCTTTTCTCCTTACGTCAGCAGGCTCGACGATGCTTGTCGACGCAGGTTCGAGGCCGTATCACAGACAAATACTCGACAGGCAGTTGCGCAGGTATGGAATAGAGCACCTCGATGCCGTTCTGCAGTATCGTTCACCGGACTCTCTTGTTGCTGCCATGACGGCTGACCGTTATATGTTCAGTGATGACCGGTTTCTTTCAGGAAAATCGTTTGTGGCAGTGCGATCAGGTGGCGATATTCTGAGTGTATGGACTGCCGACGGTTTCAGTATGTTGCTTGTTTCCGGGCTGGACAGGCTGTTGCGCATCGACAATCATCCTGTCGATAGAGTTGCGGTGATGGTCGACGGTTTCGGGATCGAAGACTATGAAAAACTCAATACGTGGCTGATAGCAGCCAATCCGAAAGAATGCATGATTCTCTGTTCCTCAGGGATGACTGGTGAGGAACTTGGACTTCTCAGCCACTTTGCACGAAAAAGAAGTGATGTTACTGTTGTCGAATAACCGGCGAATGCCGAAGTAATGAAAACAGAACCTAAACTGAGTGTCCCGACACGTCGGGATGCTCCATAATAGCAAGTTTATTAAAAACAATCTTTTATACTGTGTTCATAGAGAGATTATCCCTTACCTCTCAGGTGGCGTGAAAACTGATAAAGAGCCGCATGTGTTGAAATCCTAAAGGATTGTCGCTCAATTTAGGCAAAAATGATCCGGAATATTTTCTCGGCTTTACCCGAAGATTTCACCCACGAGGCTGTTGAAGAGCTGGTCTGCTCATCGAGTGTTCGTATTGAAAGGATCGTGTCGCATGGCCATGCATCACCGGATGCCGGCTGGTACGACCAGGAAGAATCAGAGTGGGTGGTCGTCCTCGAAGGAAAAGGATCGATTCTTTTCGAGAACGGTGACGAGGTTGTTCTTCAGAGAGGGGATTGCCTCAATATACCGGCTCACAAAAGGCATAAGGTGCTTTGGACCGACAGGGAACAACCGACGATCTGGCTGGCGGTGTTCTATCGCTAGGTTTCTTTATTCTTCTCTTATCAGCGGCAGCTGGTTATCAGCTGCGAAACCCGATTCTTCGATGATTTTGCCGACTTTCGGCGGATATTCATCGGTTTTGAGCTTGTGCAGTGCGCCTGCGATAGTATATATTTTTCCCTCAACCGGTAGAAACCTGTTGACAACGATAATGTTATCCTCTTTCAGACGACAGTCGCCGCCGATGAAATTCCCTTTTTCATAACGCAGTTTATAGCCTTTCGCTTTAACCGCTTCTTCAAGGATTTCGAGTTTCTTTCCTTTTTTCATCGATGTGTATTTGGACTGCTATGGTTGCAGTGAAGAGAGATATTTGATGATAGGAGCTGCATGAAGTGCCTGGAGTATTTCACCTTTGTCGATCAGTTCGGACAGTTTTTCAGATGGTACGGGGTGCACTGATATTTCTTCGGTTTCATTGAGCTGAGGATGGGATATTTTGCGAACTCCGCCTCCATATTCTGTTTCTTCAAGCAGCTCCCGCTGTGCTCCTTCGAGGAGGCTCTGGTCCGGCTTGTCGTTTACTCCTGCAGATAATTCGTAACTGACCTTGCCTATGCCGTGCCGGTACTGGCGTATGAGGACAATCTCCCTGCTTTCTGTGGCAGCGATAATATTGATCCATGGGGGATATTCCCAGACATAGTAGTTGTCGATTGTTCTTCCGTTTGGAAGCCTGACCGTATCCTTGCGCATGGTCAGCCAAGGTTCTTTATGCGGGTAACGGGAGCCGGGAATCTTCCAGTGACCGGGTTCGTTGTTGTTGTTCGATGTCATGATCAGCCACGCATTCTGGGATCGAGGGCGTCACGGACGCCGTCCCCGATAAGATTGAAGCAGACGACTGTCGTCAGGATCGCTATTCCGGGGAACGTTGAAATCCACCAGTGATTGAGCAGGCTGTCACGTCCTTCGTTGATGATATTTCCCCAACTGGGGGTTGGCGGCTGGACGCCCAGTCCGAGAAAGGAGAGTCCGGCTTCGGTCAGGATAATGCTGCCGATACGAAGGGTTGCAGCGACAATGACAGGTGTCAGTGTATTCGGTACAAGGTGACGGAAAATAATGCGCAGGTTCGACAAGCCGAGCGATTTTGCGGCAAGAATGAACTCCTGCTCCTTGAGGGAGAGAACCTGGCTGCGAACGATTCGGGCAACACCCATCCAGCCTGTAAAGGACAGGGTGATGACAATGAGAAATATTGAATTGCCGAACGTGGCAATGATGATGAGTATCAGAAAAAGCGCTGGAAAAGCTATCAGCACGTCGACAATGCGCATGAGGATATTATCGACGATCCCTCCGAAATAGCCCGAAGAGACACCGACGACCGTTCCGAGCGTTACCGATATCAGGACCACGAGAAAGCCTATCGAGAGGGAGATTCTCGAGCCGTAGATGACCCTGCTGAGGATGTCCCGTCCATACTGGTCCGTACCGAGAATAAAAGAACGGGAGACAACAAATCCAGGATTCTTGTTTTCATGGTTAAAGCCGGATAATGCACTGACAGGCATGGATTTTTCTCTTGGCCCCTGTTGGTAGATTACCGTGTTTCCCTGGATGCTGTAGTTGTTGACAAAACGCAGCTTGTTGGGCTCATTGCGGTTTCTCAGTTTCTGAATATCGGCGATAAGGCTGTTGATCAGACGGTCCTCGGACTTGTCGCCGGTGCGGGGCGGTATGGTAATCCCTTTTGTTTCCTTGAGGACAAGGGCATCGATACGCGTCAAGGGCGCCTGGTAAGCTGTTACAAGGAAATCCTGCTGATCGTAAGGGCTGAACGGCGAGACCAGCGGTGCCAGAAATGCCGTTGAATACAGAACAAAGACAATGACCGAGGCCTGCAGGGCTATGGTGTGTTTTTTAAAGGAATGCCATCCAATTTCACGGAGGCTGAGCTCTTCGGTGTTGCTGCCGTTTTTCGTGGCAACTGTTTTTTCAAGCGTTCGGGAGGAAAAAAAGAGGAGAAGAACCGGCAGAACAATGATATATAAAGATGCAATCCAGAATTCAAGCAGCTCAACGGTAAAGACCTGGCGGAAGGATTCAGGGGAAATAACCAGCAGGCTCATGCCCGAGAAAAGGGAGCGCAGGCTTATCAGAATCAGTTCATGACGCCAGACAAGGACGGCAAGAAAAGCGACAAACGAAATGAAAAAAAACAGTCCCTGCCCTGTTTTCCCTCTTCGCAGAAGACCCAGGCCAGGGATGATACGATCGTAGGGTGTCAACCGTTGTTGTGTCGGTGTTTGTTTCAAGGGTAGCAGTGGCTAATGCTTATCTGTCCATAAAAAAAGCCGCTTTTTCACGTAAAAAAAAAGCAGCTTTTCTTGTCTGGGTACACCGGTACGGTTTTATTCTGTTTCAGAATCGGTTTCTTCCTCTTCAGTTTCCTCGACTGATTCAGGAGTCTCAGACTCTACTTTTGGTGAGAGTATCGATACTACCGGGGATTCAGGATCACCGACAATCTCGAACCTGCCTTCATATACATCGGCGGGAATTTCACCGATATGCAGTGTCTGGCCCATTTCCAGGCCGGATATGTCAATGGAGATATGTTCAGGCAGCTTCGAAGCGACACCCTTCAGTTTCAGGGAGTGCTGTATGACCTGCATTTTACCGCCGGCGACAACTCCGGGCGCTTCCCCTGTAAACTGGGTCGGAATCTCCATCTCAAGAACCTCGCCGGCCGAGAAATACTGGAAGTCGGCATGAATTGCCTTGTCGGTCAGACTGTCAAACTGGATGTCTTTCAGGTACGATCGTTTTGTCTTCCCGTCTGGAAACTTGAGATCGACGATGTTGGAACCTGATGTGTGGATCAGCTTTTCCAGAGAAAGTTCGTTGACACTGATATGGCTGGTTTCTGCGCCCTGATGGTAGAGGACTGCAGGGACTTTGCCTTCCTTTCGCAACTTTTTTGCTTCGTTTTTCTTGCAGACCCTTGGTTCTACTGTAAGTACAATGCTTTCCATGCTATTCCTTGATCTCTTTTATCGCTTGTTTATGATTTGTTGTGATTTTCGTAAGGTTTTTACTGTCAAAGAGGCAGCTGACCGAGTCGTCCCCTGATATTCTCTTGATCGCTTCGCCAAAAAGGTTGCTGACGGTCACTGTTTCCAGTTTTGGTGAAGGGGCGTGGCCGGTTACGACAGAATCGGTAATGATGACTTTTTCGAGCACAGAGCCGTTGATCCTCTCGATTGCCGGTCCGGAAAGAATGCCATGTGTTGCTGCGGCGAACACGTTCGTTCCGCCGGCATCGTGTATCGCTTTGGCAGCATTGACAAGTGTGCCCGCAGTGTCGATCATGTCATCGACAAGCAGAACTTTTCTGCCTTTGACATCACCGATTATGTTCATGACTTCAGCGACATTGGCTTTTGGCCGGCGTTTGTCGACAATTACCAGGTCTGTTCCCAGCGCTTCGGCAAAAGCACGTGCCAGCTTGACACCGCCGACGTCGGGAGATGCGACAACAAGGTTACCGTTGTTATCCATTTTTGAGATGTGGTCGATGAGGACGACGCTCGAATAGAGATGGTCGAACGGGATGTCGAAAAAGCCCTGGATTTGAGCGGCATGAAGATCCATGGTAAGGATCCTGTTCGCGCCTGCTTTGGTGAGCAGGTTAGCGACAAGTTTTGCGGTGATAGCGACCCTTGGACGGTCTTTACGGTCCTGGCGCGCATAACCGTAGTAAGGGATCACAGCTGTGATTCTTGCTGCAGAAGACCGTTTCGCCGCATCGATCATGATGAGCAGTTCCATCAGGTTTTCAGCAGGAGGATTGGTTGATTGTATGATGAACAGGTCCGAACCCCTGATAGACTCGAAATAATTCACTGAGATCTCACCGTCAGAAAAATTTTCCACTTTTGCGTTGCAAAGGGATGTGCCGAGATAATCGGCAATTTTTTCGGCAAGAGCGGTATTGCTTCGTCCAGCAAAAATTTTGATCGGATGTGCCATGGCTCCCTGCTTTTTCTGATGAAACGATTTATATTAAGGCGGTGCTCGGTTGCTCTGGGTCAAAAACTATGCCGCGGAGCTTGAAGAAAGATCAATGCCGATGAATATACATAAAATTGGCAAAATTGTAACCTAAATTGAGCGATTGTCGAGCATGTCGGAGATGCAAGGCACAGGGAATGTCGATGTATCCCGACTTGCCGGGATTGTAACAGATGCGGCTCTTGCCCGGTTTTCGTGTCCACCAGACAGGTGGGGAATAACCCCAAAACAAGTAGAGTATAACAGATGGTTAATAATAAACTTACTATCACAGAGCATCCCGACTTGTCGGGACGCTCAGTTTAGGTGCAACAATGACGATAAACGAGATAAAAGTCTACCTTGAACAGTATTTTGAGCAGGTTGAACTTGTTGGCAACGGTGATAATACTATTGATGGACCGGCAAAAATTGATGATGCCGTGGAAGGGAACGTAAGCTTTGTGGCAAACGACAAATACAACAGATATATCGGCTCTACCAACGCTTCATTGCTGATTGTGGGTAAACATGCACCCATTGCAAAATATAGTGACCGCTTGAGTTTCCTGAAAGTAAAAGATCCCTATACAGCCTTTGTTTTCGTTCTTCAGCGCTTTTCGGTTCCTCAGGTGATCGCCGAACCGGGTATCGATCCAACAGCCATTATTGGTCAGAATGTGACTTTTGGCAGGAATGTGGCAGTTGGAGCCTATGCCGTCATCGGCGATAATTGCGATATCGGCGATAATACGGTCATCGGTCCCCATACGGTTATTATGGCCGGAGTGATAGCCGGTAAAGATTGCTGCCTGTATCCCGGTGTTGTCTGTTATGATGGAGCCATTCTTGGTGACAGGGTGACGATACACAGCGGGACCGTGGTTGGAGCTGACGGTTTCGGTTTTGCTCCGCAGCCTGATGGTTCCTATGTCAAGATTCCACAGATTGGAAACGTTGAAATAAAGGATGATGTCGAGATTGGCGCCAACAATACGATTGACAGAGCGACGATGGGGAGTACGGTGATCGAAAAAGGCGTAAAAATAGATAATCTCGTTCAGATCGCGCATAACTGCACGATCGGCGAAAACACTGTTATTGCCTCACAGGCAGGTATTTCCGGCAGCGCCAGGATCGGAAAGAACTGTATGATCGGCGGCCAGGCAGGGTTTTTCGGTCATATTTCTCTTGCTGATAAAATACAAGTGGCTGGAAAAGCAGTTGTGACCAAATCAATGCATGAAAGCGGTCAGATACTGAGAGGAATGCCTGCTCAACCGATCCGTGACCAGCTTCGCCAGGAAGCGATGTTGAGGAACCTCGACAGTATGAAGAAGAAGCTCGACGCCCTGGAAGCAGAGGTGAGGGGGCGGAGTGGTCAGTAGGAAGTTCTGAGTACTGAGTGCTGAGTTTTGAGTGAAGAGAAGAATGTGGGAAGTAGGATGTGGGAAGTAGGATGTGGGGTGTAGGATGAAAGAAATGCTGAGTGGGGAGAATGTAGGGGCAACCCCCTGTGGTTGTCCGTGAGGAGTCGGCTGAAGAGAGTGCGTAGTGGACAGTTTTTCGGAGACAGGAGACTGTTTTTTTAATTCTTATACTTTGTAAGTAATCAGAAAAATCGTCGTGAGCGATTTGAGTGCAAGGCGGACGGAGCGCAGGAACCGGAGTGTATATACAATACATGAGGATTCTGAGCACCGACCAACGCAGCAATCGAATCGCGCAACAGATTTTTCCTAGTCCAGCGTGTCGTTCAGGTTCCAGTTGTAGGGCAGGTACCCGATTTTCAGTTGTTCTCCTTTTTTTTCAAGGAACGTTCCTGTTTCCTTGTCGGCATATCTGGCAAGGTAGGTCAGCAGTTCTTGTCTGTCTCGTCCGAAATCCTTTTCGTACCATTTGAATATCTCCGAAAGATGAATGGTACCGTTTTCCCTGTCGATGCTCATGCCGCCCCGGTTGATGTAACTCCTTGCAGCGATGTCGAGTTGCTCGTCGAGATGTGCAGGGTCGTAAAATTCGATCGGCGGGCAGGAACTGGAAGCACAGACAAGAGCAAAATGTATTCTCGGATCGAACGTCTTTACCATGAAAGGACGTCGTGAGTCGAAAGGAGAGAATGGCCGGAGCAGGAATGCCGGGTGCGGACTGTTTCTTCTCAGGACTCCATGCTCTATATCGTCAGGAGTAAAGACGTTCTTGCCGATGCGGTAGCCTATCCTTCCAAAGAAGTTGACGATCTCGAGGATCGAATTCCGGATGTCGAATTCTATGACACCATGGATAATGAGGATGTTGTAAATGTTTATCCAGAACGCTTTTTTCTCGTTGTCATTCCGAAGTGACGACGGTTTGAAGGAACTGAGACCGGCAGCAAGGTTGAGGTATTCCCTGAAACGGTCAGACTGTTTCATTGCACGGTAGTTGACTTTTCCCATACTGCTGTTGAAAAATGCACCCTGCAGTTTGCCAAGCAGACGTTTCAGGCGGGCCGCTATTTCTGCGTCCGTTCCTTCAAATGTTACAGGTTTCTCATTCAGGATCGCCTTGAAGGGCAGGAGTTTCCGAAGCCTGTCTGCAAGTGGCGTTCTCTCATCTTCTGCCAACGACTGTCCCCGGGCGCTGAGTATTGCTGTTGCTGCGTTGATCAAGCCGATATGGCTGAAAGCCTGGGGGAAATTGCCAAGCATTTCGCTGGTTGAGCTGTTGTACTCTTCTGAAAAAAGACCAAGACGGTTTGCTGCGTGCAGGGTCTCGTTCATCAGCTTTACGGCCTCTTCCATTCTTCCGGATCGCGCAAGACATTCTACAAGCCAGAAATTGCAGAGAACAAAGCCTCCTTCTTCTCCTTTCAGCCCGTCGTCGGCTTTGTAGCGGCTCACAAAGCCGTTGTGCATCAGTTCGGCAATACAGGCATCGATCGTTCCCTGAATGCGGGGGTCATCGATGGGCAGGAAATTGACCAGAGGGAGTAACAGAAGGCTTGCGTCAAGATCATCCGAACCGTATCGCTGTACAAAACTTTGTCTTTCAGGATCGAGGCCTTTTTCGATGATATCCTTTTTAATGATCTCCCGTTCTTCTATCCACCGCTGTACCGGCGCCTGAAAGCCGTAGCGTCTTGCGATAGTGATTCCCCTGTCGAGCGCAACCCAGCACATGACCTTGGAATACACAAAATGGAACGGGCCATTTCTGACCTCCCAGATCCCTTCATCGGGTTTGTGCCAGTTTTCGGCGGCCATATCACAGATGTCCTGGAAAAAAGGCCATAGTCCGGCGTCTATTTTTCCTGCATAATCGCTCAGCCTGAGAGCGGCATCCATGACTTCCCCGTAGATGTCCCACTGGTTTTGCGTATGGGCGAGGTTACCGATGCGAACCGGCCTGGAGTTTCTGTAACCCTTGAGATGAAGGAGTTTTCGTTCCGGCAGCGTCTCGTCGCCATGAATGGAGTACATGATCTGCAGGTTGTCGCTTCCGTGCCGCCGGTAGGTCGTATGCAGCCAGCGGATGAAGCTGTCTGCTTCACTGATATGACCGAGCGCGAAAAGCGCCTTAAGGGTGAACGAAGCATCGCGCAGCCAGGTAAAACGGTAGTCCCAGTTGCGTTCTCCACCTATTGTTTCGGGAAGGGAGGTTGTGGCTGCGGCAGCTATAGCACCGGTCGGATGAAACGTCAGGAGCTTGAGCGCGAGCAGGGAGCGGTTTACAATGGGGGTAAACTCACCCAGAAATGCGCAATGCTCTCCCATGCAGTTGTGCAACCATTGCTTCCAGAAGCCGATCGTATGTTCCGGAAGAGGGAAATCTTTATTGCTCCCTGTCGATTCTCCATAAACCAGGCTGAACGAAACGCTCTGGTTTTCAGCAAGGGAGAAATCGATGATTGCAGTTCCCTCGTTGCACTGCCGGACAATACTGTTCCGGAGTGAATGGATAAGCGTCAGGGTATGTCCATGGAACAGTGCCTTTACCATTGTGTCATGACAGGTTACAACTGCCGGAGTCTCTGCATAATCGGGTTTCGGGCTGAAAACAAGCCTGAATTCCATGGAGCCTTTATGCATACGGATACGCCGCTCGATCCTGTGTTCTCCGGACTCGACCAGGTGCTCCGTCGCGACGGGCATGAAATCAAGCAGTTCGGCTTCTGCGTGTTCGGTACTGAAGGTGCAGGCTAGTACATTGGTATCGTCGATATATGACTGCGACGAACTGAATTCGCTCTTTGGCTGTATGCTGAAACAACCGCCTCTTTCATCGTCAAGCAACGAAGCGAAAATTGTCGGCGAATCGAGCAACGGCATCGAGCAGTAATCAATTGAACCGTTTTTCGATACAAGCGCGATCGAATGCAGATCTCCGATCAGCCCGTAATCAGCTATGTCCAGGTACATGGTTTTTTGATGCTTCGTTGTCCTGAGTTCGGAGTAAAGGAAAAAAGAAAGGGAAAACCCGCAGGAGGTTTTCCCTTTGCTGTCTGCCGGTGTTGCAAGCTGCGCTTACAATCTCAACTCGCCGGTTTCGGCCTGGTCAATGAGATCGTCGTTTGCGTAAATGAGCACTTCAACACGGCGGTTCAGTTTCCGGCCTGCTGCAGTATCGTTAGAGGCAACCGGACGGGTTTCACCGTAACCTACTGTCGAGATGCGGCTTGAACTGACACGGTAGGCACGAAGGAGAGAGGCAACCGATTCGGCACGCCGTTCGGAAAGTGTCTGGTTGTTGGCATCGGAGCCTGTTGAATCTGTGTGACCTTCAACAACGATATTGGTGTCTTCGTATTTGTTGAGAATGATCGCAAGCTGCTCGATGTTGTCCCTGCTGTTTGACGTGAGTGTCGATGAGCCTGTGGTGAAAAGGAGGCCGGTGTCGAAGACGACCCTGATCCCTTCACCGACACGTTCGACCGTGGCTCCATCAACCTGCTCGTCTATTTCTTCAGCCTGCGCATCCATGTAATCGCCAATAAGCGCACCTGCAGCTCCGCCGATAACGGCACCGATGAGAGCGCCTCGTCCCCAGTTACCGGAAGCGCTGCCGATAAGGCCGCCTATAACGGCGCCGGATGCTGCGCCGATACCTGCTCCCTGACCTGCGCCGGACATCGATGTACAGCTTGTTGTTGCCGTTGTCATTGCGAGAATAAGAACCAGTGCAAGCGGTTTTGTCAATTGTGCTACATGTCTCATGGCTTCAGATGAATTGAGTTGTTAAAAAGGTGTAAAGCTCTGTATGATATCAGGAAAAGATAACAAGTGAGCCAGATAACCGGAAAACCATTATACAATCATAGTAATGAGAATCAGTCTAAAAAATTCCCGGAACCTCATCTGCAGGGATACTGTTTCGTGTCGTGAAAGGTGTCAGGCCGAAGATCCTGCCGCAGGAATTATCGCGGTTCGGGATGTGTTTGTTCATTGATACACTATCACCATTACATTTCCCTGCAACCGGTTAAAGACTTACAGATGCATCGATCAAGAGATGAGTGGAAGGATGCTGCAGAAGCGCATCTCCCTTCCAGGGAGAACATAACCGAACGCAACAGGGCGATCACGTCCCATTATGCCCGCCTGTATCTCGATCATCCGGAATCTTTCAAATGGGCAGGCATGGCGGCATTTGCATCCAGCCAGGTTGGAATTGCTCTCGGCTTTATTGATGTCCTGGGTGCTCCCGGAAGAATGATCGAGCAGCGTGAAACCGGAAATGTCCAGGGATTTTTTGAAGGTGCAGGTGACGCTGCAGGCGGGGTGGCACGGATGCTCCTTTCCCTGCCTGTCTCATTGTATGATGCGGCGACCAGAACCATTCTTCTCAACGATCTGGAGGAGATCCGCAAGGGGAACAATGCCATCTACAACGATATCGCATGGGCGCACAACGCTTATCTCGAAGGTGGTCTGGACGAACTGGATGAAAATACGACCGATATCGAAAAAGAGCTTCTGTTGTCCGGTTTTTCGTTGATCGACGAGGGAAGAAAGCGGTTGGAAAAGGGCGATGATGACGATTCCGGAAAGCGTTTGATCAGGGAAGGAAACGTCATGCTTCTTCGCCATGAACAGATCAACACTCTGGGTCCTGTCTTTGAGGCGATCAGCATGCAGGGCCGTATTCTCGTGTCTTTCGGGAGCGAGCTCAATTTCGGCGAAGCGGCACCGCCAGGCTCTGCTTCGAGGGCTTCCTTTGCCGATCATGCCGGATATCTGGAAACGCTCATCGGGATCAGGAGCGTCACGAATCCCGAGCACCGTTGGCAATGGATAGAAGAAAACGTACTGCCTGCATGGTATGCTGTCGATGCCGGTTTTTCGACGTGGAATGGAACGGAAAGGTGTTTCAGAAGAATGGCCGGAAAAAACGGTAAAGGTTAGGCTGTACTGGTGTATCAGCCTGACCGCAATGCTTCAACCGGATCGAGCGTGGCTGCCCTGTAGGCAGGAAAAAGCCCGAAAGTGATGCCGATTCCGGAACAGACGACAATCGAAATAACAATCCATGCTATCGGAAAGATTGGCGGAATATTGAAAGCCAGAGCGACAATGTTGCCTGCTCCGGCTCCGGTAACAATGCCGATCACTCCTCCGAGAAGGGAAAGGAACAGCGCTTCGAGCAGGAACTGACACAGGATGCTTTTTTGGGGAGCTCCAATCGATTTTCTTATGCCGATTTCCCTGGTCCGTTCAGTGACACTTACCAGCATGATGTTCATGATCCCTACCCCTGCTGTGACAAGCGCCATAAAACTGATGATAAATGCACCTGTAGTGATCGTGCGCTGAAAGTCACGGAACGACTCCACAAGCGCTTCATTGGTCTGGAATTCGAAGTCATTTTCCTTTTCGATGGTCAGATTGCGTGCCACCCGCATGGCTCCGGCAGCCTGATCGATGGTTGCCTGGTACTCTTTCTGTGAAACAGCTTCTACCGTGATGCTTATGCTCCTTTTTTCATTGATATGGGCAAGGTACCGGGTTATCGGTATGGCTACAAGGTTGTCCTGGCTCTGACCGAATGCAGCCCCTTTTTGGGTAAAAACGCCAATCACCCTGCAGACTTTTCCGTTGATCCTGATCGATTCTCCGACAGGGAGCCGGCCGCCGGGGAAGAGGGAGCCGATGAGGTCGTGACCCAGTACAGCAACATTTCTTGCATACAGGATATCGTTACCGGTCAGGTTTCTGCCGGTTTCGATACCGAATCCGTTTGCGGCGGCGAAATTTTCATCTGCACCGAAAAGAGTTACATCCGGATTGGTTGAAAGATTGTCATGCTTCACCAGGTTTCCTGACGACGAAACCTGCAGGCCGATGTTTTTTGCTTTCCCTTCCATGAGCTTTCTGAACGACAGTCCTTCGTCATAGGTGATGTCAGGCCGGTTGACAAACCTGTTTCGTCCCTGTCCTCCGAAGAACGCTGCGGGATATTTCTGAATTTCAAAGGTGTTCGCGCCCAGGCTCGACAAGCCGCTGGCAACCGAGCGGTCTACTGCCTGGAGCGCCGTCATGACGGCTATGATCGAAAATACCCCGACAGCGACACCGAGCGTGGTCAGCCACGAGCGGAGCCTGTTTGCCCTCAGCGAGTAGGCGGCCTGTATGATGGTTTCACGGAGTTGCATGAAGTCAAGTCAAAGGTGAAAAGGCAAAACAAGAAAATCCCCGTGCACGATACAATTCAACCCCCCCTTTATTCATATCTCAGCGAATCGGCGGGATCGAGGCGTGATGCCGTTACCGCCGGGGCAAGCCCGGAGATAATGCCGGTCAGTACCGATACGACGAGGCTTATCAGAACGAGCAACAGTGAGAAACGGACAGGAAAATCCGGAAAAATCCGTTCTATTCCGAGGGTGATCATGACAGAAATGATGAGCCCGACGATTCCTCCGAGCAGGCAGATGGTTACCGATTCGATCAGAAACTGGATCAGAATGGTTTTTCGTTTTGCTCCAAGTGCTTTCCTCAGGCCGATTTCTCTTGTTCTTTCCTTGACGCTCACAAAGGTTATGTTCATGATCCCGATCGCTCCTACGAACAGGGACAGACCGGTTATGAATATTCCTGCAACGGCGATGCCGTTTTTGATCGGATCGATCTGGCCCTTGAACGCTTTTTGTTCGTTAATGGCGAAGTTATCTTCTTTCTGGGGTGGCAGTCGGCGTATTCTGCGCATGATCCCCCGAATTTCTTCCTTTGCATCCGTACTTGTTGCATCGATACGGATCTTGATGCGAAGTGTTACATAGCCCTTGTTTCCATAGACCTTTGTATAGGAGGCAAGGGGGATGATGATCTGGTTGTCGAAACTGAAAAGGCCGAGAAATTTCCCCTGTTTTTTAAAAACGCCGATGACCCGGAATTTCCGGTTGCGAAGCTTTATTTCCCTTCCGACCGGTGAGCTGTCAGGGAAAAGACCGGTTGCGACATCATTGCCGATTATACAGACCATCGCTCCGCTTTCAGCTTCGTGAGGGAGGAAAAAGCGGCCTTGTGAGAGGTCGCCCGATGCCGTCCTGAGGTACTCGGCGTTGGTGCCAAGGGCGAAGACCTGCTGCAGGTTTCTCTGCTTGTGGCTAGCAGACGCTCTGTAGGTTGACATCTGGGGAACGGCGATTTCAAGTGCGGAATCAGGATTGTCCGCGATAATCCGGTTGATTTGCCTTACATAGTCCGTTTTGAGGTCGGGCCGGTTTCTGAAGCGCCACCATTCCCCCATGGTGGCCCATTCTCCTTTCTGGACGTACATCACATCATAGCCGATCATCGCGAGGCTTCTTTCGAAACCGGCGTCGATGCCGCTGATTGCCGTTCCCATCATGGTGATGGAAACGATGCCGATAATGACGCCGAGAGCCGTAAGCGATGAGCGGACTCTGTTGCTTCTTATCTGATCGATGGCGACGAGAACGCTCTCGTATGTTTCATGCCTGAAACCTTTCATGCTGAAGAGTATCCGGTATCACTCTCGACTTTTCCGTCGCGCAAACGTATGATGCGGCTTGTATGACTGGCAATCTCCTCTTCGTGAGTGATAAGGATGATGGTGTTGCCGGCAGAGGACAGGTTGTCGAATATTGCCATGATTTCACCGCTTGTCGTTGTATCGAGATTTCCGGTCGGTTCGTCTGCAAGAATAATGGACGGATTGTTGACCAGCGCCCGGGCAATCGCCACCCTCTGGATCTGTCCTCCGGAAAGTTCCGATGGCTTATGGTTCAGTCTGTCACCAAGCCCCACCATGTCAAGCACGTTCAATGCACGTTCGGTGCGTTCTTCAGGACTGAATCCTGCGTAGATCAGCGGTAGTTCCACGTTTCTTATGCAATTGAGGCGGGGCAGGAGGTTGAAGGTCTGAAAGACAAAGCCGACCTCACGGTTCCGGATGCGGGCAAGTTCATCGTCATCCAGTTCCGCAACGTTCTTTCCATTGAGTTCATAACGGCCTGAAGATGGCGTGTCGAGGCAGCCGATGATATTCATCAGGGTTGATTTACCGCTGCCTGACGGTCCCATGATGGCAACATATTCATTTCGCCTGAACGTCAGGCTGATCGTGTCGAGTGCTCTGACCTGATCCTCTCCCATCGCATAGAACCTGCAGAGGTTCTCCATTCTGATAACAGCATCGCCCATCAGGAGTCAGTTGTTTTTGAGCGTTACGCTGCTTCCGTCCTGAAGAAGCCGGGTGATAGCCGTATAACTTCCGGAAACGATCCGATCGCCTTCCTGCACTCCTTTTTCAACTACAATGTGGGTGTTGTCGGTTGTGCCGGTTTCCACCGGCTGGAAGACGGCTGTACGGTTTTTAACGATAAAGACCCCCTGGCGGCTGTCTCTTCCGAGACGTGTTGAAGCAGTAGTGTTCTCCTGGTTTTTCAAGGGTACAGAGCCTCTTATTGTGACGCTTTGAATCGGTACGACCAGTGCGTTCTGTACGCGTTCAGTTTCGATATCCGCAGTTGCGCTCATTCCTGGTTTGAGGAGGCGGTTGTGGTTGAGAATGCGGATTTTGACCGAAAAGTTCGTGACTTCTTCCTGGGTTCCTTCGGCCTCGGTTATCGCAGAGTTCGAGATTTCCCGCACAATACCTTCGAACGTTCTTTTCCCGTAAGCATCGACAGTGACGATGACCTTGTCGTTTTTGTTGACATTGACGATATCGTTTTCGTTGACTTCGACTTCTACCTGCATGCTGTCAAGGTTTGCTATTCTGAGCACATCGGTTCCCTGGAACTGGCCTGTACCGACAACCCTTTCGCCGCTTTTGCTGTTCAGCTCGATGATCGTACTGTGGATCGGGCTTGTGACAGTGGTTTTTTCAAGCTGTTCGAGCGACTGGTCAAGCAGGCTCTGGTTCTGTTTTATCGTAAACAGGGACGCCTCGTATGATGCTCTCGATGCTTCGGCATTGGTTTTTGCAGTCAGGTAATCGGTATCGGAGATCAGGCGGTCCTTGTGGAGGATTGTGGCTTTACGGAAATCATCTTCGGCCTTGAGTTTTCTGGCCTTCGATTCAAGGCTTTGTGATTTTGACAGGTTCAGTCTGGCCCGGCTCTGTTCGACCTGGTTGATGTAGACATCCGGTTCTATCTTGAACAGCAGGGTTCCTTTTTCCACGGTCTCGCCTTCTTTTACAGGCAATGCTATGATCTCGCCCGACACATCCGGTGAGATGGTGACTTCAAGTTCTGGCTCGATCTTTCCTGTGGCTGTGACATAATGAACGACCTCTTTGCGGAAAGCGTCCTCGACGGAAACCTCGACAGGTTTGTTGCCGGTGGCGAGCCACACGGTTATTCCTGTGACGGCCAACAGGAGGATTGCGGCGAGAAGGATGATTTTCCAGCGTTGAGTTTTTTTCCGGTCTTTTTGCATCATGGCTCTATGGCTCTTTTTCATTCGACCGGGAGGGTTCCGGTGGCGAAGTCGAGGATGTTTTTTTGCAGCGCGAGATTATAGGTCGCTTGTGTGTATTCTGAACGGGCACGGACAAGGGAGGCTTTCACGGCATTTGCTTCAACAAAGCTCGCTGCACCAAGGTCGTATTTTTTCTTGACTGTTTCGTATGCTTTTTCAGCCGCCTTCAATCCTTTTTCAGCTGTTTCTATCTGATTGAATGCTGCCAGGTAATTATCGGCGGCGAGCTGGATATCGATAGCGATGTCGTGTTCGAGGTCTGCGGTATCAAGTCCCTGCTCGATATACCCCGCCTTTGCCTGCTCGATGTTGTAACGGGTTATGAAGCCGTCAAAGAGTGACCAGTTAAGGGTGAGGCCGAGAGAGTAGGATGGCAGGTCCGTGAGCTGTTCGGAAACGGATGGGTAGTTCAGCGTCGTTGCAATTCCATGTTCAGAAACCTCGAAATAGGGATAGGCCAGGGTACTGAGGCTGAATGCAAGGTCAACGGAAGGGTATCTGGCAGACCTGGCGCCGGTTACTTCCCATCTTTTCGCTTCAAGAAGAAGACGAGAGCTTTGCAGATCCCTGCGCTGCTGTTTACCAAGGGCAACGAGGCTGTCGCGGTCAACTTCTTCGGGAAGGGCAGAAAGAGTCTGTTCAGGGATATCCCGGACAACGATATCCATGTCCGGGTCAAGCCGCAGTTTTCTCAGGAGTTCGAGACGGCTGCCGCGAAGGTTGTTTTCTGATTGTATGACCGAAAGCTCATTGTTTGCTGTTTCTGACTGCTGCTGGTAGAAATCGGTTACCGGTTTGAGCCCGATTTCATACTGACGGCTTGTCAGTTTGAGCTGATCTTTCGACGAGGAAAGGTTTTCCCTTGCGATGGTGAGCAGTTGGGTGTCGAGCAGAACCTGGTAGTAGGACTGGGTGATATCATAGGCGATTGTCTGGCGGGCCTGTTCGACCGAAAGTCCCGATGCTTCCCGGAGTTTCATTGACGAGCGCAATGCAGCGTAATTCCTGAAACCGTTGAACAGGTTTAGCGATGTGGTGAGTGAAAAATCAATGCGTTCGGTTTGTGTTCTGCTGATAGTTTCATTTTCAGGATCGGTGTAGGTCCTTGCCACGGAAAGGGGTGTATAGGCGGTTGTAACTGATACTTTCGGAAGGAAGCGGCCGTAACTTCTCAGAAGGTCTGTTCCCTGGAGCATGTAGGCCTGTTCGGCTTTTTTCAGGGAAGAAGCGTTATCGAGGGCCATACCGATGCATTGTTCCAGTGTCAGAAACCGTTTCGATGTTTCTGCACCTGAAAGCATGTCGGGAAAAAAGCAGACCAGGATGACTGCTGCAGGTGCGCAAATGGTCTTTAGCCATCTGGAAATATGTAGTACCGTTTTCAACGTAACCTGAATTGATCGATTGTCGCTCATGCCGGGGTAATATACAGCTAATCTTTCGCATCCTGTAAAGGACCTTTCGGTTTGTCGGAAGGATCGATATTTCAATGCTGCAGGTCTACCGGAGAAGAGGGAAAATGCGGCGCCTCTTCAAACCGGCGGGCTATATCCGATTGCGAAGGGTTGCGATTGTCTGTTGGTATGTTTCGGATTTTGAGGGATTGATCTCAATAAGTTCGTTGTATACCTGTATGGCCTTGTTGAATGCACCCTGTTCGGTGAACAGCATTGCGAGGCTTTCGGTCGGTACCGGTATCAGCTCTTCATCGGAGAATGGTTTTTTCTGTTCATTAAGGGGGGTCGGATCGCTTGTTTCAGATTCCTGGGGCGGTTCGAAGCCTGCAAGGGCGAGCGATATCTTTTCAAGCTCGGCTGTCAGGTCATCACATGAAGGCTGTAAAGACAGAAAATGGGTCTCAAGTACTTCTTTCCAGGCAACCTGGTTGTGCGGAGCTATCCTGCAGCAGGTCTTGAAGGATTCCAAGGCTTCACTATAGCGGCCTTTCCCCTTGAGAGCGCGACCGAAAAGGAGATGATATGAATATGAGTTGTTGAACATTCCTGCAACGCTCTCGAGCTTGTCCAGTCCCCTTGAGTATTCGCCTTTTGAAAGATCAAGCGATATTTCGGCAAAAAAGAGATGTGAGTCGGATACCATGAGGCTCGATAGTAAATACGTACGATGACTGAACCTGGACTACAAGGGGTTATCGTAAGTTTATACTATCGCGAATATTTTTCCAAGGCAAGGACGAGTAATTTGTCGATCAGATCACGGAATCTGATTCCGGACGCTTCCATCAGCATCGGGTACATGCTGACATCGGTAAAGCCGGGGATCGTGTTGATTTCGTTGAAAATGATCCGGCTGTTTTCATTTTCGACAAAAAAATCGACTCGCGCCATGCCGCTGCAGCCAAGTGCCTTGTAGGCCGCTATTGCAGACGTTTTCAGGGATGCATGCAGGTTCTCGTCGATGCGGGCCGGTATATGCAGTTGGGCGCTGCCGCTTATATATTTATCTGTATAGTCATAAAAATCCCCTCCCGGCTCTATTTCTCCGGCAGGTGAAGCGATCAGGTTGTCATTGCCCAATACGGCAACCTCTATCTCCTTTCCGTCTATGGCTGTTTCAACAAGGATCTTTTCGTCGAGGCTGCATGCGGTTTCAAGCGCTTTTTGCATGAGCGTGACATCGGTGACTTTCGATATCCCGACCGATGAGCCAAGATGCGCAGGCTTGACGAAAAACGGGAAAGAAAACCGTTCGATAAGAGCATCATGAACGGAAGACGGATCCGGGAAATAGTCGCTGCTCGTTATCGTTGTATAATCGGCAACATCAATCCCTGCAGTGGCAACGCAGATTTTCGAGACCGCTTTGTCCATTGCCATTGCAGAGGCCTGGACACCGCACCCGGTATATGGGATTCCGAATGTTTCGAGAAGGCCCTGTACTTTGCCGTCTTCCCCGTACGACCCATGGAGCACGGGAAACGCTATATCGATGCCTTTCTGCCTGAAATCGAACCTGAAACGGTCATGATCCCTGTTTTCCGTCATGCTCTGCAGAAGTGATGCGGTGTTTTCAATCGATGTGGTTCTGAGCAGTCCTGCCAGGTCGAGATAGAGGATGTCCCGGGCGGTGCTTCCTTCAAACCAGGAGCCTTCACGTGAAATATAGAGTGGAAAGAGCTTGTACTTTTCGTTATCGAGATGTGCTGCAATTGCATTTGCGGAAATAATCGAAATTTCGTGTTCTGGGGATTTGCCTCCAAAAAGCAGTGCTACAACAGTCTGTGACATCTAGGGTTTGTTCCTGTTGGTCGTCCGGTTGTGCTGACCGGCACGATGTTGATAATGATTGTTTGTTTTACCTGAATTGAGCGACATTTCCCGACTTGTCGGGACGCTCGGTTTTGGTTTTATCCTTTCATGCGACCGTGTTCGACAGCTATGCAGCGGTTCTGAATGACATCGAGTCCGGCTTCTTCAGCTTTTCTGGCGGCAGCGTCATGGGTGATTCCAAGCTGCATCCAGACGACTTTGGCGCCGATCCCGATGGCTTCTTCCACAACAGGTCCGACCTCGGCAGGTTTACGGAAAATATCGACGATCTCGATCGTATTTCTCAATTCGGCTGGAATGTCGGAGAGGGAAGGATAGCACCTCAGGCCGAAAACTTCATCCAGAAGGGGATTGACGGGAACTATTGTGTAGCCTGCATGAAGAAGGTATCTGGTTACGGAATGGCTTGCTCTTTCAGGTTTTGCCGATATTCCGATTACAGCAATGGTTGTATATGTTTCCAGTATTTCCCGGATTGTCATGGCATGAAGCGTGATTGTTGGAACTTTTATCAATATACACAAATCGGGTGAGGCCTTGCCTGGAAAAAGAAACTGTGCCGTGAGCAGACAAATTTTCCGGGAAACTTACTGTTTTGCCTGTCCGTTTCTTTATAATAAAGTGTTGATTTGATGTTATGTAACAAAACGGGAGATGATCTGATGACTACGTTCCGCTTGTTTTCATTCCTTATACTTGCCTTTTGGCTATCTTCCTGTTCGCCTTTTTCCGTTGTATCGGATTATGACCGTAGCCATGACTTTGAAACGTTCAGTACTTACCGCTGGCCGGATGAAGCAGAAGGGATAAGAAAAGGTGATGTTCTCCTTGAGAATCCTCTTATTTATAAGCGGGTTCAGTCCGCCGTTAATGCACAACTTGCAGCTAAAGGATACAGGCTTGCAGGTACAGGAAAAGCTGACTTTATCGTCTATGCGCATGCCGGCGTCAAAAAGGTGAAAGCATATAACCGTAACTTCGGGATAGGACTGTATTGGGGGCCCTCTTACTGGTACAGGCCGTGGTGGGGTCCTTATGGCGGGTTTACCTATGTGAGCTATTATGATGAAGGTTCGCTGGTTCTCGATGTGATCGATGCCGGAACGAAAGAAATGGTCTGGCGGGGGATTGCAACGAGGGTTGTCAGGGATTACCGCACACCGGATGATATGCAGAGGGATATCAACGACGCAGTCGGCAGGATCCTCGAAAAATTTCCTCCGGGATCCCCCGGTGCTACAGACGGCCGCTGAGAGCGGGCTTGCAGGTGAACAGGGAGGTGAGCTCCTGTTCGGTCAGGATGACCACTCTTTTCTTCAGGCGCGTTTCCATCGATTCAATCATGGCTGAGCACAGGGAGTTGAAATCCGGAATGATCCCGGTCAGTTCCTTTACCGATATCGTTTTTCTGTCGAGATCGTCCTTTATGCGACAGAGAACGGTGCGATCCCGGCACCCGAGGAGCGCCGTTATCAGTTTGTGCTTGTCTGAAAGCAGCAGTGAGCCGTGCTGCAGGATCACCTTGTCCGAACGCCTCTGTGCCGATCCGACAAGTTTACGACCTTCCACGTGCAGTTCGTTTCGCGCCGAAGCTGTAAAGCAGCTCGCGGATTCGGCGGTACTGTAGCGTTTTTTCATATCCGGTTGTGTTCTCTTGAATTCAGCGCTGACGCCAAAACCAAGAAGAGCGTGACGGATAATGCCGTGGATCATTGCCGAGACATGTGTATTGGCTGTAGCGGTTTCTGCAAGACAGGCATAGGTGAATTCATCGATATGGAGGACAGCTCTTCCGCCTGTCGGCCGTCGGACAATATCGATGCCTTTCATATTGCATGCCGTTTCGTCGATATCCGCACGTTTCTGTCCGTGTCCTATGGAGAGCGCGGGAGGATCCCAGGCATAGAAGCGCCAGAGCATGCTTTGCCGGCCGAATTGTTCCTGAAAGATGCCCTTTCTGAAAATATCCATGAGTGACGTGTCGAAGGCCATGTTCCACGAGCCGTTACGATACCCGGTTGTGACAATGTATACCGTATGGTTTACTGAAGTCATGATAAAATGTGCCGCACCTTGAAACAGTTTGCTTAGCGGAAGTTATTCGTTCCTAAACTGAGCGTCCCGACAAGTCGGGAAATGCCGACCCCGTGAAATCAGACCGGATATTTCACAGGGCCACATCTGCTTCGTTACAGGGAACTTGCTTCCCGACGTGTCGGGATACAGCGGCATTCCCTGT
>JANQHB010000060.1 GCA_028277225.1 Chlorobium sp.
TGGAGGAGTCCTTCTTGTCGTACACCTGTTGGCGGCAAGGACAAAAAAACCGGGTAATCAAAGTAGCATGACCAACAGAGCCGATGGATATAGTGGAGATCTGCATATTTGACAGGAATTGATTTCTCTTCATTGCTCCGGCTGCGCCGAACAATGGCTTACAACGGAGCGCAAAAAGCGGGCGCCCGCTGATGTCCGGCGTTATGTGACAAGAGTGATACCAACTTCGGAGCAGCATATGGAAATACGGAAAGTTTGTATCGTGGGGGCATCTGGCAAGCTTGGCCAGTACATGGTCCAGCATTGCCTGGATCGAGGCTATGAAGTTGTCGGCGTTTGTCGAGAGCGCAGTGTTCAAAAACTCGATAAGTTCAAGGGCAAGATTTCCATCGTATCGGGTGCAATGAACGACCGCCTGGCTATCGGGAAGGCGGTTGAAGGATGTGATGGGGTGCTTGCCGTGTTGGTGCCCTGGGGAGTCAATGGCTACTCGACGGGAACAGCGCAAGCGGTGCTTGATTCTGCTCCCTCAGATGCTCGTTTGATCTTTTCTTGCGGTTGGCATATCACCAGGGATGGAAAGGACGTTTATTCGTGGCAGATGAGAACGTTTGTGAATATCTTCGGCTGGCTGGCTCGAATGACCCGTTTTGTTGATCTAAACAATCAAGTGGGGGCTTGTAATCGCATATTCGCGAGTGACAAGCGGTGGGGTGGTACGTGGGAGCGACCTCGAAGAAGGTGAAATCCAGGGGCTTCCCGTGTGGAGCAGGTATGTCGGGGATCCAATCCTGGAAAGTAACCTGACGCGACGAGTGGATTTCGCACTATTCATGGTCGAGGCTCTGGTAAATGACAATCTTGTTCACGAAGCTCCGGTTATTGTCGGGTGCCAGACGCCATTGGTGCTCGCCTACAAAGGGGCCAGTCAGCTTTGACGTTATCTTGTAAGGGAGGTATCAGTGTTTGACATACTGGAAGAAATCAGCTCGCGTCCCGAACCTTTTCAGTTCTACACGGCAGAGGACTTATGGACAGATGAGCACACATCAATGAAGATGCTCGAATACCATCTGAATGAGTCCATTGATCTGTCATCCCGAAACGCAGATTTCATTGCCCGTTCTGCAAACTGGATCGTGTCGCACTTCGGAGTAAACACCAGCACAAAAATCGCTGATTTCGGGTGTGGTCCGGGGCTATACACGATCCTGTTTGCCGAAGCCGGTGCTGAAGTTGCAGGGGTAGACTTTTCGGCAAGATCCATAGCGTATGCACGTGGAGCCGCTGATCAGAAAGGGCTTGAGATTACCTACTGCGAGAAGAACTACCTTGAGTTTGAAACTGAGAAGAGATTTGATCTCATAACAATGGTCTTCTGCGATTTCTGCGCGCTAAGCCCTTCGCAGAGAAGGACATTGCTTGCCAGGTTTCACGCATTCCTGAAGCCCGGCGGGTCAGTGCTGTTGGATGTTCATTCACTGAATGTGTTCGATAGCAGAGAGGAAGCTGCCGTATACGAACGAAACCAACTTGATCACTTCTGGTCTTCCGAAGACTACTACGGCTTTCTAAATACCTACAAGTATGACAACGAGAAGGTGACTCTCGACAAGTATACGATCATCGAAAAGACAAGAAGGCGCGTTGTCTACAACTGGCTGCAGTACTTCAGTCAGGCTTCACTGCGAGATGAGCTCGAGAAGAACGGGTTTCAGGTCGTGGAGTTCTATTCTGATGTTGCGGGCACGGCGTTCTCCTCAAGTTCTCCTGACATGGCGGTTGTCGCCAGGAAGATGGAGGTCACATAGCAAAGCAGGGAAGAGGGAACATCCTATACTGAAAGCGCCAAAAACAATTTTCTGACATTCAAAAATAATCCCGCCAAGTGCCTCGTAAAGCACACCTTGTAGCAACGGTTTACTCACTATTGCAGAATCTCGTACCTTATCGTTATGGGTATGCGACATGCTGATGAACGGCTGTCAAGCATCCTTTATCCAGATTCCGGGATTCGAGTGAGAGGCCCAAATTGTCCCGCACGAGGTTGTTGCCTCAACGTTGTTCCAAGGGCTACTCCCGCCAAATCGCTGCTCACAGAGCCGTTTGTCAGCAGTTGCTTAGTCGCTCATAGGCAAACATCTCTTTCCTAAACTGAGCGTTTCAACAAATGCTCCATTATAGTAAGATCATTTAAAACGATCTATTATACTGTGTTTGTATAGAGATTATCCCCCATCTGTCGGGTGAGCGTGAAAACTGATGGAGAGCCGCATTTTTTGAAACCCTTCGGGATTGCCGATCACACCGAATCTGTTTCGTTACAGGAAACTTGCGGTAGATCACTACAGCGGCATTCCCTGTGCCTCGCATCTCCGGCATGCTCGACAATCGCTCAATTTAGGTCTTTTATTCTTCATCATCGTCCAGGCGATTACCAGCAGCTTCGCAGCCAGTTTGACCCGGAGAATTCCCGTAATTCCTCTTTCTCGTTCACGTCCTTTCAGTTTTCTGGCAGACCAGCATTGTTTTTCCAGCTTTTGCGCATTGAAAAAGGAAGCTCGACGTTCGATGTCGGCTGGATTATCCAGTAGGGTTATCTATTTTATTACAAATCGTCTATGTTTAATTCTTTTTGTGGTTTACGGCTTGCCTTATAATGCTGAAAAATTTTTAGTGAATAGTTTCTGTTAATTTATTTATATTTGGGATGAACATCTCGTTTGGTGACAAAGACCTTAAAAAGTATGCAAACAATGATCGTTTGGCATTACGTAAGCTTGGAGCGAAAAGAGCAAAGGTCTTTAAGCAGCGACTTGATGATTTGAGTGCAGCGGAAACACTTGAGGATGTTCGACACCTTCCCGGCCGTTACCATGAACTGACAGAAAACCGAAAAGGACTATGGGCTTGTGACCTCGATCACCCGTACCGTCTCATTTTTACCCCGCATGAAGAGCCGATACCGGCTGATGAGCATGGGCGCTATATCTGGATTGAGATCAAAGGTGTGGAAATAGTTGAGATTGCGAATTACCACAAGGAGAGATGAAGATGACGAAGCGTAATGAATATACACCCCAGACAGTAACGCATCCTGGCATTACCTTGAAGGAGAAGCTGGATGAACTCGGGATGAGCCAAAAGGAGTTTGCTGTTCGTACCGGCAAGCCTGAGCAGACTATCGTGAAGGTTATTGACGGCAAGAGTGCATTGACTCCCGATATGGCGGTGAAATTCGAGTCTGTCCTTGGTATACCTGCAACCTTCTGGTTGAATCGGCAGCAGAACTACGATGAAGCGGTTGCTCGATTGAAACGCAGTGAACTGCTGGCCGAAGCAAGCGATTGGGTGTCAAGGTTTCCCTTGAAGAAAATGACTGATTTTGGATGGCTGCCCAAAAAACGTTCCAAAGCTGAAAAGGCGGATGCGCTACTGAGTTTTTTTTCAATGTCAAGCTCGAAAGCGTGGGAAGATTATTACCTGTCTGAAAAACTCAAAGTCAGTTTCCGTATCTCGCTGGCCCATTATGGCGAACCATATGCCATATCCGCATGGCTACGGCAAGGTGAGTTGCAGGCAATTCGACTGGATGCTCCGTCCTATGACCGAAAAGTTTTTTTGCAGGCTCTTGGTGGCATCAAAAAGGTCATGGCAGAGCATCCTGATGATTATTTCAAACAATTGCAACGTCTCTGCCTTGATGCCGGAGTAAAGGTCGTGCACACACCCTGTTTGCCGAAAGCTCCGATTCACGGTTCCACAAGATGGCTTCACGATAACACGCCCCTCATTCAGCTTTCAGCTCGCTACAGGCAGAACGACCGATTCTGGTTCACCTTTTTTCATGAGGCCGGTCATATCCTTCTGCACGGGAAAAAATACATTTCGATCGAAAGCGCACAGCAGGAGTCGGCAAAAGACAAGAAAGAGATAGAGGCTAATGCGTTTGCCATACAATGGACCTTTTCGGAAGAGGAAGAGCAGGAGGTTTTACGGCATGCACCCTTGACCGAACAGGACATTATCGAGTTCGCATGGAAATTCGGAACTCATCCGGCTATGATTATCGGTCGTTTTCAGCATAAAGAATTGCTTCCTTACAGTGTTGGTCGGCAGTTCATGAAGCCAATTGTGCTGGATGAATAGTCTGTTTTATTCCATTTCTCCGGACTATGGGACGTAGTCTAATTAGCTTTAAAAGTCTTTTTGTCTTTGTATTCTGTTCCATTTTTTTCGCTTATTCTTCTTGATCCAGGATATTTTTTGAAGAAAATAATACAAGCAGACAGGTACAAAATTCATTTTTTATCAGTGTCTGATCCTGCTAGAGAAATTTTTTATCTGGAACTGTTTGAGTGTTATATGATGAGCTGATTTTATGATTTGTCCCGTAATGAAGTTGCTGGTTAAGCGGTATATGGATCCGATGCAGGATCCTGACAGTCGCGAAAACCGCACCAGAATCGGTATGTTAGCCGGATGGGTTGGCACTGTGGCCAGCCTTTGTCTGACCGCTGCCAAAGGCTGGGTGGGGTTCGTTTCCGGCAGCATTTCTCTGATCGCCGATGCCACGAATAATTTGGCAGATGTGGGAAGCAGTCTGGTTATTGCCTTGGGATTTCATTGGTCTCGGAAACCGCAGGACGAACATCATCCTTTCGGACACGGTCGCATAGAAGCGGTGGCAACATTGGTATTGTCTCTTGCTTTGCTGTTAGTTGGATTTGAGGTAGCCAAGTCGGGCGTAATGCGTTTGCTGAATCCAAAACAAATAGAGGCGCATTTCTGGGTCCTCGTTGTGGTCGCCGTTACGGTGGGAGTGAAGGTCTGGATGGCTGTTTTTTCGCGCAACCTGGCAAAGATGGCTAAATCGCAGGTACTTGAGGCGGATGCCTGGAACCATACCTATGATGTAGTTTGCACGCTGTTGGTGGTAGTGGCGTTGATTGGTGCCCAGATGGGGTTTCCTTCTCTCGATGGATGGGCGGCAATTGGAGTTTCGGTCTTTATCCTCTTTACCGGAGTTCAATACGCGCGGGAAGCCATCGATATTTTGCTTGGAGTGCGTCCGGATCCTGAAGATATAGTGAAAATCCATGAGACGGTAGAGGCGCTGGACGAGGTTTTGGGCGTTCATGAAATCATGGTGCACCAATATGGGGAGGTACGCATGGTATCGTTCCATATTGAGGTGGATGCCAAGATGACGCTTAATGCGGCGCATTTACTTGCAGAGAAGGCTGAAACTGCGGTGGAGACGAAGCTTGGATGGAGAGCGGTGGCACATGTTGATCCGGTAGATCGATCGCATCCAATGTTTAAGGAGCTTCATCGAGTGCTCTCTGAATATATCAAATCGGATGATGGGCTGATCGATTTTCACGATTTGCGTGCTGTTGGCGAGCTGGCGCCATATCAGGTTTCATTTGATTTAGTGACGGATACGCATACTCGAAGCTGTCGATATTCGCGTGTATATCAGGATACATTAAAACTTTTAGATGAAAAGTTTGCCGGAAAAATAAAGGTTGCGGAAATCGGTATCGAGGCCACTGTGGACAGTTGTCCGATGGAGCGTAAGAAGTTTCGCCTTATTTCTGAGGGCGGGACCAGGGGACATCCTTAATTAGCTTTAAAAGTTTATTGCCTACCTATACTTGTTTAGTGTTAAGGGCCGTTCTGGTTGATAATGCCAGAAGCTCTTTGCTCAACGTTCGGCCGCAGGCACAGAGGAAAACAAGATGATACAAATCAGAAAAACGAAAGATCCTGAAAAGAAGTCAGAATTCCCCGTAGTTGCGATGTTGTGGCCAGGGATCGGAATCGCCGTTGGTATTGCCTGCGATACTGCACTCAAGA
>JANQHB010000009.1 GCA_028277225.1 Chlorobium sp.
GCAGGTGACGGTGGACGCGGATGTATGTCCGGGAGAGGGATTCGAGTCGAAGGAGCCGTTGCTCGAAGACGTGTACTTCCGGATTCTTTCCCGGCATGAGGAGCCACGTGGGGTTGAGGTGGTGACATAAAAAAGAACTGAAAACAATGGTCGGCAAGATATTCCCTTTCGAGCTTCGTACACGATTTGCAAGCCCCCTGACCTGGATCATTCTTCTGATGATGTGTTTCCAGGGCATATGGTATGCTCTTGCGGTCTATGATTTCTATGTCCATGACCAGTCATTTATCAACGGAGCGGGTATTTTTTATATCTGCCTGACGGGAGGCGGGTTCCTTCTGATGGTTGTCATTGCAATGATAACCGGAATATCGCTGCACAGGGATATCGAAGAGCGCACTGCGCTTTTTCTCTATGCGTTCCCGATACATGAAAAACGATTTTTCCTGGGCCGGTTTTTCGCGGCGTATGCCGTCAATCTTCTGCTGGTTCTTGCCTATGTGCTTGGCATGGTCATGATGCCGTACCTCGGTGTCGGTCCGGCCGACAAGTTCGGCCCGGTGCCATGGCTGCAGCTCATGCATGGTTTTGTTCTTTTCGGGATGACCAACATCTTTATCCTGACGGCCGTCAGTTATTTCGGTCTTGTTGTCTTTCGCAATATGGCGGCTTCTTACATAGGGGTTTTCGTGCTGGTGTTTCTCTTTCTTGTCTGTGAAGCCCTGAGCGCGAATTCGCCTTTTATTTCGGCCATTAAAATTGCCGATCCTTTCGGCTATGTCTACACAAGGGAGGTCGTCGATTCGATGACGGTCGCCGACAAAAACACTGCACTGCTTCCGATTGGTGAACTGCTGCTTTTCAACAGGTTATTGTGGATGGGAATCGGGCTCGCAGCGTTTTTGTACAGCTATTTCCGTTTTGACTTCCGCTATTTCATCCAGACTGCGTTCGGATCGAAAAAGAAGGCAAGGCTCGATTATGTTCAGGCATCGCACGATGCGGCGTTCAGCCATGTCGTTGTTCCCCACGTAAAGCGCGTGTTTTCGTTTGGAGAGAACATGCGGAAGGTATGGAGGTTGTCGTATGCCGAATTCCTCAATGTCGTGCGACCTGCCTCTTTCAGGATTGTTCTCCTTGTTGTTGCAGTCATGTTCTTCCTCTATATGATCCTCTGGAATCCGGTCTACTATATCGGTGATCAGGTTCCCCTTACTTCGGGAATGACTTCAACCCGTCTGCACACCAATTTTCTGATGATCATCCTGCTCATGATCTGGTCGGGAGAACTGTTCTTCAAGGACAGGACGATAGGGTTGTGGCAGATCACCGATGCGATTCCGATGCCTTCCTGGGTAAGCCTGGTTTCCAGGTTTATCGCCATGTGCGGTGTAGGGCTGGTTATTTCGCTGACAATGCTTGTCTCCGGTGTGGCAGCACAGGTCGGGCAGGGTTTTTATGACATCGACTGGTCATTGTACCTGGACGATATTTTCGGATTCAAGCTCGGATGGCTCACCCATGTTCTGAACATCGCTCTGGTATTCTGTGTTGCCGGTATCGTAGGGAACCGCTATATGACCCATGTGCTCTGTGTCGGCTATCACATCTTCATCTACATTTCCTGGGAGCTTGGCATGGTCGAGCAGATCAGGCACGTCTATACCTTTGTACCCGGAATTGCGGATTATTCGGAACTGAACCGCTACGGGAGCTGGGCTGTTTCTGCCTGGTGGTATTTTCTTATGTGGTTTGTTCTGTCTGTTGGCTTTCTTCTCACCGGGATCAGATACTGGAACAGGGGGGCAACCAGGGGATTCAACAAGCGTTTTCTTGCTTCCGGAAAAGAGCTTGGTTGGGCAGGTGCAGTTTTTTCCCTGCTCATTATCGGGTTTTTTGTCGGTTTGCAGACGTTCATGATGAAGGAGGTCAATGCCGAACGAAACTTTATATCATCCAGCCGGGAAATGGATGAGTCGGCGGCATACGAGAAGCGCTATCAATCTGTTCAGGAAGCAGCCTCGCTCAGAATCACCGATGTTGACATGCAGCTCGATCTCTTTCCCGCCGAACAGGCTGCTCATTATCGTGCAACACTGGGGCTTGATAATTCTTCGGAAGAGCCGGTCGACAAACTCTATATCAATGCCGGTTACTTTACCCAGATCAGGTCGGTGCGTATCGAGGACACGGTGCTTGAAAAGCTGGACGTTGACAAGGTTCTTGGTATGGAAGTTTTCAGCCTTCCTGAACCGCTTGCTCCCGGAGAATCGCTTGCCGTGGTGATCGAGGCGAAAAAGGCTTATCGCGGCCTTGCAGAAGAAGACTCTCGTGCGGATCTGGCCTATAACGGTCTTTTCATGGAGCGTCCCGTGCCGGTCATCGGATACGATTCAGGCCGGGAATTGCTTGAAAACCAGGAGCGGAAGGACCGTGGTCTCGAAATGCTCGAATCGCGCATGGCTCCGGTCAACGATCCGGTAGCGCTCGTTCAGAACTATCTGGCAGAAGATGCTTCGATTCTGCAGGGCAGTATAACCGTGAGCACAACAGAGGGGCAGACTGCCTTTGCACCCGGCAGGCTGCAGAAAAGCTGGAAGGACAATGGGCGAAACTATTTCCGGTACGAGATGGAAAAGCCCTCTTCCTTACACTGGTATACCGGTTCGGCACGCTATGCCGAAAAGTCTTTTACAGCAGTCAATATTCCGGTCACCCTGCTTTACAAGCAGGATCATGTTTATAATCTGGAACACTATACCGGAGCGATCCGGGACGGTTTGCAGTATTTCAAAACGCATCTTGGCGCCTACCCCTACAGCAAGCTTTGTGTTGCCGAAATTCCTTTTTACCAGGAGCCTTCCTACGCTTTTGCCAATACAATAGCTATCTCGGAAAAGGAGGGGTGGTATGGCAGCACCGGTAACAGGGATGTTGTCAGCTTTATCCGTTTTTCCGTTACGAGGGAGCTCTTCCGGCAGTGGATTCTTGAAAACGGTCAGCTTGCCAATGTTCAGGGAGCCGATATGTTATGGCGCGCTCTTCCGGAAGCCATGGCGCTTGGTTTTCTTGAAAGCAGTGACGGAGAAGACCGGGTTGCTGCGATCATGAAGAAAAAGAGACGGCGTTACGGCAAGGACAGGGGGACCGAGCCGAACTCGGAGCCGCCGCTTCTGTATGCTGACGGTATTGACTATCTGGAGGAAAACAAGGGGACTCTCGCTCTCTATCACCTCTCCAGAGCTGTAGGACATGACCGGCTGGCTTTGCACGTCCGAACATGGTTCGAGTCGAGGAAAGGGACACCTCTGGTCTTCAGGGACTTGTACGAGTATCTGAACGAACAGGAAAAGCTTGATGAAAGGATACAGGCAATGTTTGAAAATGTAGAAAGGGAATCCGGAGTATGACTATGAAAAAGGAACAGGTCGAATGTAACAGTGTAGGAGTAAATCTTGAGGGTGTACCCGAAACCCTTCTCTGGCCATTATGGAACAGAGCTGCTGAACAGAAGCGGAAAGACCGGCTGATCGACGATCCCATGTCCGCCGATCTGGCTGAACGAATCGACTATGATTTTGAGGCGAGTTTCGGCAAGCCCAGTGCAGGGCATGCGGTGCGGGCAAGGGTTATGGACGATGAGCTGAAAGCCTGGCTCGAAAAGAATCCTGGCGGCACGGTGATCTCCCTGGGGGAGGGACTGGATACGCAGTTCTGGCGTGTTGACAATGGGACGATGCGCTGGATATCCGTGGACGTTGCAGAAAGTATCGAGGTACGAAAACAGCTGTTGCCGTCGGAAGAGCGGATGGAGAGCATCAGCAGCTCTGCGCTTGACGACCTGTGGCTGCAGACGGTACCGCAAGGTTCAAAAGCGTTCATCGTCATGGCCGGAGTGCTCATGTATTTTACCGAAGAGGAGGTCAGGGAGCTGTTGTACCGTATTGCCGACCACTTCCGCGACAGTCTGATGATGTTCGATGTCATTCCGCTCTGGTTTTCGCGCAAAAGTATCAGGGGTATGAAGATCACCAAAACCTATACGGCTCCGGTTATGCCATGGGGTTTGAACTACGGGGAATACGGGTGGTTCGACGAGATTCATCCTCGTTGCCGGCTGAAGAGAAAAATGACCTATTCCGATCCGTTTCCGGATAGAATGCGCCCTTATTCCTGGCTGTTGAAATTTCCCTGGATTGTCAATCGACTCGCACCGGGGATCGTACTTATGAGCATCGATTAAAAAAGAAAAAAATGTTTTTATTTTTATTTTGTCTAAATAAAAATGGTTTGTATGTTATACATAACACATGGCACTCCCGTGTCAGCGTTGTTAATCTCCTTCGGTAAACCCCCGGGTATCTCCTTCCCGGGGGTTTACTGTTCGTTTTCGTATGTCCAGTTGCCGGGGATGAAGATTGTGCCTTTCGTTTCCATTGCCCGGGCTTTTTTGTTCACTACCGTTAAACGATACTCTTCAATCAATGAAAGCTTTGAAAGTCGATAGACCTCTTGATCGAGTCAAGAGCGATTCAAAAGTAGTCATCCAGTCAATTTCGGGTGATAAATCATTTATTCGCCGTGCCGCTGGAAGGGGTTTTACACCGGCAGCCTCGTTATATGTTATCCAGAATATCGGGATCGGTCCTTTGCTTGTCTATTTGCAGGATTCCATGGTTGCTCTTGGGCGGGGGGAGGCAAAAAAAATAATCGTAAGGAAAGAAGACAATGCACCCTGATCCGTCTTCAGGCCTGAAGGGAGCGTTGACTGTTGCGCTTGCCGGTCAGCCCAATACCGGCAAATCCACCGTCTTCAACTTTCTTACCGGGTCGAACCAGCATGTGGGGAACTGGCCCGGTATCACGGTCGAAAAAAAAGAAGGGACCTTTGTCCGGGACGGTGTTTCCTATAAGGTTGTTGATCTGCCCGGAACCTACAGCTTGTCGGCAAATTCCAGGGAGGAGTTGATCGCAAGGGATTTTATCATCAGGAAAGCGCCTGATCTGGTGGTGGTTGTCGTCGATGCTTCCCAGTTGACGAGATCGTTGTATCTGGTAGCAGAGATGATGGCGGTTGGCGTCCCGTTGATCGTCGCCCTGAACATGATGGATGTTGCGGAAAAAAAAGGTCTTGCAATCGACCTGTATGCATGTATGAAATCCGTCGGTGTCCCCGTTGTTCCCATGACGGCATCCAGAGGCAGAGGTATCGATTCGCTTTGTCAGGCTATTGCTGACAGTGCCGGGCAAGGTTTCTGTTCTTATGAGCCCTGCTGTACTCCTGAAGGCGACTTTGCTGTTCTGCTGCAGCATATTCAGGAGCGGATCGAGGAGTATGTTCCTGATGGCTATCGGCTCGGGTGGGTTGCCCGGAAGCTTCTGGAAGATGACAGCGAAATGATCGGCATGATGCGGGAGAGGATGGGCGAAAAGGAGTGGCTGCCGGTTCAAAAGATGCTTCCTGCTGACAATCAGGGTGCTTTTGCCCTTGTAAAAGCCCGCTATGACTGGATTGACAGGATCGTTGCTTCTTCTGTTGTGCGGAAGGAGGGCAGTGACCCGGCGATACATCGTGGTTTTTTCGACAAACTGGCGACGAACCTTTTTACAGGGACTGTTCTGGCAATGCTTGTGACGCTTGCCGGTTTCGTGCTTTCGGCAACTGTAGCCTTCAGTTTCCTGATGCTGATGAATCCCCTCATTATCGGGGCAGTAGAGGCGGTTCAGGGAAGGATCGGAGAGGGCTTGCCGCTTCTGGGCGATTTTATCGCCCAGGGCGTGATCCCGGCAGTAACGATGATCGTGGCCATATCCGTATTCATATTCGGTATCATGCTGTTCACTGCCTTTCTCGAGGATATCGGTTATCTGCCCCGTATGGCCTATATCGCAGATATGTTCATGAACCGGATAGGATTGCCTGGCAAGTCGTTCCTGCCGCTCTTCATGGGATTGGGCTGCAATATTGCTTCAGTCATGGGGTGCCGGGTCATCGAGTCAAAACGACAGCGGTTCAAAACCATCATTATATCATCTCATGTTCCCTGTCCTGGTGTGATGGTTACCATTGCGTTCATGATAGGGATTTTTTTCGGGTCTTTAGCTCCTTTCATTGCAGCCGCAGCTTTTCTTGCACTGCTCCTGCAGACCTATATGACCTCTAAACTGCTCGACCATACTGTGCTGCGGGGTGCCGAGGCAGGCTTGATCATGGAGTTGCCTCCGTACCATATTCCCAACTTGAAAACGATCTGGGCACATGTCTGGCGCCGTTTTACCTCTTTTGTCAGGAAGGCGGGTTCTTTGCTGGCTGTTATCATTGCGATGATCTGGGCGCTTTCGTATTTCCCCAACGGCAACATGATGGACAGTTATCTCGCAACGGCAGGGAAAATCTTCGAACCGCTCGGTATGCTGATGGGTATGGACTGGAGATTGCTTACCTGTCTGTTTGTGGCATTTATTTCCAAAGAGGCTGCTCTGATTGCCATTGCCGTTCTTTTTGGCATTCAGACAGGTGAGGGAGCTCTGACAGGGATGATGATAGGCGAAGGTGTTTCTGAGGCAGATAATGCGATAATAGGGAGTGTTCTTGCAGCGCAAGTCTCTCTCCCTGCCGCACTGGCATTTATTTTCGCCCTGTTGTTTTCCATCCCCTGCTTTGCCACGGTCGGAAGCGTCTATTTTGAAACGCAGTCTCTGAAATGGACTATTGGATCGGTTCTCTATTACACGTCCCTGTCGCTGATATGGGGAATTGCCGCATACCAGGTTGGCTTGCTGTTGTTTGTGTCATGACGATCGGCAAGAGCAGATGTTCCGGTTGACGGGCTGCAATGGGGAAACCGGGGTTTTGTCCCCGGAAATGTCGGTGAAACGGAGCAAAAACAGGGTTCGCTGTTTTGTATGAGAAACCGGTCAGGTTGGCCTGCAGGCAAACCGGCGGCTCTGATCGTGATTGACGTGAAAGGTGGGCTGCATGCCCTGATAAACAGTAAACGGCACCTCTATGTATTGTCATGAGCGATTCAAGAGCAAGGCGAACGGAGCGTAGAAACCGGAGTGTACATAGAGTACATGAGGATTTTAAGCACCGTTCAACGAAGCATTTGAAGCGCGTAATAAATACATAGAGGTGCCCAAAATGAATGAGCAATGAATCAAAAGATCAAGATTAACAAAGGCACTGTTCAGGAAACCCTTCTGTTGCCGTTGTGGGGCAGAGCCTATGAAACAAAAAGGAAAAATCCACGGCTGACTGACCAGAAGGCAGTGGAAATTATCGAAGCAATCGACTACGATTTTTCGGATATCGAAAAAACCCAGGCCATGTCTCAGCATGGCTGGGTCGCACGAAGTCTGCATACAGACAGAGTGGCTCGTGAGTTCATAAAAAAACATCCCGAAGCGACCATTGTCAATATCGGCTGCGGTATGGACACCACCTTCAGCCGTGTCGATAACGGCACGATCGTGTTTTATGAACTTGACATGCCGGATGTGATCGAGCTGAGAAAGAACTTCTATGAAGACAGCGACAGGCACAAAAGCATTGCTTCCTCGTTTCTGGATACCGCATGGTTCGAGGAAATAGAAGTTCGGGACGGTTTGCTGTTTCTGGCCGGGGGTGTGTTCATGTATTTCAATGAAGAACAGATTAGAGAGTTCTTCGTTAAAGTAGCGGACCATTTCAACGAATGTGATTTTTTCTTCGATGCACTCTCGCCTATGGGAATGAAGATTGCTAAGAAGCAGGTATTGAAAAAAGGCGGCATGGGGATGTCCATGGATGGCGGATGGGGACTGAAACCGGTAGCGTCCCTCGAAAAGTGGGATAAGAGGATCAGGGTGATACGTGCATTCCCCATGTCAAAGGGGATGAAAAAAGGGATTTCCCTGCAGTTTAAGATCATGGGAGCCATTACGGATATGCTGGGTGTGTGCTCGATGGTACACATGAGAATCGGATCTTCCCGTTAGCTGCGAGTCGATACTGATTTTGTGACTCTCATGCTCCCCTTGCATGCTGGTCGGATGAGCGTGAAAAATGCAATTCACCCGCATGGCGAGGAATTTTGCAAGATATATTCATATATTCTTTTTTTTTAAACTCAATATTTAATTAGTCTAAGTATAAATAATGAAAACCAAACCATACACAATAATCAAGATATGTGCAGTGGCTTTCGCTGTCAACGTATTGAGCACGTTGCCTGCCATTGCCGAAACGGAGGTCTTCCAATCAGACGAAGAAGTTGTCGTAACGGCCAATAAAATCGAGGAAGATGTTCAGGACGTTCCCCAGAGCATCACGGTTATAGGAGAAGATATCCTGGAAGAAAAAGGGATAGAGAACGTTCCCGATCTCATCAGGGAGATACCCAACGTGTTCTACACACCCAACCACGGCAATTCCGTGAATATCAGGGGTTTGAACACATCCATGTTCACCCAAAACAACCCTGTCGTCATATACATCGACGGCGTGCCTTACAGCCGCACCTATGGTTTTGACGCTTCCCTGGTCAATGCGGAACGCATAGAGGTATTGCGCGGTCCTCAGGGATCACTCTACGGCAAGGATGCCATCGGGGGCGTCATCAATATCGTCAGCAAGGATCCGGCCAACGAGTTGCATGGAAAAGTCGGCGCCGAGTACGGCAGTTTCAAGTACATGCAGGGCTTTTTGAATCTCAACGGGCCGGTTTTGAAGGACAAGCTCTATTTCGGCGTCAATGGCTGGTATGAACAGGATGACGGCTGGATCGAGAACACATATCCCGGAATGGAGGAGGACGCCAACCGGAAACGAAACCACAATATGGGCGTCTTTTTGCTTTTCAAGCCGACGGATAGATTCAAGGCCAGACTGAACGTTTCAAGCCTGTACCATAAGACGTATTGGGATGATGGGTACGCTCTGCCCGGCGGCAGTGTTGTCAGTGACTTCGACCGGGACGATGCCGAAAACGTCAGCTACGATGTCGAATCCTACGACGAGACTAAAAGCAACGCGCAAAGCCTTCATCTGAGCTATGATTTCGACGCCTTCACCGTCACCTCCGTGACGACGCACAGAACTTTGGAAACAGATTCACTCTATGACGGCGATGTCGGCGACGATCCTTTATGGGCCGGTCTCACCATGTTCGGTGACGGTGAAACCGACACCTGGACGGAGGAGCTGCGTTTTTCAAGCAACAACCCGGAAGGCTTTCGCTGGGTTGGCGGCGTGTATCTGGATACAGAGGAGCACGAGACGGGACCTTATGGTATGCAGATGCCTTTCAATCCTTTCACGTACGCCATTGAAAGCTGGGAATACAACGCGGAATCCATTACAGACAGCAAAACCTATGCGGTTTTCGGCCAGGTTATGATACCGCTCATCCCGGACTTTGAGCTGACCCTGGGCGCCCGATACCAGCATATCGAAAAAGAGATGGATCAGGATATGTATATGCTGCCGGTAGGGACAAGCGGTCCGCCGGTCTTTCACCTCGAAGCCGAAAAAACATGGGATGTCTTTTTGCCCAAAGCGGCGCTTTCCTGGGGGATAACGGATGCCTGGAAAACCTATTTCTCTTTTTCAAAAGGCTACATGCCCGGAGGGTTCAATTATTTCTCCTCCTCGGGAACAGCCGAGGACAACAGTTTCGAGCCGCAGAAATCCACCAATTACGAGCTGGGGATCAAGGGGTCTTACCGGCGGATAAATCTTTCTGCGAATGTTTTCTACATGGACATCGAGGATATCCATGTGTACAAATCGCCGGGAGGCAGTATCTACTATGCCGACAACGCCGGCAAGGCGCATTCCCGGGGCGCGGAGCTTGAAATCACGTATTTTCCGACAGACAGCATTGAACTGAGCGGCGCTTTGGGCCTGATCGACGCGGAATACGATGATTACGATGCCGGTTCGGGCATTGTTTTCGACGGTGAAAAAATCCCGCAAACGCCGTCCCACACCGCTCGACTGGGTATCGCTTATTATCATCCGAATGGCTTATACACGCGGGCCGATATCTACAACCAGGGAGACGTTTACTACTATAACGACGCCAACAAGTCTTTTGACAGGGAAGGCGGCTACACTCTGCTCGACATGAAAATCGGCTACCGAAGCGGGGATATGGACGTCTATGCGTACGGGAAAAACCTGACCGATGAAGACTATGTCAATGGCCTCAGGGCCAGTTCCATTGGGGCTGTGGTGACATTCGGTGATCCGAGGACGCTGGGCGTGGGGGCGCTGTATCGATTCTGATGCGGTGAGCCGGTCGATGGAGTCCTGTTCTCCGATACCGGTCATCTTCGGTGCCGTGCAAAAGCTTCAACCGGTTATCGGGCCAAAGCCATAGCCGAAAAAACAATATAGCGATCAATGCACGGCTTTCTAATTAAAGACAAATGTTTACTCTCTTTCCTCTTAAAACATGAAATTATGAAGCTAAAAATAAACAATGTATCAAAAACATACGGTAACGGGGTGAAAGCCTTAAAAAACGTGAGCCTGGAGATAGAAAAAGGTATGTTTGGTCTTCTTGGACAGAACGGCTCAGGCAAATCAACGCTTATGCGCACCATTGCCACCCTGCAGGATGCCGACAGCGGTACAATAATCTTTAACGATATTGATGTATTTAAACAGCCTGGTGAACTGCGGAAAGTGCTCGGTTACCTGCCTCAGGAGTTTGGTGTATATCCCACGATAACTGCCGAAGAGCTTTTACTGCATATTGCGGATATGAAAGGCATTGCATCAAAAAGCGAGCGTAAAGAACTGGTTGCTGAATTGCTCAACAAAACCAATCTATATACAGTGCGCAAACAACGGCTCAATACCTATTCCGGGGGCATGCGCCAGCGCTTTGGGATTGCCCAGGCACTTGTTGGCGATCCTTCGCTGATTATTGTTGATGAACCCACGGCAGGCCTCGACCCCATGGAGCGCAACCGTTTTTACAACCTGCTCTCGGAGATTGGTGAAAACACCATTGTTATTCTATCCACTCACATTGTAGAAGATGTAAGTACCTTATGCAACCGAATGGCCATAATCGGTGAAGGTGAGGTGCTTATTGCCGGTATACCTGCTGAAATTGAAAGGCATTTGCAAGGAAAAATCTTTGAAAAAGAAATTGAAAAAGGACAGGTAGACAACTACAGAAAAGAATATAATGTCATTGCCCAAAATTTCCACCTGGGTAAAATGCATCTCACTATATATGCTGAAACCGACCCCAAAGACGGATTTACTTTAAAAGAAACAAGTCTTGAAGATACCTACTTCAACCTTATATCGAACCAGAAAAAAGTTGTAGAAAATGTTTAGTAAAATAGTCGGATTTGAACTGAAGTATCGTTATTCAAAATGGATGACATACATATTCATGGCCATGATGATTTTTCAGGCAGCCTGGTATGCCAAAGGAACATTTGAATTCTATGTAAGCGATGCCATGAATTTTAACGCGGCAGCAATGTTTTATCAATCGCTTTCCGGAGGGGGAATGCTTATGATCATTGCTATTGCCGTGATAACAGGCGCTGCCCTCTTCAAAGATTTGGACTATAAAACCGCAGAAACTTTTTACAGCTATCCTGTAAATGATAAAACCTGGTTTCTCGGAAAGTTTACGGCTGCCTACATTGTAAACCTCAGTATCTGTCTTTCCTATACACTGGGGTTTACCGTATTGCAATATACCGGCATTGCCGAACCGGATAAATTTGGGCCCATGCCCTGGGGACCGCTTTTTCATGCTTTTCTCATCTTCTCGGTGCCCAATATGCTTGTTGTTACTGCTATTGCACTAAGTATGGTGGTGTTTTTTCGCACCATGGCGGCCAGTTACATGGGAATATTCATGGCTACCATGCTTTTTCTGGTTGCCGAATCAACCCGCGAAAATTCAGCCGCAGTAATGGTTAATTACCTGATTGATCCATTTTGTTTTACATATACCAAGGACACGATGGAAGCTTTGCCCGTGGCATTAAAAAACTACGGCTATATGCCTCTCGATGCTGTTTACTGGGCTAATCGTCTATTATGGGTTGCTATTTCGGGTATCCTGATATTCGCGGCAACAAAAAGGTTTAGTTTCAGCTATTTCCTGACCAAACCGGTAAGCAGAAAAAAAACAATTGAAGACACAACCGAATTCTCTTTTTCTTCAGGATTTACACTCAGCTCGAATAAAGTGTTTGGTATTGGCGAAAGCCTGAAAAAAGTGATCCGTTTAAGTTTTCTGGAGTTTAAAAACACGGTCCGCCCTGTGGGTTTTACAATTACGTTCGGTATTCTTGTTTTGATGTTTTTCGGGTACAACATGCTGTGGAATGCCGAGTATTACATTCACACGGATACGTTGCCCATTACTTCTGCAATGACATTGACACGTTTACCCAATGGTGTTTTTATACTTCTCCTGTTAGCCGTCTTTTCGGGGGAATTGCTGTTTAAGGAACGAAGTACGAACATGTGGGAGATAACCGATGCGCTTCCTGTTCCCACATGGGTAACCTACCTGAGCAAATTTATTGCGATGACAGGCGTTGCCATGTTATTTGTATTGGCACTGCTTATCCCTGGCCTGCTGGCTCAAATAGTTCAGGGATTTTACGACATGGAGTGGGCAGTTTATTTCAATGACCTGTTTTCTTATCATTTTGGATGGCTCACGTACCTGATGGTAATTGCCCTCGCGTTTTTCGTTGGGTCCTTATTGGCGCAGCGTTTTGTTGCACATATTATTACCGTAGCCATACTGCTTTTTATTATTGTTATGGCCGACATAGGCGTTATTGAACAGGTTCGCTTAATGTTTCCGTTTACTCCCGGAATTGAAGATTATTCGGAGATGGCAGCTTATGGTACTTTTGGTACTGCCGGGAAGTCATATAATATCATGTGGTTCGCTTTAAGCGCTGCATTGCTCATTGCCGGAATCTGGTTCTGGAACAGGGGAAGCATGCAGGCCCTTGTTAAAAGAGTATCGGTGAGAAGAACACAACTTCACTTTGCCGGGAAAATAACCATTGTGCTGTTGCTTGGTGTATTCTTTTACATGCAGTATTCTGTGGTGGCAAACGACCACAGGCATGGCAATTTCAAGTTTGATGCAGTGCAGGATGCAGAGGATGCCGAATACGAAAAGCTTTTCAAATATATCGAAGCACAAAACCAGCCAAAAGTATCCGGGATTGATCTTATTATTGATATCGCCCCCGATGAGCGCAAGGCCGATTACAGCTTTACCATGTTATTGACAAATACAGGTAATACTGCAATTGACAGCCTGCACCTTGGTTTAAAAGATTTTGTCGTGCTCCATAACGTGCAGTTAAACGCCAAAGAAATTACCGCTGACTGGTATAATGAAAAACACAACCAGATGGCGTTTTATGTGCCTGAAACCATACAGCCCGGCGATACGGTAACGCTTACCGGGGACTGTACATTTCAATACTTCGGGTATAGTTCAACCGATCCGCAGGAAGCTTTGGTCTATAATGGCAGTTTCCTTCAGGAAGATATCCTGCCCTGCATTGGCTATAACGCCGATAAAGAACTCGACCAAAACCGCACTCGTGGCGACGAAGGCCTGGAAAAACTGATCTCGCGCATGGACCCCACCGATGACAGCCTCTCGTTGCAGAACAACGCTTTATCGCCGAATGCACTTATGCATAAAACAACCATTAGGGCACGTACCAATAACGGGCAGACAGTGTCTGCAACCGGGGCAGGTAAAGCCGAAGAAACGATTGATGGTAAAACCTATTCGGTATTTGAAACCGAAATGCCTGCGGCCATGAAATGGCAGATTGCGGTTGCCGGGTACAAGGAATATTCCGCCAGATTAAGCAACGGTGCTGCCCTGCATATTAACTATGATGAGCGCCATGCTTACAACCTGGAGCACATGAAAGATGCGGTGGATAAGGGCATTGCATTTTTATCGGAAACCCTGGGCGATTATCCATATTCCGAGGTTCATCTGGTACAGATACCGTTCTACAACGATGAGGATTTCTACACAACGCCCAACCAGATTGCAATTTCAGAAAAACATTGCTGGACTGCCGATGGCGATCGCAAGAAAGACCTCTCTTATATCTATTACACCCTGTGCAGGGAGGTGTTTGCGCAATGGGTACAGCAAAACATGCAGGTTGCCGATGTGCAGGGCGCTGATATGATCCTGAAAGCCATACCGGAAGCCTATGCGCTTGCTTATGTGCAGCAGCAATTTGGCGACGACATTCTTGACATCTATCTGGAGAAAAAGCAAGGTCGCTATAGCAAGGGACGTGGCAACGAATCGAACACAGAACCGCCACTTATTTATGCTGATGGTGCCGATTACCTGGAAGTGAACAAGGGTGCCATGGAGTTGCTGAAGGTCATTCAGGACCTGGGGATGGAGAAAGTCTCGGAAACACTGAAAACATTCCAATATGCGGCATCGGGCAAACCGGTCGTGTTTAAAGATTTTTACACGGCTCTGAAAAGCATGTTCCCTGCCGAAAAAACAATGGAGCTCGTGGCGGCATTTGAGGAGGTCAAGGAATAAACAATCTCTCAATTCAGGCGTGAAACAGGAATGCATTTTTCCACGCATGGCGGGGAATTTGTCAAGGTGTTTTTTATATATTCTTTTCTTTTGAACCAATCTTTAATCAGACTAAATAAATAGCCGGGCAGTAATGAATACCAAATCCTGTAAAATAATCAAGATGTGTGCAGTGGCTTTCGCTGTCAATGCATTCAGCACGCTGCCTGCCATTGCTGAAACGCAGGTCTTCCAGTCAGCCGAAGTTGTCGTGACGGCCAATTTGATCGAGGAGGACATCCTGGATGTGCCGCAGAGCGTATCAATATATGATGATGCCGTGATCGAAGAAAGGGGAATCAAGGGTGTTGGGGATGTTATCACGAGCACTCCCAATATGAATCTGCAAACGTATGGCAGCTCCACCAGAGTACAGGCCAATATTCGTGGTCTGAATACCTCCGTTTTTACCAACAACAATCCGGTTGTTATCTATGTTGACGGGCTTCCTTACAGCAATGTTACCGGTTTTGATATATCTCTTGTCAATATCGAGCGCATTGAAGTCCTGCGGGGCCCACAGGGAACACTATACGGCAAAGACGCCATTGGGGGTGTAATCAACGTGGTGTCCAAAGAGCCCACGAACGAGTGGTCCGGCAAAGCCGGGGCCGAGTATGGCAGCTATGACTTTAGAGAGTTCAGGTTCAATACTGGCGGTGCGCTCGCGAAAGATGTGCTTTATTTTGGTTTGAATGGGCAATACCGTGCAGATGATGGCTGGCAAACCAATAGTTTTCCCGGTGTTGAAGAGGACGCCGGCAAGCTTGAAGATTGGCGTTTGAGTAGCTATCTGCTTTATCAGCCAACAGAAGAATTCAGTGTTAAATTCACTTATTCCAGAGACTATACTGATGCCTGGGGACAGAATGGTTACGGGATCGCTTTTGGTTCTTTTTCGGACTTCAACGCTGATGATGCTGCAAATGTGATCAGTGAGATGGACACCAGGGAGAAGCTGAAGGTCAATTCACAAGCCCTGCAACTGGCTTACGATTTCGGAGATTTTACGGTCGCTTCAGTGACGACTCGCAGGCATTTGGAAATGGACGGTATCTATGATGGTGATTTGGGCAACGATCCACTTCTTTTCGGTAGTTATCAGTTCGACGTTCATAAAACCGAAGCCTGGACTCAGGAACTGACGCTCAAGAGCAATAGCAGTGACGGGCTGAGGTATGTTGCCGGGGTTTACCTCGATATGAGTGAGCGCAACCAGGATCCCTATGGGAATGAGTTTTTCGGTACCTATTACAATTCCCAGTCTGATTCCAATGATGAAACAGCCGCAGTTTTCGGCCAGATCATCTATCCGGTGACCGACCGATTGGATCTGACCCTGGGCGGGCGTTACCAGTGTATCAAAAAAGATATCGATCTCGATTTCATTGTCAGAGACCTGCCATTATATGCTGAAGGTGATATCCCTGGGATTGATCCCCCTATAGGATTTTTTAGTGGAATTGCCAATACGGTTGAAGGAGAAAAAGATTGGTCAGAGTTTCTGCCAAGGGTGGCCCTTAATTATACGCTCAACGACAACTGGAGCACCTATTTCAGTTATTCCAAAGGCTACATGCCTGGCGGCTTCAATTACTATGCCGACCAGGGTACCCTCGAAGACAATACCTTCGAACCCCAGATATCCACCAACTATGAAGTTGGACTCAAGGCGCAGACCGGGAAGCTGACGCTTGGGGCAGCCTTGTTCTACATGGATATCAAAGACATCCATATTTTCTCAGTAAATGAAAGCTTCCAGTTCTTTGCTGACAATGCCGATAAAGCCCATTCCATGGGAGTGGAACTCGAAGCGGCTTACCGGGTGACCGACGCATTTCAGTTGGATGCATCAGTCGGTTTGGTTGACGCGGAATACGATGACTATGATGCGGGCGGTGGAGTTGCGTATGATGGGGAGAGAATTGAACAAACTCCTGACTACACTCTAAATCTTGGGGCGGCCTACTACCATCCGAATGGCGTTTATGGTCGTGCTGATGTTAATATGACAGGTGAGACTTCGTTCTTCAGCGGTAGTGAGGGCATTGTTAAGCGTGATGCCTATACAACGGTTTTTGCACGCATCGGTTACAAGGATGATCGCTGGGAAGTCTATGCGTATGGAAAAAACCTTACCGATGAAAGGTACATTGTTGGATATCGGGCTGGCGGTCCTCTTGCCATTGCAACATTCAACGAGCCGAGAACCTTCGGGATCGGTGCTCGCTTCAGTTTCTGATATCGTGAGCTGAGTTTTTGATGGGTTGCTGTGCGGGCACCTTGCACCCGTACAGTATAAGCATAAATTGGCTGCTTTTGCCGGAGTTTTCAAAGGCGAGTGAGATGCTTTCAGAAGCAATATAGGTTTTGTTCTCTGCTTTTTGACAGTCCGGAGAAGTCCGGATCTTGCATATCCGGAAAGTGTGTCGATTGGCACGCTGTCCGAATATGATTTCTGATAACCTTTTTGTTAAGGAAATGCACTATGTCCAATAAACAATCAGAAAGTGATGGCGTTTTATGGCGTATTATAAAGCCGGTCAAGACCCATATCTATAGCGCCATGATACTCCATGCCTCTGGTTCGATCGCCGCGATTGCGACGCTCCTCCTGCTTTCGCTAGTGATAGCGGTGCTGCTTAACGGCGGCAGTCTGCTTTTCATGGGTATGAATTGGAGTCTTCAGGGCACGCTCGTTGGCGTGGGAGCCCTGGGCCTGTCGGCCTTTATCCTGTCCACGCTCGCCTTTTATGTTTCTCACCTGGGTGCCTTTGAGCTTGAAGTCGATCTGCGCACAAAACTAGCCGAACACATGGCGCAACTGCCTCTGGGTTATATCATTACCAATGGTACGGGGGCGCTGAAAAAAGTGGTCCTTGACGATGTAAAAAACCTCCATGTTTTTGTCGCCGACAGCACCCCTATGATCGGGCGGAGCTTCGCCGCTCCGGTTGTCAGTCTCATTCTGATTTTTGTTATCGATTGGCGGCTGGCCCTCATTGCGTTGACCGTGTTGATCCTGGGCATGATCATGATGAGCATCGCCATGAAAGATTACGGTGAGATTCGACAAGAGTATGACGCCAGTCTTGGCAAAATCAACGCGGCGGTGATCGAGTTTATCCAGGCCATGGTCGTGGTCAGAACCTTTGATGACGGAACCAGCTCTTTCAAACGCTATCATAAAGCCCTGGAGAGTTTCCAGGGGGTATTTATCAAATGGATGGATAAATGCAGCTCGCCATCGAGGCTTTCAATGATCATATTCGGTCCGCTTCCCACGATGGCGGCCGTGATTGGAGGGGGAATCTTCTTTATCAGCAAGGGAACTCTTTCCGTGCCGGCCCTTGTGGCGATGCTTTTTATCTCGACGGCCATGGTAGATGCCTTCATGCCGCTCATGTGGCTGAACAACTTTTTGAGAAAGTCCAAAACCGCCGCCAATCGTATCGAAGAAATTCTCTCCATGCCGACCATGTCCTATGTGGAGCAGGGTGAAGTCTCCGGTGAGATGACCATACGATTCGATGAAGTTGACTTCTCTTATGAAAACCGTAAAGAGAAAGCCTTGAGCGGCGTGAGTTTCACGGCTCTTCCCGGTACCTCCACCGCCCTTGTCGGACCGAGCGGGGCTGGTAAAAGTACCGTAGCAAGGTTGCTGCCCCGTTTTTGGGATATCGATAAAGGCGCCATTACCATCGGCGGGGTCGATATCAGGGAGATGACCAGTGAGGATCTGATGAATACGGTGACCTTTGTTTTTCAGGATACCTACCTTTTCCATGATACGCTGGCCAATAACATTAAAATGGCAAAACCGGACGCCACCGATGAAGAAGTGGTCGAGGCGGCCAAAGCGGCCCAGATACATGAGTTTATCATGGAACTGCCCGAAGGGTACGACACCCATGCCGGTGACAGGGGAGATCGCCTTTCCGGCGGTCAACGCCAGCGCATTACCATTGCCCGGGCTATCCTGCGCAACGCTCCCATTGTCGTGCTGGATGAAGCAACCGCTTTTGCCGATCCGGAAAGCGAAGAGGAGATCATCAAGGCCATCTCCTTCCTGACCAGAGACAAGACGGTTATCACCATTGCCCATCGCCTTTCCTCCATCACCCACGTCGATCAGATCCTGGTGTTTGATAAAGGAGAGATTGTCGAGCGGGGCAGGCACGAGGAACTCCTCACCAACAGAGGTGTTTACGCCGGACTCTGGTCAAATTACGAGGCCGCTCAAGCCTGGGACCTGCATGCAAAACAGCCGGCCGGAGCAGATGGTTCAGCCACAGGAAGTATTGAAACCCGGAGTTCAGGGAAAAACGTCTCTCCGGCCGAACACCCTAACAAAGGAGCCATTCATGTCTGACGCATCAGCATATACCACATTCAGGCAGACCTATGAGACCGGAAAAGAGATTGCCGGCAAGTATCAGCACCTCTATACCCGCTCATTGCTGTATTATACTTTCAGCTTTATCAATCAGGGGTTGGCCTACCTGAGCATCTACCTGATATTTGTCGCCCTTTTCAGTACTCCCGTTGAAACCCGTACAGCCATGATGTGGCTTCTGCTGTTTGTCGTCTTTAGCGGTCTGAGCGGTATCAGTCGGTGGTTTGCCCATGATTTCGACTACACGGGAACCCTTCCCGGAGTGATGCATGATTTGCGTATACAGTTAGGGGACAAGCTTCGCACCATGCCTTTGGAGCGACTGGGCCGTTATAAAACCGGGGAACTCAACTCCAGCTTGTCCAGTAATGTGGATGAAAGCGTTACCATGCTGGGTATGATATCGGGGATGTTTCTTGATATTGTGATCACCCCGCTGGTGGTCGTTACGGGATTGTTTTTTATCGATTGGCGCATGGCCGTCATTATGATGGTGATGATGCCTCTTGCCATACCGCTGTATAAGAAAAAACGGCAAAGCGGAATGGCGGAAAAGACCGATATGGGTAGAGCCAACGCGGCATTGGAGTCCAATATCATCGAGTACATCCAGGGGCTTGCCGTGCTGCGGGCCACCAATCAGACAGGCATCAACGCCAAACGACTGTATGAGGGTATTATACATGTGCGGGATCTTCAAAAATCCAAAGTTTTAAAGACCAACATCCTGATGCTTATACTGGATGCGCTGATCCTTGTCACTCTTATCGTGGTCGGATTCCTGGGAAGCCTGTGGGTCGGCAATGCAACGATGAGTATTGCCGCCTTAGCTGCCGTACTGGTGATGGTCTCGCGCCTTATGGAGCCGTTGTCGATTTTTTTGGCTATCACGGCGGTCATGGATATCATGTCCGCCTCGTTCAAACGGGTCAAAGAGGTATTGGCTGTCGTCCCTCTCGATGTAGACGAACCGCAAGTCAGGGTCGGCAGCTATGACGTGGCGTTCAAGTCTGTTGATTTCACATACCATGGCCAGGAAAAAGAGGCGTTGAAGGGGATCAGCGTCCTGATTTCCGGTCAATCGATGACGGCCTTTGTCGGCCCTTCCGGTTCGGGGAAGACGACCATGACCAAGCTGATGATGCGATATGCCGATCCGCAAAAGGGAACGATCGAAATAGGCGGAGCCGACATTCGCCAAATGTCCCAGGAGTATCTCTTGAGCATGTTCGCAGTGGTCTTTCAGGATGTCTATCTCTTTGATGAGAGCATTATTGAAAATATCCGCATGGCGAAACCGGGTGCCAGTGATGAAGAGGTCAAGGATGCGGCCAGAGCGGCTCATTGCCATGAATTCATCGAACGACTTCCCGATGGATATGAAACAGGTGTGGGAGATATAGGCGGCTCCCTGTCTGGTGGCGAGCGTCAGCGCATCAGCATTGCCAGAGCGATTCTCAAAGATGCGCCCATCGTCATTCTCGATGAGCCGACAGCCGCCCTGGATACGGAAAGCGAGCTGGCGGTTCAAAAAGCAATTGACGCGCTGGTTGCGGATAAAACGATCATTGTCATCGCCCATCGCCTCTCTACCATTGCCGGAGCAGATCAGATCCTGGTTATGGATGAGGGCGAATTGATCGAACAGGGTACCCACAAGGAACTGCTTGAGAAAGGGGGGAGATATAATGATCTCTGGCAGGCCCAGCTTCGAAGCAAGGCCTGGCATACCGGAGATCAACCGGCATGATATCATGGGGCGAGTTTCAATAAACGAGAGCTGATAAAATATAGGGGACGTTGTGAAAGCGCCGATGAAAACCGGTAGAGAGTAGAGAATGGAAGTTTCTTACAAGAAAGGCTTAGCCAGCCATCATGGCCCCGAGTCATGCC
>JANQHB010000040.1 GCA_028277225.1 Chlorobium sp.
TGGAGGGAAGGACACTGGCCAAGAGGAACGCCGGAGAAGAAGCCGCCATCCGGATACAAAGCCGGGAAATGGTGTCGTACGGACTCGAAGGCGTGCGAAAACGAGCCAGGAAAGACAAGACGTGCTGCTTCACGTCACTGGGCTATGGGACGTAGTTTATTAGGTTTAAAAGTCTGGGCATTATTCCCATTATTCTTTCAGAATCTTGATAGAGACAGGGATTAGGTGAACGTTGGTAAAGGCCTGATGAGACTTTTTTATATGAATTTCTTCAGGAAGGAGTCGGCAAAGAAAACAGGGATGTTGTTCCATGCAACCAGGTTGAGCAAATGAGCGTCACCGGAGATGATTGCATTGGCTTTGGCGGCATGTGCTGCTTCGAGAATGCGGTTGTCATCGGGATCGGCTGTGATAACAGAAAGGCGGCTCTCAGGGGTGACGAGCGTAAAGGTGTTTCTGAACAGTTGGATGATTTCGTAAACCTGCTCATTATGTAGCCCGAATTTCGGTCGAAGCAAAACATTTTCTATCTCTTTGAGGATATCAGGCGAAATGATGTTGTCGAGAGTGCCGGAAGAAGAGAGGTGCAGGATTTCGCGGGGTTTTCCCCCGAAAAGAATTCCAGAGATGAGAATATTGGTATCGCAGACAATTCTCATCGATTTTTTGCTCTCTTCTGACGGGTTGCTGCGATTTCCTCTTCGACTTCTTCGATAGAGAGTTGTTGTTCCTTTGCAACACGATTTCCAAGCTGGAACAGCTCATTCCACTGGTTCTGGCGGCGGATGTATTGTCTTGCAGCTTCACGGATCAGCTCTGAACGACTGCGGTGTTCCTTCTTAGCCGTTTTGTCGATTTCCTTCAGGAGGGAATCCTGAAATGATATGTTGACGGTGCTCATTCCTTGTTATGGTTGTGTTATGGGCACCTCTAAAAAGTTATTGCGCGTTTCAATTGCTGCGTTGTCCCGACAAGTCGGGATCGGAATCTTCATGTACTCAATGTACACTCCGGTTCCTGTGCTACGTCCGTTTTGCACTTGAACCGCTCTTGACGCTTTTTAAGTGGTGCCCTTATATCAGAAATATACAATGTTTGTATTGAAATAACTGATCGTTACGCTGCAGGGTTTCCATAAGACCAGGGGACATCCGTAACCCCAATAAGTGTTCTGTTTTTTCTTGTCTGTAATGAGTTGAGCGGGGATACAACGGGAGGCCAGGGTTTTTTCTCTTATCAGAGCGAATGGGGCGGATAAAGATTTGGGCAAGAGCCTGATCTCAAGGTTAGCGGTCAATTCAATGAATCAGGATGTCCAGTTTTTTTCCCAACGCCTCAGCATAGTTGACAAGGGTCGAGAGCTTGACATCTTCAGCATGGTTTTCGATGCGGGAAATTGCTGATTTGTGGGTTTTCAGCTTTTGGGCAACTTCAACCTGGGACATGCCTGCATTGAGCCGGGCCTGTTTGAGCATGACGCCTATACGGAAATTACGATATCCTTTGTCATAGCTTTCGGCAAAACCAGGGCGAGTGGCTTTCTGTTCGTCGATGAACGACTGGAGTTCATCCGTTTTCGTTTCGTTTCTCATAATCTTTTTTTCTCTGTTCTGCCACCGCGATCTCCTGCGCCGGAGTTTTTTGTGATTTCTTCATGAAACCGTTGGTCAGTACGGCAAGGTTTCCTTTGTGCAAGAAACCTAAAAGCCTGACAGCATTGCCTCCATGCGAGGATCGCACCTCCCAGATTTCGTCTGTATTCCGGAGTTTCTTGAAGTATTCTTTTGGAACAATCTGAAAATCTCTGACCAGCGTCAACACCCATGCAATCTTCTGTCTTTCTTTGTCCGGAATTCCTTTACCGGGCACTGACCCGACGGTGTTTTATAAAAAATGATTGAACGCATGGGGAAAGTTAACGTCTATATCAACTCCTTGCAAGAGATAAGTGGTTGAGAGGGGTGGGACTTATGGGATAGGGCTAGTGGACATCGTTTATCAGGTTTAAAAGTCCATGCGCTACTTCCATTTACTCTCTCAGTGCCTTGACGGAGATTATTTCAAGGATTTCGTCTGAGTGAATTTTGAGGTCGTTGGTGATGAAAAAGGAGCAGCCGGACCGGATTGCGGTTGCGTAATGCAGTGCATCGATGAATTTCATGCCGCGTTGGCCTCGTAACTGTGCTGCAAGATCGAATGTTTCTCTGTCATGCGGTCGTATTGAAAGGAATCCTTCGGTTCCGAAAAATCCTTTGATAGCAGCAACAAGTTCAAGATTGCCGGTTCGATATGGTTTCACCAGGGTTTCCGCAAGAGCGGCATCGCCGGTAACACCGATAATTTTACCTGAGTCAACAGCTTCGATGAGCGGCCTGACAACATCAAAGAAATCCGGATTGCGGTCAAGAAAGTAGACAAAGATGTTGGTATCGAGATATGCCCGGTGGCCAAGCATTCTCGTAACGGTTTCATCTACCTTTCCCATGAATCCCTGTCCTTTTTCAATTCTTCCTCGATATCCCCGGTCGTTTTACCCCATGTTCCTGTAGCGATACCGGCATATTCCATTACAGATCGTTTCTTTCCCTTGCTGCCGGCAGGGACTAATGTCACAACACCATTCACATAGCTGATTTCAAGCACGTCATCCGGTCTGATGTCGGCTTCTTCGGCAATACGAAGCGGGATGGTGATCTGGTTCTTTTGTCTTACTCTTATTTTTGGCATATCGGTATAACATTTATTGGAAAATCCTACTTCAGTATACTATTCTTACTGATGTCATCCAATACTGCTAACAGCCATTACTGTTTACTTTGCAGTCTGGAATTGCTGCAAATTCAGGGGTATGGGGAGCAGCCGAGAACGTTTTGCAGGGAGTTCAATGATAAGTATATTTGGTTTTGAATAGAGGTCTGAATTCAGGTCTGAATATAAATATTTAGTTGCCATGAAAAGCATTCGAATTGCAAACGACATTATTCCTCTTGGTGAGTTTAAATCGGGGATTTCTACATGTTTGAAAAAAGTTCAGGCAACAGGTCATCCACTGGTAATAACCCAGAATGGAAGGCCGGCAGGAGTCCTGCTGTCACCAGAGGAGTATGACAAGCTGATCTACAGGGCACAATTTACCGAATCTGTTGAGCGGGGTCTGGCAGCAGCAGAATCAGGAGAAGTATACACTACAGGCGAGATGAGGGAACGGCTGGCAGAAAAAAGAGCTTCCAGAAAACAATGAGAGTTGTCTGGACAACTGAAGCTCTCAGAAACCTTGATGACATCGAGAGATATATTGTGCAGGACAATCCGGAAAGGGCAGCAGGAGAGATATGACCTGTGGGGTATATTTCCGAAATATACCTTTTAGGGTATCGCAGTTCATGAATGATATCCTTGATCAGGTGGAGTCGTCAGCAGAATTCAATCACCACGGTTTTCCCCTCCAAACTTTTCGAAGAAATCCTTCATGTGCCGCGTGCCGTAACAGGGGGCGGCGTTGTCTGTTTCTTTGACGGCTATGGGAAAGGAGAGCATGGTTTGGAGAAGTGCGTCCTGTGGAATGAATGGCTGCCTGCGATGGTTATATTTCTGATGGTTTACCGATTTGAATAGAATACCGAAACTTTGTGCAATTATTTATGCAGAACGAGTGGCATAGCAGAACGAGTGACGAGACTTTCGAGGCGTTCGGGTCATCTAAAGCAGGACTTGATCGGGACGAGGCTCAAAAACGGCAGGAACAGTACGGGCCGAACAGGCTGACGCCTTCCAGGAAACAGAATCCGTTGATGAGGTTTCTGGTCCAGTTCAACAACATACTCATCTACGTCCTCCTGGTGGCATGTGTCGTGACGGCGTTGCTTGATCATTGGATTGATGCGTGGGTGATTTTCGGTGTTGTGCTGATCAACGCGCTGATAGGGTATATCCAGGAGGGAAAGGCAGAAAAAGCGATGGATGCCCTCAAGGGACTGCTTTCTCTTCGTGCTCTTGTCCGGCGCGACGGCAGAACCCTCGACCTTGATGCCCAGGAACTGGTGCCCGGCGATATCGTGCTGCTCCAGTCTGGTGACAAGGTGCCGGCCGATATGCGGCTGGTGTCGGTCAAGGACCTGAGAGTCGATGAGTCACTGTTGACCGGCGAATCGGTTGTGGTTGAAAAAAACACCGATGTGGTCGATGCCGGTACGCCTCTCGGGGATCGACTGAACATGGTGTTTTCCGGAAGCCTTGTTACCTATGGAAAGGCCGAGGGGATCGTTACCGGAACGGGCGACAGCACCGAGATCGGCAGGATCAGTTCGATGCTGGGCAAGGTTGAAACGCTCCAGACGCCGCTTCTGAAACGCCTGGAAGATTTCGCCAGGTCGCTGACGATTGCCATTGTCTCGCTTTCCGCATTCCTGTTCGTCTTCGGGCGATATGTCCGCGGGTACGCGCCTGCCGAGATGTTCAACGCGGCAGTCGGGCTTGCGGTTGCGGCTATACCAGAAGGGCTTCCTGCGATTATGACCATTACGCTGGCAATCGGTGTGCAAGCCATGGCTCGAAGACGTTCGATCATCCGCCGACTGCCGGCAGTCGAGACCCTTGGTTCTGTTTCGGTGATCTGTTCCGATAAAACCGGTACCCTGACGCGCAACGAGATGACCGTTCGTTCAGTCGGTTTTCCGGAAAAACGGTTCAGGGTTACCGGTTCGGGTTACGATCCCCACGGGGTATTTCTGCTCGATGACAAGGAGGTCGAACTCAATGAACACCCGCATTTGAGGGATCTCGGACACATTGCACTGCTCTGTAACGATGCCTCACTGGAGCATGAGGACGACACCTGGAAGCTGACCGGCGATTCGACCGACGGTGCGCTGGTTTCGTTTGGGCGGAAAGCCGGATTCGATCCGCAGACCGAACAGCAAGAATGGCCGAGGATCGATCAGATCCCGTTCGAGTCGGAACATCGTTTTATGGCTACATTGCACCACGACCATACCGGCAAGGGATTCATCTATCTCAAAGGCGCGCCTGAAGTTGTGTTCGAACGTTGTTCGAAACAGCGGAACGGCGAAAAAGACGAACCGTTGCAGCGCGAGGTTTGGGAAAAGATTGTTCAGGAGACAGCCTCGTGCGGTGAACGGCTGCTCGCGATCGCCTGCAAGCCGGTGTCCGGTGAAGTGCAGACCTTGCGTTTCAAGGATGTCGAAAGCGGATTGATCATGATCGGGGTTGTCGGGATGATCGATCCGCCGCGTGACGAGGCGATCGATGCGGTAAAACGCTGCAGGGACGCTGGTATCCGGGTGAAGATGATCACCGGAGATCATGTCGATACGGCAAAAGCGATCGGACGCATTACAGGAATAGGCGACGGTCGAAAGGCGATGACCGGATCTGAAATCGAACTCCTTGACGATGAAGCGCTGAAAAAGAGAGTCGAACATGTCGATATTTTCGCCAGGAGCAGTCCGGAGCACAAACTGCGCCTTGTCAAGGCCCTGCAGTCGAGGGGCAACGTTGTGGCCATGACCGGAGACGGGGTGAACGATGCCCCTGCCCTGAAGCGGGCCGATGTCGGTATTGCCATGGGCCAGAAAGGAACTGATGTCTCCCGGGAGGCCGCCGAAATGGTGCTGACCGATGATAACTTTGCAACCATTGCAAATGCGGTCGAAGAGGGCAGAACGGTCTATGACAATTTAAAAAAGTCGATTCTGTTTGTACTGCCGACCAATGGCGGTGAAGCGCTGAGTATTCTCCTCGCTGTTGCACTGGGTTACACGCTGCCTATTACCGCCGTGCAGATTTTGTGGGTGAACATGGTTACGGCCGTCACGCTGGCATTGACCCTTGCGTTTGAAAAGGCTGAGAATAATGTTATGGCCCGCAAACCGCGTGAGCCTGACGAACCGCTGCTGTCGCGTTTCATTGCCTGGCGTATCGTCTATGTTTCACTGATTCTGCTCAGCGGCACGTTCGGGATGTTTCTCTGGTACGAACAGACCGGGCATTCGCATAATGAAGCCCGTACTCTTGCGGTCAATACGCTTGTTTTTTTTGAGATCTTCTACCTTTTCAGTTCCCGCTATTTTCTCCGAAGCGTATTCTCGAGGGAAGGGTTGCTGGGGAATCCCTACGTGCTTTATGCATCGGGCATGCTTATCCTGCTCCAGTTACTCTTTACCTATGCACCGTTTATGCAGACACTGTTTGCAACCGAACCGATCGAGCCAGAGGAGTGGGTGGTAATACTGCTCGTAAGCTCAAGCGTTTTGTTTCTGGTCGAGCTCGAAAAGCTTATTCTCAGAAAAAGAACAGGGGGGTGACGTTCGATAATGCTATACGTCCGGGCATTATTTCCATTTATTCTTTCAAATCCTTGACGGAGATTATTTCAAGGATTTCGTCTGAGTGAATTTTGAGGTCGTTGGTGATGAAAAAGGAGCACGGAAAAGGGGACATCCTCTTCCGCAAGTCAAATAAGTGTTCTGTTTTCTTGAATCTGTAGTAGCTTGAGCGGTTGATACAACGGGGAAGCAGAGGGCTTCATGCAATCAGAGCGAATGTGCCGGAAAAAGATTTGGGAAGAGTCGATCGAGGGAGGCTGCCGGAAAACGAAGTGATACAGGTCCTTTTGGAGAATCCGATCCGAGAATGCCGTTTTCGAGCAATGATGATAACAATGTTCTTGCTGTCCGTTCCTTTAACCCGGTGGCGCGGCATGCGTCACCGCGAGAAAGTTCACCTTTGAGCAAAACCATTTCAAGGATCATAAACGCTTCCGGTTTCCATTCCTGATCCGAGCAATAACGCGATAATCGTAAAGCAAGGTTGTCAAGGTCGAAAAGATCCTGCATGAAAGTGACCTGATCGATACAGATGTCGAGGAACCAGCCGATAAATGTGTTCAGGGCTTTCAGGGACAGGTTCCCCCTGCCGTCAAGGTCTCCCTGACGAGGCATATCAGCCATATCCATCATACTCATATAGTCCTTGGGACTGTTAAGACCACGGGCAAGTCCTCTTGATACAGACCAGAGACCATGAGCTCCTATTCCTGCTTTCAAAGCCATGGCATGGCTCATCAGACGGCTTACACGGCCATTTCCGTCAGGAAAAGGGTGGATGTAGTTAAGGCGGTGATGCGCCGAGGCCATGGCGGCAAGCTGTATGCCTCTGCCTATGGCGCTGAAATTGAATCTCGATTCGAAATGGCTCATGAATGAGGCAACCGATGTGCTGGATGGAGGGAGATGTCTACCTACAGCTACATCATGAAGAGGCAAGTGTCTGAATTCTCCGGGCAGGAACCGTACTTTCGTGTTGTTTTGTTCAAGAACAAGCATTTCTTCCGGCAGGTCGCGATAAAACTTCCGGTGAAGCCATACTATAAACTTGACCGATGAAGGTTCTGGGAGTTTATCGGAGGCGTGTAGAACATCGATTTCTTTCTGAAGGCGAATGTGGGCAACCGCTTCAAGCTGAAGGTTCCTTTTTTTCGTATCATCTGTATCGTATTTGCTCTGCAATGCTTGCTCGATATCGTGAGGCCTTGTATTATGCCCCTCTATCAGGTTTGAATAGTAGCAGTTCATGACCCTCACCAGATCAGCAAGATTAGCCGCGGTTTTGGGATGGAGTCGTCCTCCAAGATGTGCAGCTGCATCTGAGAGTGTTGCCACGCGATCGACAATTTCATGGTGAAGGGTATCGGGAATACATGGCTCGATTCTTTGAGGCGCTTCAAGTATCATATTGCCGATCATTATTAATTATTAGTACATGAAATATAATGGATTACGTTGATATATGGTGTTAATCGTGCCGATTTTTTTGCCGATCTCAATGCTGATGCGCAGGGCCAGGGAGCGTTGTTTGAACAAGGGATGAAGTAGGGGACATCCGTAATCTCAATAAGTCGCTATTAGTTTATTTCTATTTCATTTACTCTTTCAGTGCCTTGATGGCGATGATTTGTAAAATTTCGTCTGATCAAATTTTGAGGTAGTTGGTGCTCATGTGAGTTCAAGTGCTTACTAATAAAGGAAATAGCATCTGGCAAGAGCATATAGATGGATGGTGTCCCGGATAATTTGAACTAATTAAAAATAAGGGCGGTTTTCACTTTCTCTTACGCAGGAAACCGTGCTCCGGCAGGTTGTCGGCGGCAGGAAATCCGAAAAAATCTCAAAATACATCTGTAATGAAAAGCTGGTTGAAAGATAAAGAGAGCTTCAAGGTTGTCGATGTCCGCGAATTGACGGGGAATTTTCTTCCCTCGATTCTGAAAAGGGCGCAAAGCCTCGACGTCGATAACGGTATATGCATCGTCCAAAGCTTCGAGCCCATTCCCTTGTATTCGGTAATGGAGGGCCTGGGTTACGAATATGAAACAGAAAAAAAGAGCGACACCGAATATCGTGTCTACTTCTTCCGGGTCACGAAACCGGAGCAGGAATCCGATCTGCCCGGCGGCGCGGACATGCCGTTCAAGCCTACCGCAATAGTCAATTTCAATACCATAGATCCGAAACTGGCCCACAATGTGGTCACATTCTGGGATTATATCTGGGGAAATGAAACACCCGCCATCGACATGAAAACAAAACTGCTGCTCTCGCTGGCGAACGGCGTGGGGGCCAGCAGAATGAGACAGGCGACACGGGAGTTTGTAAAAGCGTATTCGTCGGGGGTCACGACCGCCGAGTTCGACGAGCTGTTCTCGATGTTCGCCTGGAATCAGGGCATTGGATACTTCGCGTCTGAAATAGGTCCTTCGGCTCTGTTCGGAGCATACCGTCTTGTAAAAGAGCTCGAACGCAAGGAGATCGGCAGGGGCGAAATCGTCAAGAAACTGCTGGAAAAGTTCGGGGAAAAGAATCCGGAAGTCAACACCTTTTTCCAGGACAGCAAGGAAGAGTAGGGGTTATCGGTATGTGACATACTGATGAACGTTTGTCAAGCACCCTTTATCCGGATTCCGATTCAGCGAAAGCCTGGCAGCACAACTGCCAGACAGGTCCATGCTGAGCCGAATGACCGGGAGCATGTCCCGATGATATTCGGGGATTTTATTGTACATTATTTTTAATTAATCTAATTAAATGCATCGCTCATACGAGAACCCTTATTTCAGGAGGGACTATGGCAGACAAAAAGAGACCAGGTGGCTGGTTTTCACGATTCAGGAAAGACAAACCGGCTGAGGGCTCCTCGTCAGATACCGGTTCCGGGCAACAGGCCGCGGCATCTCCCAAGTCGGCTCCTTCGGTAAAACCGGCTCCCGCTGCTCAAACAGTGACTCCTGCAGCGAAATCAGCTCCTGCGCCAAAAAAAACCTCTTCGAAAAAGAAGGCGGCAAGCCTGATAACTCCCGTAAGGATGAAGCCTATCGATACAGATTAGGGGACATTCATCCGTATCCCCAGTACCTTGTTACGCTTTGAGGACATCTGTCTGAAGGGTGACAACTCGAGCGCTGAATTGTATCAGGGTCAGGGGATTGTTTCCGATTCTATAAAACCGAAAGGCCGTATCAGTCTTTCGGGTATCAGACCCCGAATACTGTCTGTGATTCAGGTGCGGGTGGGGGAGCAGGACTTTTTTTATAACGAATTGCTCAAATCAGGTATTAATTAATTCTAAACCAATGTAAACAAAGGGAAAAAACATGATTCAGGAAAAAGGAAAAATAGTAGATATTGCAATTATTGGAGCTGGACCCGGTGGTATGGCGGCAGCTATTGAGGCTAAATTAGCGGGAATAGAGAATATAATTGTTATTGATAAAGCGCCTCACCATAATGATATGATTCATAAATTTTATAAAAAAGGAAAAAGAGTAGATAAAAACTGGATGGGAACTACATTTGATTTTACGGGTAATGTGACTTTTCAGGAGTGCACAAAGGAAGAATATTTAAAACAAATGGATGATAAACTTGCTTTCGCCGGCGTGCTTGATAAAGTTGAATATAACCACGAGATCAAAAGAGTGATTAAAGGTGAAGACGGGCTCTTTTCTATGGTGTTTGGTACTGATGGCGTTGCAGAAGCAACTGAAACTATGAAAGCAAGAAATGTAATTCTTTCTGTTGGCAGAATGGGTAAGCCTAACAGACCTAACTATATATTTCCAAATGAATTGAAAGATGTTCTGGATTTTAATATTTCTAAAGTTAAAAATGAAGAGCACGTCATGGTTGTTGGCGGGGGCGATACAGCCGGTGAATACGCATATGGTATAGTGGAGCTTGAAGAACTGGAGGATTGTGTGGTGACACTTAACTACAGAAAACCTGAAATCACCAGAATGAATCGTATTAATACAGAGATCTGCACCAGATATCTTGATAATGGAAAAATCATCAATAAAATGGGTGTGGATATTGATAGTCTGGAAGTGGGTGAAAACAGAATGATAAGAGTAAATTATACAGATGGTACATGTGGAGAGTATGATAGAGCTGTTTATGCACTTGGAGGTACAACACCTAAAGATATTCTTGTAAACTCGGGTGTGAAAACAGGTGAGTGGGATGTTCCTGAACATAATAAACAGACATTTGAAACAAATGTTAAAGGCCTTTATACGATAGGTGATATGATAACTGACCAGGGTAGCATTGCTCTCGCATTCAATCACGCAAGCTATGCAGTAAAAGATATTGCTGCTAAATTAAAATAAGACCAGGGGACGTTTGTAAATACTACAACGAACAGTTCGCTTTACCTCATGATCGCGCCCCGGTTTCTGAATGTCCTCTAAATTGAAGCTGGGGCCGATCCGTTTTTATAACTTATCGGTTCTACTCTTTCTGCGACAGGGTTCTGATGCTCAGAAATATGAGTGTTATGGGATTGGTTGATCCTAAATTTTATGAGCTTACTTTTATTGAGCATTTGTTGGAACGCGCAGTTTAGGTTTATGTCGTTGCGAATGTCCCATACTGCCGGAAAAACGGATATTCAGAACGGTTAAAGGTTTGCACCAGTTACAATTGTTTTGAGGCGCGGCGATTCCGGCGGTCCTCTGGTCGTTCAGGGCAGTGCGGCATGCCAGGTTCCTCTATCCTTAAAAGGTTTACAGCGAGCTGATATATGAAAGCATCCGATCTGTTTCTTCAATGTCTCGAACGAGAGGGGGTGAAGGAAATCTACGGCGTGCCGGGTGAAGAGAATGCCGACTTCATGATGTCCCTGCTCGACTCTCCCATCGAGTTTGTGATTTGCCGCCATGAGCAGGCGGCTGCCTTTATGGCTGATGTCGCCGGGAGGCTGACGGGCAGGCCGGGCGTTTGCCTTTCCACGCTCGGGCCTGGTGCGACAAACATGGCGACCGGTGTCGCCAACGCAAACATGGACAACAGTCCTCTTGTCGCCATTATTGCACAGGCCGGAACGAACAGGCTGCATAAAGAGTCCCACCAGAATATGGATGCGGTAAATCTCTACAAGCCGATAGCAAAATGGACCCAGTCTGTTTTTCAGGCGGACAATATTCCGGAGGTTGTCCATAAGGCCTTCAAACGGGCCACGACCGAAAAACCCGGTGCATGCGTGGTAGAGCTTCCCGAGGATATCGCGCGGGAAGAGACCCTGGTCGAACCCTTTGTAACCGGTCGGAATGCCCGCCGCCCCGCTCCCGACGAGAAAGCTGTCGGAAGTGCGGTCGAACTTCTCGGCAGAGCCCGGAAACCGATCATTCTGGCGGGTAACGGTTGTGTGCGCACAAGAGCGTCGAAACAGCTCAACCGGTTTGTCGACAGATCGGGAATCCATGCGGCGAACACGTTCATGGGAAAAGGGGCTCTGTCGGCAAGGCACGACCGCTGCCTCTTTGCCGCCGGACTGGGGCTCAAGGATCATGTCTCCTATGCATTTTCGAAAGCGGATCTGGTTGTCTGCATCGGATATGATATGGTCGAATGGCATCCGCATATCTGGAATATCGGCCTGGACAAGAAGATCATCCATATTGACTTCGAGCCGGCTGAAGTGGACCAGAATTACCGGACCGACGTTGAAATAATAGGGGATATTGCAGCAAGTCTGTGGGCTCTTACCGAGAGCCTCGGGGAAAGCCACTCCTGGGACGTGCAGGAGTTCAGGGATGAGAGAGAGCATATGCTCGGGGAAATGCAGGAGTTCGGTGATGACGAGGGTTTTCCCCTCAAGCCTCAGAAGATCCTCAGCGACCTCAGATCCGTTATGGGGGACGAAGATATCCTCGTAAGCGACGTCGGGGCGCATAAAATGTGGGTTGCAAGGCACTATCCGGTCTACCATCCCGGTTCTTGCATAATCTCCAACGGCTTCTGTTCCATGGGCATTGCTTTGCCTGGAGCCTTGTCGGCAAAAAAACTCTACCCGCAGAAGAAGATTGTCGGTCTTTGCGGTGATGGAGGATTTTTAATGAACGTGCAGGAGCTTGCCACGGCGGTCCAGTATGATATTCCGGCAACGATTCTCGTCTGGGAGGACGGGGGATACGGTCTGATAAAGTGGAAGCAGATGAACAGGTATGGCAGGTATTCGCATACCGATTTCAAAAACCCAGATCTGGACGGACTGGCTGCATCATTCGGCTGCCAATCGATCAGGATTACCGAGGCGGCTGAACTGATTCCGGCATTGCAGGCAGGTTTTTCCGAAAAAAAGAAGCCCACGGTTATCGTGATTCCGGTCGATTACAGTGAAAACATGAAGCTGACCGAGAAACTGGGCAGAATCATCAGCCACTGAGGATTTCTCCAGGGAAACGATCGCTTTTTCCCCTTGACGGTACCGGCGGATTTATGCCGGCATGGCAGACCAGGGGACGGAGTTTGTCAGGTTTAAAAGTCCAAGCGTTATTTCCCTTTTTGTTTTTCCAGAACAGGCAGTATTCTTTTCAGGTCGTCGGCTTGTTCGATGAGCAGTTTTCTGAGCAGGGCCGGTAGCTCACCGCCGTTTGTTCTTTTCTTATCCAGGAAGGCTTCAATTGTATCGAGCATGTCCCGGGTTTTATGCCACTGAGGAAAGAGGATGTGGCCAAAGGCTCCGGCGTAATGGACATCTCGCTCGGTATAGATCTTTTCAACCGCTTCGAAAAACCGGTCGACATAGGGCGCCAGCAGATCCTTCTGTATGTGCCAGTGAAAGCCTTTCATTCCGTAGCGGAGGAAATCCGTGGAGCGGAAAGATTGTTCCGTGAACGCCTGCCAGCAGGTTTCCTTTTCTGTGCTGTCGGGCCTCGAGGCTTCAACCATAAAGGCTTTTTTCAGTCCAAGGTCGCTTTTATCCAGCTCTTTTTCGTTGCTGAACAGCTCTTTGGCTTCAGCATGGCCGCAGGCCGTCAGGCGGGCAATGATGTTCCAGCGTTTTTCCTGGTCGATATCGAGTGATGCTATGGACTCGGTCCCTGTGACAAGGGTGTGCAGGTAATCCAGCTCATTGGGGAGGAAAGCGGTTTCAAGCAGGAGGCCGAACCAGATGATCTGCTCTTCTTCGCTGTTTTCAGGCCGCGCCAGGCGTTCGCGGGCCATGGCGTTGAGTCTGGGCATCCATATTTCTCTGTTTTCATCGGTCAGGTAGGTCGAGACGATGGCTTTGACCTTTGCGATAATGTGGCTGTTGAGAATGGATAGATCCTTCTCTTTCAGGCCCAGTTCAATGCCCATCTCGATAAACTCGGTCGGTGCGAAGGCATTGTCGCGCACCATCTGCCAGAGGCTGCCCCAGACGAGCCGCCGGGCAAACGGATCTTCAATGGTACAGAGTGACCTGCGGGCGGTGGCGATAGCATCCTGGCTGTAGAAGACTTTCACATAATCGTGATCGTGCGTATTGAGGATCACGAACGTGGTACCGGGTTTCAGCTGGGCCTCGGCGGTTTTTCCGTCAATAATGATCTTTTGGGTTTCATTTTCGGCGAGCGTGCCTCCGCTCTGACGGTAGCCGGTAAATTCGATGGCATGCTGCCGGATGAGGTTGTTGTCGGCCGAACCCAGCTGTTCGATCAAGAGCCTGCTGTCCTCGATGCTGCTCAAGAGAGCATTGACGCCGGTGGTCTCCAGCCACTGGCGGCTCCAGGCTACAATGTCGATACCGCTTTTTTCCGACATGATGGAAAGGAAATCATCCAGGGTGGTGTTCTTTTCGGCGAAACGTTTGAAGTATTGGCCAATGGCTGCGCGGAAGGCGTCATCGCCGATGAAGTACTGAAGCTGGCGTAGCACCGAGGCGCCCTTGGAATAGCTGATGCCGTCAAAATTGCTGAAAGCCTCGACGGTATCGCGGGCTGAAGCGGCTATGGGATGGGTGGTTGAATACTGATCCTGCTGATAGGCCCACTCTTTGCGGACATAAAAATGTTCCAGCGCATCACTGAAAAGCTTGCCCTTGGACATGGCGAAGTAGGAGAGGTAGTCGGCAAAGCTTTCGTTGAGCCAGAGGTCGTTCCACCATTTCATGGTCACCAGGTCGCCGAACCACATGTGCACCATCTCGTGGGTGATGGTATTGGCGCGGTTCAGGTGCTCGCTGTAGAGCTTTTTATGACGGAAGACATAGTGTTCGCTGAAGGTGACGCAGCCCACATTCTCCATGGCCCCGAAATTGAACTCCGGGACAAAAACCTGGTCGTACTTGTCGTACGGATAGGGGTAGTCGAAGTAGGCTTCCAGTGTGGCCATGGCTTCCCTGGTGATGGCAAAGATGTTTTCCGGGTCCATGTATTTTGCCAGAGACTTTCGGCAGTAAATCCCGAGCGGGAGCTGGTTGCAGTGATCTTCCCACCTGGTGTAAGGGCCCACAACCAGGGCAAAGAGATAGGTGGAAAAGACAGGCGTACGCTTGAACGCAATTGTGACCTGATCATCGTTCGTTCGGGTATGCTCAGGCAGGGTATTATGGATGTAGGTCCATTTTGAGGGTCCGTTCACCGTGAGCTGGTAAGAGGCTTTGATGTCGGGCTGATCGAAACACGGGAAGAGGCGGTGCGCGTCGTAGGGCTCGAAGTCGGTATGCATATACTCTGCACTGTCTTCGGGATCATGAAATTTGTGAAAGCCCGAACCGGTGTTGTCAAACAGGCTGGTGTAGGTGATCTCAAGCGTATTGCGCCCTTCTGTCAGATGATCTTCATCGAGATAGATGGCAAAATCACCCTTGAGATAGTTCTCCAGAGCCTTGCCGTTGAGCGTGACAGCATGGATCTCACTGGTGATGAGATCAAGCTTGAGGTACTCTGTACCGCCCCGGCGATAGTCTAACTCCACGATGCAGCGGCCCCTGTACTCGGCGGAGCGCTCTTCCAGGGTGAGTTCAAGGGTATAGCGGGCGTTTGAAACCAGACTGCTGCGGATTTCCGCCGCTTCCCTGGTGAGAATGTTTTCGGTATCTATGGAAAATGACATGTGCTCTGCTTTGTTGTTAGAATGATTTCTTTGCCGGATTGATGTATCGGTTACGGTTGTTCGGAAGCCTTGCCGGCGTTATTTCAGGTAAATGAGCGTTTTTGCGATCTGGTCCAGCACCCTGAGAACCTGGATGAGCGTGCCGAGGGTGACCGATTCGCCCCTTTTCGGCAGGCTGAGTGTCGAATGACTGATGCCGGCCTTTTCAGCGAGCGTATCCTGGGTTTTATTCTGTTCCAGCCGATAGTGCCGGACATACTTGCCGATTTGACCGACGGGAGCCTTGTCACTCATTGCTATCCAGTTTTTGAGTGGTAAATCATTCGCTGTGTATCCGTCAGCCTTCTGCCGCGCGTTGCAGGCGGTCGCGGATGGCGTGGCCGATGCCTTCATCGGGCGGCACTTCGCAGTAGATCACCTCGATATGTTCCCTGTCGCATTCCCGGAAAAAGCTGAACAGCCTGTATGCGTAGTTGTCCGCATCGGAGCAGAGGGCAGTTTTGGCAGCATCTGCCGGCGGTTCCGATAAGCCGATCCAGGCGCTTTTTCTGCCGGGCTTTGATTGCTGGCTGTCCGGCCTGCAGAGTATCACGCGTGCGGCAGGGGTGTAGTGCGAGTATTTCAGGCCCGGACTTTTAGGTTGCCGAGTGTTTTCGGCCGGCGCTGATGCGGTGGTCTCGGGAACTGATGCCTTCAGTTCCGACAGGCTTATAGCCCCCCTTCGAAGGAGCCTGGGCGGATAGACGGAGCAATCGACAATTGTCGATTCCAGCCCGATGGTGCTTTGAGGGCCCTTCAGGACACAGCGGATTTTTCCTTTGAGATCTTCATGGACTGCCTGCCAGTCGGTCGAGCTTGGTCTGCCTGAAATGTTTGCCGATGGTGCAGCTACCGGATGGTTGCACTGTTTGAGGAATGCGTGAGCGACGGGGTGAGCGGGACAGCGGATACCAACGGTCGACAGGCCTGCAGTGACAAGCGGAGAAACGTTCTCATTTTTTTTCAGGATAAGGGTCAGCGGACCGGGAAAAAAGCGGCGGATCAGCCGTTCGGCAGTTTCCGGGATTTCAAGGGCTACTTCCTGTATACGGCCGGGAGAGTCCAGATGCAGGATCAGCGGGTTGTCGGGCGGTCTGCCTTTTGCGGTAAATATCTGCCGAAGTGCGGTATCGCTGGTCATATCTCCGCCGAGTCCGTAGACGGTTTCGGTCGGGAATGCGACAAGCTCGCCTTTGTTGAGCCATGATGCCGCAATACGGGGAGATTCTGTGACGATAGTTTCCATACGATTGTTGTCTGTGCAATACCCGGAACAGATGCCGTCTGGCTCAGGGACATGCTTCGAGCAGTGCAAGGGCTTCCGGGAGGAAGAGAATATAGTAAAGATAGCAGGTCAATGCACTGATGATCGGTATGGTGAGGTTATCGTCGATTTTAACTCTGTTGAGTCTTATCGGAAGTGCTTCAACCAGGGTTGCCACCAAAGCGGTGATGATACCGGCGGTCAGATCGAGACGAGGAATGATAACGGCAATCAGGAGTGATGTTACAAGGAATGCGAGGCTGCCCTCGTAGCTTTTGCTGCCAAACCGGTGGCGTCCGTATTTTCGGCCGATCAATGCGGCCATCGTATCGGAGACGGCAACCATGGCAAAGCAGGTTATGGCAATGATCTTGGGAAAGAAGAAAACCAGGAGGAGAGCTGAGAGGGTAATGTTTGTCGCCCCGTTGAACTGTAAAGGTTTTTTTTCGAGTTCATGCTTTCGAAGCAATGGATCGAACGTATCATGGTACCACCGTGAGAGCGGAGGTACGAAATTTTTCATCAGGTCGACCACAAGAAAACCTGCAAACAGGATGGTCAGGAGAATAAGGGCAAGCTCTCTGGTTATGCTGCAGTAGATGAGCGCGATAGATACCGACGAGAGGTGTATGAGCTTGCGTGCGAGTTCATATCTGATGATTTCGCCACTTGTGTCACCGGGAGCCATAGTGATGTGTTAAACCTGAATTGAGCGATTTTCGGTGCGGATTTTCCGGTTACGGCAGACAAGATAATCATCTGCGGAGAACATCGTGACAAAGCAGCGAAAAATATTCGTGACATCATGCGGCCCGGTTCAGGGGTATTATGATGCCGGATTATATCCGGGATGGTTCCCGGTATGTTTCTTCTGAGAACGTCACTTTTTTTGTTTGCCAAATGGATTATCTTGATAACGCCATCTTTCTGGTTGGTAAAGGGAGTTGGCCCACCAGGTTTTTTCAACAAGGAGCATGCTTGTTTTTCGATGCTGACTGAAAAGAGAAGAGTTGCGGCAATCGACCTTGGGACGAATTCTTTCCACATGGTGATTGTCGAGGAGAGTAAAGGTAAGGGTATAGTCGAAGTCGACAGGGTCAAGGAGATGATCTGTATCGGCCGTGGCAGTATTTCGACAAAGATGCTCGAAGCTTCGGCGATTGAGGCCGGGATAACAACCCTGAAGCATTTTCTCCTGCTTGCCGACCAGCATGGTGTCGTCAGGGAAAATGTCATTGCTTTTGCTACAAGTGCTATACGGGAGGCAAAAAACAGGGACGAATTTCTCCTGAAAGTAAGGGACGAGACCGGTCTGAAGATCAAGGTGATCTCAGGTCTTGAAGAGGCCCAGTTTATCTACTACGGTGTACGCCATGCCGTGAAACTTGCCGCTGAACCCGAGTTGATATTTGATATCGGCGGCGGTTCGGTCGAGTTCATTATTGCCGATCAAAAGAAGCTTTATCTGCTTGAAAGCAGGAAAATCGGGGTGGCTCGTATGGCCGAACGTTTCATTACGACAGATCCGGTTTCCGATCAGGAACTCAGTCTGCTCGAACAGTTTTTCTCAGCGGAATTGTACTCTTCCGCTGAAAAATCCAGGGAGATGGAGATCAAAAGAGCGATTGCATCATCAGGGACGGCGCAGAATATCGCAAAGATGATACGTTCCATGAACGACCACGACGATGAGGGGACGACCAATCAGAGCGTTTTTACCCGAAAAGAGTTTCAGAAGCTCTACAAGGCGGTTACAGGTATGAGTGTTTCTGAAAGAAAAAAACTGACCGGCCTCGATGAGAAAAGGGTTGATCTGATTATTCCGGGACTGGTTCTGGTAAACATGATTTTTTCTCTTTTCAAGCTCAAGGAGATCGCGATTTCAGATTCCGCACTTCGGGAAGGCATGGTAATTCATTACCTCAAAACAACCTGGCCGGGAGCGGAACGGCAGGAACAGCTCAATATCCGGCGCGGGAGTGTTATCGAGCTGGGATATCGTTGCGACTGGGATCGTAAGCACTCTGAACAGATTGCAGAACTGAGTCTGCAGTTGTTCGATTGCCTTCAGTTCCTGCACGAGCTTGATACCCATGACCGGGAACTGCTTGAATATGCGGCGCTTCTCCATAATATCGGTACGTTCATCTCTATATCTTCCCATCACAAGCATAGCCAGTATATCATCCTGAACGGGGAACTCCGTGGATTTGCTCCTGCAGAGGTCCGAATTATAGCAAACGTTGCGAGATATCACAGGAAATCTCCTCCGTCGATGCGGCATGATGCCTACAGTCAGTTGAAACCGAGGCAGCGCAGGGTTGTCGATGTTCTCTCAGGCATTCTCCGGATTGCAAATGGCCTCGACAGGGGGCATCGTCAGTCGATCAGTTCGATCGAGGCCGAATGTTCCAGCAAGACCATTACGATCAGGCTGTTTTCACAGGTCAAACCCGAGATCGAAATGTGGGCTGCAGACAGGATGAAAACACTGCTTGAATCCGTACTTGATCGATCAATTCGTTTTGAAGCTGTTTACAGTGATGAAACGTAGCTTCTTCGGCAGCCGACACAGCGCATTGTTCGGCGGCAGATTTCTTGAGAAGAGCTCCGGCGGGTTTCTGCTGTTTGCTTCACCGTCCGAAGTTCTGGAACTGAGGTCCACAGATACGATCAGATCCTTTTTCGAAGAACTTGAAAAACGGCTTTCTCTGGGATTCTGCCTGGCCGGATATGTTTCATATGAGGCAGGTTATGGATTCGAGAACTCCTTTTCTCAATCAAGGCGCAGCGATACTCGGCGAGGGCCGCCCCTTGCATGCTTTGGCGTCTATGATGAGCCGTTTTTTCTGACTCAGGAAGAGGGTGCAACGTTGTTGTCCGGTGATTTTGTGATTGATGATCCATCGTTTGACCCGCCGATCAATGACTATACGGCAGCTGTACGTGAAATAAGGAAACAGATTGCTGCCGGAAATGTCTATCAGGTGAATTATACCGGGAGGTTCCGGTTCCGCTTCAGGGGGAGTGTGCCGGGCTTTTTCGGTCAGCTGATCGAACGACAGCCCGGGGCCTATCCTGCCTGGCTGGTAACCGATGCGGGCCACATTCTTTCCGTTTCTCCTGAACTGTTTTTCAGGAGTGCTGACGGCATTATCGAGACCCGGCCAATGAAAGGCACCGCAGAAAGGGGAAAGAGTCCTGCAGATGACATGAAGCGTCTGGAATGGCTGCAGGCAGACAGGAAAAACCTTGCAGAAAACCTGATGATCGTCGATCTGCTCCGCAATGATCTTGGGCGCATCTGCCGGCCGGGCAGCGTCGAGGTGCCGGATCTTTTTGTCGGAGAAACATATCCGACACTGCATCAGATGGTCTCTTCAGTCAGAGGAGAACTGAAACCTGAGACCTCGCTCTATGATATGTTCCGGGCCCTTTTTCCCTGCGGTTCTGTGACGGGCGCTCCGAAAATCAGGGCAATGCAGCTTATCGAAAAGCTTGAAGGTTCTTCGAGAGGTGTGTATACCGGTTCGACCGGGTTTATACTCCCGAAGCGGGCAATGTGTTTCAATGTTGCCATAAGGACCGTGGCGCTTTCTGGTGATCGGGGAGAGTATGGTGCGGGCAGCGGGATCGTGTGGGATTCCGAGCCGGAAAAGGAATTTGATGAATGCGCTTTGAAAACAGACATTCTTGACAACAAAATCCGGGAAGCGTTCGGCATTTTCGAAACCATGCTCTACAACGGAACGTACGTCTGGTTCGAAGAACACCTTGCACGTATGGCTCGATCAGCTCGCCAGCTCGGTTTTCTCTTCAATGATGGTGCCATACGCAAGCGACTCATCGATTTTGCCGAAACGGAGCTTTCCGGAACCGGGCGGTACAAGATTCGAATCGAACTCTCTCGCGACGGCAGCCTTTCTCTGTTCTCTGATCCCCTTTCCTGCCATGTCACCGATAGTCCTCTCAGGGTGTGCAGGGCGTCGTATGTATCGGGTGCCGATGATTATTTCCGACGTCACAAAACGACCTTGCGCGGAGTGTATGACCGGATATACAGGAAAGCGATCGATGCCGGCTATGATGAAGTACTTTTCTGTAATGAGCGTGACGAAGTCACTGAAGGTGCAATCAGCAATATCCTCATTTACAGGAACGGACAGTATGTGACGCCTCCGCTTTCGTCTGGGCTTCTCGATGGTATCTACAGGAGGTATTTTCTTGAGACCAGACTCAATGCACATGAGGCAGTTCTCGGCATTGATGAAATTGAGTCTGCTGATCTTTTTTATATATGCAACTCTGTGAGGGGATTGCGAAGAGCGGTGCTTTGCAGTGAGGTCTTGTGAAGGATATTGACCGGTCTTTTCGGGGGCAAGGACAAGAGCGTCCCGGCAGTGACCGGTTGCGCTTCTTCAACATTCGATGTATATTTTTATAGTAACCCGTTTAAAAAAAATGCTTTAAAATATCTATGCCATGCAAGATCATACGCCTGATTTCAAAATACAGAATCTCTCGGCTCCGAACAGGGAGCTTGTCAGCGAGACTGTCCGTACACTCCTTGTCCGGCTGGCTGAAGACAAGCAGTTGATGTCGGATTCACTGCTTGAGTTCTGGGTGGAGGTTCCCGGAGTGAAACGCCCACGAGGTACCTACAGGGGCGGCTATCTCATGCCGGACAGTTTTATCGCGATCACCGACTACTTTCAGGCTGAAAAATGGCCATTTGTTCCGGCCAAGCCCTATTGCGATGTCGATTGCGCATGGACCGAATTGTTTGATGAACTGTTTTACCAGATCGAAATATTTACTTCCCAGGTTGATTCTTCAAAAGGGATATCGCTTGAAATCTGGACCGGTCACAGAAACCGACCGGAAGGAGAGTGGATATACGCTGTTGACAGGAAGATCGAGCTTGTGTGACTTCAGGGATCGCTCTATCTTTTGTCGCGAGTTCCGCATCGTGAAACGAGGTGAATGGTACGGAGCGAAAGTAACTGCATTTCAGGCTGTTTTTTCAGGATAGCTGCATGCTTCCCGGATCTGACATTCATTGCAGAGGGGTTTTCTTGCTTTACACACATAGCGTCCATGCAGGACGAGGTAGTGGTGGAAATTGATGACGAGCCTTTCTGGAAGGATCGACAGAAGAGCATCTTCGGTATCCCGGGGTTTTTCCGTTTTTACCAGGCCCACTCTGTTTGAAACTCTGTGTACATGGGTGTCGACCGGCATGACCGGTTGTGCGAAAGCGTTACTGAGTATGATGTTGGCAGTTTTTCTGCCTACCCCGGGCAGACTTTCGAGGGCTTCTCTTGAATCCGGGACAGCGCCGGAATAGGTGTCGACGAGGATCTTGCTTGCAGCAAGGATGTTTTTGGCTTTCGTATTGTAATAGTTTATCTGGCGGATGATCGTTCTGATATCATCGAGCTCCATGCGACTCATGTTTGCTGCATCGGGTGCGGCGGTAAACAGTTCAGGCGTCACCGTGTTCACTTTCTTGTCTGTTGCCTGGGCTGCAAGCATGGTTGCGACAAGCAACTGGTAGGGTGTCGAGTAGTGCAGCTCGCTTTTTGGCGAGGGGTACTTGTTAGCCATCTCCCTTTCAATGTATGCTATCTGCTCCTGAACGTTCATGCTGATTGTACTGTGTTGGCTGACCGGGTAAACTTTTCCTGTTTGTTCGTGAAAATGTCCATCCTGAACTGAGCCTCCCGACAAGTCGGGAGGCTCAGTTCAGGTCCATGTTTTCTGTCTGCACGATCCGGCGTTCCGGGAGTATGACCGCGCTCAGTCTGCCAAAAGAGGGATCGTCGGCATAGACACAGCCGGTATCAATGGCAATGAGTTTTTCCAGCATCACGGGCTCCGATATGGGAGTGTGTCCGCATACGAGCGTTTTTTCCCAGGTATAGCGGTTATTGGCAAGATAGTCGGAGCGGAGGTGGGTTCTCATCCAGCAGAAATCCTCCGGTTTCAGGTGTTTCAGGTTGTCACGGATGGACATGTCAGGATCGAGGCCGCCATGAGCGAAGAAATACTGCTCGCTTTCGACATGGTAACTGCAGGAGCGGACAAAGTCAAGATGTTCTTCAGGTATGTCTCTGCCGTCGGTGCTGCTGTAAGAGTCGAGTGTCGCTTTACCGCCATTCTGCAGCCAGAGCTGCGATTGGCCGGTTTCGAGAAAATCGAGGAACATACGTTCGTGATTACCCATAAGGAACCTGCAGTCATGATTTTCCCGAAAAGTCAGGAGATAGTCGATGACGGCATTTGATCGTATTCCGCGATCGATATAGTCGCCGAGAAAAACAATCTGGTCGGTTTTCTGCAGATCAAGTTTTTCTATGAGGGCCTCGAGGGAATAGAGGCAACCGTGAATATCACCGATTGCGATAATCCTGTTGTTTTCATGCAGATGATCGGTCATTGAAAATGGCGCATAGTTCCTGTCATATGGTCAGGAGCCGGATGTTTCTCCCGATTTCAGTTTTGCGGTTCTGGACTTGTCAATAAGGCCTCGGCCGCATTTTTTGATCTTGCCGGTTTCTTTAAGGTCATTGAAGATTGCATCGAGAATGCCGTTGACAAACTTGCTGCTTTTATCCGTGCTGTTGAATTTCTTTGCTATCTCGATCGCTTCATTGATGGACACCTTGGGAGGAATATCTTCGAAATAGAGCAGTTCGGCAAGAGCCATTCTCAGGATGTTTTTGTCGATAATGGCTATCCTGTTCATGTCCCAGTTAAAGGTGTGACTGGAAATATAGTCGTCAATTTCTTGTTTGTGATCGATGATGCTTTGGAGAAGAGCCCTGAAAAAACTGACAGCTTTAGGATCTTTTGCGATTTCAGGTGTTATCAGCCAGTCTGCTGCTGTTTCGAGATCGGTTTCCCTGAGTTCAAGCGTATGTAAGGCCTGAATGATCATTTCCCGAATTTTCCGGCGGTAGGTTTTCATGGTGAGGATAGTAAAATATTAAATGGACAGAATGTGACTGACTACCTTCCCGGTGTCGCTGAAATCCTCATAAAGAGCATCGGGTGAATATGCTTCGAGACGTTCCGCGGAATAGGTGCCGGTTGCGACTGCAATAGATTTTGCATCTATTGCCTTTGCACAGTTGATGTCGTGTTCAGTGTCACCGATGATAACCACCTCTTCACTTTTGAAGCGTTTGCCTGTCAGTCTGTAGGCACGTTCAACAGCTATTGCCGGCAGTTCGTTTCTATGGCTGGCATCGTCGGCAAAGGCCCCGAACGGGAAATAGTCGTTAAGGGACGGGAGCTCCAGTTTATGCCTGCCTGAGCCCTCGAAGTTTCCTGTAAGAAGACCGAGAACGATATCTGTCATGCTGCTGAGTGCTTCCAGGAGCGCAGCAACGCCCTGCATGACCTCAATGTCTTCTGCAAGGAGTCTCTGTTTGAGGAGGCTGATATACGTTTCTTTGGCCATCGGGTATTTTTCCTCAATAGCGGCATCCTGCAGCCCTGCGTTTCTGAGGACTTCATAGATGATGATACCATCCATTTTTCCGGCAAAGTTATGGCCCTGGGCGCTGCCTTCCGTTCCGTAGACACACATGAGTGCGTCACCGAGAATGCGCCGGTTCCTGCTGTTGGTGAGCAGTAAAGTCCCGTCGATATCAAACAGAACGAGTTTCTTTGTCATCGGAAGACGGTGTTCTTACGGTTTGATGTTTTGCCAGCTTGACAGGGATCAGCTTGGAGATGCCTTCTTCCTCCATAGTGACTCCGTAAAGCGCTTGTGATGAGGCCATGGTCTTTTTGTTGTGCGTAACAATAATAAATTGAGTGTTTTTCTCAAATTTTCTGAGGAGTTTAATGAAGCGATCGATATTTGCATCGTCAAGAGGAGCGTCGACTTCGTCGAGGATGCAGAACGGGCTTGGTTTGACGAGGTAAATGGCAAAAAGCAGCGATAACGCAGTGAGTGCCTTTTCCCCGCCGCTTAACTGTTCAATCGACAAAGGCCGTTTTCCGCGCGGTCTTGCAATAATAGATATCTGCGCTTCAAGCGGGTCATCCCCTTTGGCGAGAATAAGGTCCGCTTCATCATTTTCTTCGAACAGTTCCCTGAATATCCTCACAAAATTTCTCCTTACTTCCGAGAACGTCTCTTCGAATTTTTTCAGGGCGGTCTTGTTTATTTCTTCAATTGTTGTTTTGAGCTGAGCCTCAGCGGCAAGCAGATCGTTTTTCTGCTCACTGAGAAAATCCAGCCGTTCCTTTTCGGTCTCGTATTCTTCAAGAGCAAGTTCGTTGACCGCTCCGAATCCTTCTGCCCGTTCACGCAGCGCTTCGAGTCGTTTTCCCGCATCTTCGCGATCGAAGTTCTCCGGAACGGTAAGATCGATATCTTCAACATGACAGTTGTAACGGGTTTCAGCGTATGTGATGAGTGTGTCAATGGATTTTTCAAGTTCGGACGATTGCCTTTGCAGCTCTTCCTGGACCTGGGTTTCCACTTCGTGTTTTCTGCGGAGTTCCCTGAGTTCAGCCCGTTGTTCCTGGTTTTTTACCTTGCATTCGTTGTATGCGGTTTCCATTTCAGCAAGGATCTGCTGTTCGCGTCCTGAAGAGACCATAAGGGATTCCAGGTCGGATTGTTTTTTTCGTGTCTCTTCCTTTGTTCCTTCAAGAGATCGTTTTGCCTCTTCTACGTCATCGTTCAGACGTTCTGTTTCTCTTTTCAGCGATTCCATGTTCTGTGAGGTGGTCGATATGCGCAGCCTCAGTTTTTCAAATTCAAGAAAACTGTCCTTATAAACATTGTTCAGGTTCTGGAGTTCGAACATGTGTTTTCGGACTATCGCCTCGGATTCGGTTTCCTTTTGGCGGGCATGTTCAAGCGCTTCGAACAGTTTCTGATGTTGTTGTGCATGCTCATCGAGTTCAACTGTCAGTTCCTTCTGTTCCTCTTGGACTGTATGGAGTCGGGCTTCAGCTTCTCCGGTATCATGCCCGGTCCGTTCGATAACCTGGTTCCGGTTTTCCAGCTCCATATCGATCCGGAGCAGTTTGTTTTCAAGGTGTGCAAGTTCCTGCGCAAGGGAAGCGGCTCGCTTTTCCCTTTCTTCCAGTCGTATCTCCCGGAGCCTGTTGTTGAGTTCCAGAATTTCTTTTTCAGTTGTGCGGATCTCTTCCGAAAGGCCGCTTTCTTCTTTTCGTAACAGGTCACGTTCCGCTTTTTTGCCGAGACGCAGGCCTTCGTTCTCAATGATGCTGCCGCCCAGAAGAATGCCGGCACCGCCTGTTTTTTCTCCGTCCGGCGTGACGAAGGTGCAGTCCGGATTTTCAACGGCAAGCCGTTCGGCCGTATCGAGATCCCTGGTGATATAGCAGCGCCTGATGAATGTCGACAAGGCGCGGTCCAGTTCATCGGAAACGGTGACGATATCTTTTATCTTTCGGGCACCTTCAATCTCCTGTTCTTCGGATGGCAGGGATTTCCTGATGAGTTCAAGGACAAGAAAGCAGACTTTTCCTTTTTTTGCCTCATTGAGAGAACGGATGCCTGCTCTTGCTTCCTGCAGCGTTGAACAGACATAATAGCCAAGGGTGTCGCCAAAAAGGGCATTGATTGCTTTCCGGTGTTCTGCATCAAGCTGAATGAGGTCGGAGAGACACCCGAAGCCGTAACGTTCTTTGCTTTTTTCCAACCATGCGATCCCCTCCGGAAGGCCTTCATAGTTGTCAAGGATGGAATTTGCCAGCAGAAGGCTGTTTTTCAGGTGGTCGAGGCGGGACCGCTGAGCCAGCAGGTGTTCTTTTTTTGATTCCAACTGTTGTTTGAGCGTAGTCTGCAGCTTTTTCAGGGCCTCCAGTTCCGTTCTTTCTGCAGCCAGCAATGTCTGCCGCGTATCGATCAGTTCGGAGGTTTCCTTTCTGGAGGGCAGGATGGTGTCGATAGCGTTGCGGGTTTCCTTGTTATGCTGCTCCAGGCGGTTCAAAGCGTTTTTCAGGTGTTCGGTACTGGTTTCGAGTTTCTGGCGGGCCACATGGAGCCGAGAACCTGATTTCTGGTGTGTTGAAATGTTTTCTCTGATCTCTTCAGCTTTCTTTCTGGCCTCTTCAAGAGCCGACTGGAGCGTGTCCTGAACCTGCTTCAGTTCATCGAGTTCTTTTTGACGGCTTCTGCAGGCAGCTTCATGCGGTGCGATTTCGTGCGAGAGTGTTTGTTCCTGTTTTTCAAGTTCTGTAACCGTGTCTTTTTTTGCTGCTGCCGATTCGGTGATGCGGACGATCATGTTCTGATAGCTTTTTTCCTGTTCATGCAGTTGCAGGATGTTTTTTTCAAGCTCGTGCTGATGGTTGTTTTTTTCGTTCAAATCTTTTTGCGCGGCAGCAAGACGGCGTTCCTGCTCGAGCTGACGCAGTTCCGACTCCTGTAATGTGCTGTCCCGGGTAGATATTCCTGTTGTCAGTTTCTGCAGGAGGGCTGTCTGTTCAGACAGTTCGGCTTTGAGCGGCCGGAGTTTCTCTTTATGATCGTCATAGTTGAGCCTGGTGAGTTTCAGGTCGAGTTCCCTGAGTGATGTCTGCAACTCGTGGTGCTGTTCGGCTTTTCTGACCTGGGATTTCAGGTTGCGGACTTTTTTTGAAACTTCCGAAATGACATCATCAACGCGTTCCAGATCACGGTTTGTGCTTTCAAGTTGTCTGAATGTCTGTTTCCGGCGTTGCTTGTATCGGGTTATGCCTGCGGCCTCTTCGAAAAGCCGCAACCTTTCGTCACTCTTGTTGTTGATGATCTCTTCGATCATCTTCAGTTCAATCACGGAATATGCGTCGCTTCCCATGCCGGTATCGGCAAAGAGGTCGACGATGTCTTTCAGTCTGCAGGGGACCAGGTTGAGAAGGTAATCGCTGTCGCCGTTCCGGTAGAGTCTGCGGGTGACGGTGATTTCACTATATTCGGTCGGCAGAACATTGCGTGTGTTTTCAATGGTGATTGAGACTTCGGTCATACTCAGGGGCTTGAATGACCTTGACCCGTTGAATATGATATTTTCCATTTTTGCAGAGCGGAGCAGCGAGGTTTTCTGTTCTCCCAGAACCCAGCGGATCGCATCGACAACGTTTGTTTTTCCGCAGCCGTTCGGACCTACGATCGATGTCAGCCCCTTGTCAAAAGTGATCCGGGTCTTGTGCGCAAAACTTTTAAAGCCGAGAAGCTCAATTTTTGAAAGATACATCTGCTCGGGTGCAATTGACCGTGATAAAGAAAACGTTCTACCACTGAACGTTATCGGTATAGCAGAAAATGCCGCTCATCGGGCGGGCTTTTTGCTAGAAGAACAAATAAATTAAAGAAAAAAAGCAATTGAAATGAACAATCAGGGGTCGGGTTCAGACCGGCGGGCGCCATTTTTTATCGAAACGGCAATCGCAACGGTTTCGAATGCTTCCCGCACATCATGAACCCTCAGAATATTTGCCCCGTTAAGAAGGGCAGCAGTGTTTGCCGCTATTGTAGCCGTCAGTCTCTTGTCAGGTGGAGGAACGGTGCCGGAGTCATCATCCTGAATGACTTTGCCGAGAAACGATTTTCTCGAAACACCGGCGAGCAACGGTCGTTCTAGAGCATGCAGCCTGTCGAGTGATTTCAACAGTTCGTAATTATCTGCTACGCTTTTACCGAATCCGAACCCGGGATCGAGAATGATGTTGTCTACCCCCTGTTTTTCAGCGTTGTTCATAATGGTGCCGAGTTCTTTCATGATCCTGTTCATGATCGGCGTTTCAGTTGCGTCAGATGTCCTGTGACTCCATTGCAGATGTTCCGGCCTTGCTGTCGTGTGCATGAGAACCGCGGTGGCCTGATACTCCTGGCAGACCTTGCCGATATCCGGGTCGAACCTGAAGCCGGATATATCGTTGACGATCTGGGCTCCTGCCTGCAGTGCTTCTTCGGCAACCCGGGCTTTATAGGTGTCGATGGAGATCATGATGTCGGACCGGTTTCTCAGTTCACGGATTACGGGAATGGTCCGGCGCAGTTCCTCGTCTGTATCGACACGCTCTGCTCCGGGCCTTGTGGATTCTCCTCCGATGTCGATAATGCCCGCTCCATCTTTTTCCATGGCCAGTGCTTTCGCAACGGTGCAGTCGATCCGGTTTGAGTCCTCTTCGTTACTGAAGCGTCCCCCGTCGTAAAATGAATCCGGAGTTGTGTTGAGGATTCCCATGATCACGGGGCTGCCGGTAAGGTCGAGCACACGATCCCGGCATACCAGTCTGTAGTTGTTTTTTTCCATGGTTCTCTGTTGCTCGGTTTAGGCAGGTATTTTCCGTAATCAGGTGATCCCGAAAGGAACCGGGGTGAAACACAGGATGAAAATAAGGATGGCAAGCCATCCTGTCAGGAGCCTGCCGGTCGAGAGTTCATGATCGTTCATGGTTGGCGGATGGCCTGAACCGAGTAGGCGTGAGAGGATCATTGCCCAGAGTATCCAGCCTGGCCAGGACCATGATGTAACGGATTCCGGAAAAGGAAGAGGCATACCGGGCCTGAAGAGCTCCACCAGGATCAGGACAAGCGATGGCAGGCCGAGCAGGGTAATGATGAGCAAAAAGATTTTCGAGCCGGTCTTGTGCCGTTTTTTCCCGAACATCGCATAGATGATATGTCCGCCGTCGAGCTGACCGACCGGAAGAAGGTTCAGTGCGGTAACGAAACAGCCCAGCCATCCCGCAAAAAGATAAGGGTAATGGTACATTTCGAACGCCGGAGGACGGTAGACGGGGTTCAGAATGTTTTCAAGCAGTATATAGAGCAGGTTTTTTCCCAGATACAAGGTGTTTTCAGGCGGCACGGAAGGAATTCCTCCCAGAAGCTTGTATTCGGGATGAATGGTGTAGATGTATTCCGGAGGCGGAAGGTGAGTGAAGCCGTATACAAGGAGCCCGAGGGCTATCACGAAGCCTGCAAGAGGCCCGGATATTCCGGTGTCGAATAACGCGTTCGTTCCGGGAATTCTGTCCCTGATACGGATAACGGCTCCAAGCGTTCCGAGACTGAGCAGAAAGGGCAGGGGAGGAACGGGAATGAAAAAGGGGAGCGTTGAGCGCATGCGATGGTACAGGGAGGCGAAAAAATGTCCGAACTCATGTGTTCCCAGAAATACCATCAGTGAGATGCTGTAGGGGAGACCGTATGCCAGATCGTTCAGCAGCGACTGCATGTGGTTAAACCGCAGAGGGTGACCTGTCCAGAATGCTCCGGCCCAGACTGTTGTCAGGAAGGTAAGGAAAAAAAGGCCGATGTGCAGGGGATAGTTCTGTTCCTTCAGTATGCTTTGCCGAGAGGCCAATCGTTTCTCCGGGGCAGGTTGATGATGATGGGAAAACTGATAACAAGTATACGTTTTTTACCGGAAAAAACGGTTTTTGAAGTGATATCCGCCGGTCCGGATGGTACGTTGGCGATGAAAATGATAACAGGCAGACCGGTATAGTGTTTCAGTATTCTGATGACGCCGGTGTCATTTTGTAGGCGCCGCAATCAAGATCATGGCGTTTGAGCAGTATGAGTATTTTTCGCTCGACCTGATCGTATGTCTCGGAGATGAATGGTTTGAAAAGTTGGCTGCAGAGCCGGTATTGCTGAGGGCTGCCGATGCTGCTGCCCGGATCGGGCCATTGTCAGGGAGTATTGGATAAGGGATTTTTCTCTTGAAACGGCAGATCAAGTACGGTCAGCGGCCATGAAAAAAAAGTGCACTCGAGCTTTCGGCCCGTCGCGATCGATGCGATCATGTCGAGCTCGACCTCACTGTAGAACTTTCTTGCCGATGTGAGTCCGTCAAGCGCAAGAAGTGGAACACCCTGCAGCATTGCTGTCATGGGGACGCCTGCAACAAGATCGATGCCGCGATGCCCATCGAGCCCGATGAATTTCTGTGCGCCATGCTTGCGGCTCTGGACAAGTATCCTTGCCAGTTGTCCCGGAGAAAAATGATGCATGCTCTGTGCCAGGAGGATAATGTCGCATTGACATCCTTCGCGGAGGTTCATTGCAAAAGCGTTGATTGTCCTGAACTGTACAGGAAGGTTTTTTTCTGCAGCCTGTTCGTTACAGTAATCGACGTATTCGGGAACGATATCAGAACCGGTTATCTCCGCCGGCAGTGTTTCCTGTTGTATCTTTTCTGCGATCGCCAGCGCAAGTCCTCCGGCCCCGCTTGCCAGTTCCAGAATTCTTGCCGGACGATTCTGCTGCCGGGCAATGGTACGAATGGAGGATTCTATGACGGAGATATATTCCGGATAGAGCCTCATCATGGAATTCATCCTGTCAAGAGCGACGATCATATCCAGCTTTTTTGCCGGGGACATCGAAGGGCTGTCCATATGCTCCTGTTCATCGGTGCGTAACGTTCTGTCTGCCAGTTCGGCAACAAGAAACATTCCCCCCAGTTGTTTCGAGACTGTGAATCTCTCATCGAGAAACGCCCGGTGACAGCGGTTGACGGTTTCCTCGAGTTCTTCCTCAGTTTCCCATTGCAACGGGAAGGAAAGGCTGTCGAGAATAGTGTTGAGCGCTATGCTCCCGGCTGTTTTGAGTTGCAGCATGAACGTTCTGCTTGTTTTTTTCTCCGGAGGAGATACGGCGTATTCGCCACAGACAGTGGCAATAAAGGTAAGATGTTCTCAATATATGCTTGCTTGTGAAATTTCTGAAACACGTTCAATGGACTCCGCCGGTCCGGGTCAGTGCTGAAACGGAAAACGGAGTAAGGATGCTTGCACAGTGCTGTAAAGCAATCGACATGTGGCAGGAGGGCAGAATGGATGGTCCAGAATGAAATGCAGGTTATCCGATAATCGTGTTACGTTCCTGCAAACACCGCCCGGCATCTTCGTCAGACACACTACATTTTTTACTGGATTTGATTCGTCAGCACTATTTTTATCAAGGAGCACGTTATGTCGGAATCACAATGGAAAACAGTTGCCGTCTTTTTCATTCTGTTTTTCCTGTCCATCGATCTTACAGCCGCATCCAAAGAGCAGGATATACGCTGGTCGCTAGGCCCCGCAATCTATCATTCGATCTATGAAGAACCCGGGATCATGAAAGAGGATGGGTTGATGTATGGTCTGAAAGGCACACTTCTGTTGCGTCACGTTCTTCCAGGTCCGTTAACTATGCTTGGAGCGGAAGTGTCATATGGATGGGGTGAACAGGACTATTCGTCTGTATTGACAGGGAATATAGACGATATCGAAACAACGGTTTTTGAGGCAAGAGGGCTGTTCGGTCTTGACGTTCAGGTGCAGGATGTGATCCTTACGCCTTACACAGGTATGGGCTATCGATGGAAGAAAGACAATGCTCAAGGTCTTGTTTCCACTGATGGTGCAATCGGTTACGACAGGAAGTCGAAGTACACCTATACCCCGTTGGGTATTTCACTTGTCGCCGAACTTGACAGCGGTTGGTCATTTGGGGCGACATTTGAATATGACCTTTTCTGGGACGGCACACAGAGAAGTTTGTTCAGCAAGCTGCATCCCATGAATACGGACCTTGTCAACGACCAGAATGATGGTTACGGTCTCAGGGCATCTCTCTGTTTTGTAAAAGAGTTGGGCGACAGGTTCCTGATTGTCGTCGAACCGTACTGGCACTACTGGAATATTGAGCAGTCCGGCATGGGTGAATATTATCTTTATAACGACTTTCTGGGAAGGGCAGTGCGGACAGCCGGCTATGAACCTGAAAACAGTACCTGGGACTATGGCGTTTCCATTCGCCTGCATTTCTGAGTTCCCGAAAGGTTTTGCTCTGCTTTGTGTTGCATTCACTGCTATACGCCCCATTCTTTAACCATCTTTTTAACAAGGGATTACCGATATTTTCCCGTGGCTCTCATCTTTTGTTGCATGATGTTTTCCTTTCTGTAATACTTCCTCAACACCTGTAATAATCCCTCAATATTCCAATCGATATATTGCTTTGCGTTTTTATGAAAACGTCATCGGGAGGCTCTTGCCCGTAGCTTTTTTCTTGTTTGATACAGCAGAAGACCTAATCAAAACAAACTACTCCTATCATGCAGAACACCAGAAAACACAGAAGCGCATTCCATACGTTTATGGTATGTCTTATGATGTCGATGCTTGTCGTATCGGTATCCGGTTGTGACGAAGACGATGAAGTGGCCGACATCGTCAATGCTCCTGCCGCCACCGACGATGTTCCCAAGTACATTTTCTTTTTTATCGGTGACGGAATGGCCAGTCCGCAGATCAACCTGACCCAGGTTGCACTTGACGATCCCGAGTTCAGGCTTGTCAACGGTGCGATCACTCTCGGAGCTATGAACCTTGATCAGTTCCCGGTTGTCGGTATGCAGACGACTCACGCAGAAGACCGCTACATCACCGGTTCTGCTGCTTCAGCGACAGCACTTGCCTGCGGTAAAAAAACATCCATCGGCACTATTGCCAAAAATTCCGCACATACCCTTGATTTCAAGAGCATGGCGGAAATGGCAAAAGAAAAAGGGATGAAAGTCGGGATCGTTTCCAGCGTCAGCATCGACCACGCCACACCGGCCTGTTTCTATGCCCATGCAAACTCGAGAGGCGAGTACTACAACATCGCAAGCCAGATGGATGACAGTGGTTTCGATTACTTCGGCGGCGGTTACGCGAAAGGTAATTTCCCCGGTAAAGGGGCGCAGGATATCGAGGTCCAGATGACTGCTGCAGGTTATACGCTCGTAGATACCTACGGTGCTTTGCAGGGTGTTCCTGCCGGTACGAAAACCTGGGCATGGACTGGCTATGACGGTTCTGCCGCTTTGAATTACGAGATCGACCGCATGGGTACCGACGAGATTTCTCTCGCGCAGTTCACACAGGAAGGCATCAGACTTCTCGACAACGACAAGGGTTTCTTCATGATGGTCGAGGGCGGCAAGATCGACTGGGCCTGTCATGCAAATGACGCTGTCAGCGCAACCCATGACACAGTTGCTTTCGATGATGCTATCGGAGTCGCACTTGACTTTTACAACCAGCATCCTGACGAAACGCTGATCGTCGTGACCGGTGACCACGAATGCGGCGGCCTTTCCCTTGGCTATGCTTTCACGGCTTATGAAACTGCGTTCAATCTCCTGAAGTACCAGGATATTTCTTTCCAGAATTTCACTTACAGTGATGTTTCTTTTGCACTTGCTATGGAAGATGTGAAAGAGCACTTTGGCCTTGGCGATCCTACAAAGGATCCTGCATTTGCTCTTACCGGCAATGACAGCACCAGGCTCGAAACGGCATGGGATGACAGCAAGAATGGCGGTTTTAACAGAAGTGAAGAGGAGGTGTATCTGAAATACGGACCCTATTACGATCCGTTCACGGTTACCGTTACCCACATTCTTAACGAGAAGGCCGGTATCACCTGGACAAGCTATTCTCACACCGGTGTTCCGGTACCTGTTTACGCTATCGGTGCCGGTGCCGGCATTTTCGACGGCAGCTATGACAATACCGATGTTGCCAAGAAGATCATTGCTGCCGGCGAACTTAACTGATCGTATTCTCGACGTTCTGAATAATTCCTGAACAGTTCCGGGAGGGTTTTAACAGGCGCTCCCGGTTTTTTTATGTTTGTGGCCTTATGGAAAAGAAACAATTCAAGAAGACCGATACGGTATTCGTTATTGTCGTTATTTGCATTTCGGCTGTTTTATGGTTTTTTCCAACAGGTTTTGAAAAACCCGAGTTGATGAAAAACGCCTATCATGAACAGGCGAGGGTTGTCAGTGTCGACAACAGCGATCTTAAAAGAGTCGGGCTTATCCTTGCGGGCGAACAGCGCCTGACACTCGATATCGAATCCGGTTCGTTCAAAGGAGAAAGAGTGGACGGGATAAATCCTTTGATGGGGCAGATGAGTTATGACAAGCTGTTTCTCGAAGGTGACAAGGTTCTTGCTATTCTTAAAACCGATGGTGATAACGCAAGGATAATCAGCGCAAGGGCGGCGGAGCTGTACCGGCTCGATGTTGAACTTGTCCTCTTTGCCTTGTTCGGGCTTTTTCTTCTGTGGTTTGCCCGATGGACCGGTTTTCGCGCACTTCTCTCGTTTGTTTTCACAGCTCTGGTTATATGGAAAGTGCTGATCCCCCTCTTTCTCAAGGGAATTCCTCCGCTGCCGGTTGCGTTCCTTGTCGTGTCTCTTACGACATCGGTGATCATGCTTTTGATTACAGGTTTCAGCAGGAAGGGGGCGGTCGCGCTTGCCGGGGCTATCAGCGGTGTTGCCATTACAGCAGTGCTTGCTGTGCTCTTCGGGGCCTTGTTCCGGGTACCGGGGACAGCAAGGGATTTTGCCGAGATGCTCTCTTACAACGGTTTCTATACGTTGAGACTGACCGATATTTTTCTCTCCGGAATTTTTATTTCAGCAGCAGGGGCGGTGATGGATATGGCAATGGACGTTGCTGCTTCACAGGCCGAGGTCGTTGAAAAGTATCCCGGCATAACCCGGAAGGAGCTGATTATGTCCGGATTTCGTGTCGGGCAAGCCGTTGTCGGGACCATGACGACGACACTGCTCTTTGCCTATTCCGGCAGCTTTACCTTTGCCCTGATGTTTTTCATGGCTCAGGGTTCGCCCATAGGCTATATGTTTACAATGAACTACGTGGCAGCCGAAATACTGCTGACCCTTGTGGGAAGCTTCGGACTTGTCCTGGTCGCCCCGGCAACTGCTCTCCTGGGCGGTCTTATTTACAGGACAGGAGCGCCAGAAGCTTCGCTGTCCTCGTAAACTTTTTCAAAAGCAGGCTGTCTCCAAAAGGCCGGCAATGCTCTCTGCTGTCATCCATGGGGCGGCCCTGTGAAAAAGATGTCCTGTTTTTCACGGGGCTTACCCTGGAATTCATTGCTCAGCAGACTTGAGTATGGATGCCGTATCCCGTTGAAAAGCAGAATTCTTTTGTACGGAGGGACATGAATCTCTGCCGGGCAACGCACCTTGTTACGGATAGACGTTAAGTTTGTGCTTCTGAAACAGATGCTCGAAGAGATTCTTGCTCCAGTTTTAGCTGAGAGCTTCTTTGATGGTAAGGGCTCAAAAAATATTTTCAAGAAGAAAGGTCGAAACAGACTCATTACAGGCCCGGACGGAGAGCTATTGCTCTTCGCAGGAGCAATAATTTCACTATCATCAACGTATTATGGCTAAAGCATCATTCCATGAAGAGCACCCGGCTTCGCTTTCCGGAGAGCTGAAGGAAATGGCAGACCAGGGTATTGCCGAACAGTCACAATGGTTTTTCAAGACGGGGGAAGGCGAGTATGGCGAAGGTGACCGCTTTCTCGGCATCAGGGTTCCTGAGCTGCGAAAAATTGCCCGCAGGAACAGAAATATCCCGCTGGATTCGTGCAGCAAACTGCTTGATTCAGCATATCACGAGGAGCGGCTTCTGGCTTTGTTTATTCTTGTGCTGAAGTTTGAGAAGGGTGACGAGAGTCTTCGGAAAGCGGTGTTCGACCTGTATTTCGAAAAACTCGACCGGGTTAACAACTGGGATCTTATCGACAGCTCTGCGCCACATATCGCAGGAGCATGGCTGGCAGACAAAAAAAAGGATATCCTTTACACGCTGGCCCTTTCAGACAATCTCTGGGAGCGGAGAATCGCAATTCTGGCGACGTTCTTTTATATAAAAAATGACAGCTATGACGATACGCTTGCCATAGCCGGTATGCTGAAAGGTGACTCAGAGGATCTGATCCATAAAGCCGTCGGGTGGATGCTCAGGGAGGTCGGGAAACGTGATGGCGAGGTCGAGAGAGCTTTTCTGAGGGAGCATTGCAGTGAGATGCCGCGTACGATGCTTCGCTACGCGATTGAACGCTTTCCGGAGGATGAAAGACAGCGTTTTCTGAAACCTAAACTGAGCGTCCCGACATGTCGGGATGCTTCATAATAGTAAGTTCAATAAAAAATATCAGTTATACTGATTTTGTGTAGAGATTATCCATCACCTGTCGGGTGAGTGTGAAAACTGATAAAGAGCCGCATTTATTGAAATCCCGACACGTCGGGAAATGCCGACCCCGTGAAATCAGACCAGATATTTCACGGGGCTCGACAATCGCTCAATTCAGGTGAAAGGATGTGTTTAAGGGAAGGTTTTCGTCACGGGCCTTGTTATTGTTCTGGTGAAGTGTTAATATATGATCAAATGTTCATCTGATCCTGCAAGAGTATGATGGAATCCAAAACGGATATATGTCAGGAGAAGTGTTTCCATCCGGCAAAGATTGAGAAGGCCCGCAAAGCCATGATGCCGGATGAGGCTTTGGGAGATCTTGCTGATCTTTTCAAGGCATTGGGTGAGCCTACCCGTGCGAAAATACTCAATGCGCTCTATCATGTTGAACTGTGCGTGTGTGACCTGACCGTTCTTCTCGATATGACACAGTCGGCGATATCGCACCAGTTACGGGTTTTACGCTCAGCCAAGATTGTCAGATCCAGAAAAGAAGGAAAGAACGTCTACTATTCGCTCGATGATGAACATATTCAGAAGCTTATCCAGCTTGGCGCAGAACATGTGCTGGAAAAAGGAATTAAAAAGGAATAAAAATTTTTTTTGTTACACATATGAATATATTTTCATGTGTTAATTCGTTGCATATAAAGTACTGTTATGTCTGATATAGTTAACGCTTTCTATGAGGTGCTTCTGGCATCCTGGGGTGTGCTCCTCGATTCTGCGCCCTATGTCCTTCTCGGTTTTTTTGTGGCCGGTCTGTTCAAGGCTTTTCTTCCTGGTGATTTTGTTACACGGCATCTTGGGGGAAACGGTATTGGCAGTATCGTGAAAGCATCGGCAATCGGAATTCCGGTTCCTCTCTGCAGTTGCGGGGTTCTTCCCGCTGCCGCAGGCTTGAAGAAGCAGGGGGCGGGGAAAGGTGCGGTTACATCTTTCCTGATATCGACGCCGGAAACCGGGGTGGATTCGATCGCGGTGACCTATGCGCTTCTCGATCCGATCATGACAGTGATACGGCCGGTCGTGTCTTTTTTTACCGCAGTTGCTGCCGGTATCTCTGTGTCTTTTTCTGAAATGATCGGAGGCGGCAGGAAAACCGAAATAACAGCTTCTCCAGAAGAGGTTTGCTGTGAAACGTCCTGTTGCTGCAACAAGCAAGAGGAAAAGAAGAAGAGTACGGCACAAAAGCTGAAAGAAGGAATGGTGTTCGCTTTTGACGATCTGCTCAAGGATATCGGCAAGTGGCTTCTTGCCGGTATTGTTCTGGCAGGTATTATTTCAGTTTTTGTCTCGCCTGAACTGATAAACCGTTATATCGGGAACGAGTATCTTTCGATGCTTTTTATGCTTGCCATCTCTATTCCGCTTTATGTCTGTGCGACCGCATCGACGCCGGTAGCGGCTGCTCTGGCTCTGAAAGGGATATCTCCAGGTGCGGCCCTGGTGTTTCTTCTTGCGGGTCCTGCAACGAACGTCGCTTCGTTGACGGTTGTTTCGAAGATTCTCGGTAGAAAAGCGGTGATTGTGTACCTTGTTGTTATTATCGTCATGTCATTTGCTGCGGGTGTTCTGGTAAATTATCTCTATGGGTTCTTCGGATTCGATATAGCGAACTGGGTCCAGCTGGATGCTGATCATGAAGGCGGGTTTATTGCAACAGCATCTTCGATCCTGCTGCTCTTTCTCATCGCACGGACCCTCGTGCCGCACAAAAAAACAGATCATTGCTGAACGGCTTGCCGGGCATGCATCTCTTTGCGGTTGCAGTCTGCAGCAATGTCTATAGTAAGGCCTGAATTGAGGGTTTCAACAAATGCGGTTCTTCATCGGTTTTTCCTGCTCCCGACAGGTGACGAATAATCATACCTTTTGAACAGTATAAAAGACTTTTTTTATATCCTTACTCTTATTGAGCGTATGTTGAAACGCTCAGTTTAGGTGAAAGCAATGATACAGGCAATTCTCTGGGATAATGACGGACTGCTCCTTGACAGCGAGGCGGTTTTTTTTGAGCTGACCCGATCGGTGTTCTCGGAGTTTGGATATGATCTGACAGAAGAGTTCTGGGGCATCGAGTATCTTGGTAAAGCCCGGCGAACCAGGGAGATCGCCCGTGAGTTCGGGATGACGTCCGACCATGTCGATCGTCTCATTGCCATGCGTGACGGCAGGTTTTTCGAAGCACTGCAATCTCCTCTTCCGCTGAGACCGAAAGTTCGCCAGACCCTGGATTGTCTCTCCGGCACTTTAAAGATGGCGGTGGTAACCGGCAGTCCAAGGGAAAAAGTCGAATTGATGCATAAGAGGAGTGGACTCGACGGTTATTTTGACCTGGTCATTACACATGATGATGTCGAACGAACCAAGCCTCATCCGGAGCCATACACGACCGCACTCGATCGGCTTGGGCTGGAGCCCGAACAGACTTTTGCTGTCGAGGATTCAGAGAGAGGGCTGGAATCGGCTCATGCGGCAGGCATAGCCTGCATTGTTGTTCCGAATCCCCTGACAAGGATACAGCAGTTTGAAAAGGCTCATGCTGTCGAACCGGATGTTTCGGCCGTACTTCGTCATCTTTCTATCACCTGAACTGAGCGTCCCGACATGTCGGGATACAGCGGCATTCCCTGTGCCTTGCATCTGTAGCATGCTCGACAATCGCACAATTCAGGCATCAGTTGCTGAGTTGCAGTTCCTCGGCCAGGAATCGTCCTGTATAGGAGCCTTCAGTGCCGATGATTTTCCGGACAGGTCCCTCTACGATCAGTGACCCGCCTTCGTCACCGCCTTCAGGGCCAAGATCGACAATCCAGTCTGCGTTTTTGATAATGTCGAGATTATGCTCGATGATGATCACGGTATTTCCCTTGTCGACAAGCCGCTGCAGGACATCGAGCAGGTGCTGGCAGTCCTGGAAATGCAGGCCTGTTGTCGGTTCATCGAGGATGTAGAGGGTTTTGCCGGTTTGCACCTTCGCCAGTTCTGTCGAGAGTTTGATACGCTGAGCTTCACCTCCGGACAGAAGCGGTGAAGGCTGGCCCAGTTTAATGTAGCCAAGCCCGACATTGAGCATGGTGGACAGGATTCTTTGTATACGGGGAAAGTCGGAAAAATACAGAGATGCCTCTTCGACAGTCATATCCAGAACATCGGATATCGATTTTCCGGCATACTTGACCTGCAGTGTTTCCCGGTTGTACCGTTTTCCCTTGCAGGTATCACACTGGACGTAGACATCCGGCAGAAAATTCATCTCGATTTTCTTCGTTCCCGCACCCTGGCAGGTTTCACAGCGTCCGCCTTTGACATTGAAACTGAATCTTCCCGGTTTATAGCCGCGTATACGGGCCTCAGGGAGGTTTGAGAAAAATTCTCTGATATAGGTGAACACACCGGTGTAGGTAGCGGGATTGGAGCGGGGCGTTCTTCCAATCGGAGACTGGTCTACATTGACAACCTTGTCGATCAGATCGAGCCCTTCCAGAGAAAGGTATGGGTGGGTATGAAGTTTCGAGTGGTAAAAATGCTTTGCAAGAACCGGATAGAGCGTTTCGTTGATAAGCGTTGATTTTCCGGATCCGCTTACGCCTGTAATGCAGATGAGCGAACCGAGCGGAAAACGCACGTCGATATTTTTCAGATTATGTCCCGTGCACCCTTTCAGGACCAGGAAATCGTCATGTTCTTTTGTTTTCTTTTCTTTGCTGGCTCGAACATCCTTTTTGCGGTTCAGGTAATCAGCAGTCAATGAACCTGAAGCAAGCGTTGAGGCATGTCCTTCTGTGACGATTTCACCCCCATGTTCTCCTGCACCGGGTCCGAGATCGATGATTCTGTCCGCCATGAGCATCGTGTCCCGGTCGTGTTCGACCACGAGTACGGTATTTCCTATATCACGAAGCTTCTGAAGCGATCTGATCAGTTTCCTGTTGTCCCGCTGATGGAGTCCGATACTGGGTTCATCGAGAACATAGAGAACCCCGCTGAGTTGCGATCCGAGTTGGGAGGCAAGCCGTATTCTTTGAGCCTCACCCCCGGAGAGAGTGTGAGAGCCGCGGTTGAGTGTCAGGTAATGGAGCCCGACATCAAGGAGAAATTCAAGTCGTCTTGTTATTTCATAGAGGATCGGTGTTGCGACAATGTTTTCTCTCTTCGAGAGCCCGGAAGGCAGATCGAGGAAAAAGTCAAGTGCACTCTGCAAGGGAATCGATTCGAGTTCATGAATGTTGCGGCCGTTTACCGTTACATTGAGGCTTTCCCTGCGAAGACGGGCTCCTCTGCAGGTGGGGCAGGTCTGCCTTGTCATGAAGCTGTCTGCCCACCCCCTGATTTTTGCCGATCCTGAGTTTTGCTGAAGGTCATTGACGTAGGATATCGCACCGGGAAAACTCTGAGGGTAGACGTGTTCCTTGCCGGCATAGGAATAGATAACGTTGAATGTTCTGGAATCTGAACCGTGCAGGAGGATTTCCATTGCCTCCCTGGGAATGCTCTCTATCGGGGTATCGAGGCTGAATCCATAGTGTTTTGCGATCGTTTTGATGATCTGCCAGAGATTCCGTTTACCCGGTTTTCCGAATGGTTCCAGTGCTCCCTGGTTGAGCGAAAGAGTTGTATCGGAAATCATGAGATCCGCTGACAGATTTCTGATCTCACCAAGGCCCTTGCAATCAGGGCACGCGCCGTAGGGCGAATTGAAACTGAAATTGTTTGGCGCAGGGGTGTCGAGCGGCATGGTCCCGTCGCTGTAGGCGTATTTTGTACTGTAGAGCTTTTCAGAAAGATCGCTTTCCATGGGCGCACAGATAACAGCCGACTTGTGTTCAGACATACTGACGGCCAGGGAGATCGATTGGTGCAGGCGTTGTTTTATGTCGTCCTGAACGACCAGTCTGTCGACGACAAGTTCGATGGTGTGGCTCTTATACCGTTCGACCTGCATTTCCTTTTCAAGTTCCCTGTACCGGCCGTCGATTCGAACCCGGAGAAATCCTTTCTGGAGAAGCCTGGCGAAGAGTTCGCGATAATGACCTTTTCGCCCGGTTACGAGTGGAGAAAGAATCTGGATTTTTGTCCCCTTCGGAAGGGAAAGTATTGCATCGGTAATGGATTCTTCTGATTGTTTTTTCAGCTCCATGCCGGTCAGGGGATCATGGAATCGGCCTGTTTTTGCAAAAAGGAGGCGAATGAAATCGTGGATCTCTGTAATTGTTCCAACGGTTGATCGCGGTGAACGGCTGGTGCTTTTCTGGTCGATGGATATCACCGGCGAGAGCCCTTCGATCAGGTCGACGTCCGGACGCTCAATGTTGCCTATGTACTGTCTGGCGTATGCCGACAGCGTTTCCATGAACCTGCGTTGACCTTCTGCATAAATGGTGTCGAATGCCAGGCTGGATTTTCCGGATCCCGACAAACCTGTTATAACGACAAACCTGTTTCGGGGAATGTCGAGTGAGATGTTTTTGAGGTTGTGTACCCTGGCGCCCCTTATGCTGATCTGATTGAATCCTGTCATGATAGGAGATGTGCACGATGCAAGAGGAGCTATATATCAAATACTTGTAAAGAAAACAAGAAGAGACAGGTGCATTGACTCCGGGGAGCATGCAGGTGCAGGAAAGATGTTGTACTATTTTTCATGTGTTTGGCGCGGTTTTTGTTAATTTAAAAAAGACTCTGATTGTCCGGTTTGTCCGGCAGGCAGTTTTTATCGAGGTTTTGGGATACGACGATGGAAAAAAACGTGACAGATCGCGTACAGTGGTTTGTGAGTACGTGCAGGAACAACGGCCTGAAAGTTACCCCGCAACGCCTTGCAATTTTCAGGATTCTTTCCCGGTCAGCGGACCATCCGTCAACGGATACCGTCTACAGGAAGGTAGTCAGGGAGTTTCCTTCCATATCATTTGATACGGTACACAGAACGCTTCTCACATTCAGCAAACTTGGTGTCATTGAAGCGGTTGAATCATATTCGGGTGTGAGGCGCTATGAGACCGATCTCTATGATCATCATCATATTCACTGCGTTATATGCGGCACAATCATCGATTTCTGTGACGAGGAACTTGACGCGATACAAGTTCCAGAGAGAATTGCAGACGGTTTTACCGTGCTTGGCAAGCGTGTGAGTATCAGGGGGATATGTGAGAACTGCAGAAAACAGAATTCGGAAGGGACTCATCAATAGCATAACGGAGTATCGAAAAGGCCCCTGTTTTAAAAGGGGCCTTTAGGTTCAAATGGGGGTTTAACCTGAATTCTGTCAGAGTTCCTTGTGACAGAACCACCAGTCATAACAGTCATATTGATCCGGACGTTTTTTTGCATCCTCCACATTGGTTGCAGGCGGTATGATGACGCGGTCTTTGAGCAGAGCATTGTTCGGCCAGTCTGCGGGCATCGCCACTTTGTTGTTGTCCGAAGTCTGCAGGGCTTTGACGGCGCGGAGGATTTCATCCATGTTCCTGCCGATTTCCTGCGGGTAGTAGAGAACCAGCCTTACTTTTCCCTGGGGATCACCGATGAATACTGCCCGTACGGTGTTTGTTCCTTTGCCGGGGTGCAGCATGCCGAGTTTGTTTGCGATACGGTCATTTGCAGCGACGATCGGGAACGTGATATCGACGTCCAGGTTTTCCTTGATCCACTCTACCCATTTGATGTGTGAGAATACCTGGTCGACACTCATGCCGATAAGTTTACAGCCGATTTTTTCAAACTCCTCGTTTCTCTGCTGGAACGCGACGAACTCGGTGGTACATACCGGAGTGTAATCGGCAGGATGGCTGAACAGGACAAACCAGGAGCCTTTAAGGTCGCCCGGGATGCTCATGGGGCCATGCGTGGTCTGCACATTGAGTTCAGGAAAATCATCTCCAAGAAGGGGCATTGACATCTCAAAATAAAGATCATCTTCGAATTGCTGGGACATAGCGTTCTCCGTTATTTTGTGTTTTAGATAAAGGCCAGCTACAGAGTGGCTTGATGCATGGAATGGATACTTAAATAAGAATAGTTCTTAAAAGGTTTCAGGGATTCGAAAAAAGAATTACGTGTTTATCAACCCCGCCTGTATACAGCTGGTATGGGGGATATCAGCGAAGGAAAGCTACGGCCCCGTTACAATAACGTTGCCGCAGCTTTCGTGGTCATGGAGCATCTCAGCTCTGCAATGCAGCTCTTGCAGCAGCTATACGGGCTACAGGGACCCTGAACGGACTGCATGATACGTAGTTCAGCCCTGTAGCACTGCAGAATTCGATCGTGAGGGGATCGCCGCCCTGCTCACCGCAAATGCCGAGTTTGATATCTTTTTTGACGTCTCTGGCGTCTTTTGCAGAGTGCTTGACAAGATTACCGACGCCTTCGATATCGATTGATTCAAAGGGATTTTTCGGGAAAATGTCAAGATCGTGATAGAGGGGCAGAAATTGACCGGAGTCGTCCCGGCTCATGCCAAGGCCCATCTGGGTCAGGTCATTGGTGCCGTAACTGAAAAAGTCGGCAACTCTGGCGATCTCTCCGGATGTTACTGCGGCTCTCGGTACTTCGATCATGGTGCCGACAAGGTACTTGACTCCTGTTTCCTGCTCGGCCATGACACTTCGGGCTGTTTTATGGATGATTTCGGCGGTCAGTTCCAGTTCCTTGACAGAACTTACCAGAGGTACCATGATTTCAGGTATGATATCATGACCTTCTTTTTTTATCCTGCAGGCCGCTTCAAAGATTGCCCGAACCTGCATTTCGGGGATTTCAGGATGTATGATCCCAAGCCGGCATCCACGAAGACCGAGCATCGGATTGGCCTCGTGAAGTGATTCTATCCGGTGACGGACGTCATTGAGCGGCTTGTTGATTTTTTGCGCCAGGTCGGTGATCTCTTCATCAGAGCCTGGAAGAAATTCATGGAGAGGCGGGTCGAGAAGTCTTATCGTGACGGGGCGTGATCCCATTGCTTTGAAAATACCATAGAAATCGTCTCTCTGGTAAGGAAGGAGTTTTTCCAATGCTGTTTTTCTGCCGTCATTGTCTTCAGCAAGGATCATTTCTCTCATCGCGTCGATACGGTTTCCGCCAAAGAACATATGTTCAGTCCGGCAGAGGCCGATACCTTCAGCGCCAAGCGTGACTGAAAGTTCAGCCTGTTCGGGCTGATCGGCATTTGTCCTGACCTTGAGTTTTCGGTATTTATCCGACCATTGCATGATCTGACTGAAAATCTGCCAGACCGGGGCATTTTCCGGTTCAAGCGTTTTTTCTGTCAGCACTTCGAGTACCTCGGAGTTTCGTGTTGTCACAGTACCGGCGATGACTTCACCTGTCGTACCGTCCAGCGAGAGAGCATCGCCTTCTTTCAGGATCGTGTCGCTTCCCTGTACCTTGAGCGTACCGCTCTGGTAATCAATTTCGAGAGCGCCGCATCCGGCCACGCAAACCTTACCCATCTGACGGGCAACAAGTGCCGCATGTGAGGTCATTCCACCGCGCTCGGTCAGAATTCCCTCTGCTATGGACATACCCTTGATGTCTTCCGGTGAGGTCTCAATTCTCACAAGTATGACCTGTTCTCCCCGTTTCATGGCAGCCTGCGCATCGACAGCGTTGAAGTAGATGTTTCCTGTTGCTGCACCGGGACCTGCGTTCAGACCGGTTGCGAGCAGTCTTCCTTCATCGATCGCTTTCTTTTTTTCCGAAAGATCGAAGACCGGCCGCAGCAACTGGTTGAGCTGTTCAGGTTCGATCCTCAGCAGGGCTTCCTTTTCGTCAATCAGCCCCTCTTTGCACATGTCGTAGGCAATTCTGATGGCAGCAAGTCCTGTCCGTTTACCGACACGGCACTGCAGCATGAAGAGGTCCCCATTTTCGATGGTGAACTCGATATCCATCATGTCCCTGTAATGCTGTTCGAGTCTGATGCGGATATCGTCGAGCTGCTGGTATATCTGAGGATTTTCATCCCTGAGATGGCTTATTTTCAGTGGTGTTCTTGTGCCTGCAACAACATCCTCGCCCTGGGCATTCATGAGATACTCACCGTAGAACACGTTTTCTCCGGTTGCAGCGTCTCTGGTAAAAGCAACGCCGGTTCCGGAACGGGGGCCGAGATTACCGAAAACCATTGCCTGGACATTACATGCAGTTCCCCACCATGATGGAATGCTGTTGAGTTTCCTGTAGACAATGGCGCGATCATTGTTCCAACTGCTGAAAACGGCGCTTATTGCTCCCCGCAGCTGTTCCATCGGATCTTCAGGAAAAAGTGAACATGTTTTTGATGCAATTGCCGCTTTGTAAGCAGCGACGATATGTTTCAGATCGTCAGTGTCGAGATCGGTGTCGAGTGTGACGCCAAGTTCTTTTTTTCGTGCGTCGAGAATTTCTTCAAAGGGATCCGGCTGTTTGCTGTCGGCAGGCTTCAGACCGAGAACGACATCTCCGTACATTTGCACAAACCGGCGGTAGCAGTCCCATGCAAAACGCGAATTGCCTGATTTCTTTGCCAGTCCCTCGACAGTCTTGTCATTGAGTCCCAGATTGAGGATGGTATCCATCATTCCAGGCATAGAGGCTCTTGAGCCGGAACGGACCGAAAGCAGAAGGGGATCGTCCGCATCGCCGAACTTTTTTCCCAGTTGTTTCTCGAGCGTCTCAAGTGCATGGGGCACGTCTTCTTCGAACAGGCCCTGAGGGTAGGTTTTCTGGTGATCGTAATAATATGTGCATACTTCGGTTGAAAGAGTAAATCCTGGAGGAACAGGGAGCCCTATGTTGGCCATTTCGGCAAGGTTTGCTCCTTTCCCGCCGAGCAGGTTTTTCATTGAGGCGTCACCATCAGCGGTGCCACCTGAAAACATATAGACAAACTGTTTTTCCTGGGCTTCGGATGTCGTATTACTGGTAGTAGACATGTGTCTGGATTGATAGGTGAATTGAGGAAGTCATAAAAAAAAGAAAACACTGTATCCCGAAAAGAGAGACGATGTTTATTTTAATTCGTTTTAGATAATAAAAAAAAACGTAATAAGCGACAGGCACAACATAGTTGCAATATGGATTACGAACTGAGTCTTTTTTTCTTTCAGGTGCTGCGCATAGCTGTTCCCTATGTCCTGGTATCGGTCGGTGCCGTTTTTTCTGAACGGGGCGGGGTGATCAACCTGGCGCTTGAAGGTCTTATTCTGGCGGGTGCTTTCGGTGCGGTCGTCGGCCAGCACTTTTCGGGTACCGGATCTGCGGCGGCAGGCGTACTCTGCGGGATTCTCTGTGGACTGGTTGTTGCATTACTCTTTGCATTCATTACAGTTACCCTGAAGATCGACCAGATTGTGACAGGTATCGCAATAAACATTCTTGTCATGGGAGCGACCCGGTTCGGTCTCAGTCTTCTTTTCGGCAGTTCCGTAAATTCCGAGCGTGTTGATGGCTTCTCCTCTTCGTCGATCCTTCTGGACCCGATATTTCTTTTTGCCGTTTTTGTTGTGCCAATCGCCCATTACCTTCTTTTCAGGACGCCATTCGGACTCAGGCTCCGCTCTGCCGGGGAGAATGCCGAAGCTGTAGATGCAGCAGGGGTCAAGGTGAGCGGTATGCGCTATGCAGGGGTGCTGATTTCCGGGCTCCTCGCAGCTCTGGGCGGTGTGTTTCTTGCATTCCAGCAGTACAGTTTCACCGACAACATGTCGGCAGGCAGAGGATATATTGCTCTTGCGGCGATGATCATCGGAAAGTGGACCCCGATAGGTGCAGCTTTGGCCGGAGTCCTGTTTTCAGGGGCGGAATCGCTGGAAATCTGGCTGCAGACAGGCTTCATACCATCCCAGCTCGTTCAGGCCCTGCCCTATGTGCTCACGCTTCTCGTTCTTGCCGGATTCGTCGGCCGGTCGAAAGCCCCCCGCGAAGTCGGGGTGCCTTATGAGAAGTAAGGAAAGCAGTCGGCAGTCACCAGTTTACAGTCGGCAGAGGTAAAAGGCAAAAAGGGGTAAGCGACAGGGATTGTTGATTTGTTGAAGTGTTGATTTGTTTGAAGAAGTGGACGAAAGGACCAAAAGGACGTAAAGGACAAATCAATTTCCGTGCTCCCTTTAGACGCCGATCTCAATCATCCGGCCAACCACGGGCAACCATCCCGACATGTCGGGACCCCTACACTTCTTTTTCCACCCCACATACTACACCCAACAATCTTGCCATCCGGACATCGGGCAGGCACGGGGGCCTGCCCCTACAACTGCCGACTGCCCATTGAAGACTGCCTGCGGTCTTCTTCACCTCACACCCCACATTCTTCACCAACCCAACCACGGGCAACCGCAAGGGCTGCCCCTACATTTTCTTGAATACCTCTCGCTTTCCTGAATTCTTCACTCAGCACTCAGTACTTTTTCTTCCCCCAACATCCTGCATCCCACACCCCACAATCTCCCGCCATCCGGACATCGGGCAGGCACGGGGGCCTGCCCCTACAACTGCCGACTGAAGACTGCCTGCTATTTCTTTGCCATCCAGCGCTGCCAACTCGTCACTTGTCACTCGTCACTTGTCACTACCTCAGGCTAACGCAATCACTGCGTTGACCAGTTTCTCTATGCCCTGGGCGACATCCTTGATGGTCGGTCCGAGCATGTATGCGGGAGTGCTGACTACTTTTCCGCCGTTGCTTGCGTGGATATTGTACACCGGACATTTGACGTGGGCGGCACCGGTCAGTTCGATGTTGGCTGCTGCATCACTGTCGTTGCCGATCGTCACTTCGACCTGTTCCTGTCCAAGAACCCTGGCGGCGATTACCGGAGCGATGCAGATGAAGCCAAGCGGTTTTCCCGCTTTATAAAATGAACGGACCGCTTCGGCAACTTCCGGCAGCACGGTTAGCTCCGCGCCTTTGAATGCGTAATCGGAAAGGTTCTTTGCGGCGCCGAAACCACCCGGAAGGATCAGGGCGTCCAGTTCAAGAGAGCCGATTTCCTTGAGATTTTTAATGTCTCCCCTCGCGATACGTGCCGATTCAACGAGGACATTTCGGGTTTCTCCTTTCATTTCCTCGCCGGTCGCGTGGTTGATGACATGATGCTGGTTGATGTCGGGGGCGATGCAGACGGCATGTGCGCCGGCAACGTCTATGGCAAGAAGCGTCAGGACGGCTTCATGAATTTCCGACCCGTCCATTACACCGCATCCTGAGAGAATAACACCTATTTGTTTCATGTTGAAGAGGGTTCGTATTAACGGAAGTATGAAATGAGGGCTGCAATGATGTTATAGATGATGAAACCCCAGAAAAGCAGCAGCAAGAGTTTGATATTCATGGTGTGAGCCTTTTTACGATGTTAAAAAAAATCGGTTAGATTCTAAAATACACGCTATGACCTGCGGACATCGGAACCTGTGAAATGCAAAACAGTAGACTTTTTCTTCGATGGAACGATTGCAGCATGAGGAGTTCACCAGCATTGTCTTTTTTACCGGTGCAGGCATGTCGGCTGAAAGCGGGGTGCCGACCTACCGGGGTAAGGGCGGGATCTGGAAGGATTACGATTATGAAGAATACGCCTGCCAGGATGCGTTCGAACGGGATCCTGACAAGGTGCTCGAATTCCACCGCATACGCCGCCGTTCGGTTCTTCTGTGTCAGCCTCATGAAGGGCACAGGGTGATCGCGTCCATTCCCGAAGCCGGGATAGTAACGCAGAATATCGACGGTATGCATCAACGGGCGGGTTCAGAGGAAGTCATAGAACTGCACGGCAGCCTCTGGCGACTCCGCTGTCCGGAATGCGGCTTCAGGAAAGAAGATTTTGGGGAGGTTTACGAAAAAAAGTGCAGCGAGTGCGGCGGAAGGCTCAGGCCGGACATCATCTGGTTCGGCGACATGCTCGATCCCCTCGTCATGCAGAATGCATCGACACTCATCAAGAATTGTGATCTTTTTATAAGCATCGGTACATCGGGAACCGTCTGGCCTGCCGCAGGCTATCCCGATCTTGCGAAACGGTCCGGCGCCTACTGCATCGAAATCAATCCTGAACCGTCAGGAGCGACAGCCTATGACAGGGTTATCGAAGGGAGTGCAGGGGAGGTGTTGCCAAAGCTTTTCCACTGAGGTGGAAAAGCTGGTTGATTTTTTATGTTCTCAAAGCTCTTGGAAATAGGACCTATAGGTCCCATAGGTCCTATAAGTCCTATAACGCAATCTCTCTTTCAGGGAAATATTTTATATGCCATTGCTGTATAATAAGCTGTTGAAATAATTATCTTGCTTGCTACATTTACGTATTATTTTGTTTGGCGGACTGCCGCATCCGCTTAAGAAGGTGCCATCAGAGGAAAAGTAGGAGGTATTATGATTTCTGCCCGGGAGAGTGTTCTTCTCGTCATCGACGTACAGGGAAAACTTGCACAGATTGTTCATGACCCTGATAAGGTTGTGCGGAATATAGCAAAACTGATCAGGGCGGCACATGTACTCGAAGTGCCGGTTCTCTATACCGAGCAGTATCCTAAAGGCCTGGGGCATACCGTAGAGCCTCTTGAGAGATTACTTGCCGATGAAGAGGCGGTCGAAAAAATTGCGTTCAGCTGCTGCGGTGAAGAGCAGTTCATGGAACGGCTCAGGACTTTGAAAAGAAACGAAGTGCTTGTTACAGGAATAGAAACCCATGTCTGCGTCTACCAGACGTCCAACGAACTGCTCGAGTACGGTTACAACGTTCATCTTGTCGCAGATGCAGTTTCGTCACGTACAGTGGAAAACCGTGAACTCGGTATCCGGGCTATCGAAAAGGCCGGAGCGCTTCTGAAAAGCACGGAAATGACGATTTTCGAACTGCTGCGCGTTGCCGAAGGAGAGAAGTTCAAGGCAATCTCGAAGATTATTAAAGAATAAGAAGATTGTTGATTTGTTGAACTGTTGAGTGGAGTTGTTGAATCGTTGATTTGTTCAACTGTTGAATTGTTTGGTACTCGGTATTCGGAGAGAATGATTGTTTTGTTGAGGTGTGACGATATCAGATACATTTGAGGGAGTTATATAGGTCCTATAGGTCATATGAGTCCTATAGGACCTATAATAGTATCTGCAATCTGCCACATTCCCACCATTCACGATTTACGATTCACGAATCATGATTCTCCCCCCACTCATCGCTCAGCACTCGTTGCTGGCTTCCCGCCATTCACGAATCACGATTCACCGGCGCTTCGCGCCGACCACCTCATCGAGCATCCGCTCCAGCAGTTCCTGTCCTTCTGGTATGGTCATACTGACAGGAAGATAGAAACAGGGAAGCTTTGCCATCGTGCGGAGCATCTTTTCTTTGTCCCGGAACCGGTAGTAATCTTTTTCGGTCATCACGAGAGAGAGGCTTTCCTGTTCGGCCTTGTTGACAAGTTTTTCTATTTCAGGCTGCGGAAAGTCCGCATGGTCGGGAAAAAACGCTTTGAGCGTCACGTCCATACCGCTTTCCTGCAGCGAAACAAGGAAGCCTTCAGGTTGTCCTATTCCCGCCAGAGCGATGACTTTTCCATGCAGCGGCCTGTCAGGGGCGCCGATCGGAACAGGTTTTCCGGGACGCAATCCGGTTATGATCAAGGGTATGGCTGTTTCCCTCAGTCTGTTTTCAAGTTCCGAAACGTGTTGCCGGTCCTTGACCTTGCTCAGGACGAGAAGGTCTGCCCGGTGTAAGCTTCGAACCGGTTCCCGAAGTTTTCCGAAAGGCAGCAGCCTGTCGTCGAAAAATGGTGCAATGCTGCTGATGACCACGATATCGAGGTCGCGGCTGATTTTGCGGTGCTGAAAAGCGTCGTCGAGCAGAACGACATCCGGAAGTTTTCCTGCAAACCGTTCAATGATGTAGTCTATTCCAGCTTTCCTTTGTTCGGCAACGACCACAATGGTGCCCGGATTGTTATGGGCAAGCATGGTGCATTCGTCTCCGGCTTCCTTTGCTCCCAAGAAGATCTGTCTGCCGTCCGATACCAGCCGGACCCCTTTTGTGCTTCGTCTGTAGCCGCGTGAGAGAATCGCTGACCTGAGGCCTTTTCGGGAGTAGTGCTTGACCGCAAAGTCAACCAATGGCGTTTTCCCGGTTCCGCCAGCTGTGATATTACCGATGGAAACCGTCGGGATGTCTGCGCTGTGGGTTTTGAACAAGCCAAGATCATAGAGCCGGTTCCTGATGTCGATGACGGTTTTATAGAGCATGGTTGCTGGTTCAGGGATTATCATTCCCGTTCCGGTCATGTGCCAGGTGTTTTGAAAGCCGCTGTTCGTATGCGGCAAGCTCATCCTGATCTTTCATGGCCGGAACTTCGATACGATGCAGCGCGATGTTTACCCGGCTGAACGGCAGTGGAATTTCGAAATGGTCCCAGCTTTTCAGCGTTATCGCTTTGCTGTAGTGTATGGAAGCGAAAATGATCGGTATGCCACGTTGGGAGGCAAGACGGAGGGTTCCGTACTTGAATGAATGCAGCGGTCCGCGCGGTCCGTCCGGGGTGATAGCGACGATACCTTTCTTGTCGAGTTCCCGATTCATTGACTCTTTTACGTTGTCGCTTCCTCTTGAGCTCGATCCACGGATAAGGCTGAATCCAAGGCCATGAAGTGTCCGTGACAGGATCTCTCCATCGCTGGAAAGGCTGATGACAGCGTGAATGTTACGGTCGGCAAACAGATGGCGGGCAAGAAGCCATCCGCAGATCATTTTTCCGTGCCAGAAAGTGAACAGGCAACTGCCGTCTCTCCGGTTCTTTTCAAACTGACGGTCATCGATGCTGACGTTAAGGGAGAGAAAGAGGGCTTTGAGCAAACCGGGCAGAAGAAGGCCGGAAAGCGAAGGAAGCAACGACATACGAGAGACAGTTGAAAATCTGTTCGGTCGAGACTGCCGGACGAAAGTCTGAGAGCCGGCAGGGCGTTTGTTACTCGCAATGTAGCAAAAGCATATGGTTTTTTGACGCTGTGTCCTCTTGATGCAGGTTCTTCATGGGCCTGCTGAAGCTTGTTGTCTGTTTTTCTGCAGAAGTCGGCATGTTTCGACGGAAGGAGTTTTTTTGTTTGTATTTTGTTCCGCCTGCCTTATATAGTTTGTTCAAACAAGCTTGATAAAAACTCGAAATACAAGCCATGAAGGTGTTGATTGTCGGCGGGGGCGGAAGAGAGCATGCCCTTGCCTGGGCTGCAGCCCGCAGTGAAAGAGTCACCAAAGTCTATGTGGCTCCCGGAAACGGTGGAACGGCAACCATGGGCGGGAAAGTGGAGAATGTCGGTCTCGCTGCTACCGATATTGAGGGTCTTGTCGGTTTTGCCCGCAGCGAGTCTCCGGATCTTACGGTAATCGGACCTGAACAACCTCTTGAGAAAGGCATCGTCGATGCTTTCAACAGTGCCGGTCTTGCTGTGTTCGGTCCGACCAGAAAAGCAGCTCAGCTTGAGACCAGCAAGGTTTTTGCAAAGGATTTCATGCGACGCCATGCTATTCCGACAGCATCGTACGAAGTGTTCAGGGAGTACGGTCCTGCAAAGGATTTTCTGGAATTCACTGCAGTCTATCCCCAGGTTATCAAGGCAAGTGGTCTTGCTGCCGGTAAAGGGGTCATTGTTGCCGAAAACCGTGAGGATGCATTGCAGGCGATTGACGATCTGTTCAACAGAAGAGTTTTTGGTGACGCCGCCGATGAAGTTGTCATCGAAGCCTTTCTCACCGGTCAGGAAGCGAGCATATTTGCCGTCACCGATGGCTCTTCCTACCGGTTTTTTCTGCCTTCACAGGACCATAAGCGCATTGGAGAGGGTGATACAGGCAAAAACACCGGAGGGATGGGTGCATACGCTCCTGCACCTCTTGTCAGCGGGGACGTCCTCAAGAAGATCGAGGAGCGCGTTGTCATTCCTACCCTCGAGGGCATGAGGGCCGAAGGGATGCCGTATACAGGTTTCCTCTATATCGGTCTGATGATTGACGACAGCGGTGAGCCATCGGTTGTAGAATACAACGCGCGTCTCGGGGATCCCGAGGCACAGGTTGTTCTGCCGCTCCTCGAGAGTGATCTGATCGTTCTTCTCGAGGCTTCTCTTCAGGGAAGGCTCGAAGGTGTTCCCTTTGAAATGAAAGATGGTGCGGCAACCACCGTTGTCCTTGCGTCTGGAGGGTATCCCGGCAGTTACGAGAAAGGCAGAACGATTGTGGTAGGCGAAGAGTTGAAAGCAGATGACGATATTGTTGTTTTTCATGCCGGCACCACGTTTGACGGTACAACCCTCAGGACATCGGGCGGCAGAGTGCTTGCTGTGACGGCAACCGCAGCGACCCTGAGAGAAAGCATCGACCGTGCTTATCAGGCCGCAGGGTACATCTCTTTTGACGGTATGTATTATCGCCGTGACATCGGGGCTAAAGCTTTCTCATGACTGACTGTTTTTTTCCATGCATTTGTCTCGAAGACAGTTTGAAATAATCCAGGAACAGGCGATACGGGAACTTCCTTATGAATGCTGCGGTCTTCTTGCCGGGATTCGAAAGCCGGACAAGAAGGGCGGGTTCGAGAACATTGTCTATGAAGTCGCTCCCTGTGTCAATGTTCTTTACAGCGGGCGCGAACACGGTTTTGAAATCTCCTTTTCGGAATTTATCGAAGTTGAACGTGAAGCGGCCGGTCTCGGTTACACAATTCTTGGTTCCTACCACTCGCATATCGATACTGCTGCGGTGCCGTCTAACAGCGACATCGATTTCGCCAGGCCCGGAGATACCATGGTCATTATCTCTGTTCGGCACCGGCGGCCTGCCGGCGTAACGGCCTGGTACAGGCGGGATGACAGGGGATTTCACCAGGAGGCGATCAGGGTGGTGGAGTAGCGGCATTTTTTTTTACATTACCATCGGTATGACTTCGATACAATAAAGAATGAAATTCTGAATACAAGTGCCAAAACGGGAAGATATACAGTCGATTCTGGTCATTGGAGCCGGGCCTATCGTGATTGGCCAGGCATGTGAGTTCGACTACTCGGGTACGCAGGCGTGCAAGGCTCTCAAGGATGAGGGGTACAGGGTTGTTCTGGTCAACAGCAATCCGGCAACCATCATGACCGATATCGAGTTTGCCGACAGTACCTACATCGAGCCTATAACTCCTGATTATGTCCGAAAAATCATAGAGAAGGAAAAACCCGATGCGCTGCTTCCCACGATGGGAGGCCAGACAGCCTTGAATACGGCTGTAAGCCTTGCCGAGAGCGGTGTGCTTGAACGCAACGGCGTTGAACTGATCGGTGCAAAGCTCAGGGCGATACGAAAAGCGGAGAACAGGGAGTTTTTCAGTGACGCCATGAGGAAGCTCGGACTCGAGATGGCAAAAGGTTTTTTTGTCCGAAACGAGAAAGAAGCCAGGGAAGCGCTTGAGGAGATCGGCTTGCCTATCGTGATACGTCCATCGTTTACCCTTGGCGGGACAGGAGGCGGATTTGCCGAAACAAAGCCGGACTATTACGATTCGGTCAGGAGAGGTATTGCCGAGAGCCCTATCGGGGAAGTGCTCGTTGAAGAGTGTCTTATCGGCTGGAAGGAATTCGAACTCGAAGTGATTCGTGACCTTGCCGATAACGTGATCATTGTCTGTTCCATCGAGAATGTCGACCCGATGGGTGTCCATACAGGTGACAGCATTACCGTCGCTCCTGCCCAGACGCTTTCCGACAGACAATACCAGGAACTCCGGGATGCTTCGATCAAGATTATCCGTGAGATCGGGGTTGAAACCGGCGGGAGCAACATCCAGTTTGCCATCAATCCTGAAAACGGCAGGGTTGTTGTTATCGAGATGAATCCAAGGGTTTCCCGAAGTTCAGCACTTGCATCGAAGGCTACTGGATTTCCTATCGCCAAGGTGGCTGCAAAACTTGCGGTCGGTTACACTTTGGATGAAATACAGAACGATATCACAAAGACGACACCGGCCAGTTTCGAGCCGGTCATCGATTACTGTGTCGTCAAGGTGCCGAGGTGGGATTTCGAAAAGTTCAAGAATGTCGACGCTCGTCTGGGTATCCAGATGAAATCGGTTGGCGAGGTGATGGCTTTCGGCAGGAACTTTCGCGAAGCGTTACAGAAATCGCTCAGGGGGCTTGAAATCGGCCGTGGCGGCCTTGGGTGCGACGGCAAAGATATGATGAATGTTGTCGACATGCCTCCTCATCAAAAAAAGTTCGCCAAGGAAGATCTTCTTGAAAAAATCAGGATTCCCAAGGCAGACCGGATCTTTTACCTTCGGTATGCTATCCAGGCAGGAGCGACAGTTGAGGAAATCAATCAGTCTACAGGAATTGATCCATGGTTTCTCGAAAATATCCGCCAGATCGTCGAGTTCGAGAATGAATTGAGAAGAGCCGCCGCCGGATCAGTTTCTTCATGAGTACCTACCTGACCGATATACTTGCATACAAGAAAGGCGAGGTCGAGGCTTTGCTGCACCAGCATCCGGAAGTCCGTTACCGGGACTGCCAGAGAGATTTGCCGTCGCCGCGGGGATTCAAACGGGTTCTTCAGGACAATTCCGGGTCTGTACGGCTGATTGCGGAAGTGAAAAAGGCTTCGCCGTCAAGGGGGGTTCTGGTTGAAGATTTTCAGCCTATCGAGATAGCAAGGCGTTATGCCGCTCTGGGGGCTGCAGCTTTTTCTGTTCTGACTGACCGGAATTTTTTTCAGGGTTCGAACGAGTATCTGCAGCAGGTGAGCCGGGCATATGATCTGCCTGTTCTTCGAAAAGATTTCATCATCGACGAGTCCCAGATATACGAAACGAGGTTGATAGGAGCTGACGCACTGCTTTTGATCGTAGCGGCTCTTGATCCTGTTCAACTCAGGGATTATCTTGACCTTTCAGGCGAAACCGGGCTGGACGCACTGGTCGAGGTGCATGATAAAGCCGAGCTTGATTGCGCACTTGAAGCAGGGGCTTCCATTATCGGTATCAACAACCGGAACCTCAGGGATTTTACCGTCTCGCTTGAAACATCCCTGCAGCTCAGGCCGTTTATTCCGGAGGATGTTGTCGCGGTTGCCGAAAGCGGTTTGAAGCGTGCAGTGGATGTCGAAAGGATGCAGGAGGCATCGTTTGATGCCGTCCTGATCGGAGAAGGTCTTATCGGCAGGGAACTGCAGCAGTTTACCTGGAAGCAGACTTGATTGTCCTTGCTGCTTCTGCCGGATTTTCAGCCTTGAAGAATGCCGTCCCTGCAATCAGGGCATCCGCTCCCCTTGATACAAGAACCTGTGCATTGTCAACAGTTACTCCCCCATCAACTGCGATCAGCATGCCCGGGTTGAGTTTGTTGCGCATTTCATGAAGCAGTTCGACTTTGTCCAGCGAAGAAGGGATGAATTTCTGGCCTCCGAAACCCGGATTGACCGACATGAGCAGAACAAGGTCGAGGTCCGGCATGATCGCTTCAAGGGTTGAGACCGGTGTTGCCGGGTTGATCGAGGCACCTGCTTTTGCCCCGAGACTTTTGATGAGCTGTATGCTTCTGTGAAGATGGGCGCAGGTTTCCTGATGGACGGTTACCTGATGTGAACCCGCTTTTATGAAGTCAGGGATGTAGGTGTCCGGATCTGTTATCATGAGGTGGGTGTCGATGGTAAGGCCGGTGCACTGAGCTACAGCTTTTACGATGAACGGCCCGAACGATATGTTGGGCACGAAATGGCCGTCCATGACATCGCAGTGTAACCAGTCTGCTCCTGCTTTTTCAGCGAGCGCAACAGATTCTGCGAGTTTTGTGAAGTCCGCCGAAAGAATGGATGGCGCAAGAAGTGTAGTTGTGTTCTGCATGGTGTAGGTGTGTTGACTGTCTGATTGTTGCTAAAATGCTTCCCCGATACCGAAGTTGAACGTGAAATCCTCTATATCCAAATTGCCGGCTTGCCACTTGTTGCTCATGGTGGGATCGTAAAGCTTGTATCCGAAATCGAAGCGGAACGGTCCAATCGGTGAACCGAGCCGCAGACCTACACCCGCATCCCAGGCAAAATCGGTGTAGAGGGATTTGAATGTCATTGCATAGGGTCCGCTACGGTCCCATATGTTTCCGATATCGGTAAACAAGGCAATACCTGACGGCTGGCCGAACAGTTTGAAGAATTTTACACGGTACTCGAGGTTAGCTTCTACTTTTATGTCAGCACCGAGGGTTGCCGATGCACTGCTTGGGTTGTCGGCAGGTCCAAGCGTGTTGAAGAGCCAGCCTCGCATACTGTTGGGGCCGCCGGCGTAAAACCGGCGATCGTCGGGAGTTGCATTCGCCTTGCCGTAAGGAGTCATCGCGCCTAGAAAAATCCTGCCTGCAATCTGTTGTGTTTCGGTGATATCCCGGTTGAAGGTAAACTGGCCGCTGGCTTTGACAAACTGCGAATAAGGGGTTCCCAGTATCTGGGGATCTTCATCGGTAAAGCCATTATAACTTTTTGTGTCAAGATATTTGTCTATCAGGTAGACAAGGCCTCCGACTTCCTCCAGGCTGATATTCCAGGTATAGGTTGTTTTCCGGTCAGGATCATCCTGGTTTGAATCGTAGTACTGGAGACGGAATCCCTGGTTGAGATTGGTCTGCAGCAGGCTGTCAAGACTTCCGGCTACATCGGAGGGATTGGAAGGATCGACGCCGATATTTTCGGCAAGGTCAGTGATGAACAGTTCTCTGAAGCCGTCAAGTGAGTCTTTCTTGACCATTTCGATCTCGAAGAAATCGAAATTCAGTCGCGAAGAAGGCGAGAGTTGAGCGTTGTAGCTCAGACGAAGCAGCCCTTTCTGGTTGTCAAGAAGGATCGGTAGCCGGGATCGGGAATATTCCAGGGTTCCTGTATAGTAGTTTCCTGGATGCTTCGGTGCAGGTTTTGAAATGTTTGCCGATATGCCGAGTTCGTAGGGGCGGTATTTCTTATAGAGGCTTTCATCGATGTTTTTCAAAAGGTCGTTGGAACTGCTCAGCTGCGTTCCGAAATCGGTTTTGAAGATGAGGTTTTCTCCTCCGCCAAAAAGGTTGCTGTTTTCAAAGGAGACGGCGCCACCAAGAAAAAGACTTCCGTAACGGTTGTCGAAAAAGAGTCTCGGTTCAACCAGGTATCTGGGTTTCGGTTCAAGATGAAGGGAGGTGTAGAGTTTTCCTGCCCTGACCGAGTCTTTCCTGATGAAGACCGATGAAAAAACATTGGTCGACCCAAAATTCTGAAGTGTTTTTCTCTCCTTCGATTGCTGTGTGATGTTCCCTGATCGAACAGCTGTATAGTTCCTGATGAGTTTGCGCGAGAGTTTGGGGCGTCCCTGAAACGTGATGCTCAGGGAATCCTCCTGGAATGTTTCCCGGACCGGCAGGCTTTTGTCCCTGTCATGGACGAAAACGGCAACAGGACCATAGGAGAGTTTTTGCGGAAGAAATGTATGGAGCTGCATTCCTGCAAGGCTGGCGGTTGTGTCGATCTGGATGCGGATACTGTCTTCATGCATGAATGAATAGCCGTATTCCCTGAAGAAATTGACGGTCCTGTTCCTTTCATCGATGAGGTGGTCGACAGTGAAGATTGAATCCTTTTTCAGGAGGGTGTCGTCGAGGTATCGCTTTTTCAGTTCGGAGGGAAGTGCCTCCAGCCCGGTATGGCTTATGGAATCGATTCTTGCCGGTGTGTTTTCCGTGATGGAGATGCTGAGGGAGATCCTGTTCTTCCTGTCAGGCTCCGAAATATCAGCGTCGACTGTGGCGAGAAAATATCCTTTGAAGGTATAGAGTTTTCTGATCAGGGCGAGGTCGCGGGAGAAGAGTTCCCCGATAAAGGGTTCTTTTTTCGAAGTGGAAATAATGTCCAGGATTTCGTCCCTGGTGATAACCTTGTTGCCGGATATCGAAATACGTTTGACAACTACCGGTTGCGGGGCATCGGTATCGTTTTCAGAGCTGGCTATGCACGATGCAGGCGGATAGGACTGGACCAGAACTGCAAGGAAGAGAAGTGTCGTGCAAAGCCGGAAAAATGCTGTATGTACAATAAACACACGTGCCGTGTCGGTCTCCTAGTTTATGGGTTCTTCATCCCCATAGCAGAAATCTTCGTCTGTCGGATAGTCAGGCCAGATTTCTTCAAGGCTTTCATATAATTCGTCGCTGTCAGGCAGGTCGGTCAGGTTGTCGATGACGGCCTGGGGTGCCCCTGTACGATTCGCGAAGTCAATCAGTTCATCTTTTGTCGCGGGCCATGGTGCATCGGCAATATACCTTGCAAGGTCCAGGTTCCAGAACATACGGTTTCAGCTGTTAATTCAGGTTTTTGTTACAGGCGCAATGCTTGCTGCAAACAGGTGTAAGAAGAAAGGTGACCGTAACCGGTTTGCGGCCGGGTTCATGAACGATAGCTGTATCTTCCTGAATTCACGCAAAGAGCGAAAGGATCACCCCCCGGTTTTCCCGGCAAGAATGCAGTTATACAGGCCGTCTTTCAATAAATTTCGAAAATATAAAAAAAGTTTTGTGTTCGTCAATACAGCCATAGGCTATCAGTGAGCGTCCAGCCAGTTTTTTCCTGTTCCGGTTTCAACGTCGACCGGGACACTCTTCAGGCCGCATTCTTCGGCCGCTTTTTTCATGCAATCGGTGACGATTGACCTGAGAGATTCCTTTTCATGTTCAGTGGTCTCAAAAACAAGTTCATCATGGACCTGCAGGAGCATGGTGGACTGGAGGCCGCGTGTTTTTAGTTCTTCTGCAGTAAGGCTCATTGCACGCTTGATGATGTCTGCGGCTGTTCCCTGGATAGGGGTGTTCATAGCTGCCCGTTCCGCTGCCATTCTGATATTGCGGTTCCTGCTGCTGATAGTATCGATATATCGCCGTCTGCCGATCAGCGTGGTGACATACCCTTTTTCGGCGGTATCGCTGATTATCTGTTTCAGGGCATTGAAAAGATCGGGGTATTTCGACGTATATGTTTCTATGATGGATCTTGCTTCCTTTTGAGGGATATTCAGTCTCTGTGCCAGACCAAACGGCTGAAGGCCGTAGAGTATGCCGAAATTGACCTCTTTTGCCTTTCGTCTCATGTCAGGGGTTATCTCTTCTGTGTCGAAGACGGTTCTGGCCGTTGCAGAATGAATATCTTCTCCTTTCCTGAATGCTGTCACAAGCTGGGGGTCCTGTGATATCTCGGCCGCGATGCGAAGCTCGATCTGGGAATAGTCGGCCGAAAGCAGAACGTTTTCGGGGTCTGAGGGGACGAATGCTTTCCGGATTTCCCTGCCGAGGGGCGTACGTATCGGGATGTTCTGCAGGTTGGGATTTGACGAAGAAAGCCTGCCTGTTGCTGTAATGTGCTGGTTGAACGAGGTGTGCAGTCTTCCGGTTACCGGGTTGAGCATTTTCGGGAGCGCTTCGATATAGGTGGTTTTGAGTTTATGCAGGCTTCTGTACTCCAGGATATCCTGTGCAATCGGATGGAGGAGTGACAGCTCTTCCAGAACCCTGACATTGGTTGAATATCCTGTCTTGGTTGTTTTTTTTGCCGGAAGGCCGAGGACATTGAACAGGATATCCGCCAGCTGTTTGGGCGAGTCGATATTGAATGATGTTCCTGCTGTATCATGGATTCTTTCCGTGAGCTCTTCAAGCGCACGATTGACCGTTTCAGACGTCCGTTCAAGCTGTGCCGTGTCCAGAGCGATCCCGTTGTATTCCATCTCTGCGAGTACATCGACAAGCGGAAACTCTATGTCGCGGCACAACCGGTCCAGTTCAGGGTTTTTGTCGAGTATTCCAACCTGTTTCTGACTGAGCCTGAGCGCAATGTCTGCATCCTGGCATGCATAAGCTGTCAGGTCGTCAAGATGGACGTCCTGTATCGGGATTGCTTTTTTCCCTGTCCCGGTCAGATCAGCGTACTTTCTTGTCCTGTAGTTCAGGTGCCGTTCAGCCAGGTCGTCAAGGTTGTGTTTTTCCTCGGGATTGATGACGTAGCTGGCGATCATGGTGTCGAAAGCTACCGGAGAAAGACCTATTCCATAGTTTTTAAGGACAAGGATGTCATACTTGAGGTTTTGTCCTGTTTTGCCGATAGTTGGGTTTTCCAGCACATCCCTGAATATGGACAGGGCTTTTTCAGGTGTGAGTCCTGTTTTTGAACAGTGAATGTAGTATGCCTCTTTCGGTTGCCAGCTGAACGACATGCCGACAAGCTCCGCTTCGAGCGTGTTGAGGCTTGTAGTTTCTGTGTCGAAGGCAAAGTCCGGAAGCCTGGCCAGTTTTTTTTCAAGTTGCCGTGCGCCGTCTACGTCACCGACAAGGTGGTATGCCGGTTTTTCGACGGTTATGTCGGTGAGGTCCGGATTATGGCTGCTCTTGTTTCCGGACGGTTGAACATCTGGAAATATTCGGGGTATGCGTGTCGCGGCATTTTTCATTTCCAGCGTGTCAAGCAGTCCGAACAATTTGTCGCCGTCCGGATCAGAACATGCAAGATCGTCAAGTCCGGGTTCAAGGGAAAGATCGGTTCTGACGGTGACAAGTTCCCTGACCAGGTCACGCCTGGTCTCGAATTCTTTCAGGCTCGATCTTGAAGCGGGAGGGAGGTCATCGAGATGGTTGAGGATAGCATTGATGCCGCCGTACGTGTTGATCAGCCTTGCGGCTGTTTTCGGGCCTATTCCTTTCGCTCCAGGAATATTGTCCGAACTGTCGCCGGTAAGCATCAGGAAGTCGACAAAACGGTCAGGATCAACACCGAATTTTTCTTTGATCTCATCGCGGCCGAAAAGCTCCAGTTCATTTTGTCTTTTGCCGGGCTTCAGGATCGTAACCCCCTCTTGAACAAGCTGCGCGAGGTCCTTGTCAGGTGTGACAATGAAAATCTCACAGGCGGTTTCAAACTGTCTGGCGGCAGTGGCGATCAGGTCGTCAGCCTCGAATCCCGGTTGTTTGAGCAGCGGTATTCTCATCGCGTCAATAAGACTGATAATGAGATCGAGCTGCGTGATGAGGTCTTCAGGCGGTTCGGGTCTGTTAGCCTTGTATGGTTTGTAGAGCTTGTGACGGAATGTTTTTTCTGCACTGTCGAAAGCGACGGCGAGGTAATCGGGACGGTATGCTTCATGGATTTTCAAAAGCGTCATGAGAAAGCCGTAGGTGGCTCCGGTCGGGACACCTTTGCTCGTGACCATTCCGGTTCTCTGAAGGGCGAAAAACGACCGGTATACCAGCGCCATACCGTCGAGCAGGAACAGGGTCGGTTTATTGCCGGACGCCTCGGTTTTTTCCCGGTCCTGTGAGGCGTTCATGTCGAATGTCAGTTCAATTTGACCGTTGTCAGGCAACGACACCATAACTGCCCAGTACTTTGACCATTGTTGCAAATTCCCTGAGGTGGGTCAGGGCGTTAATGACGTCGGAATCGTCCAGGTGGCCTATGAAGTCTACGTAAAAGAAGTATTCGAAGGCTTTCATTCTCGACGGTCGTGACTCGATTTTCGTCAAGTCGATGTTACGGAGCGCAAATGTCGCAAGTGCCTTGAACAGGGAGCCTTGCTCGTTCGGCAGGGTGAAGACAATGGACGTTTTCTGTTTGCTGGTATCCGGTTTGTTCCTGAATTCGACCGGCCGGTTCGCGGCCTGATGGATGATGCAGAAGAACCGGGTTATATTCCATGTTTCATCGGCAAGATTTTCAAGGAATATTTTCAGACCGTACAATTCTCCGGCTCTTTTGGAGGCAATAGCGAAATCTTGCGGCCGTCCATTTTCAGCGATCATTTTTGCGCTTCCGGCGGTATCATACGCTACTTCAGGTTTGAGGTTGCGGTGCGTGGAAAAGAAATTGCGGCACTGGACGAGAGCTTGCGGGTGGGAAAACACCGTTCCGGTGACGTCAAGCGACGCATCCGAAAGGCCGAGCAGGCAGTGTTCGACAGTGACAAACGTTTCGGCTGCAATCGTTACGGGGTGCTGCATCAGGAGGTCGTAATTGTGATGTATGCTTCCCCCCAGAGAGTTCTCGATAGGTATTACCGCGCAGGCAACTGTTTGCTCTTCGACAGCGTGAAACGCTTTGTCAAATGTTTCGAACGGTGCCGGTTCTCCAAATCGGAGGGCGGCTATTTCACTGTATGCGCCAGGTTCTCCCTGGTATGCGACCAGCCGGTTTGCCATTATTTTATCAGGTGATTAATTTGAACCTAAACTGAGTGTCCCGACAAGTCGGGATGCTCCATAATAGTAAGTTTATTAACAACGATCTGTCATACTGTGTTTGTATAGTGTTTATCCATCACCTATCAGGTGAATGTGAAAACTGATAAAGAGCCGCATTTATTGAAACGCTCAGTTTAGGCTGAATATGATGAAGCATGATGTCGCTCAGCTTAGGTTAAAGAAAATAAATCTATTATCATAAACGGTCAGCGTGACTGAGTGCACTCAGTTCTTGTATGTGCCGGCATTCTGTTTGTATGACGTGTCAGAAAGTGCTCATCTGACGGAATGCCCGGTTCAGTGAAAAAGTAACCGATATCAATTCAGCGAATTTACGTATGTCTGGACACAGTAAATGGTCTACGATCAAAAGAAAAAAGGCTGCAACGGATCAGAAAAAGGGCAATTTGTTCACAAAGCTCGTTCGTGAGATCACCATAGCAGCAAAAACCGGAGGCGGTGATCCCGCGGGTAATCCCCGTCTGCGCCTTGCTGTCGATACGGCGAGGGCAAACTCCATGCCTCTAGACAATATTCAGCGTGCCATCAAAAAGGGTACCGGAGAAATTGAAGGTGTCGTCTACGAGGAGATCACCTACGAAGGATACGGTCCGGGAGGAATTGCAATCATTATCGAAACTGCCACGGATAATAAGAATCGGACTGTTGCCGACGTGCGCCATATCATGAACCGCCATAATGGTTCGCTTGGAGAGAACGGCAGCGTCAGTTGGATGTTTCAGAGAAAAGGCAGTATCGATGTGGCAAAAACAGGTACTGATGAGGAAACGGTTATGGAGGTTCTCCTCGATGCCGGTCTCGAAGAGCTGGACAGTGATGACGAGAACTTTTTCAATGTCATTGTCGATGTAAAGGATCTCGAAATGGCCAAACATGCACTCGACAATGCCGGTATATCCTATTCCAATGCAAAGATGGACATGGTTCCGGACAACTATGTCGAACCGGCACCGGAAGAGACTGCCAAGGCCATGAAACTGATCGATGCCCTCGAAAACTGTGACGATGTGCAGGTTGTTTACAGTAATATGGAGATCAGTGAAGAGGCAATGAAAAGTATCGAGTCCTGATGCTGCTTTTTCAGATTGTTCCAACATCCAACCTGGGATTATGATTGTCATCGGGATTGATCCGGGAAGTGTCAGGACCGGTTACGGTATTGTCAGGGGAAAGGAAGGCGCTTTCGAACTGATTGACTGCGGGATTGTCAGGCTCAGTTCCCGACAGGGCATACCCGAGCGAATCAAGCGCATTTATGACGAACTGGATTCGCTCATCAGTCTGCACATGCCTGAGAGGCTTGCGCTTGAAACCGCCTATGTGAACCGCAATCCCCAGTCGGCGCTCAAACTTGGCCAGGTCAGAGGTGCTGTAGTTGCCCTGGCAATGAACAGGGGTATAGCGTTGACCGAATACGCACCCAGAAAAGTAAAACAGGTCCTTACCGGCAGAGGGGGAGCAAGCAAGGAGCAGGTGTCCTACATGGCCCGGCATTTTCTCGAAATCGAGGAGCCTCTCGGTCCGTACGATATTTCAGACGCGCTTGGGATCGCCCTGTGTGATCTTCTTATTGAAGACCGGGTGCTGCCGGACATGAAAGGCAAAAGAGGGCCTGCATCGGCGGGCCGAAGCTGGTCAGAGTTTGTCAGAGAGAATCCCGGTAGTGTTATAGAGAGGTTTCAGAGCAAAACGGAATAGTAAGTGAAAGGGCATATTGTCAATCTCCCAAACTTTTTGAGCGTTCTCCGGATTCTGCTCATCCCTTTTTTTATCTACTATTTTGAAAGAGGGGATATCTGGATCGCCAATGCGATTCTTGTCATTGCTGTTCTGAGCGACTGGTTCGATGGGCAGACAGCCCGCTGGACCAATGAAGTGTCGGATATGGGGAAGATTCTCGATCCCCTTGCCGACAAGATATGTCTTGCTGCGGTTGCCGTCTATTTTATGGTGATCGGAGAGTTGCCTGTGTGGTTTGTGGTGTTCGCGGTTATCAGGGATCTCCTGATATTTTTTGGTGCCGCCTACGTCAAGCATCGTCACCAGCTTATCACAACATCTCTCTGGCCGGGCAAGTGGGCGGTCGGATTCGTCTCCATGATGTTTTTCAGCATGGTCTGGCCGGATCCTTTTTTTGACCGGTATCCGGTTCAAGAGTTTTTTATGTACCTCTCCGTGATATTACTATCGTATTCATTCATGCAATATCTCTTTCGGTTCCTGCGTATTCATCGTGGAGAGGACGCGGGACTTGATTCCTGAGTTCAGGAGGATTTTGACATGACCGTTGCCATGAGTGATGCTTCACAGACCAGCTCCCCGCGGACATATGCTTTTGCGTCAAACTGGCATACATTCCGCCTCCGGCTTTTCATGACGGCTTCTATTACCAGCGTGTCTCCGGGAACAACAGGTTTGCGGAACCGGGCTTTATCGATGCCCATGAAGTAGACCTGCATATTGTTGATGTTATCATTGCCGTTCAGCATCATGATGCCACCGGTCTGTGCCATCGCTTCGACAATGAGGACACCCGGCATGATGGGGTTTCCGGGGAAATGGCCCTGGAAAAACTCTTCGTTCATCGTGACGTTTTTGATCGAGACGATTTTTTCATCCAGCTTGAACTCTACGATCTTGTCGATAAGGAGAAACGGGTAGCGGTGAGGAAGGATTTGCTGAATTGCGTTGCTGTCGAAGATCACACCGGATTTTTTTTCATGCTGGAACTTGCGGGTGAGTTGATTTCTGTCGGCATATTTTTTCAGTTCCCTGGTAAATTCGACATTGGAGGCATGTCCCGGACGTGCGGCAAGCACCTGAGCTTTAAGCGGCATGCCAAGCAGCGCGATATCGCCAATGAGGTCAAGCAGTTTATGGCGGGCAGGTTCGTTCTTGAAACGAAGTTCCCGGTTATTGAGTATGCCGTTATTGCCCGGAGAGAGCGCTGAGCTGTCAATGCCGATTTTTTCGGCCAGGAGGTCAAGTTCTTTTTCTGACAGTTTTTTATCGACGATGACGATGGCATTATCGAGGTCACCTCCCTTGATGATGCCCGCATTGGTCAGTGCTTCAACTTCGCTCAGAAAACAGAACGTACGGCAGGGAGCAAAATCACTCAGAAACTCTTTTTCGAGGTCGAACAGACCCGAATGCTGTGAGCCCAGTGCCGGATTTTTGTAATCGACCATAACCGTTGCTCTGAAACCGTCCAGCGGAAGGGCGACAATATCGACATTCTTTTCCGGGTCATGAAACTCGATTGTTTCATCGATAACAAGGTAATTCCTCGGCTCATCCTGCTTGACAATGCCTGCCGATTCAATGGCTTCGGCAAAGTCGGCGGCGCTGCCGTCCATGACCGGCGGTTCAGGCCCGTTGATCTCGATACGGCAGTTGTCGATCTGCATTCCGTAAAGTGCAGCAAGGACGTGTTCGGTGGTATAGACCCTGTTGCCTTCATATTCTATGGTGGTGCCCCGGTTGACGTCGACGACATAATCGATCAGAGCGGGAATTTCCGGTGAGTGTTCGATATCTGTTCTTATGAAACGATATCCGTAGTTGGCGGGTGCCGGTTTGAAGGTGATCATGCACTCATGACCTGTGTGCAGACCGGTGCCGTGAAGCGCGACTTCTTTTTCAAGAGTTCTCTGGTAAACGAGCATTTCCTCTGGGATGATCCGACCGGCAGAGCATGCCGGGAATAGGTGAAAGTATGAAACAACGTCAAAAAAGGGCAGTCTGAAACAAACCGTATTGCTTCAGGTGCCCGTATATGACCCGTAAGATAATAAAGCACAAGTACCAATCAAATATTTGGGGAAGAAGGCTGGGGGGATGAATAGTTCTCAGTTCTCAGTCCTTGGTTCTTAGTGAAGATAGCTCGTTGGCTGGATGGCGGGACAAAAGACAGTGGGCAGTCTTCAGTGGCTAGTTGGCAGGATGTAGGAGGCTGTCTCAGAACGAAATCTGAGGCCGCCTTTTGTTTTGCGTTCCATGTTCCCCCGACCAGCGGCAATTTTCGACAAGCATGAAAAAAGCGGGA
>JANQHB010000019.1 GCA_028277225.1 Chlorobium sp.
CGTCCGATACATCATTTCCCGCACTCAACTCTCTACCTCAGAGCACTACGGATGACTCGCATCCATACCGCCTCTTTCAGCGGGAAACTAATGTAGGCATCCCGTTCGAGACTCCCAAAGTATTTTTCAACTTTCTTCTGCCAATCCCGTACAGGCGGTTTTTAATAAACGAAAGATTCCTTGCAATTGTTCCCGACTTTCATCCTGAATCCATCCAGGGGGCAACCGTCTCATGACAAAATGTTGCAAAATGGAAAAATCTATTACCGGGATGTACGGATATAGGTACCTTGAACAAAGGTGAAGTGTTTGACAAAAACAGCAACAATCCGGCCAGGAGCATCTGCGACAGATTGTCCGGGACCGGAAAAAACAACGATCATGGATAAAAAACAGAAAGTACTGTTCCTCTGCACAGGCAATTCTGCCAGAAGCCAGATGGCGGAAGGTTTTTTACGAACAATGGAGGGCGAGCGTTTCGAGCCCCTCAGTGCCGGCATGGAAGCCCAAGAAAGAGTTCATCCGCTTGCGGTCAAGGCAATGCAGGAGATCGGCATCGACATCAGCGGTCAGAGGCCGAAGGGGATAGAGGAATATCTCGGAAAAACACTCATCCACTACCTGATCGTCGTCTGCGACAAGGCCAACGAAACCTGCCCCAGAGTGTGGCCCGGACTTATGGATCCTGCCAATCGCTTCTACTGGCCGTTCGACGATCCCGCCGCCGCAGAGGGCTCCGGGGAAGAACAGCTCACGCACTTCAGGAGAGTTCGTGACGAGATCAAGGACAAGCTGGAAGAGTGGGTGAAGGGGCGCTAATGTAACAGTTGGCAGTTGGCAAAGAAGATAAAGCAAAAGCCGCCTCTGGAAGACCAGGGCGGTTTTTTTGTTTTGAGGCTCAACAACCGAAAACTTGCGAGCATATCTATAGAAATATAAAGCGCAAGCTTGATGCTGGAGAGAAGTGTTTATACGGTATATTATTATTCTTGGAGATCAAGTCAGGAAAATTCTGGGGGAACCTGTAGATATTAATATGTTTAGCTCCTTCGAGGTTTGGAACTACAAAGACTATTCACACGTACAATTCGATGCATCGGGTTACGTCAATGGATGGGATGAACCCTGAACATCAAAAGGCATTCTCTGACAAGGTGGCTACCGGAAGAAACAAACGCTTAAATATTAATGGTAAGTAACAACGGTAACGGAAAATCTCTGGAGTCATGGATCTGGGAAGCCGCTTGCTCTATTCGTGGGGCCAGGGACGCTCCGAAATACAAGGATTACATTCTCCCGCTCATCTTCACCAAGCGACTCTGTGATGTTTTATCTGCCTCTCATACCCGACCATCCCGAAGAGTCTGTCTGGTCTGTCATCTGAAAGCTCTCCGACAGGATCGGCGAAGGGGGCGGGCAAAGTGCCGGTGAATTTTACACCCCTCCCGAAGTCGGCACCATCATGTCGCGCATGCTGGAACCAGAACCCGGCATGGAGATCTACGATCCCACCTGCGGCTCAGGGGGGCTTCTTGTCAAATGCGAGATCGCCATGGAGGAAAACGCCAATCAAAGGAGGGCGGACATTCCTGTCCGCCATTTGGAATGTAATGGCGGGTTGGAAAACCCGCCCTACGATACAAAGATCGAGAAGAATAGTGAAAGAGATTCTGGAAACATGAAGGATAGTTGCGATTGGCAAAAAACTACGCTTGGCATGGTGACTATCGGCATTCTAAGTGGAGGAACTCCTGCCACTTCGCGAGTTGATTACTGGAAAGGAGAGAATCCGATACTGACTAAGTCGTGCGGCGGTGCAGGTTTCAATGGGGGTCGATTATCGTTCGTCAATTATGACGAGAAAAGTGTATATTTCCTGATATATCGTCATATAATGCGATTTATGTCACCTTAAAACCTATCGCTATCGATGAAATTTGAAGGCACATTGACGGATGAGGCAATTCTCGGAGAGCTGGGGACGCGGTTAACGCAGCGACGGCTGGAGCTTCAGTTGAGTCAGGAAACGCTTGCCGGGCAGGCGGGCGTATCGAAGCGGACTGTGGAGCGTGTCGAGGCCGGAGCCACGACACAGATGTCGACCATGATACGGGTTATGCGGGTATTGGGACTGCTGGAGCGGCTGGAGACTCTGGTGCCGAAGGCGGGGCCGCGACCGATGGAGTTGCTGAAGCTGAAAGGCAAGGCGCGAAAGCGTGCAAGAACCAAAAAGAAGCCGGCGGAAGAAAAGCCCTGGACGTGGGGTGACGAATCGTGAGTACAACAGCAAAGGTAAACCTGTGGGGACGCACGATCGGGGCGGTATCGCTCGGTAGCGATGCTGCGACCGCAACCTTCGAGTACGATCCGGCCTTCGCAGAGAGCGGCATCGAAATCGCCCCGCTGACCATGCCGCTCTCCGGCCAGCTCTACTCCTTTCCCGCGCTGCGTCCCGAAACCTTCCACGGACTTCCGGGACTGTTGGCGGATTCGCTGCCGGACCGTTTCGGCAATGCGCTGATCGATGCATGGCTGGCCCGTTCCGGTCGCACGCCCGACTCCTTCAATGCCGTCGAGAGGCTCTGTTATACGGGGTCTCGGGGCATGGGCGCCCTTGAATATGCACCGGCCCTGCGGTTGGGGGTCTCCGGCTCTGCATCGCTCGAAATCGAACGGTTGGTCGAGTTGGCTTCGGAGGTGCTGACCCATCGCAACAATCTGCAAGCCTGGTTCCACAATGAGGGTAAAGAGCTTGCGCTCAAGGAGATTCTCCGGGTCGGCACCTCTGCGGGCGGAGCGAGAGCCAAAGCGGTGATTGCCTGGAACCCGAAAACCAACGAAGTCCGATCAGGCCAGGTAAAGGCCGGAAAAGGCTTCGAGTACTGGTTGCTCAAGTTCGACGGAGTGAGCGGCAACAGGGACAAGGAACTGGAAGATCCAAAAGGGTACGGTGCAATAGAGTACGCATACTACCAGATGGCGCTGGATGCGGGAATCACCATGACGCCCTGTAGCCTGTTCGAGGAAAACGGTCGTCGCCATTTCATGACGAAGCGCTTCGACCGGTTGAAGGATGGAGGCAAACTGCACATGCAGTCGCTCTGCGGCATAGCACATTACGACTTCAATCAGGCGGGTGCTTACGGGTACGAACAAGCGTTGCAGGTCATTCGGCGCCTTGGTTTGCCGATGGTTTCCGTCGAGGAGCAGTTCCGGCGGATGGTGTTCAATATCGTGGCCCGCAACCAGGATGACCATGTGAAAAACATTGCCTTTCTGATGGACAAGTCGGGCAACTGGTCGCTCGCGCCGGCTTTCGACATGACCTACAGCTATCAACCGGAAGGAAAATGGACATCGACTCATCAAATGACGATAAACGGCAAGCGGAGCGGATTCTTACCGGATGACTTCAAGGCATGTGCGAAAAGCGCATCCATGAAGCGCGGGCGTGCCGAAACCATCATCGCTGAAGTACAGGAAGTTGTTCGCCGATGGCATGATTACGCCGAGGAGTCGCGCGTCCACCCCCGACAAAGAGACAAGATTGCAAGAACGCTGAGACTGGAGCCTTTTCAATGAAGCGATCCAGTCAATGTAAATTGCCAGCCAACTAAACCCTGATGCTGAAGAAAAGTATTTGCACAGTATATTATCAATGACAAGCAACTTACTCAGTAGAGCAAATCAAACATACTGTCAACCCGGTTCATAATTGGAGGGAACCTCATTGAAATACAAGTCATCACTCATGTTTCTGCTGGTGCCAGCATGTGTCATTAGTATAACGCTTTCAACAAACCCGCTTCTTTGGGCAGGAGATAAAAATCTTGAAAAAAGGGTATCCAACCTTGAAATGCAGGTATCCGATCTCAACTCAAGGGTCATACAGCTTGAAAAGCAGCTCTCTGCGAAATCGACCGGTGGTCAGGTGATCAATCAGAATATACCAGCCGGAAAAGCGGCATGGCGAACGCTTAAAAAAGGCATGAACAAGGATCAAGTAAGGGCAATCCTGGGAGAGCCTGGAGACATTATGATGTTTAGCTCCTTTGAGGTTTGGAACTACAAAAACTATTCAAGTGTAAAATTTGATGCGTCGGGTTACGTGGATGGATGGGATGAACCCTGAGCATCAAAAGGCCTTCTCTGACAAGGTGGCTACTTGTAGAAACAAACGCTTAAATATTAATGGCAAGTAACAACGGTAACGGAAAATCTCTGGAGTCATGGATCTGGGAGGCCGCTTGCTCAATCCGTGGGGCCAGGGACGCCCCGAAATACAAGGATTACATTCTCCCGCTCATCTTCACCAAGCGGCTCTGTGACGTTTTCGATGACGAGCTGAACCGTATTGCTAAAGAGGTCGGTTCCCGGGACAAGGCGTTCCAGCTCGTCAGGGCCGACCACAAGCTGGTCCGTTTTTATCTTCCCCTTGTACCCGACCGTCCTGAAGAGTCTGTCTGGTCTGTCATCAGGAAGCTCTCCGACAGGATCGGCGAAGGCGTTACAACATACATGCGGGCAATCGCCAGAGAAAACCCTCTCCTGCAGGGTATCATCGACCGCGTTGATTTCAACGCGACCACCCACGGCCAGCGCGATCTCGACGATGACCGCCTCTCCAACCTCATCGAGGCTATCAGCACCAAACGTCTTGGCCTTGACGATGTCGAGGCTGACATCATTGGTAAAAGCTACGAATACCTGATCCGCAAGTTTGCCGAAGGGGGCGGGCAAAGTGCCGGTGAGTTTTACACCCCTCCCGAAGTCGGCACCATCATGTCGCACGTGCTCGAACCTGAACCCGGCATGGAGATCTACGATCCCACCTGCGGCTCAGGGGGGATTCTTGTCAAATGCGAGATCGCCATGGAGGAAAACGCCAATCAAAGGAGGGCGGACATTCCTGTCCGCCATTTGGAATGTAATTGCGGGTTGGAAAACCCGCCCCCTGCCACGCTGAAACTGTTCGGTCAGGAATACGTCCCGGAAACATGGGCTATGGCCAACATGAACATGATCATTCACGACATGGAAGGACAGATAGAGATCGGCGACACCTTCAAGAATCCCAAGTTCCGCAACAAACAGGGCAGACTCCGCACGTTCGACCGCGTCGTTGCAAATCCAATGTGGAACCAGGACTGGTTCATCGAAACCGACTATGACAACGACGAATTCGACCGCTTTCCTCCTGGAGCAGGATTCCCCGGTAAATCCTCAGCCGACTGGGGCTGGGTGCAGCACATTCACGCCAGCCTGAATGACAAGGGCCGCGCCGCCATCGTCCTCGATACCGGTGCCGCTTCCCGCGGATCGGGCAATGCCGGTACCAACAAGGAAAAAAGGGCCCGCAAGTGGTTCGTCGATAACGACATCATCGAAAGCCTCCTCTATCTGCCCGAAAACCTTTTCTACAACACCACCGCTCCGGGTATTGTCTTGTTCCTGAACAGGGATAAACCAGCAGACAGAAAGGACCGTGTATTGCTCGTCAACGCCGGCCGGATCTTCGAAAAAGGCGACCCCAAGAACTTCATTCCGGACGAAGGCATCAAACACATTGTCGACACCCTTATCAACTGGAATGAAGAGGAAAAGCTCAGCCGCATCGTCGAGCACGCCGAGCTGAAAAAAAACGACTACAATATCTCTCCCAGCCGCTACATCCATACCGGCGAGGCCGAAACTTACCGGCCCATCGCCGAAATTGTTGAGGAGCTGAACGCCATCGAAGAAGAGGCCAAAGCAACTGACAAGGCTTTGCGGGAGATTATCAGGCAGTTGGGGGTTGAGGGATGAAAACAACTTGATTCAATGAACCGGGACGAGCGTGTAATGATACAGCACGATGATATGATCAGGGCGGATCAGATACAGAACCTTATTTTTACTATCCGGGGTGTTCAGGTGATGATCGATCGGGATCTGGCCGCTGTCTATGGGGTTGAAAACAAACGTCTTAATGAGCAGGTAAAACGTAATGTCGAGCGCTTTCCCGAAGCATTTCGTTTTCAGCTTACCAATGAGGAGAAAACGGAACTGGTCGCAAATTGCGACCGGTTCGAATCCCTGAAGCATTCGACAGCCAACCCTTATGCTTTTACCGAACAGGGCGTTTCCATGCTTTCGGCGGTTCTGCGAAGTAATACAGCGGTCAAGGTTTCCATACAGATTATGAATGCCTTTGTGCAGATGCGGCGATTCATTCAGGATAACGCAAAATTGTTTGAAAGGCTTGAACTAGTCGAACGCCGGCAGCTTGTTTTTGCATCCGAAACCGAGAAGAATTTTGAAAAGGTCTTTCAGGCTCTTGAACGTCGGGATAAACCTCCCGAGCAGGGCATCTTCTATAACGGGCAAGTCTATGATGCCTGGCGTTTCGCCAGCAAGTTGGTTCGCCAGGCGAAAACCTCATTGGTGCTGATTGACAACTGGGTGGATGACTCTGTGCTGACCCTGATGAGCAAACGCTCGGAAGGCGTGTCTTGTGCGATTTACACGAAAACCATATCAAAGCAACTCGCGCTGGATCTGGAAAAGCATAATCAGCAATACCCGCCCATCGTTATTGAGGAGTTTTCCGATGCGCATGACCGGTTTCTGATCATCGACGGAATAGAGATATATCATATCGGCGCATCCCTCAAGGATCTGGGGAAAAAGTGGTTCGCTTTCTCACGATTTGAAACCGGAGCCATCGAAATGCTCGAAAAACTGAAAGGAAAGGGCAATGAATAAGGAAGGGGACCCCGGCCATGAGTAATCTTCAAAGGAGGGCAGACATTCCTGTCTGCCATAGAGGATTCAATGCCTGTCCGGAATATGACGAGTTGGAAAACCCGTCCTCCGGTATGTCAAGCAAGCAAGATTTTAATTATGGCAGATTCGCCGTTATTAAAACCAATGGCGGACTCGACAGTATCAATGAACGCCCTGCAGCAACAGTCAAGAAATCCTTGACTGTTAAAACCGATGGAGAATTATGCCCAAATCCAGTTGTCCGGGATTCCCGGACAACTGCTGCCAACGGCAAAACCTACGATGTCGCACACTACAATCAGGGACCCAGTCAGCACCAGGTTAGCACTATGTGGGCACCAAGTAGGTCATCAGCCAGACTCACGGCCAGACTCACTGGTTACGCTATCAGCTATTTGCAAAAGTATCGGCTCACGGAAAAAGGTCGCCGATTACTGGCGCAGTTGGACAAGGAAGGAGACCGGTCATGAGCGATCTTGAAAGGAGGGCGGACATTCCTGTCCGCTATTACACTCCAAATGGCGGGTTGGAAAATAGTCATCAGTAGAAGAAGATTGTGGTATGAGCAAAAAGGATGAACTCATAGAACTATCCGACAACCTGCTTTCCGAACTGCGGGGCATGATTGCCAGCACCCGTAAGCAGGTTGCACAGGTAACCAACACGGCGCTGGTCATGCTCTATTGGCAGATCGGCAGACGAATCCACCATGAGATTCTCGATGAAAAGCGTGCGGAGTACGGTCGGCAGATTGTCGCCTCGCTGGGGCGACAATTGGCCTTGATCCATTACAGCGCACTCATTCCTACCAAAAACGAACAGCAACCGGGCGAGAAACCACCACTCGGGCTGATCCTTTGCGCCGGTAAAAAGGAAGAACAAATCGAACTGCTCGAACTCGGCAAATCCGGCATCCATGTAGCTGAGTATTTAACAGCATTGCCATCACGCGAGCTGCTTCAGCAGAAACTCCATACCGCTATCGAAATATCACGGACCAGACTGGAAAGCCGTGAAGGAGACCGGTCATGAGCGATCTTGAAAGGAGGGTGGACATTCCTGTCCGCCATTTGGAACGTAATAGCAATCCAAAATGTAATGGCGGGTTAGAAAACCCGCCCTCCGTTGATCGCGATTGCAAGGAAAATAGCCTTATGATAGACGGTAAACCATATCCTCTTCCTGAGACATGGACAGAATCGTCAATTAGCGAAGTTGTCCTCAAAGCCAAACAGAGAGACCCTCGAAAGAAACCTGATGAGGTATTTCAGTATGTCGATGTTTCGGCCGTTTCAAACACGTCCTTCAAAATTACCAGTACGGCCCCCACACTTGGATCTGATGCTCCAAGCCGAGCAAGGAAAGCAATTGAAACCGATGACGTTCTTTTCGCGACAGTACGTCCAACACTTAAAAGAATTGCATTGGTACCTCCTGAACTCGATGGTGCGATAGCGAGCACTGGGTATTGTGTTTTGCGATGTGACCAGACAAAGGTGATTCCCGGTTTTCTCTACTCATTCCTGATCACTGATCATTTCATTGCTCGGATAGCAGGACTGGAACGAGGTGCAAGTTATCCTGCAGTTCGCGATTCAGACGTAATGGCTTCTTGGCTTCCACTACCACCGCTCCCCGAGCAGAAGAAAATCGCGCACATCCTCTCGACGGTGCACCGAGCGATCGAAGCGCAGGAGCGGATCATTCAAACCACAACCGAGCTGAAAAAGGCCCTCATGCACAAGCTCTTCACCGAAGGCCTCCATAGCGAACCGCAGAAAGAAACCGAAATCGGGTTGGTGCCGGAGAGTTGGATGCTAATACCAATAGGTGAACTTTTCGAGACACAACTCGGCAAGATGCTTTCTCAGAAAGCAAAAATTGGAGATTCACCAAAGGTTTATCTGCGAAACAAGAACGTTCAATGGGGAAGAATCAACACCGAAGATCTTTTACAAATGGATTTCGATGATCGAGAGGCAGAGAAATTCAGGTTGCGAAAAGGTGATCTGTTGGTATGCGAAGGAGGCGAAGTTGGACGAGCGGCTCTTTGGAATGGTAGTATTGCTGAATGCTATTACCAGAAAGCTCTTCACAGATTAAGGCCAAAAACAGACCGCGTTACCAACGAGTTCATGGTGCACTGGATGATGTTCGCGTTCCTTTTGACAAACACCTATGGTGTTACTGGAACACGAACTACGATCGCACATCTTCCGGAAATCAAGCTCAAGCCTCTACTTGTTCCAGTTCCACAAATCGATGATCAGGCTGAAATCATTGCCGTGATTGATACGGCTGAAAAAAAGCAAGCAGGCCATCAAAAAAAACTCAACGAATTTCAAGCCCTTTTTCGCACTCTTCTTCACAAACTGATGAATGCTGAGTTTCGCGTTCATGAACTTGAAATAAACAAATGAGTAGCCCTATCAATTCTCGTGATCAAACTGATCCAGGCGACCAAGTTATCAGAAAATTCCGCTATCAGCATGCTTACGGGGTGATTCTTTCAGTCATAATGATTAACAAGGATCGCCCTTACCGTGCGATTTGGTGCGAGCAGCACGAAGACTTATTAGCTGAACGGGAAGATGATACTTTCGACGCGTATCAGGTAAAAACCCGTAAAGCCGAGAATGGGTTGTGGAAAATTACAGATGAACCCTTTGTCAAAAGTATCAAACGCTTTGTGGATTTTGACATGAAGTTCCCTGATAAGATTAGGAGATTCTATTTTGTGTCCAACGCAGAGTATTCCAACTCTGATGCGAAGAAGAGTTCCTATCTGAGCCCGGTGAAACTCTTGGCTGCTGTGCGTACCACGAAAACAAAGAAAGATCTTCAGGGTGACGCTGCAAAAGGATTTGAAGCTTTAAGAACTGCGACCAAGCAACCTGAAGATGATCTGTTTTTAGTTCTTTCACGCGTTGAGTTGGTCAATGGGCCAACTGAGAGAGCATTTGAGGACGAGATTTGCCAGAGGCATCTTCCGAGAATCAAGGAGTGCCAAGGATTGACGCCAAAGTCACTCAATAGGATATTTAACTCACTCATCACCTTAATCGAGTGTGCCGCTGATGTGCAGTGCTCGGATCCTTTGAGGCACATCTTCGGCATTACTTCATCTGACGAAGATGATCCAGTTCTTTTGGGGAAGAGAATTCTCCGTGAGCACATTATTAATAACAATCGAGAAGCTTGTGATCTCGGGGTCAAGTATCCGGAAGAACTCGCAACCTTGAATCTGAATCCCAGCGACAAAGGCCATAATGTTCTTAAAAAAAAGATGGAACGAGGGGGGCTATGGATGCAATTCGAAGCAATGCGAAGACAGGCCCTTACCGCTGAAGCTGCGCTGTTGGAAGTTGCTTCAAGAACGGCAGACGGGAAACAGACGGTTTCTCAGGTCGAGAACGTCGTGCTGTCAGAGTGCGCTGATGCCCGTCTGCGAATAGATCCTCAGGCGAACCCAATTGGACCTCCGATGTTAATTGATGTTCAGGATCGCTTAAAGCGAATAGCGAAGGAAGGCTCTTCAAAGGTGAATTACCAACCTTATGAAGTATTAGTTGGAATGGCTGGAATGCTAACGGAAGCCTGCAAAGTTTGGTGGAGTGAAAAATTCGAACTGGAGGGCGATCAATGAGCTTAAAGATGATTTATCTAGCCGCTGATATCGAGAATTCAGATGAGTTTCATTTATCTCGTCTGCTGCTTCTCCTTCAAGCGTGTGGAAAAAAAAGCAACAAGCCCGTTGATGGAATTATGAAGCTTGCGAAGCTCGATTTCTTACTCCGCTATCCTAACTGTCTTGTCCGAGTTCTCAAAGAACTCAAGAAAGATAGCCTTGCGGAAAGCATTGGCGAAGAAGAGCGCAATACGATTGAGGCCCGGATGATTAGGTTTCGATTCGGGCCATGGGATGATCGATACAGAAAATGGATCAGCCTGCTTGTCGCTAAGCGTTTGGCTCAAACATACCTTGAAGGTCGTACGGTGAAAGTTGTCCTGACAGAGAAGGGGCTTGAGCTGGCTAAAAGCCTTGGCGAAAGAGCAGAATTTAGTGACCTTTCAGCTCGTAGCAAAATAATATCGACTATCGTCGGGAACTATAACGCAACGAAGCTGAAAGATTTTATCTATAAGGTGTTTCCAGAGATAACTACAATGAAATGGGGAGAGGAGATTGAGATATGAAGCTCGTTCTTCAGGTGTTGCATGTTAGTTTCAAGAATAGCAAAGAGACGATCAAGTTCGCGGATTTCGCTTACTTTTATGGCCCAATGGGCGCAGGAAAATCAACCATCGCAAGATTGGTTGATTATTGTCTTGGAGGGCACCTTGGTGAGAAGGAGATGACTCCAGCATTACAGTCTGAATTCGTTTCTGCAAGTTTGTCACTTAAGGTTGAAGATGCTGAGCTAAATTTGAGACGAGATTCTGGCTCCAATCTCATTCGAGCCAATTTTACCTACGAGAATGAGCCGGTTGAAGTCATGATTCCCGCTCGTTCAGGCGATGGTGAAGTGATTCCTCAATCCGGGATCGAGGTGCTTTCCGACTTAATTTACGTATTAGGAGGAAGAACTCCCCCTAAAGTTCGAAAGAGTAAGATTAGGGAGGATTCTGATTTGGCCAGGTTGAGCCTGCGAGATCTTCTCTGGTATTGCTACCTTGACCAAGATTCAATGGACAGTAGCTTCTTTCATCTTGATGGAGATGCGCATCCGCACAAAAGACTCAAGAGTCGTGATGTCCTTCGGTTCCTTGTTGGGTTCCATCAAGAGCAAGTCTCAGAGCTTGAGGTGAGACTCGAGATTCAGCGCGCCGAGAGATTGAAATGCGAAGCTGGAGCCCAAGCGATCAAAGAGGCTCTCAAAGAAGCAGAGATAGCAACAGAAGTTGAGCTTGCTGTAATCCATCAAGAACTGGAACGCAAACTAGCAACAGTGGAGGCCTCAATTGTATTGACCCGAAAGAATATTGAATCGAAAAAGCCACATGCAATGGAAGGCCTTCAAGCTGAGGCAAGAGCGCTTGCTGAGGAATTATTCGCGATTGAAGAAGCATCCCGTGAACTAAAGGATATTTTAGGTAGAGACCGGTCTCATCGCAACGAACTCCTTTCACTTTCAACTCGATTTCGGCGTTCCCAATCTGCGAGGGAGGTTCTCAGCGGGGTGGTTTTTGAAGATTGTCCCCAATGCGGCCGAGATCTCCCTCAAAGAACAAGCAATGATTGTCCAGTCTGTGGACAATCGCACTCGAAAGATCCAACTGGGAGTTTGGATGAAGCTATCGCTGAAAAAGACATGGATGCTCGAATCCAGGAGCTAAATGACCTGATCAAGAGGCACGAAGCAGCACTCCGAAGAAATGATCGAATACTGAGAGAATTGAAAGTACGGAAATCTTTGGTTGATATCGAGTTAAATCGTGTGGCACGAGATTACGATTCGGCCTATCTTTCAGTTGCCCTTGAATCAGAGAAGCAGCGGATGGCAATTCTGCAACAGCTGTCTGACTTAGATAGAATAGAAGTTTTAGTCAAAAAAATTGGTGCGCTAAGCGACAGGGCTGAACGGCTTTTTGTAGCAGAACAAAAGACAAGATTAGAGCTCAAGGAAGCTAGAGAAAAGGCGGAAAAAGACACACAAAATATTAGCCTTCTCAAGGAACTGTTTCTTGACTGTTTATTGCGCTCCAAGCTATCGGGATTCTACACTGACGATTGTGTAGAAATGAGGTCCCCGCATTTTCTGCCAGAGGTGACTTCCGTTGGAGGTGGTAATTTGGCAGTCACTTCTTTTAGTAATCTTGGTAGCGGTGGAAAGAAGACTCTGTTTAAGTGTTGCTTTGCTGTCGCCGTTCATCGTCTTGCATCGAAGATTGGCGCCCTTCTCCCGACTATTTTGATCATCGACTCACCAATGAAGAATACGAGTGAGCGGCAGAATAGAGATCAGTTCGAAGGCTTTATAAAAATGCTTTATGAGCTTTCCCAAACGGAGTTAAGGGATACCCAATTTGTAGTTGTTGATAAAGAGCTTTTTGCTCCTCCTAGCCAGTATTCTAGGTCATTTTGCTCGCGACTGATGCGTCCAAATGAGAGAGGACAGGACTGGAAGAAAAATCCACATCCGCCCTTGATTCCATACCATCAAGACAAGTAGCTCATGCCCACACCCTCCGAACATAAAACCGTCCAGTCCCGCATCCTCGCCTACGCCGAGGAAATCGGCTGGACTTTTGTTCCTCGTGAGGAGGCTGAAAAAAGGAGGGCGGGTTTTCCAACCCGCCATTACACTCCGGCTGGAAACCCCCGCCATTATACTCCTGCCGGTAAGCAAGAGAATGGCGGACAGGAATGTCCGCCCTCCGTTATTCCATTATCACTCTTCTTCGACGACCTGCTCGACGCGAAGGTTCGGGAGTTCAATCCTCGCTACGCCGAAGCGGAGGGTGCGCTGCTTGGACAGTTCCGGCATTTTCATGCCGATATATACGGCAACAGGGATTTTGTGGAGCATCTGCGCAACCGTGGGAAGTTCTTTGACCATGAGGAGAATCGCGAGCGGGACCTGATCCTGATCGATTACGAGAATCCTGAGCGGAACGTGTACGAAGTCACCGAGGAGTGGGTATTTCATAACGGACATTACGGCACGCGGGAGGATATTGTTTTTCTTATCAACGGCATTCCGGTGCTGGTGATAGAATGCAAGAACGCCAACAAGGACGAGGCGATTGCGCTTGGGATCGATCAGATTCGCCGTTACCATCGCGAAACACCCGAACTGTTCGTGCCGCAGCAGGTCTTCACCGCGACTGACGCCATCGGCTTCTCCTACGGAGTAAGCTGGAACACGGTGCGCCGGAATATTTTTGCGTGGAAGTTAACGGAGGGCGGACTTTCCAGTCCGTCATTACATTCAAATAGAGATGGTGTACTGCCCAGTCCGCAATTACACTCAAATATGGACGGAGGATTACAACATCCGCCATCCATTGACGATACTATCTGTTTGGATAACCCGCACGCCTTTCTTGACAAGGATCGTGAGATCGAGATGAAACAGCATCGATTGCCGCACTGGCAGCAGGGGGACGCTTGGGTTTTCGTTACATGGAGACTCGCAGATTCATTACCCAAAATAAAACTGGATGACTGGCAAGAGGGCCGCTCTATCTGGCTTTCGCTTAATCCCGAGCCCTGGAACGAGAAAACCGAAAACGAATATCACGAGCGCTTTTCCGACAAAATTGATGACTGGCTGGACCAGGGAAGTGGTTCGTGCTTGCTGAAAGACTCTGCAAATGCAACTATCGTTGCGAATGCGTTGCGCCACTTTGATGGGACACGGTATCAATTGGCTTCGTTCGTGGTGATGCCGAATCACGTTCACGTTCTGTTCAGACCGCTGGTACAACATTCGCTGCCCGAGATTATTAAATCCTGGAAAGGATTTACTGCTCGGGGAATCAACAAACGTACTGGTGCAAAGGGGTCGCTTTGGCAGGACGAGTATTGGGATCGGTTGATTCGCAGCGAACAACACTTTTTCAAGGTTGCTGAATATATCCGTGAAAACCCAATGAAGGGAGGGCTTTGCAGCGGACAATTACTTTCCGAGGCAGATAATAGGTTTGTCAAGCTTCCTTTCTATTATGAAAGCAGGACTTTTTTCGGGGAAAAGAAAGGACAGGAATGTTCGCCTGCTTTTGAAGAAAATGGCGGGTTGGAAAACCCGCCCTCCTGTCAAGAATATGGCGATCCCGCTCGATCTGAACAGCCATACGTTCCCGGCCGTCTGGAGGCGAAGGTAAAGAGCTTTTGTTCCATCCCGCAGGTGCTGTCATTTCTGAAAGAGTATATCGTCTTTGCCGAAAAGGACGAAGAGCTGAACAAGTACATTCTGCGCCAGCACCAGACCGGCGCGGTGGAGGCATCCGTCAACCGTGCGCTCGATCCTCTCCGATCCCGCGGTCTCGTCTGGCATACACAGGGCAGCGGCAAAACCTTCACCATGATCAAGGCTGCGGAAAAACTTTTCCGTGCGCCTGAAGCTGACAAGCCGACCATCCTCATGATGATCGACCGGAACGAACTGGAAGACCAGATGCTCAAGAACCTTGCCGCACTCGACCTTAAGAATCTTGAACATGCAACCAGCATCGCAAGGCTCAATAAGCTCCTGAAAGATGACTACCGCGGCATCATTGTGACGATGATCCACAAATTCCGCGATATGCCTGCCAATATCAACACGCGGTCGAATATCTATGTCCTGATCGACGAGGCCCACCGAACCACCGGCGGCGATCTCGGCAATTACCTTATGGCCGGATTACCCAATGCCACGTTTATCGGCTATACCGGTACGCCTGTTGATAAAACCGTCTACGGTAGAGGCACCTTCAAGACATTCGGCTGCGAGGATGACGCCGGGTATCTCCACAAATACTCCATTGCCGACAGTATCGAAGACGGTACAACGCTGCCGCTCTACTACCAGCTTGCCCCGAACGACATGCTCGTTCCGCACGAAACGCTGGACAAGGAGTTTCTCTCCCTTGCCGATGCCGAGGGTGTGGCCGATATCGACGAACTGAACAAGATCCTCGACCGTGCAGTGAACCTGAAAAATTTTCTTAAAGGGAAACAGCGGATCGAGAAAGTCGCACAGTTCGTAGCGGGTCATTACCTAGCCAATGTCGAACCTCTTGGTTACAAAGCGTTTCTCGTAGGTGTCGACCGCGAAGCATGCGCCCTTTACAAGCAAGCACTCGACAGGTTCCTGCCATCCGTTTATTCAAAGGTTGTCTACACCGGCAATAACAACGACACGGTTCTGCTCAAGAAATTCCACCTTGAACAGAAAAAAGAGCGGGAGATTCGCAAGAGCTTCGGCAAGCTCGATCAGCAGCCGAAGATCCTTATCGTCACGGAAAAACTCCTCACCGGTTTCGACGCACCGTTGCTCTATGCCATGTATCTCGACAAACCGATGCGCGACCACACACTCCTGCAGGCCATCGCACGGGTCAACCGACCCTACGAAAACGAAGCACAGGAGATGGTCAAGCCGCATGGTTTCGTGCTTGATTTTGTCGGCATCTTCGACAAGCTCGAAAAGGCACTCGCCTTCGACAGCAAAGAGATCAACGCTATTGTCAAGGACATCAAGCTCCTGAAGATGCTCTTTAAAAACAAGATGGAAAATATCGCACCGGACTACCTTCGCCTGATCGAGAGTAACTTCAATGACAAGGATGTCGACAACCTTATAGAACACTTTCGTGATCCTGAACGGCGGAAAGCGTTTTTCAAGGAATACAAGGAGATCGAAATGCTCTACGAGATCATCTCACCGGATGCATTTCTTCGACCTTACATCGACAACTATGCGACGCTCTCTTCCGCCTGCGATATTGTCCGCAAGGCATATACAAAGCGCGTTCAGGTCGACCGCGATTTTCAAAGAAAAACCAACTTGCTTGTCCAGGAACACATCGGCACCTATGGCGTCGGTCAGGTTCAGGAGGTTGTCACTATAGACGCGAACACCATCGACATCATCAATACGAAATCTGGAGGAGATGCAACGAAGGTGATCAATCTCATCAAGGGCATCGAACGAATCGCTGAAGAACAAAGTGACGATCCTTTCCTTATCGCCATGGCCGCAAGGGCTCAGGCCGTACAGGAAAAATTCGAGAAGCGCCAGACAACAACATCCGAAGCCCTGGAAAAATTGATGCAGGAGATCGAAACCAATGAGGAACGAAAACGGGAGCAGGCCGAAAAGGGATTCGATGGCCTGACCTTTTTCGTGTATCGGACTCTGCTTGATGAAAAAATTGAAAATACCGAAGAGGTAAGTCGTCAGATCAGGACTGCGTTCGCGGAATATCCGAACTGGCAGAAAAGCGAAAAGTCAATGCGTGAGCTTCGTAAAAAGATCACGTTTACCATCTTCGCTCAATCAGACGACCTCGACCGGGTTACGGGAATTGTCGACTACCTTTTCCACCTGCTGGAAAGGGCAAATCGTATTTGAATCATGACTGCTGAAAGCTCGAAGATCCGATTCAAACAGCGCATCCGCAAGTGGGCTGAAAAGCTCGATGTCCGGGTAGTATGGCTCGGTGTCCGGCCCATGAAAAACAAATGGGCTTCCTGCTCCACCGAGGGCCGTCTGAATTTCAATGCCGAATTGCTTGATATGGACGAACGAGTCTGGGACTACGTTATCGTCCATGAATTGCTGCACTTCTTCGTGCCCAACCACGGGATTCTCTGGAAAAGCCTTATGCGTGCCCATCTGGGCGAGTACGAACCGTATGAAGCGGAGTTAAAGAAAACGTTGCATAAAAACACGCGGCATAAAAAACGCTGAACATCAACCTTTCAGTCTGAAGCCTTCATTAGGAAGTTGGACAGCAGGGGAAAGTCAGGGATTACAATTAGCCGACAGTTGTAGTGTGAGCAAAAAGCACGATCACCACACATAAGGCATCAGCCTCCACCTGACCTTACGGCAATATTCTTTGTAACCGGTGAGCTGCTCTTGCAGGAACCGGTCTTCACGAATTGTCCGCACAATCATGACTGCGGAGGGTATCGCGGTGCTCAACAAAGCGATCCAGGAGCCAACCATAACCGAAAACCCTATCCAGGTCCCGATTACCGAGAGATAGCCGGGATGACGAACAAAGCGGTACGGACCGGTCGTGACGACATACTGGCCTCTATCCTCCTGAAGGCGCACAACTGTTGAAAAGAAATGATTGGTGAGCATGGCCCAATAGACAAGGGACAACGATGCCAGTAAAAAGATACAGCCCGCAGGACGTATTTCGACGGGGATGCCTCCCAGCCATTGGATCCTTCCTATATCCAATCCCGTAAAAACCATATAGATCAGAACACTTGCAACGTAGAGACGCAGCAGCGTCCTGTCCCATGCCTGTATTCCCTCGCCCGGCAACATTCTCTCTTCAACCAGATCCGGGCGCAGCCGCCAGAACAGCACGAGACCGATCAAATGATTGACAAAAAGTATGCCCCATGCTCCCCATGCCCATGGCAGATCGATTCTGCCCGCGGAGCCGAAAAGCAGTGCTGCGAGCAGCGGTGATACGACAAACGGAAGCAGCAGCGCTTTTTTCATGAGATATGGTCTTACGTAGCTGATGTCGCGGACATGAAATCCCTGTCTTGAATATACATGGCCACACCGAAACCCGGCTCCGTCATGATGGCATGCAACACTGCCGCCCTTCACAACCATCAGCCAGTCATGTTGTATGGTAATATCTTCAGGGTTCCGGGCAAATGCGGTAACCTCTTATTCACTGCTCCAATGCCTGCGACAGAAGCTCTCTTCCTGTTTTACCGGTTGCCACGAAAATCAATATGTTCATAACAACCCCTGTTTATTTCTTACTTGCAACGGCAAAGGCGGCTTTTGATTTTCTTCCGATAAGCGAGAGTCCTTCAACCGTAAATCCGGCCTCTTCCAGAAGCCTTTTAATGTCTTCTGTCGATAACGCCGCTCCATCCGAAGGAGGTTTTCCATACGTTTTAAGGTACCGTAGCATCATACCTGTTTTATCGAACAGGCTCATCCCTTCGACCCCGAAATCAAGAACAATCGTTCTTCCGCCGGTCTTTAATACTTTTTTCACCTCATCAACAATGTTCTCGGGATTGGGAACAACATGCAAAAGATTGGCAAGAAACACCGTATCGAAACTATTCTCCGGATACTGTAAATCGAAAGCGTCCGCTTTTTCCACCGAAACATTCTCAAAACCACTCAAACGCTTCTTTGCAGCATCCACCATCTCGTCCGAAAAGTCGGTAACCGTTACCTTATCAGCGTTTTTGCTCAACACCTTCGAGTACGTTCCATTTCCGCAAGCCAGCTCAAGGGTGTTTTTCAGTCCAGTCACTTTCGACACTTCATCAAGTATTGCTTCCATATCGGATTTGCCGACAACATAGGCATTGCGCTCTTCAAAGTCATCGGCAAAACGCGACCAGTATGTTTCTTTTTCTTTCATTATTCATCAATTCTGTTGTTTTTTTCCAACGTTATATACTTCGTAATCTAATTTTTTTCATAAGAATCGTCGATAGTATTCACGCGAATCCCAACCAAACGACGAGTGCCCGGTTAACGGCAAGCATCGTGGCATCATCGAGTTTTCCGAAAGCCGGGCCGACCTTTTCACGCGAAACGGTCTGAATTTTATCAACCATGACCTGCGATCTTTTTTTCAGGTTGTTACCGGCGGACGGGTCAACAGCAATCCTGAATAATGGTGCCTGACGCAATTCGCTTGTTACCGGCAGGATGGTCACCGATGGATGTCCAGTAAAAAAATCCGACTGAATGACAACGGCAGATCGAGGCTTACCGTAATCACCTTGCAATGCTATGGTAACCAGATCGCCTCTTTTCATGCTTCCCAGCCCTCACGGTCCGAAGCCTCATCAAGAAACTCAAGGAGCTCCTTTTCCTGAGGATCGCGCTCAACCCGTCGAGACTGCCGCTTACACTCTTCCGCAAAATCGGGACGGCGTGTATCGGGAACCCATATCTGTATCGGACGCATTCCCTCCTTGCGTAACTTCTTCCTGTGCTTGTGCACCCGTTCTAGCACTCCTCCCATCTATTTCCTTATTTTTTTGCTTATATATCCAATCATGTTTCATGTAACATACACAAACAAAGCGTTACATGCAACAAATCCTCTTAAGGGAAAAGCATTCTCGGGATTTACGTAAGCTACCGGATAATCGCCCATTCAAAACGGCACCTGCATAACCGCTCGCCTGACTCGCCCGTCACCTCGCCCACAACCCGGCCCGGTTCATATATCAGGCTAAAGAATTCGTCGCAGGTGTGCTGCCATGAAACGACCCGGCAGTCGCAAGGAACTTTCTCAGCACAACCGCTCATGTCGGAAAAGGACCTGCAGAAGACAAGCGTTTCGAGTGAACGGTCACCCACCGGCTTTTTCAATCGCCGGCATTCTTCTCCTGATACGAAAGTAAGCGCTTTTCGCCCTCCAGCGCCCGGAGCGGTGCAATGTTCTGACTCATTTCCACGGTACCCAGATAGTTGCCTTCTGCATCCCGCATTGCATAGTAAGCAATATGTATAAACTGATCGCCCATCTGAATCCAGAACGGGGCACAGTCTTGCCGGCCTGCTCTGAAGTCCTCGACAATCTGATCGACAATGTGCATGCTGGAAGGCGGGTGGCACATACGTACATCGCGGCCCAGGATCGTCCGGTTCCGGTCGAAGATTCGCTCCTTGCCCTGGGAAAAGTACTTCACCTTGTCATTACGGTCAACAAAGGTGATATCGATTGGCAGGATATTCAGCATTGCTTCGAGTTCCTCCGGCGTAAAGCTTCCGCTGGGCAAACGAACGCCTTGTGCACCTGGTATATCAACCTGTATTTCCTCTACTCCTTCCGGCACCCATTCCTCCTGGGGGTCGTAAAGACAAAAACCGATTTCTCCCGTTTGCTGGTAGATTTCATACCATTCAGCCTCTGTGAGGGTATCCATGCACATCGGCAGCAGGATCTTCTCTTCCTTCATGGTCATACCCACAACACCCTCGATGGCTGGAGCAACGTACTGATTGCATATGGACACGATCTCCGGCGGATCTTCGGTTTCGCGCAGACTCAGGATGGCGCTTTTGAGAAGGTCACGAACTTCGTCGTGCTTACCCCACATCACCTTGGGCGGTCCGGTAATGTGATTCTTTTCCAGGAACGGGAAGAGCAAATTTTCTTTTCGACGGTAGTGTTTGTCAACGTCCATGAGACGGTTCAAAGCGCCCAACAGGTCGTTTCTGAGAACCATGACATCGGTAGCGGTTTCCAACTTCGATATCAACTCCTCGACCTCGGCGCAGACGGCCTTAAGCTCCAGATTCTCTTTGACGAACGTGTCAACCGGATGACCGGGGGGAGGAAGCTTGGCCTGACTGACGTCGATTGTATTATCAAGCACCTGGTGATGCAGGTCGCAAAGTTTCAAAATTTCCTGTTCAGGAAGCCCCTCGGCAATCAATTCCTGCTCTACGGCTACAACTTCGCCGTACGGAATCGATTTCAACATTTCAGTAATCTTCGTTTTCACCTCTTCCGGCGCATCGCCCTCGTGCAGTTTTCGGATCATCTGTTTCAGGAACTTGCGCCGGTCGTCGGCGTTATTGATCAATTCGCTCATTGTCGATCTCCTTTCAGGTCCCTCATGTCAAGGGTACGTTTGTTGATTGCAGCCCCGACGAACCGGACATAACCGGCTCAGAACAAGGGGTGACGATACAATTCGTAATAACGGGCCTGAACGCGTTTTAATTCCGGGTTCAGGCCCGCTTTTTCCAATAAAAGTAACTCCACAAGGGTAACTATTAAGAGCAGGGCCGATCGGGCAACACGTTCCTTTAACGCTGCCGAAACGATGAAGCCGGGTACTTTCCTCGATCCGTTACAGATGCGACCGGTACGTCTCATACATCAGGGCAAGCCCTATTTACTGCGCACTTGAAAGTCATCAGCAAAACGGGACCAGTTTGCCTCTTTTTTCATGGTTTATCAATATTCTTTAGCCCGTCTCCGGGCCGGGCTTCAGTGATGCAAAAAGCCCATCCTTGTGAGATGGGCTTTTGTGTAGACTATTACGCTGTACCATCGGCTCTTCAGGATTTACCGATTCTGTTCGGAATGGGAAACGTTGATTCCCTGGCAAGTCATGTAAAGACTTATTTCCTGAACGCCTCGCAATGCAATCAATATGCGCGGTTAAATACCTAAACTTAACTTCATGGCTTTTACAGCCTGCTGTAGACGCGCGTCACCTTTCACAAAGGGCTTGAGTTGTTCTAACAGATTTTCTGCCTTGCTTAACGGCTCGGCTGCTTTTTCTCTGGCCAGACTCCGGCTTTGAGCATAAAAGAAAGAATACGCTGCATAACGCCATGCCCTGCAGGTGGAAAGCATTGCAAATCGAAGGTATATATCCATTTTGCTGCCCGGAGTAACAAGGCTCACATCGGCAGCAGTGCCTTCCAAAACTATGAGGGCACTTCTGAAGTATTGCTCGGCCTCCTCATAGGTCTGCGCCTGAAGTGCCCGATCGTGATCTCTCAGACCCGGAAGCACATTCAGCATGACAAGATCCCGTTTACCCAGAACGATCTGGCCGGCCTTGTATTCCGCATTGATCTCCTGGATTAAGGAGATCAGATCGCGTTCAGTATGGGTCAATTGTTTCTCATCCTTAATGCCATCCGACTCCTTTTCTGCCCCCTCAGTCTTTGGGGTAACCGAATCACTTGTCAAGCGCCACAAGCACATGGCTTTAAGCATCAAGGCTGTGCCATAGAGCCTGTCCTGGCGGAGTTTGTTCTCGTTTTTTTCAATTTCACGATTCACGAGTGACAGGCTGATGCGATAAACTGGAAAAGGGTCTTCAGCGAGAATGGCATCATCATAACCACGAACGAAAGCTGCGTTCTCTATCCTGGCCCCTCTGTTAAACTCGTCCTGTGCCTGACGGATATACCGTGCACTGCAGGCAGTAAGAGACATCGTCAGAATTGCGATAATGAATATGCCTATACGTTTCATACGTATTCTCCTTGATTATGTTGCTTGGGCCAGCCTGTCTTCAATACGTACCGGATCAAAGGGAAGGTTGTTCTCGAGCTCTTCCCTGACGGCATCACGTATATCCCCGATGACTTTACTATCGATAATTTCACGGCGTGAAGCTGCGACGAGCGTCCGTTCAACGAGAGCGACAATTGCTGAATTACGGGCAAGTTTCCAGTTGGCATCAGCATCATTACCATCATCAAAAACAGTCTCGAAAACGGCATCGAGTATTGCCTCGATGGCTGTTTTTGATGTTTCGACCTCGTTCAGAAAATCAATGCGGGTCGCGACAGCCCCTATTCCGGCCCTGAGAATCTGTATGCCGCTTTCAGCGGAAACCTTCTTTCCGTCAACTTTTCGCAAAGCTGTTGTTACTGCTCTTACAACCTCCTTGAGAACCGTATCATCATGTCCTGCGCGCCTGATCAGCCAGTTTGGATTATCCGCGACTTCATCGAAGACAGCTTCAAGGCAGACAAGCAACTGTCCTTTGGAGAGAACAAGTCGCCATCTGGAATTCGGCGGAGGTTTTTTAGAAATTTCGGAGAGAAGAATTCGAGAAGCGGTAACCAGAAGATGCCTGTCCGGGCTCTGAAATTCCTTTCCCCACAACATATCCATATTTTTTGCTGATTTCTCCAGCACGAGCCGCACCACCTCGGAAAAGATATCCCTGGACCAAGGCTCTTTAAGCTTTGAAATATCGGCAGCAACCGCACTCAGAAGCTTCTTGATCCCATCGTTTTCTATACGCAAAAGTTCAGGATTTTCAGCTATGGATTCAAGAACGGCTTTGGTGATCATTGTCATTCCTTCCAAAGAAACCAGCGGCCTGAAGGCAAGTTTTTTTTCACCGATGACAAGATCGCTCAACGCATCACCAACCCGCTTTACAAGGTCTGCTTCGCTCGCACCAACCCCAAGGAAGCGTTGTGGATTACTCAAGATCGTTTCCGCACCACCCTTTACTACAGCGTGGGAAACGATACCAAGCCATGCAGCAGCCTCCAGACGCTCGGCAACAGGTGCATTCTCCAGATGTCTGACGGCACTTTCAGACATGGATGTTGCAATACTTTTTATAAACACCTGCTCATTCGCCCCGCTACTGAAAATATCCGGGTTTTCGCTCACGCCGTCCAGAATTGCAACAAGGACACTCGGCACAATTTCACGCGTTTCGACAGCAGCAAAATCAACATCATCAACTGCCTGGAGAAAGCTGCGCAATGCACGCCCCTGGGGACGCTCTTCCGAGATCGCTCCCGGTGTATCGAGAAAATAGTCAACCGCCACATTAACGACGGTCCCTGCGATACGCCGGACAGGTTTCGATACCCCCGGCTCTCCCATTTCCCAGTTTCGAACGGCAACAAGAGCCGACAATTCGTCTTCTGTGAACTGACCGAGAGCTTCTCCCCGGTTTTCGAAAAGAGATGGGTCATGAATGGTACGGTATGCGATATAGATGTTCAGAATTTCTGTCTTCTCATCTTCACTTAGACCTTCACCATCCTCCTTGCAGGATAGTTCAATCGCCCTGGGGAAACGTTTTTTCACCTCATCTTTGTGCGTTGTGAAATAATGCACGGCACTATCCCAAGCGACACCCTCCGATCTCGGTAACGGCAGAATCAAAGTGCGGTTGCGGGTCCCATCAACATATGCTTTTCGCATGGCGCCATGCAGCCGTAACCCTGCCTTTATGGCATAAAGTATTGCATCATTTGTAGCAAGCATAGTGCCTCCTTATATGAGTAGATACTATCCTGATTCAGCCCAATCACCTTAGCTGCAACCATGGATGCGATACGTACTTGCCGAAATGGCGGGAAATCTCTATCGATTGTATTTTTGGGGACATGGCATGGGACCCTGGAATGCCGCCTGAATGAGCGCCAATACCCGGTGTACCAACGCACCTATAGATAATGGCGTTTCCAGATCCGATCACATAAAATAAAATATACACCGGCACCACAACAAAAACAACGGAGCGGATAGCCGGTTTGCCCGATAGCGAGATCATGGTATCGTTTCTATCCTTTAGGTCCTTGATATAATCAGTCGGCAGACTTCAGTGGGCAGTTGGCAGGA
>JANQHB010000022.1 GCA_028277225.1 Chlorobium sp.
CGACAAGGCGAAATACAAGTATCTTGTCGATCTGATCGACGAATTCAACATGATGAAGATCGATCGGTTCAGTCTCGATGACTTTACGGATGCGGATGCTGAAGCGGTTGGGCTGCTTGCTTCGGCGGGGCAAGAAAAACCTGAACTGAACTGATGTTCAGGGCATCAAAAAAGGAGTAGAACAGCGTGTCCTCACAGATTGATAAAATTCATGAATTTGCCGGGGAAAAAGCCGATCAGTGGTCATTTGGCGACGACTATCTCGATACCGATGTGATCCGCGGTATCAGCTACGGGAACCTTTTTCTCCGGAAGCAGAGCCACCTTTACCTTGTACACGGCGTCATTGTTGCGGTGTTGCTTCTTGGCGGTTTCTGGGTGGCGAGTGCCAACTGGGATATATTGACATCATGGACAGGCTTTTTTGAAAAAGAAGAGGAGAGCACGAAAACCTACAAGGTCATCACGAGTGTTACCCAGCTGCCTCCTCCTCCTCCGATAGAAAAACCTCCTCCGCCGAAACCGATACCGAAAGCTGCGCCTCTCAAGCCCAAGGCGCCGCCACCGAATGTCGGCAAGATCAAAAAGGTGAAAAAGGAGGAAGCGCCCCCCGAGCAGACGTTCGCCACACAAAAAGAGATCAAAAAGGCGATACAGGAAGGTTCGGCAGATGGAGCAGGTGATATTTATGACGGACCTGTATTTGTTCCCGTTGAAATCATGCCTTCGTTCAAGAGTCAGAAAAAGCCGAGATATCCCGAGACAGCCCGCCGGGCAAGTATCGAGGGGAAGGTGTTTGTCAGTGTTCTTGTTTCCGAAAAAGGGCTTCCGATCAAAGCACAGGTCATGAAGCGGGTGCCTTCCGACCAGACGGTTTTTGATCGGTCGGCTATCGAAGCAGTCATGAATTCCAAATACAATCCCGGCATTCAGAATGGAACCCCGATCAAGGTATGGCTCACCGTCCCGATACGATTTACTTTGAGGGATTGATTAATTCGTTTGCCCTATCGAAAAACCGGCCTCCGGAAGGGCGAAAGATTTTTCGCCCCTACAGGTCAATTATATCTTTTTCTTTCCACTAATCACTAATTACTTCTTCCTCCTGTACAGCAGTGCAAACAGGATCAGGGCGTAGGCACAGACAAGCAGAACGGGGCTGACGTAAAGGGATAAGACTCCGTCAGCCCTGTTTTCGACATACATCATTGTATAACCGAGGGCGATGATCGCTCCTCCGATGCCGATGAGCAGGTAGTTGATTCTCGTCAGCGGCATCGGAGTCTTTTTAGCTGTGTCAGCTTTCTTTTTCTTCGCTGAAGATTTCATCGAGACAGTCGAGACAGATTTGCGCTTCGTCATTGGTTATGGTCAGGGGAGGCAGAAGTCTGACAACGTTTCCGCTGGTAGCGTTGACGAGAACCTTTTTTTTCAGTGCTTCCTGAACGTAATATGATGCATCTCGTTTGACGGTTGTGCCGATCATCAGTCCGTATTGACGGATTTCCTGAATCTGAGGATACCTCGCAGCCATGTTTTCAAGACCTTTACGGATATGTTCTCCTGTTTCGACGGTACGTTCCATGAGATTATCATCATAGATGGTTTCAATCAGGGCAAGACCGGCAGCGCAGGCTACCGGATTTCCACCGAATGTTGTCCCGTGACTGCCGGCCGAGAACACTTCTTCGACTTTGCTGCTGCCAATGACTGCGGAGAGCGGAAGTCCTCCCCCAAGGGGTTTGGCAAGGCAGACCAGATCGGGCTGGATGTCGAACTGCATGTAGCTGAAAAACGTTCCTGTCCTTCCGCATCCTGCCTGGATCTCGTCCGCAACGACAAGAAAGCCGTGCTGATCACGAAGCTCATTCAGGGCGTTCACAAATTCGTCGGAAATCCTGTGGACGCCTCCTTCACCCTGGACAAACTCGACAATAACTGCGGCAGTGTTCCCGTTCACCTTTTTTGCAAGGTCATCCGGATCATTGAAGGCGACATTTGTCGTGCCGGGCAGAAGCGGTTCGTATCCATCGAGATATTTCGGTTTGTCGGTCAGTGACATCGCCCCGTATGTCCTGCCATGAAAGCAGTTCGAGAGGGAGACGATTTCCCTTTTTTCCTGTTTGCCGGAACGGGACGCCCATTTCCTCGACAGTTTCAGGGCGGCTTCAACAGCTTCCGTGCCGCTGTTTGCAAGGAATACCTTGGACAGACCGGAAATATCGAGCAGTTTTTCAGCAAGCCTGAACTGTGGTTCGAGCATGAAAAGATTCGATGCATGAATGATCTTTTCTGACTGACGCACAATGGCTTCGATGATTCTCCTGTCTCCATATCCCAGAGCACTCACACCGATTCCGGAGATCATGTCAAGATAGCGCGATCCGTCGGAAGTGAAGAGGTAGTGTCCCTCACCATGCGTCACTGCAAGTGGAAGGCGGTTGTAATTATGAAAAAACAATTGCTGTTCGGTTTCTCTGGTTATCTGAAGACTCATGAGTGGATGTACGTATTTAACTGTTCTGCAGACTTTGTCATGCCTTTTATTCTTTTGACCGGAGTTTCGATATGCCCTGCCAGAGCTTCCAAAATCCGTATGAGCCTGTCAGTGCCGCTATCATGTAAGCATCTCCTTGTCGACTTTTGTCAGGCATGTCAAAGAAAAAAGCTATGTAGAGTGCGAGCCCGAGAAAAATCACCGATGAAAAAAGCGGTACCATGTCCATGGCCGATATCTGACGAGGCTCGTCTGAAATATGCTCTTTCCTGTCGGACATGACGGTCAGGTATCGTTTGTTGTTTCAGGTTCGCATTCGTTTCTCGGGTAGAAACGCCATTCTTTGTTGACAATGAGTCTGGCCCCTCTGCCGAAGGTAAAGTATGACCATCCCCATTGAAGCAGGACGAAAACCCTGTGCTTGAAGGTCGTCAGGTAATATATGTGTACAAGCAGCCAGGTAAGCCAGGCGAAACTGCCGTAAAACCTGAGGTTCCCGATCTCGACAATGGCCTTGTTTCTCCCGATTGTAGCCATTTGCCCCTTGTCTTTGTAGCGGAAGGGCTTTTTCGGTTTTCCCTTCAGCTCAAGGAGAATGTTTCTGGCGATAGCATTTCCCTGTTGTGATGCAACCGGCGCCATGCCCGGAAGCGGGTGCTCGGTATGGTGTGAGAAATGTGCCTGGTCGCCGCCGACAAATATATCCGGATAGCCCGGAATGCTCAGGTCTTCCTCGACCATGATCCTTCCAAGGCGGTCGGTTTCGACGCCCATACTATCACCGATACCGATTGCGCGAACTCCCGCCGCCCAAAGTACGGTTGCCGATTCTATTCGTTCCTTGCCGATCTGTACCCCGTCTTCATCGACATCTGTTACCATGCTGCTTGGCCAGACCTGAACCCCGAGTTTTTCAAGTTCTCTTGTCGCCTTGCTTGCCAGTTCGGGGCAGAACGAGCCGAGGATCCTCGGGGCAGCCTCGACAATAAATATTCTCGTGAGCTTGGGATCGATTTGTTTGTAATATTTGGAGAGCGTATAACGGCTCATTTCTCCTATCGATCCTGCGAGTTCGACACCCGTCGGTCCTCCTCCGACGATGACAAACGTCAGCAGTTTTTTGCGTTCGACCGGATCAGTCGTTCTTTCAGCCGCTTCATATGCTTCCATGACGCGTCGGCGTATTTCAGTCGCCTGTGCAATGATTTTCAGTCCCGGTGCATGCTCTTCCCATTCTTCATTCCCGAAATAGTGGTGTACGACGCCGCAGGCGAGAATCAGATAGTCGTAGGAAATCTCTCCGAAATCAGTCATAATGACCTTTCGTTCTTTATCGACGTTCTCGACAGTTCCCTTGAAGACGGTGATGTTCCGGTATCTTGCAAGCATGTTTCTCAGTGGTTCCGAAATATCTCCAGCACCCAGCGCCGACATCGCCACCTGGTAGAGCAAAGGCTGGAAAAGGTGATAATTTTTCTTGTCGATAAGGGTGATCCTGACGTCACGCCTGTTACCGAGTTGTTTTGCTGCATTGATGCCGGTAAAACCGCCACCAACAATTACGACATGCTTCATCGATACTATCCTGGTATGCGTCTGTATAAGTCTTTCCAATATGCAGCAATAGCCGCTGCATTCGGCTGTGAGGTATTATGGCTTTGATTCTTGTGACAGAGCGGCCTTCCTGTTTTCGCTCCTTATTATAGAGTAATTTTCATAAATATAAAATTTTGTCTCCCGGGCCGGTATTTTCTTTTTCGGCAAAGAACTACAGGGCCGCCTGGACGGCTTCAGCCGCTTGCATGCCGTGTTCTGCTGTTGCGTCGTTGCGCATGATGCGCTTTTTACAAAAACCTAAATTGATCGACAATCCCGAAGGGTTTCAATACATGCGGTTCTTTATCTGTTTTTTTCTGCTCCAGACAGGTGACGAATAATCACACCTGCTGAACAGTATAAAAGACTGTTTTTTATAATCTTACTTTTATTGAGCATCCCGACAAGTCGGGACGCTCAGTTTCGGAAAAATATTCTTGACTATTCCGATCGGTTTTTATTTATTAAAGCTATAAAAAACAGTCAAGATAGTTTATTATGTTTTCATTGAGTGCCAAGGCGCATTACGGGTTGGCGGCCATGCTTGATCTGGCGGACAACTTCGGTAAAGACCGGCTGCAAATCAAACAGATTGTCGAGCAGAGGGGCATCCCGAAAAACTATCTGGAACAGATTTTCAACCGGCTGGTAAAAGCCGGTCTGGTCAAAAGCGTCAGGGGCAACAGGGGAGGGTACGAGCTTGCCGGCAGTCCGCGGAATCTTGCGGTTTTCTCGATTCTCGAAGCTCTCGAAGGGCCGCTCGATATCATGAGGGAGCATGATGCCAAGGCGGTAAGGGAGACGTTCGGCAACCTTGAAAACGTTATCAGGGAACACTTTTCCATGTCCCTGGATGAGCTTCTTGAAAAGGAGAGAAGGTATGGGGAGAGACGGATCTATTACATATAAGGACACCTCTATTAATTTGCTGCGCACCATGATTACTTCGTTGATCGGTGCTCAAAATCCTTATGTACTCCGTGTATACTCCGGTTTCTGCGCTCCGTTCGCCTTGTACTCAAGGCGCTCGCGACAATTTATAGCGGTGCCCTTTAGAGGTGCCTGTGGTTTTTAATGTAATGATTCACGGGATTGCGATACGCTGAAGACATAACCGGGCTTGTGGGAAAAACCCCCCTTGTAGCGCTGAAAAGGCTTTTCGGCAACGGGAACCGGGTGCTGGCAAAACTCGAGCAGTACAATCCCTGCGGATCGGTCAAGGACAGGGCGGCACTTGCCATGATCGACAGTGCCGTCGAGAGGGGTGAACTCGAACCTCACGGCACGATAATCGAAGCTACCAGCGGAAACACGGGAATTGCTCTTGCGTTCATCGCTGCTGTCAGGAGATACAGGCTCATTGTGGTCATGCCTGATTCAATGAGCGTTGAAAGAAGAAAACTTCTTGCATTTTTCGGAGCGGTAGTCGAGCTGACGCCCGCCCATCTTGGAATGGAAGGTGCCATTGCGAAAGCGGAAGAGTTGCATGTTTCCCTGCAGGGTTCTTTTCTTGTCCGTCAGTTTGACAATCCTTCGAATGCGCAGGTTCATGAAAACACAACGGCCAATGAAATATTGCAGGATACCGACGGGAGCGTTAACGCTATTGTTGCAGGAGTGGGAACAGGAGGAACAATAACCGGAATAGCAAGGAAGGTGAAAAAAGAGCTTTCATCGGTAAAGATTGTTGCCGTCGAGCCAGCTAACTGTGCCGCTTTGAGCGGTGAGCCCCCCGGGCCGCATGCGATACAGGGTATCGGAGCCGGGTTCATTCCCTCCATCATGGACAGAGAACTGATTGACGAAGTGGTGACGGTGACCGATGAGGATGCAATGCAGTGGATGCAGAGGATTGTTCTTCAAGAGGGGATACTGGCTGGAATTTCATCGGGAGCTGCAGCCTGCGGAACCGCAGCATACATAAAAAACAGGGGAATAAAGGATTCGACGATCGTGACGTTGTTTCCCGATACCGGGGAGAGATATCTGAGTATAACCACTAAAATATGATTATGAAACTGACGATCAACGGCGAAAAAAAAGAGGTTGCGCGGGAATCCATGACGGTGAAAGAATTACTTGCACACCAGGGTGTTGAAATGCCGGACATGGTTTCCGTTCAGATCAACGGGGATTTTCTTGAGCGGGATGCTTTCGATTCAAAAACTGTCAGGGAAGGCGACGAAATTGATTTTCTCTATTTCATGGGAGGAGGAGGCTCTGCGTGGTGAAGGGTTTTACCACAAAGGCGCTGCATACCGGATATCCCAAAAAGGATGTGCACGGAGCCCTTCGCCCGCCGTTGTATGATTCCGTTGCTTTCGAGTTTGAAAGTGCCGGACGGATCCAGGAGGCGTTCGAAGGAAAACTGTCGGCGCATACCTACAGCAGGATTTCCAATCCGACCGTGGAGGATTTCGAAACGAAAATCCGGGTTCTTACCGGTTCACGCGGGGTTATCGCGCTTTCATCAGGTATGGCCGCCATTACCAATGCCATGCTTGCCCTCTGTTCCGCAGGAAGCAATATCGTTTCGAGCCGGCACCTGTTTGGAAACACCATATCACTGTTTGAAAAGACATTGGGGGACTGGGGTCTCGAAGTACGCTACGCCGATATGAACGATCCGGATTCCATAGAAAGCAAGATCGACGAAAAGACCCGTGTATTGTATCTCGAAACGATAACCAATCCACAGCTCGAAGTTGCGGATATTTCTATTGTTTCCGATTGTGCGGAGAAGTTCGGGATCCCTCTTGTGCTCGACGGTACGCTGACAACGCCTTACCTGTTCAGCTCGAGGGGTTACGGGGTGGCGGTGGAGGTTATTTCCACAACCAAGTATATATCGGGCGGGGCAACCGGGGTTGGCGGGATCATTATCGATAACGGTGTGTTCGACTGGAGCGGGTCGCCGAAAATCTCCCCGCTTGCCGCGAAGTACGGGCAGTTTGCCTTTCTTGCAAAACTGCGCAGGGAGGTTTTCAGGAACTGCGGTTCCTGCATGGCCCCGCATCACGCATGGATGAACACGCTCGGCCTGGAAACCCTTGCTCTGCGCATTCAGAAGAGCTGCGATAATGCAATGGAGATTGCCCGGTTTCTTGCCGGACAGGAAAAGATCAGGACCGTCAACTATCCCGGTCTGCCGACATCGGAGAGCCATGCAGCCGCGTCAAGGCAGTTCAATGGAAGGTTCGGGGGGCTGGTTGCTTTTGAACTCGAGGACAGGGAGCAGTGTTTCCGCTTTATCGACAGCCTCGGGATCATCAGAAATGCGACAAACCTCAACGATAATAAAAGCCTGATCATTCACCCCGCTTCGACGATATTCAGTGAATATTCTGTTCAGGAGCGCCGGAATATGGGTATTGCGGATAACATGCTGAGGCTGTCGGTCGGCATCGAGGACCTGGAAGATTTGACAGATGACATAAAAAATGGAATAGAGAGTATATGATTGATTTTACCGAGTCACAGCTTGAGCGTTACAGCCGCCATATCCTGCTCGATTCAGTCGGGATTGAAGGGCAGCAGAAACTTCTTGGTTCCAGAGTGATGATCATCGGTGCAGGAGGGCTGGGCGCACCGGCGGCCATGTATTGCGCGGCAGCCGGGATCGGAACGATAGGCATTGTCGACGCCGATGCCGTCGAAGTTTCCAATCTTCAGCGGCAGATCATTCACTTTACAGACGATCTCGGGTTGGAAAAAGTGTCCTCCGCCAGAGAAAAGATGGAAGCGATAAATCCTGATGTAACTGTCGAACCTGTAAAAGCTTTTGTCAATGCGTCGAATATCGGTGATATCATCGAGGGCTATGATTTCGTTATCGACGGCACCGATAATTTCGCGACCAAATTTCTCATCAACGACGCCTGTGTGATGCAGGGTATTCCCTTTTCTCACGGCGGGATCCTGAGGTTCAACGGTCAGACCATGACTGTTTTGCCGAAAGAAAGTGCCTGCTATCGCTGCGTGTTCCATAAACCGCCGCCGAAGAACATGATTCCGACCTGTTCCGAAGCGGGCGTGCTGGGCGCGGTGGCCGGAATGCTCGGTACGATTCAGGCCGCTGAAGCATTGAAGTATATCATCGGAGCCGGGGAGGTTCTGGCCGACGCATTGCTTACCTTCGATGCGCTGCCTATGAATTTCAGGAAAGTTAAGCTGAAACGAAACCCGAATTGCGCGGTCTGCTCCGGGCGTCCTTCCATTACCGAATTGCGTGATGAGGAGCAGACGATTTGCGACCTGAAGTAACAAAAGACGACTCGAAAAGGAGAGAGAGCATGGAAATGTGCAAAAGCGTCTATGAAAAGATCATCGAGCATGCCCGCCGGGAGATGCCCCTGGAAGCATGCGGGTATCTGGGCGGCAAAGACAGAGCGGCCCTCGATGCTTATTCACTGACCAACATTGACAAATCGGGTGAACATTTTTCTTTCGATCCGAAAGAACAATTTGAGGCGGTGCGTGCAATGCGAAAGGAGAAACAGCGTGCAGTTGCCGTCTATCACAGTCATCCCGTAACACCGGCACGGCCGTCGCAGGAGGATATCCGGCTTGCATTCGATCCGGAAATCATCCATGTGATTGTTTCTCTCGCTGCCGCCGAACCGGAGGTCAGGGCATTCAGGATCGTAAAGAAAGAGGTTACCGAAGAGCCTCTTGTGGTAATTGAAGGATTGCGTAACAAACCGGAAAACCAGGAATAGCAATGGAACGTAAAAAGCTCTCGATAGTATGTTTCAGCGGTGATTTTGACAAAGCTCTTGCCGCATTTACCCTCGCCACAGGCGCTGCTGCCGTGAACTGGGAGGTGAAGATGTTTTTCACGTTCTGGGGGCTGAACGTCCTGAAGAAAAAAACAGGACGGTCGTGGATAGGCAGCGAGCTCCTTGCACGAATGTTCAACTTCCTCATGGGGGGGAAAAGCACTCTTCCCCTGAGCCGGCTCAATTTCGGCGGGGCAAGCCCGGTTTTGATGACCGGAATGATGAAGAAAAACAACGTGGCAACCCTCGATGAAATGATAGTGGCGGCAAAAGAGCTTGATATCGATTTTGTCGCCTGCGAGATGGCAATGCATATTCTCGGTATCAAAAAGGACGATCTTGACGACCACGTGCAGAGTGTTGTCGGCGTCGCTACTTTCCTCGACGCTTCGAAGGATGGACATATTATTTTTATATAAACCCAAGCCAGGCGGAAAGGTCGAAAAAATAACTTGACAGCCGGATGGTGAGATGGCTAGGAGCCCTGAAGGAGGATATTTTCCGTGGAACACTCAATAGATATTACAGAAGAACGCTGTCCCATGACCATGGTCAAGGTGAAACTGAAGCTGTCCCGGATGGCCGATGGCGATATCCTCGATGTGCTGCTGACGGAAGGCGAACCCCTCGAAAGCGTTCCGCGAACTGCCGAAGAGCAGGGGCATCATGTCGAGGAAATCAGGAAAGAAGGAGATTTTTACCATGTGGTCATCAGGAAGTAGCCGTCCGGTCCAACCATTGCCGGCTACAGCTCTCAGGTGAGATCCTTGATGATATCGGTGTGTCGGGGAAACTTCCTGCTCAGGGCATTGCGGTCGGCCATGGTGAAATCGCTGAAATCGAAGCCGGGAGAAACGACGCAGCTTGCCAGAGTATAGGCGCCGGACTTCGGGGATTCATGCCGGGCTCCGAACCATGTGTTGGCCGGGACCACGCCCTGAAACGTTCCGGTTTCAGGGTCGAGTGTAAATGTCGACATGACCCCGACGTCATGAAAAATATAGATCGTCAGGGGACTCCCGGCATGGTAGAGCCAGAGTTCATCCGATTTGATCCTGTGCAGACGTGAGCGTTCATCTGCCGTCAGGAGGTAGTGGATGGCAGTGGCGTATGCCCTGTTTCCTGAAAAAACCGGATCTTTACGAAACTCGAAAGAGGTTTTGCTGCGATAGAATTCGCGGTAGTATCCTCCTTCAGGGTGATGGGTAAGACCGAGCTTTTCAATCCAGTAGTCAGCCGGCTGCATCGAGCTTTTCCTGTACTTTTCTGTTTTTAGCCCGTGACGCGTCCGCAAGTTTTTCCCGGAACGCTTCCAGGGCAGTCATGATCGATGCATCGCAAAGGGCGAGAATCTGGACCGCCATGAGTGCTCCGTTGCGGGCGTTGTCGATACCTACGGTAGCGACAGGAATGCCTGCAGGCATCTGGACGATTGAATAGAGTGAATCCTGGCCGCTGAGTTTTTTGCTGTAGATCGGAACGCCGATGACAGGCAGGACCGTTTGTGCAGCAGTCACACCGGGCAGATGTGCGGCACCACCGGCACCTGCAATAATGGCTTTCAGCCCCCTTTCTTTGGCGCTGCCGGCATACTCTTCGAGCTCTTTTGGTGTCCGGTGCGCCGAGATAACCGAAACTTCGTAAGGAATGTTGAATTCATCGAGGACGGCGGCTGCCTCTTTCATGATGTCGAAATCAGAGTCGGAGCCCATCAGAATTCCGACCATAGGTGTTGTTTTTTCTGCAGATACTGTCATAATACGTGGTCTAATGGCCCTCTTGCGTCCGGGGCCTTTTCGTTGAGAATTTATTCGGGATTTGTGTATTTTCACGGGTACGAGAAAAGGAACTTAACATTTGTAGGGGAAGAATACAATGGCAACAAATCTCGCAGACAAGTACAGCAATCCCGGTCCGCGTTACACCAGTTATCCGACCATTCCGTCCTGGAGCACGGATGGTGTATCGCAGGAGCAGTGGAAAGAAGCTATGATCAAAGGTTTCAACGACAGCAACGACACGACAGGGGTGAGTATGTATATCCATATCCCTTACTGTGAGAACTATTGCTATTTCTGCGGCTGCAACGCATACCGTACACAGGACCATGACTTTGAGACGCCTTATCTTGACGCTCTCCTGAAAGAGTGGCGTATGTATCTCGATGTTTTTCCAGGAACCCTCAATGTCAAGGAGATGCACATCGGCGGTGGTACACCGACGTTTTTCAGCCCTGAAAATCTTATCAGGCTTGTCGATGGCCTCTATGAACATGTCAACCGGATGGATGATTACATGTTCAGCTTCGAAACCAATCCCCGTTCAACGAGCAGGGAGCATCTCGAAGCCCTTTACAGTGTCGGTTTCCGCAGAATGAGTTTTGGTATTCAGGACTTCGATCCTGTCGTCCAGGAAGAGATCAACCGTCTTCAGCCCTATGATCTGGTGAAGGAGAAGGTCGATATGGCAAGGGAAATAGGGTTCACGTCGCTGAACTTCGATCTTGTCTACGGTCTGCCGAAACAGACGCTTGCAACCGTTACCGATACCATTCAGAAGGTAATGGAACTGAGGCCTGACCGGATTGCATTCTATGCCTACGGTCATAATCCCCACATGTACGAAGGCCAGCGGAAGTTCAATGTTAAGGATCTTCCGGAGGGTGCAGTCAAGCAGGAGCTTTACGACAAAGGGCTCGAAATGCTCGAATCTATCGGGTATCATGAGGTCGGCATGGACCATTTTGCCCTCGAAGGCGATGCGCTTTACCTGGCAGCGAAGAACGGGACGCTTCACAGGAACTTCATGGGTTATACTGAAAATACGACCCAGATGATGCTTGCCCTCGGTTCTTCCTCGATAAGTGATACCTGGTATGCCTTTGCCCAGAACGAACGTTTTCATGATGATTATATACGTGAGGTCAACACCGGGAAGTTCCCCCTTCATCGCGGGCATCTCCTGACCGATGAAGACCTCGTTCTTCGCCGTCACATTCTCAATCTTATGTGTCGTCAGGAAACCTCATGGAAAGATCCGAAACTCTATTGCGATGAACTCGATGTCGCCAAATTCCGTCTGGAGGATATGCAGAATGACGGTATGGTCGAACTCGGAGAGTATGGGGTTCGCGTCACTGAGGTGGGAATTCCTTTTCTCAGAAATATCTGTATGGCTTTTGATGCAAGGCTCTGGAGGTCTGACAGCCTTTCAAAGGCATACAACGTTTCAAGGGATATCCAGGCGCAGTACATCGAGAAAGCCCGTCTCGCCAAGGAAGCTGAGCAGGCCGGATGAGTATCCTGCAGGGAACCGAGAAGAAAAAAAGCGGCCTGCGCCGCTTTTTTTCTTCTCCGGCAGACCTGTGATGCGGTGCAATTGTTTTTCCATGGATGTCAAAGGGCTATGCATTCTGCATTTTCCGGAATGTTTACTCTCTGAATTACCTGTCTTTTCCTGTCGTTTTTGATTCTGATAGTTGAGGAGGGCATCGATATTGGTTAATTTTACGGCAATGATCATTTTCAGTCATGTTAATCGCATAACTGTCCATGAAATCATATTATACAAGTCGCCTTATTGCGGCGGCACTGTTGTGCGGCGCTTTGATGCTTGCAATTCTGGCTGTGTCTTTCGCCGACCGTGATCTTCGTCAGCAGATGCTTCTGGACATGCAGCCCTCTCTGGAGGAACTTGATTCGATTGATTTTTCCTCTCTGAGCGGAAAGGGCGATGATATCGGGCGACCCGAGTATGCGTTGCTGAAAGAGCGATTGTCCTCTTTGTGCAGGTCAAAAGCCGATTGCAGCACTGCCTGGCTCATGGGCATGAGGTCCGATGGTTCGATTTTCTCTTTTGCCGATTCTCATCCGTCCGGCTCTCCTGATGTTTCTCCTCCCGGACAGGCCTACCAGAACGCCTCCCCCGCGCTGAAACGCGTTTTCTTATCCGGGAAAAAAGATGTCGGGGGGCCTTTTCCCTCTCTATGGAATGGTGTTATCAGCGGATTTCTTCCGGTTACCGACCGGGAGAGCGGAAGGCTCATTGCCGTGCTCAGGATGGATATCGGTGCAATGGACTGGCTCCGGAACATCGCTTCGCGGTCAGCCCTGCCGGTAGGAATTCTGATGATTGTCAGTCTTGGTGTCGTCACGCTCATCCTTTTGTCTGAACAGAGGAAAGACAAGACCTCCAGGCGTGAGCATGAGCTCTTTGAAAGCAGGGAACAGTACATGCTTGCGGTCAAGGGCAGTAATGACGCGATCTGGGACTGGAATATCGAGACAAACGACCTGTTTCTTTCCTCAAAGTTCATGGACATGACCGGGTATAAAGAAGGGCAGTTTGACGGTACCTTCAATTTTTTCGAAGAAAAAATACACCCGGAGGATCGCGACGGTTTCCACAAGGCGCTGCACCGGTATCTGGAAGGGGAGAGTCCATATTTCAGCTCCGAGTTCAGGTTTCTTGATGCGGAAGGCGAACCGGTATGGATGCTTGTCAGGGGCGAAGCCCTCAGGTACAGCCGTTACAAACCATATCGCATGGCGGGCTCGATCAGCGACATAACCGTGCGGGTCAAGGCGGACAGGGAAGTTCGACGCCGTTCGGATTTTCAGCGGGTGCTTATGGAACTGGCGATGGAATTTGTCAATACTCCGCTCAATGCACTCGATGGAGCCGTCAATCAGGCGCTTGAAACGGTTGGGAGATTTCTGAAAGTCGACAGGAGCTATCTGTTTCGCTACAATTTTGATAAAGGCACGATGAGCAAGACGTACGAATGGTGTGCCGAAGGAATTACGCCTGCAAAAGACAATCTCCAGAATATTCAGGTAGTGCCGGAATGGGTTGAAACCCATCTCGGGGAACTTATTGTACATATTCCCGATGTCAGCGCGTTGCCGGAAAACGGAGCACAGCGTTTGATACTTGAGCCTCACGGCACACTCTCTTTTATCGCACTTCCGCTTAACTATGGGGATCAGTGTTTCGGTTTTGTCGGGTTGGATGCTGTCCTGGAAAAAAAAGGATGGACTCATGAGGATATAACCCTTTTGCGGGTTCTGACGGAACTTCTCACAAATGCAGAACTCAGGTCACGTCATGAAACAGCCCTTATCGATGCCCGTTATGCGGCTGAGGCTGCAAATCGTGTGAAAAGTGATTTTCTGGCCAATGTAAGCCATGAAATCAGAACACCGATGAACGGTATTATAGGCATTGCCACTCTTTTGCTCGATGATGGGCTCGTCGGTGAGCAGAAAAAACTCGTCAAGACATTGCTTGCCAGCGGAGAGGCTCTTCTTACGGTAGTCAGCGATATTCTCGATTTCTCCAAAATAGAGGCAGGCAAGCTCGAACTTGATACTGTAACTTTCGAAGTCAAAAACATGATCGAGGTTTTCGAGGCGATCATGGCGGTCAAGGCCCGTGAAAAAGGGCTTGATTTCGCTTGTACTGTCTTGCCGGATGTACCTGAAAAGGTTGAGGGTGATCCGGACCGGATTCGACAGATACTGAACAATCTTACGGATAATGCAATAAAGTTCACCGAAAAAGGCAGCGTAACCGTAAAAGCCTCTCTTGAGTATGATAAAGAAAACAAAGCGTTTCTGCGCTTTTCGGTAACCGATACGGGAATAGGAATACCTTCCGATAAGCATGACAAGCTGTTTGAAAGTTTTTCCCAGGTCGATACGTCGACAACCCGTGAACATGGCGGGACGGGTCTTGGTCTTGCAATCAGCAAGCAGCTTGTCGAGATGATGGGTGGCCGCATAGATTATACAAGCACCGAAGGTTCGGGTTCAGAATTCTGGTTTACGGTGCCTTTGGGTGCCTACAAGGCGGATTCAAAAGAGGAAACAACGCTTTACGATTCCATTGCGGGGACTCGTCTCCTGATCGTCGATGACAATGAATGGAACCATGGCAAGCTCAGCAAACTCCTGGACAAATGGAACCTCAGGATATCAGAGGCCTCATCGGCGGCCATTGCTCTTGACATGCTGAACGTGGCGGACATGGAATCCGATCCGTTCCGCATCGTGCTTATCGACATGGAGAAGCCTGAGACTGACGGTCTAGCTCTGGGAAGATCGATCAGGGATGATAACAGGTTTGCCGACGTTTCCCTGATTATGTTGAACACGACCGGTTCGCAATCTGACAGTGCTGTATTCAAGGAAGCAGGGATCTCTGCTGCGCTTTCCAGACCTGTCTACCAGCCTGAGCTGTTCAATGCTATTCTGGATGCGCTCTCTTCCGACAAAGAAGAGGAAACGGTGCCGGTAAGTGTTGCTGCCGATACTGACGACTCCGCCCCGCAAACAGACACTGCAGAAGAACAGAGTCCGGCCGCCCGCATTCTGATTGTCGATGACAGCAAAGTGAACCAGATGGTGGTGTCAGGCATGCTCCGCAGACTCGGTTTTGATCTGGATACAGCCTCCGGCGGTCAGGAGGCGCTTGACCGTCTCCGCAGGGGGCACTACGATCTTGTCCTCATGGATGTCCAGATGCCGGAAATGGATGGCCTGGAAGCAACCAGTATTATAAGAAATAAAACTTCAGCTGTTCCTGATCACGATATTCCCGTTATAGCCCTTACAGCTCATGCGATGGAGGGTGATCGTGAAATCTGCCTTCAGGCCGGAATGAACGATTACATCACAAAACCGGTAAACTCAAAGCATCTTGAGGAAACGGTGAAAAAATGGATTTCGGGTTCTGAATAAGATGAATGCATTCTTGCCGATAAGTTGACGTACGGTCTGAAGCGATAGCATGGTTTATTGTCATCCGGCGCTATTTCTTCACCAGAATTACGGGAAATGATTTTTTTTCGGACATATCGGGAGAAATTGGTGGTTTCTTCATTGAATTCTGTTATAAAAACACTTACTTATCCAGAAGGGAATCTTTCTTAAAACGTTGCCTGAGGGCTGTTTACGCAGGAGTTCAGGATAATGCTAGGTGACGTACTGCTGATCAACGATCAGCATAAATCTGCTGCAGAGGTTATCAGGGATCGTGTGCTTGATGACCTGAACGGGATGCTGAATGAGTCCCCTGGTTACAAGTTTGTCGTAGCTATTTCCGGAGAATCGGGTGCAGGAAAATCAGAACTTGCACATTCACTTGCACTGCTGCTCAAACAGTGCGACATCCGGGTCAAGATTCTCCATACCGATAACTATTATCATGTGCCGCCGCTTGAGAGAAGGGCTCACAGGATTCTGCATGACTACGAATCGGTTGGTTTTAACGAGTATGACTGGGATCTTCTTCATGACAACATCGAGGATTTCAGGTACGACCGGCAGGTGTTCATACCCTGCATTGACATTATCACCGAGGAAATCGACCAGTTGTTCACGGATTTCAGCAAAATCCAGCTGCTCATTATAGACGGGTTGTACGCGATCCGTACCGACGATATCGATCTGCGTGTTTTTATCGACCTGACCTACCACGAAACCAAGCTCAATCAGAAACTTCGCTGCAAAGAACCGACAGACGGATACCGCTGGCAGGTACTCGAACGTGAGCATCTCCACGTGCGCTCTCTCAAACCGCTTGCGGACCTTCATGTCGACAGCAATTACACTGTTTCGGAGCCCGAGATGAATATTGGGCACGACTAACCCGGAGAACACCATGAACGAGACGATCAGGACCATTCTCGAACGCAGAAGCATTCGCACCTATAAAACAGATATACCGGATGAAAAGATCGTCGGTCAGATCCTCGAGGCCGGCCGCTATGCGCCAAGTGCGATGAACCAGCAGTCCTGGCATTTTACCGTCATCAGGGACCGCACACTTCTTGAGGCCCTCGATATTGCCTGTAAAAAAGTCTTTCTCGAGTCCGACGTCGAGGCTCTGCGCGAGGTTGCCGCCCGCCCTGATTTCAGTGTGTTTTACCAGGCGCCTGTTCTTGTCATCGTCAGCGGTGACAATACAGCGTTGGCCCCCCGGTACGACTGTACGCTTGCCATGGAAAATATGCTGCTTGCCGCTGCTTCTCTTGATATCAGTTCGTGCTGGATGCACTCGATCATGATGCTCTACTCGACGGAAAAAGGAAAAGCGGTTTTCAGGGATCTCGGAATCACGTTTCCTGAAAGGCACGAACCTTATGCGGCTGCGGTATTCGGATACAGCGCTGTTGCATTGCCTGATGCCGAGCCGAGAAAAGAGGGCGATGTGACCTTTATCGGTTAGGAAAGGGCTGATTCCCAGGCTTCATAAAGGCGGTCTATCTCGGTACAAATCCTGTTATACTCTTTGACGGTTTTTCCTGTTTCTTCTTCCGGCAGGGAATAAAAATCCGCCGATCCCATTGTTTTTTCGTATTCCTCTTTCTCTGCTTCCAGCTTCTGGATCTTTTTTTCCAGTTTTTCGGTGTTTCCGGTTTGACGGCTTTTTTTTGTATCTGCCTTTTTGGGAAGAGAGGTCCGGCGCGACTCTTCTCTGTTTTTGCGGCTGGTCTCGGCGATCTCTTTCTTTCGCTCTTCCTCCCAGGCTTTTTCAGCTTTTTCGAGATATTCTGCGTAGCTGCCGAGATAGACCGTAATGGAGCTGTTTTTGACTTCGATGACCTTGTTGACGATGCTGTCAAGAAAGTAGCGGTCATGGCTCACCAGGACAAGGGTTCCGTCGTATTTCTCGAGGGCATCGATCAGCATGTCCTTCGAGCGCATGTCGAGATGGTTTGTCGGTTCGTCCATAACCAGAAGGTTCGAAGACTGGAGCAGGATTTTGGCTAGCGAGAGGCGGGATTTTTCACCACCGGAGAGTACGGCAGTTTTTTTTTCTACGCTGTCTCCGCTGAAAAGGAAGCACCCGAGAATATCCCGAACGTTGCGCTGGGTCCCTGCATCGGGCGCGGCAGCCATCATTTCCTGAAGAACCGTTTTACCGGGATCGAGATTTTCCGCCTGATGCTGGGCGAAATAGTTCAGTGAGACATTGTGCCCGTAGGCCATGCTGCCTTCAAAGTCAAGATCGTTGGAAATGATCCTGCAAAGCGTGGTTTTGCCGGCGCCGTTAGAGCCGACGACTGCTATCCGGTCTTCGCGCATGATCTCGAGGCCGATATCGTTCAGAACCGATTTCTGTGAGCCGTCGGGCTGTTTCCAGGATTTCGAGACATGTTCGAGACGAAGGACTTCGCGTCCGGAGCGGGCGGCTTTGGGAAAACTGAACGAGATGGCTGACAGATCCTCTTCGGGCGCCTGGAGTTCTTCTTCAAGCTTCTGCATCTGGCGGAGCCTGCTCTGTGCCTGCCGGGCTTTGGTTGCCTTGTAACGGAACCGGTCGACAAACGCTTTCAGATGAGCCATTTTTTTTATGTCGTTCTTGTATCTCGACATCATCAGTTCGAAACGCTCTGCCTTTTCTTTTTCATAGAAACTGTAGTTGCCCTTGTATTCGTGTATGGTCCTGAAATTGATCTCCAGCGTTCTTGTTGTGATCTTGTCGAGGAAAAAACGGTCGTGGGAGACAATGATGCAGCTGTGCTCATAACCGAGCAGGTAGTTTTCAAGCCATCGCAGCGAGTCTATATCGAGATGGTTTGTCGGTTCGTCGAGGAGCAGAAGTGTCGGTTTCTGCAAAAGCAGCCGGGCGATCAGAAGGCGCATCTGCCACCCTCCGGAAAATTCCCTGACTTTCTTTGAAGAATCATGTTCATTGAAGCCGAGGCCGTCCAGAATTTTTTTTGCATCAGCTTCAAGTCTGTAACCACCGAGCCGTTCGAATTCCTGTGATGCTTCGCTGAACCGTTCGATAAGCTTGTGGTATCGGTGGCTCTGGTGGCCCTGGTTCGGATCCTCCAGTTCGCTTTGCATTTTCTCGATCGAAGACGAAAGCCGGTTGAGTTTTTTGTTTGCCTGGAGCACATACGCCAGGGCTGTTGTCTCCAGATCGTCTTCAAAGGATATTTCCTGTGGAAGGTAGCCGATCGTGGTATTGGATGAGCGGATGACCTGTCCTTCGGATATCACTGCATTGCCGGTACCTGTATCCTGTATGAATCGTAAAAGGGTGGACTTGCCGGTGCCGTTCAGCCCGACAAGGCTGACCCTGTCCCTGTCGCCGATCCGGAAGGAAGCGTTGCTCAGGAGTTCTTTCGTTCCGGCAGAAAGGATAATGTTTCGTGCTTCGAGCATGTGCTATGGCTGTCGTATAACTTTGTCTGAGGGCAAAGATACAATAATTCGCATAACACAGTGGTAACGGATCGTTTCCGTATATTTCTGCCACAGTCAATGTGAATAAAAAAAGTGCGGAATGGAAGCGCTATCAGTCGTTATAACAGGGGGAACAAGGGGTATCGGTTTTGGCCTTGCCGAAAGGTTTCTTGAAAAAGGCTGCAGGGTAACTCTTTGCGGCACTTCTGCGAAAAGCGTGGAAGAGGCAAAGGGACGGCTTGCCCCTTATTCAGGTGCTCTTGAGGGAGTTGTCGCTGACGTGGGACGCCGGAAAAAAGTGGAGGAGCTGCTCAGGCATGCCATGGGTCGGTTCGGGCGGGTGGATATCTGGATCAACAATGCAGGGATCGTCCATGCAGGGCTGAAGGCATGGGAACTCGATCCGGAAGAGATCGATACTGTAGTCCGGGTGAACCTGACAGGGATCGTCAATGGGACCGTTGTGCCGTTTCTTGCCATGCGGCAGCGGGGAAAAGGGAAGATTTTCAATATGGAAGGGCTAGGGAGCGACGGTTTTATTCTGGAGGGAATGTCGTTGTATGGAACCACGAAAAGCGCTTTGAGCTATTTTACCCGGGCATTTGCCAAAGAAGCAGAGGGAAGTGGTGTCCAGATCGGAACGCTCAGTCCGGGAATGGTTCTTACCGACCTGTTGCTGGATACCGTACATGACGATTCATCTGAAACGGAAAAAAAAAGAAGGTTTTTCAACATTATGGCAGACGACGTCGAAACCGTTACGGCATTTCTCTGCGAAAAAATACTTCTGACCAGTGCTCCTTCACCGAAAATAAGGTGGCTGACAAAATCAAAGATACTGTTCCGCATGTTGCTTGCGCCCTTCAGGAAGAGGGATGTTTTCACGTGAGGAAGGAGGTTGTTGCGAGTCTCCGGTAACGGTTTCATCATACGAGGAGCTATGGCCTAAAGAGGCAGACCATACTCCTGGATGATCGATCTGACATGGCGTGGAACGAGCAGTGTAAGCTGTTCCGGATAGCGGTATTTTACATAGTAATAATGTCTGATCAGGTGGAAATCGACCGAATAGTGCGCAAATCCGATACCCTTCGGTCCTTTTCTGCCAAGAACCCATGCAAGAATCTGTCCTGCCCAGACCGGCATTTTTCGTTTCGATGAATAGCTTGCCTTCTGCTCTTTCATCGCGGCGATGATTGCTTCGGCATTTTTCAGGACAGCATCACGGCATTCCCACTCTCCTTTTTCCGGGTAGCGTTCGAGCCGGTCCTTGATCGGATCGAGCAGTTGGCCCCCTTTTTCTGTTCTAACCAGAATCCATTGCAGCTTTTCATTGCTCCGGAAGGGCGCGGCAAGGTAGCCGACCGTTATGTCGGCAAGGCTGTTGAGGTAATCGAAGCAGGCCATGCATGCCTTCGGGAAAATCTCCGGATTTGAAAGCTCCTCGGGAAGGGAGAAAAAGGGAATTTTTTCAACAGAACCGTCGGTGTGGCGAATATGGATACGAAAGTCGGCCATGAACTCCATGTGAAAGGCTGTCTCCGGCGATTTCGACATTCTCTGCAGTATCCAGTGGAATCTGTTCCGATGCACATTGTCGACACAGGGAATTCCAACGGTGTAGACCTTCATCTGCTGCAGGTAGGGGAACCGTTCCTGAAAATCCCTGAGAGTATGAATATGGCAGGCGGCACCGATGACAAGAATGCTTTTGAGATTTTTTCTTACGGCATCCTGCAGGGAGCGGAGTACCGGTGAGAGTACAGGTTTGTTTCCCTTCGACTCATCGATGTCCCTGGGTGTCATGGCAAGGACCGGTTCGGAAAAGAAGCTGTTCTTTCCGCTCCGGTGCAGGGTGACGACACCCTCGACAAGGTCGCTGTCAAATGCTGTTTGTGCAATGGCAGTGATTATCCCGCTCCATTGAGCGCCGGGCATCGGTTTTTTCAGTTGGGCAAGAAAGCGTTCTTTCGTTATGCCGAAACGCATTTCTTCGGGATTGTCGAGCTTGCGTTCCCTTTCGAACAGTTTTTTCTCCCGTCCTCCAAGCCAGCCGTTTTTAAACACACAGCTCCTGATGCTTTCATGCATCGGCCATTCCTTGATCGAGCAGAGGCCGCAGGAACTGCAGATGCCTTTTTCAGGGGTGCTTTTCGGTTCAGTCATCATCGGTTGTAATAAGCGCCTTGTAAGAATGAGCAGGATTGTCTATCAGAAGAGAACATACGGATTTGAAAGAGATAAGTGGTTCAGAAAAGCAAGGATAACATTTTTTTGTTTTTTTTTTGAAATCAACGCAAGGTTGCCGGATAATGGTCGTCGAATATAGTGAAAGTGCTTGAGTAGGAACAGGTGCTTTTACTATCCAGTTAGGTTAGTGTTGCTGCTTGAAATGTTCTTCGACAGATCGGTGTTTTGATGAAAAGGTTACGTAAGTGTTGCTATGTTTTGATAACGTGATCCATGTTTTCTGGTGTTTTCTGATCTGTTGTTGAACCCGGTGAGGGAGGCGAAAAACGCCTCCTTCTTTGGTTCTGCCCATTTTTTCTTCTTCGTTGCCATAACGGCAAAACCCTCTTTGGTAAAGAGGGTTTTTGATTTCGTGCCGGTCAATGTCGGGTTGCGGCTATTATCCTGCCAGCGCTTCGTTGACTTTCCGTGCGGCATCACGCAGTCCGCTTGCAGCAGTAAGGTTGAGGCCGGATTCATCGAGCATTTTCTGTGCTACTTCAGCATTGGTGCCCTCGAGACGTACAATGACCGGCAGGTCTAGGCCGACTTTTTTTGCGGCTTCGATAACACCTCCGGCGACACGGTCACAGCGTACGATCCCACCGAATATATTGAGGAGGATCGCTTTGACATTCTTGTCGCTCATGATGATCTTGAATCCTTCCTTTACGGTTTCAGGGCTGGCGCCTCCGCCGACGTCAAGGAAGTTGGCCGGTTTTCCACCGGCAAGCTGGATCATGTCCATCGTTGCCATCGCGAGCCCTGCACCGTTGACCATGCAGCCGACATTGCCGTCGAGCCTGACGTAATTGAGGTTGGATTTCGATGCTTCGACTTCGAACGGATCTTCTTCGCCGATGTCTCTCAGCTCGAGATAATCCTTGTGGCGGAACAGTGCGTTCGAATCAAAATTGATTTTTGCATCGAGCGCAAGCACACGGCCTTCCCTGGTGACGACAAGAGGGTTGATCTCGGCAAGTGAGGCGTCAATGGACACATATGCGTTATAGAGAGCGGTGATGAACCTGATGCCGTTCTTGAAGTTGTCGCCTTCAAGACCGAGGAAGAATGCTGCCTGACGGGCCTGGAATGCCTGGATGCCTTGCAGAGGGTGGATCTGTATTTTCAGGAGTTTTTCCGGAGTTTCTTCAGCTACTTTTTCGATTTCCATACCGCCCTCGGTCGACACCATCAGGACGTTATTGGATGTTGCACGGTCAAGCGTGATGCCTACATAGAATTCCTTGTCGATATTCATTCCTTCTTCGACCAGGAGGCGTTTGACTTCTTTTCCTTCAGGACCGGTCTGGTGGGTGACCAATGTTGCTCCGAACATTTTTGAAGCGATTGCATGGGCCTCTTCCTGATCTTTTGCGAGTTTGACGCCACCGGCTTTTCCGCGTCCACCGGCGTGAATCTGGGCCTTGACAACCACGACACTGCTCTGTTGTTCGCTGAAGAGCTGTTCGGCCGCCTGTTTTGCTTCATCTGGCGAAAAAGCCACAATGCCTTTTGGTACGGCAACACCGAACTTGCGCAATATGTCTTTACCCTGATATTCGTGAATATTCATATGCCTGGATATTTATGTTGTAAGACTCGACGGGAAAAAATTCCGGGTTTGGCAAACAAAAGTTTTATTATAGCAAAAAATGGCGGTTAGAGAAAATGCATGCTGTGATGAATCTGTCTTCCCTGATGGAGCCGGCCTTTCGCGAAGCGATCAAGGCCTATGAAAAAAAAGAGGTGCCTGTAGGTGCCGCAGTCTTCGATGCAAACGGACACATTATCGGCAGGGGACATAACCAGGTTGAGGAACTGACCGATGCAACGGCACACGCTGAAATGATCGCACTTACCTCTGCAATGGCTACTCTCGGCAGCAAGTACCTGAACGGCTGTACGCTGGCTGTTACGCTCGAACCGTGTCCGATGTGTGCAGGTGCAATTGTCAATGCAAAAGTCGGCAGGCTGGTCTTTGGTGCCTACGACCCGAAAATGGGCGCGTGCGGAACGGTCATGAATGTCACCGGTTCGAACGACCTCAACCACCACCCTGAAGTTTACGGCGGAATCCTGGAACACAAAGCCCAAAGCCTGTTGCAGGAATTTTTCAGAGGGCTGAGATAGTGACGAGTGACTAGAAGGAGTTTACTGTGTTGGCAGGAGGAGGATTCAGTTGTCGGGCAACGAGTTATAAGAGAAAAGAGACTGGAGAGTTTGCTGGATGGCTGGTTGGCATTAACTATTTACTAATCACTATTTACGAATCACGAATAACATTCACTTATTCTCGTTGATGATGTTTTTCAGCGACTGGGCCAGGTGGTTGACGATGTCCTGTGTGATGCTGTTGCCGGATTTCGGCGTCTGGACACTGTCGAGACTTTCCATGCCGGCTTTTTTGACCGCATTGCTGATCGTTACCGAAAGAATGGGATTGCAGTCCTTGATGATTTCCTTGAGCATGAATGAAGCTTCGAACTGGCTCCGGGTCACGATCTCGGCTTTTTCATCCTCAGTGAGCGTCTGGCAATAGTGTGTCGTGATGATGCCTGCAAGACAGGTCAGGTAGGTGTTGGTCGCTCCGGCAAGAAAAAAGTTCATGAAAAACGGCGTCAGCAGGTTTCCCCCCGGAAGAAGCGTCGAGAGGGTGTTACTGAAAGCCGACTGGATGATCGGCTTGATATGAGCCGGGAGCTGATCCTTCTGGAAATCTGATAAAGGGAGCGATTCGTAGGTGAAACGAAGCTGCGCAAGCAGATTGCTGCCGTGATGATCGATATGATGCAGCTTGTAGATCTTCCAGACCAGCTTGAAGTTGTTCTTCAGCGACGTTGTGGTGCCGTACGAAGTGTTCTGGGCAAACGCACCGATAAAAAAGTTCTTGGTCGCCATTTCCTTGGTAATATTCATCGCATCGGTCTCAAGAAGCTTGTGATTGGTGACAAGCCAGCGCTGGTCCCGCTGTTTTTTCAGCGAATCCGGATGCTTGTGGTGCACTCGCTGATGCCGTGAGAGATAACGTATATAGGCGTCATAGGTCGGGGATGATTCATTTTCGGGCAGGGAAGGGCTCGAAGGTGCACGCCAGAATGCTATGACGGCATAAAGAAACATCGTGAAGAGAGTGGCGGCAAAACCATAAACCGCATACCCTGCAAACGGATGCAGCCCGCCCGCAAGCGAAGCGAAAACGTAGAGCTGATTGAAAAGAAAAATCAGCAGCATAGAAAGAAAAAAGACAAGGGTTGTACCCAGCAGGAATCCCAGCTTTTTTTTCATGGCAACGCAGTTTGTATAAACAGGCATCAGACAGCCTGCTGAAGAACTTCGTTCTATGATGTAATGTAAGAAGAGAAAGGGGAATGGGGAATCGTAAATCGTGAATGGGGAAGAAAGGAGTAGCGCACAAAGAGCGCTAGACTTTCTCGTCACTTGTTACTTGTCACGAATCACGATTTACGATCAATCTGCGGTTTCTCGATACTGTCGTTTTCGCTGAACTGGTAGTCGCGGAAGATGTCTTCGGCGGAAGGAAGCTGCCAGGTTCCGTCCTGCAGTTTGTTGGTTGTTTCCTTCAGCCTCCAGGTAGTGTCGCCGCAGGTCCAGCAGTCGTATCTTGCCATTCCTGTACAAAGGCAGGTCTGATTGGAAACCTGAAGGTCTTCTCCTTCTTTTTTTGCTTCGAATGCTTCGTAGTATGCATCGATGTAGCCGCAGTTGCCCTTGTTGTCGAGCAGGTAACCGAAGCCTTCGCAATTCGGCCTGATCGCATAGTTCAGAACCGGTGAGGACTTGAGCATTCTCATAGGGTAGCCTGTGGGAGAAACGGTATTGACGACGATGTCATCTTTTTCGGTATTCAGATAGTTCTGCTTTACCTCGGACGGCAGACCGGATTCCTTCGTTATGGTGAAGCGTGTCGCGACCTGGACGGCCGAAGCGCCGGATTCGAGATGCCTTGCTGCATCGGAGCCTGAAAAGATCCCGCCTGCAGGTATGACCGGTATGCCGAGGTTCTCGCTTTTGAGAAAAGCAAGCACTTCCTGGACGATCGTAAAGAGGTCATAGGTGTGCCAGTCTTCCGGTCCGAACCCGAGGTGTCCTCCTGCCAGCGGACCTTCGACTACAATGTAGTCGGGCAGCCGTTCCAGTCTGGTTGCGCGCTTGAGAAAAATCTGCAGGGCACGAAGCGAGGAGATAATGATGCCGATTTTCACGTCATGGAACCTTGGATGGTCCTTGATAAGGTCAAGCGTCCGAAGATTCAGTCCCGCAGCCAGCGTGAGTCCGTCGATACCGCCGTCCATTGCTGCCGTAAGGCGGGTGCGAAGGGTTTCTCCTGCGTCCCGCATGGTCAGCTTTTCCATGCAGTTGAGGAAAATGGCACCGTTGCCGCTTTTGCGCGAGATGGTCTTCTCGACGTACATTTTCTGGGCCTCTGCAAGATCGCCCAGGTCGAAATAGACGTCGGACTTGTCCCGGTTCCCGGCGTTATAGCTGTATTTCTTTCGTTTGCGGGTTGTGTAGGCAGTGCTGAACAACTGGTCACAGACAAAGCAGACCTCTGCGTCAGATATGTGGCCGATGCCTCCGAGCCTCTCAGCTTCAAGGGCAAGCTCGGAAGTCGATATGTTGACCCCCATTCCTCCGATTACAATTGGAACATAGTGTTTCTTGCCAAGTTGAAGTCTGAAATTGTCTACCTTCATGTTGTGTTGTCAGATCTTAGGCCGGTATCTTCTCGGTCGTGTAATGCTAAAAAAATGGGCCCTCGGAGCCAAAAGAACAAAAGATAGGATATTTCATCATATAAAACTACTTGGTTGACCTTGAAACAGAGGGTTTTTTGTTTTTCGTCCTCTGCAAGACGCTGTATACAGCTGAACAGGCATGTATGCAGTTGTTTGAGAATAGTAATAGAGAGTGTTACATTCAAAAACGCAAGGAAACAGGGTCAGATGTCCTGTGAATTAATACAAATATATGCCTTACAAGGAGATAGACATGATAAAGCTTGTACTGCTTCGGCATGGGGAGAGCGAGTGGAACAGGGAAAACCGTTTCACCGGCTGGTATGATGTTGATTTGAGCGAAAAGGGGCAAATAGAGTCCAGAGCTGCAGGCCAGACGCTGAAAAAAGAAGGGTTTGAGTTTGATATTTCATATACATCGGTGCTGAAAAGGGCTATACGGACCCTCTGGAACGTTCTTGACGAGATGGATCAGATGTGGATCCCTGTCTGCAAGAGCTGGCGCCTGAACGAAAGGCACTATGGAGCGCTTCAGGGCCTGAACAAAGCCGAAACCGCCCAGCAGCATGGAGAAGAGCAGGTTCTCGTATGGCGCAGAAGCTACGATACCCCGCCGCCGGCTCTCGAAAAAGACGATCCGCGTTTCCCCGGCAACGATGCCCGATACGCTTCGCTCCAGCCCGAAGAGGTTCCTTTGACCGAATGCCTGAAAGATACTGTCGAGCGTTTCCTTCCGATTTGGCATGATGAAATTGCTCCCCTGATCAAGGCAGGGAAAAAAGTCATCATCGCCGCTCACGGCAATTCGCTTCGCGCGCTCGTCAAGTACCTCGACAATATTTCCGACGAGGATATCGTAGGACTGAACATACCGACAGGTGTACCTCTTGTCTATGAACTGGATGATGATCTGAAGCCGATCAAAAACTACTATCTCGGCGATCAGGAAGCACTGCAGAAAGCTATCGATGCCGTGGCCAAGCAGGGCAAGGCATAAGAAGCGTGGCCGGGGACGGGTGTTTTTTTTACAAAAAGATTATATTCCCCGTTCAATTATCGGCAGTGCTTTATTTAGCAACAACCAGTCAAGAAGTTTCCGGATATGAGAGCGATGCACGCAGCAGGCCTATATGACCCTCGTTTCGAGCATGATTCATGCGGCGTGGGTTTTGTGGCCAATATAAAGGGTAAACGATCCCATGAGATAGTACTGCAGGGTTTGCAGGTGCTTGAAAACATGAAGCATCGAGGCGCTTGCGGGTGTGAAACAAATACAGGAGACGGGTCAGGTCTCCTTATGCAGATCCCCGACAAGTTTCTCAGGAAGGTCTGTGAAGAAAGGGATATCGAACTGCCTCGGGAAGGCGATTATGCTGTCGGGATGGCATTCATGCCGCCGGATATCTCCCAAAGACGTGCTATCGAGGATGTCTGCCGCCAGATGGTCCAGGCTGAGGGTCAGAAATTTCTCGGATTCCGGAAAGTTCCAACCTGCGGCGATTCGCTTGGAAAGACAGCAAGGCTGCAGGAACCTGTGGTCAAAATGTTCTTTGTCGGCAAGGGAAAGGATGTTCTGTCAGAGGCGGATTTTGCCAGGAAGCTCTATGTTATCCGCCGCCGGATCACCAAGAGGGTGAAGTACACTGAGCTTCTCGGCAGCAACTATTTCTATATCAGCAGCCTCTCGGCCCGTACCATCGTCTACAAGGGGATGCTTCTGCCCGAGCAGGTATCGCTCTTTTACCCGGAACTTCTCGATACCGATGTGGAGAGCGCTATCGCAATGGTGCATTCACGGTTCAGTACCAATACGTTTCCGAGCTGGGACCGCGCCCATCCCTATCGTTTTCTCAGCCATAACGGAGAGATCAATACACTCAGGGGCAACATCAACTGGATGAAGGCAAGGGAGAAAATGTTCGAATCCGAGCTTTTCGGAAGCAGTCTCGAGCATCTCAAGCCTGTTGTCATGGAAGAAGGGAGTGATTCTGCGATTCTCGACAACGTCTTTGAACTCCTGACGATGAGCGGCCGTTCACTTGCGCATGCGGCAATGATGATGATCCCGGAACCCTGGAACGGCAGTGACATGCCGAAGAGAAAAAAGGCTTTTTACGAATATCACAGCTGCCTGATGGAGCCGTGGGACGGTCCTGCTTCCGTCGCGTTTACCGACGGCGTCCAGGTTGGTGCTATTCTTGACCGTAACGGTCTTCGTCCATCGCGCTATTACATCACCAAGGACGGCCTTGTGGTCATGGCGTCCGAAGCCGGTGTGCTCGATATCGAGCCTGAAAGGATTCTCAGAAAGGACCGTCTGCAGCCGGGCAAGATGTTTCTTGTCGATACGGCACAGGGAAGGATCATTTCCGATGAGGAGATCAAAGAGACGATTGCCAGGGAGCAGCCGTATGAGAAATGGCTGAACAAGCACCTTGTGGCACTTGAATCCCTGCCCTCCGGCGGCGCTTTAAAGCAGCATAAAGAGACTGTGCCTCTCGTCAACCGGCAGAAACTCTACGGGTATACGGAAGAGGATATAAACCTGCACCTGCTGTCGATGTCGAAGAACGCTGTCGAAAGAGTCGGGTCGATGGGCCACGACGTTCCTCTGGCAGCGCTTTCGAGCAAACCCAAGCTGCTGTATGAGTATTTCAAACAGCTTTTCGCCCAGGTCACCAACCCTCCGATCGATTCGATACGCGAAGAGGTGATCACCTCGACAATGGTCATGCTTGGTGAGGAGGGCAATCTGCTCAAACCGGCCGAGGAAAGCTGTCAACGGCTCAAGATCGCTCGTCCTGTGCTGACCGACGAAGAACTGGAACGAATTCGTACGATCGACCGCCCCGGTTTCAAGACCGTCACGATACCGATCTTCTACAAGCTCAGGGATGGCGGCAGGGGTATCGAGAACGCCATGCAGGATATCTGCAGACAATGTGAACAGGAGATCACAAAGAAAACGAACCTGATCATCCTTTCCGACAGGCAAAAGGTCGATGAGTCGTATGCTCCCATTCCTGCGCTGCTTGCCGCATCCGGGGTGCACCATTTCCTCATCAATGCAGGGCTCCGTACCCGTGCCGGTCTGATCCTCGAGTCGGCAGAACCGAGAACTGTTCATCATTTTGCGGTTCTGATCGGATATGGTGTCGGCGGGATCAACCCGTACCTGGCGATTGAATCGATAAAGGATCTGGTCGAAAGAAAACGCATCGAGGGTATCGAAGCCGATACGGCTGTGAAGAACTATATCAAGGCTATCGTCAAGGGTGTTGTCAAGACCATGGCCAAGATGGGTATTTCGACCGTTCAAAGCTACAACGGCGCGCAGATATTCGAGGCCGTAGGTCTCAATTCCCGTCTGGTAGACGCCTATTTCCCGAGAACGGCTTCGCGTATCGAGGGTGTCGGTATCGAGGTTGTAGCCGCCGAGGTGCGCAAGCGCTATGAAGCTGCGTTCCCGATGTCCGGAAATGACGTCGACCCAGGGCTTGAGAGCGGCGGTGTCAGGAAGTGGCGTTATGACGGTGAAAGTCATCTGCTCAGCCCGGAAGCCATTCATATACTCCAGTATGCCTGCCGTACCGGGGATTACGAGATGTTCAAGGAGTATGAAAAGCTGATCGACGAACAGAACGAGGAGCTTTTCACCCTTCGGGGTATGATGGGAATCCGGTTTGGCAAGTCCCCCGTTCCGATCGAGGAAGTCGAGCCTGTCGAGGATATTGTCTGCCGTTTCAAGACCGGCGCAATGTCGTACGGTTCGATCAGCAAGGAAGCGCACCAGACGCTGGCTATCGCCATGAACCGCCTCGGCGGTAAAAGCAATACCGGTGAAGGCGGTGAAGAGACAGACCGTTTCCGGCCCGAACCCAACGGTGATTCGAGAATGTCGGCGATCAAACAGGTGGCCTCGGGGCGCTTCGGCGTGACCAGCGAGTATCTGACCAACGCACGCGAAATCCAGATCAAGATGGCCCAGGGAGCAAAGCCGGGCGAAGGCGGGCAGCTTCCGGGGACAAAAGTGTATCCGTGGATCGCCAAGACGCGTCTTTCCACGCCCGGAGTGGGGCTTATCTCGCCGCCGCCTCACCACGATATCTACTCGATCGAGGATCTTGCACAGCTGATCCACGATCTCAAAAACGCCAACCGCGACGCCCGCATCAACGTCAAGCTCGTTTCGAGTGTCGGTGTCGGGACCATTGCAGCCGGAGTGGCAAAAGCGCATGCCGACGTTGTGCTTATCAGTGGTCATGACGGCGGAACAGGCGCCTCGCCGCTTTCGAGCATCATGCATGCCGGAATGCCCTGGGAACTCGGACTTGCCGAAACACATCAGACCCTGGTGCTCAACAACCTCAGGAGCCGTATTATCGTCGAGGCTGACGGGCAGATGAAAACAGCGAGGGATATCGTGATAGCGGCCCTGCTCGGTGCAGAAGAGTATGGTTTTGCAACGACCGCGCTGGTTGTGATGGGCTGCATTATGATGCGGGCCTGCCAGGAGGATTCCTGCCCGGTCGGCATTGCTACCCAGAACCCGGAACTGAGGGAAAACTTTACCGGAAAACCGGAGCATGTCGAAAACTACATGCGTTTCCTCGCAGAGGGTGTTCGTGAATATATGGCCCGTATGGGTGTCAGGACGCTCAACGAACTGGTGGGGCGTACCGACAGGCTCGAAATGAACAAGGCCGTCAATCACTGGAAGGCTGAAGGGATCGATCTTTCCAAGATCCTCTATATGGCCGAGCCCGAAGACGAGAACGAGACGCTCTATAAAACCTGTGATCAGGATCACGGGATCGATGAGTCGCTCGACATCAGGACGCTTCTGAAAATCTGCGAACCGGCGATCAAGCATAAAGAGCGTGTCAACACGACGCTGCCGATCCGGAACACCGACCGTGTTGCCGGTACGATTGTCGGCAACGAAGTGACAAAAGCACATGGCGGTGAAGGATTGCCGGACGATACCATTCACATCAGGTTCCGGGGGTCTGCCGGACAGAGCCTCGGGGCGTTCATTCCCAAAGGAATGACAATTGAACTCGAAGGTGACGCGAACGATTATCTCGGCAAGGGTTTGTCGGGCGGCAAGATCATCGCGTATCCTCCCAAACAGTCGACATTCAAGCCGGAGGAGAACATCATTATCGGTAATGTCGCATTTTACGGCGCTATATCCGGCGAAGCCTATATACGGGGTATGGCAGGCGAGAGGTTCTGTGTCAGGAACAGCGGTCTCGAAGCCGTCGTTGAAGCGGTTGGAGACCATTGCTGCGAGTACATGACCGGCGGAACGGTTGTTATCCTCGGCTCGACAGGAAAGAATTTCGGGGCGGGTATGTCCGGGGGTGTTGCCTATGTCTATGATCCTGAAGATACGTTCGACGAGCACTGCAACTGCCAGATGGCAGGGCTCTACAAGATAGACGAAGAACAGGAGTTCGAAAAACTGCGCGCCATGATAGAACGGCACCGGGACTATACCAGAAGTACCCTTGCTGCAGGAATTCTTGATGACTGGAAGCATGCAAGAACCTGTTTTGTCAAGGTCTATCCGCACGATTTCAAACGTGCCATGGAAGCCATGGAAACCGTCATGAAAGCGGGGTTGGAAGGTGACGATGCGATCATGGCCGCGTTCGAGAAAAATATCAGCGATCCGGCGCGTGTTTCCGGAAACTAGCAACGGTGCAGCAGAGAAACAGTACAACGAATGAAGTAGTATGGGGAAAGTCAAAGGATTTTTGGAGATCGAGAGGGCTCTTCCGGAGGACAGGCCGCCTCTCGAGCGAATAAAAGACTGGAACGAGTTCCACGAGGAAATGCCGGTCGACGCTCTTCGTGAACAGGGCGCGCGCTGCATGGACTGCGGTACTCCTTACTGTCATACGGGATTCATGCTCAGCGGAATGACATCAGGATGTCCGATCCACAACCTGATCCCCGAGTGGAACGATCATGTCTATAAGGATTTCTGGCGCGAGGCCTACGCCCGCCTCATGAAAACCAACAATTTTCCGGAGTTTACCGGCAGGGTCTGTCCCGCTCCGTGCGAGGGTTCCTGCGTACTCGGGATCATCGAGCCTCCTGTCACGATCAAGAATATCGAATGCTCCATTATCGAGCACGCATTTGCCGAAGGGTGGGTCAAGCCGAGGACGGTTTCGAAACGGACCGGTAAACGTGTTGCGGTCGTGGGATCGGGTCCGGCGGGGCTTGCATGTGCCGACCAGTTGAACATGGCCGGTCATAACGTTACTGTTTTCGAGCGCGATGACAAGATCGGCGGACTGCTCATGTACGGTATTCCGAACATGAAGCTCGACAAGGAAGCGGTTGTCATGCGCCGTATCGGTCTCATGGAGAGAGAAGGGATCACCTTTGTCGTGAATACGGAAGTCGGAAAGGACTATCCGACCGAAAAGCTGCTTGATGAGTTCGATGCCGTAACGCTCTGTACCGGTGCGACCAAACCGAGAGACCTTGATGTCGAGGGCAGGGAGTGCAAGGGAATATATTTTGCAATGGACTACCTTCGTTCGAGCACAAAAGCCCTGCTTGAAGGTCTGAATCCCGCGATCAACGCAAAAGGCAGGAATGTCGTGGTGATAGGCGGCGGCGACACCGGGACCGACTGTGTTGCGACTTCCATCCGCCAGGAGTGCAAAAGCGTCGTCCAGCTCGAGATCATGCCGGAACCGCCGGAGGATCGCGAATCGAGCAATCCCTGGCCGGAGTGGCCGAAAACACTCAAGGTCGATTACGGCCAGGAAGAAGCCGCGGCAGTGCAGGGCAAAGACCCCAGGCGTTTCAGCATGATGACCCAGAAGCTTCTGTGCGACGGAAACGGAAAGCTGACCGGACTCGAAGTCTGTGAGGTCGAATGGGTAAAAAAGGAGGAACGCTGGGTGCCCAAACCGGTTTTCGGTACGGAAGAAAAAATCCCGGCTGACATGATCCTTCTTGCCATGGGATTTTTAGGGCCCGAAGAAGAGTTATTACAACAACTGAAAGTGGAACAGGACGGTCGATCCAATATCAAGGCCGATTACGGCGACTTCAGGACCAGCATGGTAAAGGTTTTTGCCGCAGGCGATGCAAGGAGAGGTCAGAGCCTTATTGTCTGGGCGATCAATGAAGGACGTGCAGCCGCGAGGGAATGTGACCGGTACCTGATGGGCTCGACAAACCTCCCGTGACCATAATCATCTTTACCGTATGGAAAAACAGAAATTGCAGGAACTTCTCGTACAGTTGCACGAGGAGCTTGAAAAGACCGATACTGTCGATGAACGTACGGGTGAAGTTCTCGGTGAGTTGAAAGAGAATATCAGCCGCCTTGTCAAGGAAGAGACAGATATCGAAGATGAGCATGAAGGGCTGGCTGAACGTCTTGGTGATGCAGTCGGACATTTCGAAGAAGACCATCCGAAACTAACGATTGCGATACAGCATATTCTCGACAGTCTTGCGAGGATGGGGTTTTAATCAAGACGGTGTCGAACAGGGACTGTTTTTATGAGCAAAGATGACAATGGCATGAAAGGAGGAGGCAAAAAGAACCGTGACGGGGGAGACGTCGTTCACTGTTCGTTCTGCGGAAGAGGGAGTGACGAGGTCAACAGCATGGTTGCCGGACCGAACGCGTTTATCTGCGACCGATGCATCATGAGTTCTGTCGATATCCTGCGCAAGGATATCAGTGCGATAAAACCTCCGTCTTCGCAGGAGGGAGACAAGCCGTTCAGGCCGAGACTTGTTTCTCCGAAATCCATCATGAATTCCTTGGGTCAGTACGTGATCGGCCAGGAACGGGCCCGGAAATCTCTTTCCGTCGCCGTCTATAACCACTACAAGCGGATCGAGTCAACCGAATGGGTGCGGGAGGATGACGATGTGGTCATCGAGAAAAGCAACATCATGCTGATCGGCCCGACCGGAACCGGAAAAACCCTGCTTGCCCAGACGCTCGCCAACCTTCTCGAAGTACCGTTCACCATCGTCGATGCAACCTCACTGACCGAAGCCGGTTATGTCGGCGACGACGTCGAGACAATTCTCGCAAGGTTGCTCCAGGCCTCGGACTTCAACCTCGAAAGGGCCGAAAGAGGCATCATCTACGTCGACGAGATCGACAAGATCGCCCGCAAATCGGCCAACGTTTCCATCACGCGAGACGTTTCCGGCGAGGGCGTTCAGCAGGCACTCCTGAAGATCCTCGAAGGAGCTGTTGTCGGCGTGCCGCCGAGAGGGGGCAGGAAACACCCCGAGCAGCAGCTCATCAATGTCAACACCAAAAACATTCTCTTTATCTGCGGCGGTGCGTTCGAAGGCCTCGACAAGATTATCGGCCGCAGGGTGGCCAAGTCGTCCATCGGCTTCGGCTCCAAGGTCAAGGCACAGCAGCTCGAAAGCGATCCGGAGATCCTCAAGGAAGTCTCGCAGGACGATCTCCACGAATATGGGCTCATACCAGAATTCATCGGCCGCCTGCCGGTGATCTCCACCCTCGATCCGCTCGATACCGTCGCGCTTCGCAACATCCTCGTCGAACCGAAAAACGCCCTTGTCAAGCAGTACAGGAAGCTTTTCGAAATGGAAGAGTGCGACCTGGCCTTTGAAGACAGTGCCCTCGACAAGGTAGTCGAAATCGCAATAGAACGAGGCACCGGAGCCCGTGCGCTCCGCTCGGTTCTCGAAGGGATCATGATCGACATCATGTTCGAACTGCCGTCCATGGATGGAGTCTGCAAGTGTGTCATCACCAGGGAGGTGATCGAAGGGGAAGGCGAACCGGAATTTTTCTGCGACGACGGAAAAAAGAAAAAAACAGCCTGACACAACCGTCTGATGCCTTTGCATTTGACGGACGAAGTCGTATATTTACAGCCCTTCGGGTGATTAGCTCAGTTGGTTAGAGCGCTACCTTGACATGGTAGAGGTCAGAGGTTCGACTCCTCTATCACCCACAAAGCCTGTAAAAGCCTGCAAATAAAGAGTTTGCGGGCTTTTTTCTTTCCCCTTTTTACCCCCTGAATCGCCCGGTTTTCGTCGTTTTTGAGTGTTATTGAGCCTTTTTTATATTGTTTTTGTTACGCCATTGTTACACGAAATGGCCCCTGCAATCTGACGATATATGA
>JANQHB010000028.1 GCA_028277225.1 Chlorobium sp.
TGTACGGTAAAAATACTGAAGCCGGGGTCATCAGTATCATCACGCGCCAGCCGGATAACGAGTGGCGGGGGAAAACAGGGATCGAATATGGTGAGGACAATAAGCGGCTTGCCATGGGATCGGTGAGCGGCCCTCTTGTTCAAAACAAACTGTTTTTCAGTCTCATCGGGCAATACGACAGTAAGGACGGTTTTATAGAAAACACCTATCTGGGGGAAACCGATGATGACCGTGAACGGTATTACGGTCGTGCACATCTCAGATGGACCCCTTCTCCGGACTGGGACATTTCTTTGATCCTGTCCCGGCTGGCCTCGGATGAGGGGGGGAACTCCCAGGCTGGTAACGAGGAGACTATGGCCATGTTTGGACTTCCCGCACTACCCGAACGAACAATAAATTCCGATTTGCGGTCAATGAAGGAAACCTACAATGATATCCATTCTTTGAAAATTGCCTATGATGTGAACGATTCCATGCGTTTGACGTCCATTACTGCAAGGAAAATGACCGGTTGGGATGCGGAGAGGGATTTTGATTTCAGTCCCATGCATATTTACCATGTCTACATGGATTCTGAATATTCCAGATGGTCCCAGGAAATCAGGCTCAACTGGCAGTTCGGGCGTATGAAAGGACTGGTAGGCCTGTATGGGGATATGCATTTGATTGATATTGATATGGGGAATATCCTGACAGACAACTCCAGGACGCCGACGACGAAACGGGAGCTCAGTGGGGATTCCTATGCCCTGTTCGGCCAGATTGATTACGGCCTGATAGAGGCACTCCACCTGATTGCAGGGCTCAGATACGAGAAGCAGAACATGGATTACGAGGATGACTTGCTTATAATAGATACAGATAAATCCTGGGACAAAATCACTCCCAAGCTCAGCCTGCAGTATCGGTTCTCACCTCAGGTAAATGTTTACGCCACTGTTGCGGAGGGGTTCCGGACCGGCGGTTTCAATTATACGGCGACTGATGTTGAATACAGAACCTATGATCCCGAGGATCTCTGGAACTACGAGGTTGGTGTCAAAACAAGCTTTCTGGAAAATCGCCTGTTGGTAAACGCCAGCGTTTACTATATGGATATCAAGGATATGCAGGTAGAGGAAGGGATAACTCCCATGATCACCTATATTACCAATGCGGCCGAGGCCACGGCCAAAGGGGTGGAGATCGAACTGACAGCCAGGGTGCTGGAAGGCCTGGCCATCACTGCCGGGCTTGGATATAATGATACCGCCTTCGACACCTTCAAAGATAAACGGGGGGATTATTCAGGGAACAAGAACCCGTTTGCGCCGGAATATACTTTTAATTTGGGAGCCATGTACAGGCATGGAAAAGGTTTGTTCCTTTCGGCCGACCTGATGGGTTATGGCGATATGTATATCGATAAGGCCAACCAGGAAAAAATGGATGCATATAAACTGGTCAACGCGAAAATCGGCTATGAATTCGATCAACTCGATGTTTACGTGTATGCATACAATCTGTTCGATATCAAATATGACATGTTGAATTTTTACGGCTATTACAATAACTACAGTTCCCCTCGGGAGATCGGGCTGCAACTTGCTTACCGGTTCTAACTCATAGAGGTGTTTCGATTCCGATACCGGCGCCGGGATCGAAAAAGCAGTGACGAAAGACGACGCCGGCTTTGCCGAGCTTGGTGACGACGCCCGATTGGTATCGGGCTTAGTGACCAGTTGGGGAAAAGATCGATTCCCGATCCCGATAGCGACGACGAACCCCGAAAGAAGAACGATCGGGGGTCGGGTGTTTGAACGCTCATGAATTATTCAGGTTAGAGGTGTCCTAATACAGGGGGGGGGAGAGGTATACCGTTTTGAACTGACCCGATCAACAAGGAAAATGAGCTATGGATAAAAAGATCAAGATCAAGACAGGCACTATCGAGGAAACCCTGTTACTGCCGTTGTGGGGCAGGGCATACGAAACACAAAAGAACAACCCGCGGTTGATCGATGAACGTGCGGTGGAGATCATGCAGCAAATTGACTACGATTTTTCGGATATCGAAAAAACCCAGGCCATGTCACAGCATGGCTGGGTCGCACGAAGTCTGCATACGGACAGAGTGGCTCGCGAGTTCATCAAAAAACATCCCGAAGCGACCATAGTCAATATCGGCTGCGGACTGGACACCACCTTCAGCCGTATCGATAACGGCATGATCATGTTTTATGAACTGGACCTGCCGGATGTGATCGAGCTTAGAAAGAACTTCTATGAAGACAGCGACAGGCACAAAAGCATAGCGTCCTCGCTTCTGGATACTGCATGGTTTGATGAAATAGAGGTTCGGGACGGTTTACTGTTCCTGGCCGGGGGTGTGTTCATGTATTTCAATGAAGAACAGATCAAAACATTTTTCATGAAAGCGGCAGATCGTTTCAACGAATGTGAGTTTTTCTTTGATGCACTCTCGCCTATGGGAATGAAGATCGCGAAAAAGCAGGTATTGAAAAAAGGCGGTATGGGGATGTCCATGGATGGCGGATGGGGATTGAAGCCGGTATCGTCCCTCGAAAAGTGGGATGAGAGGATCAGGGTTATAAGTGCGATCCCTATGTCAAAGGGAATGAAGAAGGGGGTTGCGCTGCAATTTAAGATCATGGGAACCATTACGGATATGCTGGGTGTGTGCTCGATGGTGCATATGAGAATCGGATCTTCCCGATAGATAAAAGATATCCGGACACTTCAAGGAAATGATTGAATGAATAGAAACAATAACAGTCAAAAGGGGCTATGGGCCATCACGGGCCCTGTAAAAGGCTACATCATCACGGCCGTCGGAATGGCGGTAACGGGCAGTATAACCTCCGTTATGATATTCATATTGCTGGCAGCGAGCGGAGGCAGCCTCGGGCTTTACAGCATGCCATTAAGTTTTCAGCAGTCTTTTCTGATTCTGGTGTTGGTGATAATCCTGAATTTCCTGATCAATTACTATTCTTTTGTCGTATCTCACCTGGGGGCATTCAAACTTGAAGAAATATTAAGAACGCGTCTCACTGCCCGACTGGCAAAGATCCCATTGGGATATATCATTTCCACCGGTACGGGGTCTCTCAAAAAGGTGCTCCTGGATGACGTAAAAAACCTGCACGCTTTTGTGGCCGACAGCACACCCATGGTTGGCAAGAGCCTTGCCGCGCCCGTCGCTTCTTTTATCGCGCTGTTGATCATAGACTACAGGTTGGCGATAGTGGCTACAGGCGTGTTGGTTCTGGGCGCAGGCATTATGTATTTTGTCATGAAAGACGACGCCGGTCACAGGGAAAAATACGATGAAAATCAGTCCGAGGTAAACAGGGCGGTAATCGAGTTTGTTCAGGCCATGCCGGTTGTGCGAACCTTCGATGACGGCACCACCTCCTTCAAAAGATATTACAACGCGCTTGAGCGATTCCGGACCTTTGGCAAAGCGTGGATCGCGGCAACAGGCACAGCCGGCCAGATTGCTTTAACCATTTTGAATCCTCTGCCAACCCTTCTGGCGCTGACCATCGCGGGATTGTTTTTTGTTACGCAGGGAAGCCTGGAATTCGTGCCTTTTATCGCCGCGCTCATGGTCAGTACCGGTATGGCCGATGCCTTGATGCCGCTCATGTGGATGAGGGATTTTCTTAAAAAATCCAAGGCTGCGGCTGTGAGGATCCATGGAATCATGGAGTTGCCCGAGCTTGCAGTTTCACAATCGTTCGAGCGGCCGGAAAAATTCGATATAGCTTTTGAGAATGTCTCATTCAAATATAATTCGCAGGATAATTACGCCTTGAAAAACGTCAGCTTCAGCGTTCCTCAAGATACCACTACAGCATTGGTCGGACCCAGCGGCGCCGGGAAAAGTACCGTGGCCAAGCTGATCCCCAGGTTTTGGGATATAACAGAAGGCACTATCAGGATCGGCGGGGTCGATATCAGGAATATTGAAACGAAAACACTGATGGATACGGTCACGTTCGTTTTTCAGGATACCTTTTTATTTAACGATACTCTGGCCAACAATATCAAGATCGCCAACGAAACCGCGACGAACGAAGAAATGATCGAAGCCGCCAGGGCTGCGCAGATACACGATTTCATCATGACGCTGCCGAAAGGATATGAAACGACGGCCGGAGACAGGGGAGTGAACCTGTCGGGCGGCCAGAAGCAGAGGATCACCATTGCCCGGGCGATTTTAAGAAATACACCCGTCATTGTGCTTGATGAAGCCACCGCGTTTGCTGACCCGGAGAACGAAGAAGAGATTGTCAAGGCGTTGTCCAATCTTTTGAAAAACAAAACGGTGATCGTCATTGCGCATCGGTTGTCCACCATCAAGGATGTCGAACAGATCGTGGTCTTCGACCAGGGCGAAATAACGGAAACCGGCAGGCATGACGAGCTGCTCGAAAAACAGGGAACATACGAGAGACTTTGGCGCAATTATGAAAAGGCGCGAACTTGGGATATCCATCATGAGGGGGAAAAATCATGAAAAAAAACACATTCACGTCTGCATACGGGATATACAAATTAACTCTGGAACTGACGGGAGAGTATGCGGGTGCCTTTAAAAAAAGCCTGGCCTATTTTGCAGTTGCGTTCATCACGCAGGGCCTTGCATTCGGCATGTTCTACCCCTTGTTGACGCGAATGTTCGCCGATGATATCATCATCTCCGAGGTTTTGACCATTTTGGGCATCATGATCCTGTTGAGCGTAGTATCGTTGGCGACAAAATGGAAAGGGCACAATTTCGATTTCAAAGGCAAAATCGTTGACGTCGTTTATTCCTTGAGAACAAAGCTTGGGATCAGCCTGAGAAAAATGCCTTTGGAAAAGCTGTCCGCATATAAGACAGGCGATCTGAATGCCATTTTTGCCAGCAATGTCGAGGAATCCGTTATGCTGATGGGAATGGTCGGATCGATAATCGCACAGTTGTTGTTTCTGCCCACCACGATTATCGCGGTCACATTTTTTGTCGATTACAGGCTGGCCCTGATGATGATTGTGCTTTTCCCGTTGGCGATACCGCTGTATTATCGTATCCGGAATGCCAATATTGACGATAAAAGGGAATTTAACCGGGCCAACGCGGATCTTGAAGCTGGTTTTATTGAATATATACAGGGGCTGCCGGTTTTACGGGCAGTGAATAAAACAGGCCTGGATGCCGAGAAGCTGCAGAAGGCCATTAAACACGTCAGATCCACACAGACACAGGGGCTTTATAAAGCTCAGGCACCGTTTGTTCTGATGGGTATTATCGTCCAGGCGGTTCTCCTGGTTATCGTATTCTTCGGCTCTTTTTTTGTGTTGAATGATACGCTGGAGCTGGTAACCCTGGCTGCCTGTGTCGTTATTGTCGCCCGACTGGCCGAACCGATATCGGTGCTGGTCAATGTCATAAAATTATTTGACCTGATCGATTCTTCCTTCCACAGGATTAAAGCTGTGCTGACAGATGAGCCGTTGAAAATCCATGATCCCGTCCAAAAGCCGGAAAACTATGACATTACGTTTGAGCGCGTCGATTTTACGTATGCAACTCAGGACAAGAGGGCAGTCAAAGACGTGAGTTTCCACATGCCCAATCAAACCATGACTGCGATAGTAGGGGACTCCGGCAGCGGTAAAACAACATTGACCCGGCTGATGATGAGATATGCGGATACACAACAGGGTAACATTACAATCGGCGGGGTGGATATCAGAAACATGGACTCCGACGACCTGATGAAGCACATATCCGTTGTTTTTCAGGATGTATACCTGTTCGATGATACCATCCTGAACAATATCAAAATGGCGAATCCGGACGCAACGGATGAAATGGTTAAAGACGCCGCCCAAGCGGCCTATTGCCATGAGTTTATATCGAGATTGCCTGATGGGTACAACACCAGAACCGGCGATATCGGCGGCAGTTTTTCCGGAGGAGAGCGGCAGAGGATCAGCATCGCCCGTGCCATCCTGAAAAACGCGCCCATCGTTATTCTGGACGAGCCCACCGCCGCCCTGGATACGGAGAGTGAAGTGGCGGTGCAGAATGCGATAGATAAACTTGTAGAAGATAAAACGGTGATCGTTATCGCTCATCGATTGTCCACGATCTCCGGAGCGGATAACATCCTGGTTATCGATAACGGCGAAATAGTAGAAAGCGGAAAACATGATGAACTGATCGCAAGAAGGGGGAAATACTTCAATATGTGGTCAGCGCAACAAAGAGTCAAAGAGTGGCACATCAGCGCATAGACTACAATTGCATCGGCATCATGATGAGAACTCTGCCACCCATGTGTTCTCCCTTGGCATTTCTTATCGAGGTTCACGGGTGCGAGTAGCAAGCGCTAGTGATGACCTGTTTTGTGTTTGTCTCTGCATCTGATCAGCGACGATAGCGCCTGCTAGGATGAGGGCGCTCAGGATTGCATAAAGTGTGACAAAGCCCCATTGGTCGCCGACAGCACCGAACAAGGGCGAGCAGGTAAGTGGAACAATAATGAACAAGCTGCTGAGGGCTGCAAATCCGGTGCCTGCATGTTTTCCGGTGCTGACCTCCATTATTCGGTTGTAGGCCCAGACATGAATGCTGCCGGTCAGGATAGTATCCATCGAAAGGACAGCAGTCGCTTGTTCGAGCTTTATCTTCCCGTTTACTGCACAGAAAAAGGTAAAGGCTGTAACCGACAGTGCCAGGGCACTGAAAAGGCGAAGAAAACTGTTTTCGCCGATCCTGTTCAGCAGCCAGCCGCTGATAATGGTTCCGGCAAGCCCTGCAGGGTAAGCCCAGTGCATCATGATGGTTCCAAGAGAACGGGTGTCGAGGCCCAGATCGACAAACAAGGGCATACGCATTTGAATACCGGTAAAAACGAAGGTCGTCGGTAGAATCAGTATCGGCAGCAATCTCCTGACAGTGGGCGTTTTCAGAAATGAAAACGTACCCGGGGTTTCATCATTCCTGATGGCAGACGTTTTGTTTACCGCCGGAAGTTCCCGGTGAACTGTTGCCGGAAGGCTCAGCAGTATCACGATCCCGGAAAGGACCAGGCAGACATTCTGCCAGCCGAGAGAACTATGCAGAAAAAGCATGAGCCCGCCGCCAAGCATCATACCGGCGAAACGGGCTCCGGACTGGATTGTATTGCCCCAGGTACGTTCATGAGGATACAGGATATCTGTGGCATAGCCGTCGACCGCAATATCGTTGGTTGCCATGACGATATGGAGCGACAATACCAGCAGGTACATCGTGCTGAAATGCGTTTCGGGAGGCGTCCCGGATAGACACAGGAGAATCAGTGCTGCTAACCATTGCAGGGGGACTATCCAGGATCGTCGTCGTCCGACGGAGGGGAGATACAAGCGATCTACCCATGATGCATACATGAATTTAAAAGCCCAGGGAAGATGCAGAAGAAAGAGCGCACCGATACTTTTGAGCGACATCTGCTGTTGACGCATGATGACCGGCAGGCAGCCGAATACATAACCCAGCGACAGTGTCTGGCACATATACATGGAAATCAGGAGACCGGCCTTGGCTGCTGTTCTGCTTCGAATGGCTTGAAACATTGTAATACTTTTCGTGATTATGCCCCTCTTCATGGCCTATGGGCGAAGGGACATAGAACGTTTAGAAACGGTACGTCATCGATATTCCGGCAGTAAGCGGTTTTCCATCTTCGGCAATACCCTTGGCTACGTTTTCGAAAAGGATGTAATGCCGGTCCAGAAGGTTGTAAGCCCACGCGTAGAAGTCCAGATGATCGCTTTCTACACCCAGTTTAAGATTGAGCAATTCGTAAGGGGGATCCTTGACTGTGTTGGCATCGTCGAAATAGCGGGTACCCACGCCGGAGAGTTCTGCGCGACTGAACAGGCCCCATCGGGCAGATAGTGGTCTCCGGTATTGCAGGGCAATATTGAATGTATAGTCCGGTACACCGAAAACAGAGTTCCCTTCGTAATTCTTGCCGGTGGCAGGGTCGTTGTAGTCATCGTATTCGGCTTCGATCCAACTGAACGAGGTGCTCAGCTCCAGTCCGGGCAGAACAACGGCCTCTGCTTCGGCTTCCAGGCCGAGCCTGTGGGATGCGCCGGCATTGCTTATGTAGGGTTGATTCGTATCTGTATCGAAGAGAGCTATCTGTTCATCTTCGATATCGGTATAAAATCCTGCGAGATTCAGTCTCAGACGGTTGTCAAAATAAACGGATTTAACACCGATTTCATAAAGCCTGCTGTACTCTTCATCATATGTACCCTTTTCACCGAAAACGTTGAATCCCCCGCTTCTGTATCCTCCGGCAAAGGTCGCATAGATCATACGTTCCTCATTGAAATGCCATGTCAGACTGGCCTTGGGAGACAGGGCGCTGAAGTCATTATCCAGAGACGGACTGATGATTGTCGAACTCGTTCCTCCCTCAGGTGAGTCGGTGATGGCAGCATCCATTGCTGCTTGTTCATATTCGTAGCGGAGTCCCATGGTGAGGTCAAGCTTCTCAAGGAGCGGACAGGTTGCCTGGCCGAATACAGCTATCCCTTCGTTGTTGCTTTCTGTGGCTTTCAGCCGCTCATCTGTGAGCGGTCGAAAAGGATTGGCAGGGCTTCCTGCCATTGCCGGGCGATAGTAGGTGGTTGCCTTGTTCTGACTATCGGTATAAAAATAAGATACACCCGTAAGCCATTGAAATGAACGGGACCTCTCCGGTGAGGCAAGCCTTATTTCCTGAGAAAAGTTTTTTTCATCTATGACATATCTCATCCTGGCCATATCCAGCGGACTGAAATCGGTATCGATCATCTCCTCATTGTCATACGTTCGAAAACCTGTAATGGAGGTGAGCCGACCGAAATTCAAATCATGAGTGATATTCAGTGATGACCCCCAGTACCTGTTTTCCGCTTTTCCCTCGAAATCGTGGGAGTAATGGTACCGTTTGTCTGCAGCGAACATACCATTCTTGACGAAAGCGTTTCTTTCCGTTCTTCGGAATACAAAAGCGCCTTCGTCGTGTTGCTGGCCGTCAAGAGCAAGCGTGATGTCCCAGGTGGAGCCTGGCATGTATCGCAGTTGCAGGCGGCCTGATTGCCCGTCCGTATACCTGCCGTTCCTGCCTGAGCCGTAATCGTTTGTCATGTAACCGTCCCCTGCCGAGACAAGTCCGGCTATACCGAGGAATAACCTGTTCTCGATAAGCGGCATACGCAGGTAGCCCTGTAGTTCACGGGAATCATAATTTTCCAGTGAGCCCGTGAGCCCGATAGTGGTCCGGTTATCAGGCTTTCTGGTATAGATATTAATGACGCCTCCCATAGTGTTGCGCCCGTAGATGCTTCCCTGGGGGCCCCGCAGAACCTCGATGCGTTCCACGTCAAAGAGCGGAAAATCAAACATATAGGATTTGGAATAGTTGACCCCGTCGACATAGTAGCCGATAGCAGGTTCTGCATTGTGGAGGCTCTTGATGCCCCGCATGAAGGTCAGGCTGTGCCGTCGGCTGCCGAAATTGTAAAACTCAAGGCTCGGAACGTTGTCAGAGAGGCGATCCATATCGCTGATGTGCGCTTCCTCAATAGCCTCGTCGTTCAGCACGGTAATACTATTGGGTATATCCTGGACGTCCTGTGATTGTTTTTGAGCGGTTACCGTGATTGGATCGAGCTGATGATGCATGATCGATCTTTGCGGATTGTCCGCCGCGTAAGCTGTATGACCCGTCAAGAGGACGATAGTGATGACGAGACTGAGGAAACGGTTTCTTGTCTGAACTTCGTTGTTTTTTCCAGGGAAAACGTTCATCTGGAACTGTCTCCATATGTTTCAGATCTACAAAACCCGGAACGGTTTTGAAGAAAATTGTTGTGGAATGATGGTTTCTTTAATTGATCCGGTTAAGAATAAGCCATCTCTGTTCAAATCTTTGCTCCTGCAGGCCCTTTTTTTGCTCCTGCTCGCCTGAAATTCGTCTGTGGGTCCCTCAATGAACGACGGTCGATATATGTGTGATGGAAGGCAGGGTGTTAAGGGAGTGTGCAGGATCCGCCTCTTAGTGAAAAGCGACTCTGAAAAGGCGCATTTTTTTATTCCAGACAGTAAGAGAGGGAGAGGAAATGGCCAGGCGAGTCGGGGATCATGTATTCATGAACGATTGCCGGTGCTGTTTCGGAAGGACGCCGAATCTTTTTTTAAATGCTTTGGTGAACTGGCTGACATTTTCATAGCCGACAGACCTGGCAACCTGGCTGACGTTCATGTCGGCTTTCCCCAACAGAAAATGAGCTGTTTGCATCTTATGTTCACGCAAGTGTCCGAAGACACTGTTTCCGTAAAGTATGTGGAATCCGGTCTGCAGTTTGTTTCTGTTCAGGCAGAACCGGTTTTCGAGATCACGGAGGGAAGGTGGAGAGGAAAGGTCACGTATGAGCCATTCTCTTGCGTTCCGGATACGTTCTGTTTCGTTCAGGTTCAGACCGTTTATGCTATGGCATGTGTCATGTGACGCTATAAGCTGACCCAGCCTCCGGGTGAGTATTTCCAGGGCCTTGCTTTCCAGAAATAGCTTTTTCGGCAGCCCGTGAAATCCGTCATTGAATATTTCATGCGCAATTGACCGTATTATCGGGGGCATTATGCTTTTTGACAGATAGCTGTCATCGGAATTTCCGGTCAGGACATGCCGGAATGTAAGAGGCATGGCTTCAAGATCGTCACATACCATGTCGTAAAGCCGTTTCGGGGATATATGAATGTGCATGATCTGTACAGGCCGGTTTCCGGAAATTTCAACAATACCTTTCCTGTCTGGAAAAAAGCCTATGCCCGAAAGGCCGCTATTGCCTTCGATGCGATTTTCCGTATCCCGGTCCTGTATCCTGTGGCTGAGATGCCCGCTCAAAATGAAGCCGAAATCGATCAACGCCGGTTTTTTATGATACCGGATCGCAGTTTTGTGGTCGGAAGGGGTCGTCATGAGGCTGATCCAGAAATCTGAATGCAGTTCTATCTGCTGCAGTTTCATGGTGCAATCTGCCTGCAATGAGTTTGAACAGAGCGGCTCCTGATCGTAAAGGCGTTTTTTACGCTTCGTGGTTTGCATCTCCCTCTTGTTGCCGTGTTTCTGTCCGTTATTGGTACGAAGCATGTCGTTGTTGTTATTTTCCTGCAAGGTTCAAACGGTTTTTTGATCATCTGCTGCTCGTCAATCGCATGCACACCTTCCTGAACCAGGTGGTTTCGGCGTTTATCGAGAAATCTTCTGCGAAATTTATTTTTTGTTTTATCGATGTTATTGTTAGTATAGCTAACAATGTGTGATCGTACAAGTAAGAAAAAAACAGAGCATGACGAACCTGAATTCTCCAGTCGAGCGTGACAATGAAGTTATGAATATAACGGAGCTTGAATGGTTGTGCAGTGTGATCAAACCGATGATATTTCTGAGGAAGAGAAACGTGCTTTTGCCGGATCGGTTGAGAAGGGAAGATGTTTGGCAAACAGCAGGGAAGAGCTACTGTTTTTTTAAGTAAAAGGCGAGAGGCCTGTAGATGTATGCTGACAGCCACGCCAGTCTTCTTGAAGCATACAGATAATTTGAATATGTACTATGATATCAGATGACCACACCTCATTTTGGGCTGAAAACGCCCGAAACTTCGACAAACAGTCGAATCCTGACATAGATGCTTTGGTAAAAAGGATCTGCAGGGAAGTCGGTCGTGTAAAAAGAGTTCTGGATGTTGCGGCCGGCACCGGGATCGTTTCTTTGGTGATGGCGCGACAGGCCGGACAGGTTGACGCTCTGGATCTGGAGCCGGAAATGATTGCCGTTCTGCGGGAAAAAGTTGCGGCATCGGGTATCGATAACATCGCGTTTCATGTGCGAAGCGCCTATGAACTCGATTTTACTGACGGAATTTTCGACGCCGTCGTAATTATGAATTCCCTGCATGTGATGAAAACTCCCGAATCGGCGTTGCGTGAAGCTCTTCGGGTGCTGAGGCCGTCAGGGGTGCTTATCGCGCCGACCTACTGCCATGCGGAAACCCGGGACAATCTCGAACGCTACCAGCACTGTGCCTCGAAATCGGGACACAAGTCCTACCATCTTTTTACCTGCGACAGCCTCTGCGCCTTGATTGCCGGTTGTGGATTCGAGGTAAAGAAAAGAGAGACTTTAGAGATCAACTATGAAGAGCAGTCTCAAGGGATGAAGCTGGGATATGTTGTTGCCAGTCCTCTTTCTGCCGTTTCCTGAAACCGGTACGCTGACCGTTTCAGGATGTCACTGATGTTCTGGAGCGTTTTTTTGTCTGACTGGTGGAAGTGCATGTTTTGTTTTTCACGTTGTAATTATTTTTTTTGTTTTATTCTTTGCTTTTTGTTAGTATTGCTAACAAAAGCCGAATAAGTGATGGCGAAAGCCAGAGATTTGCTTTGGATTAGTCAGGTAACTTCAGATGTTTGCTGGAATGTCAGAGAATTATGCGAGAGAGAAAGATTTTCATCGCATGAACGATGCGATTATGGACATTGCGAAAGTCTATATGAGATGGCATGACGAAGAGCAGGATTTTGGTGTCGGTGAAACCCTCCGGCGTGAAGAAATTCATACGGTTCAGGCGATCGGTGACAATGAAGGTATGAACATAACCGAGCTTGCCGGCTTGTTCAACGTGACCAAGCCGACCATATCTGCGAGAATCAGAAAACTTGCTTTTGCCGGCTTGGTTGAGAAGAGAAGCGGTATCGGCAATAACAAGGAAGTCCTTCTGTTTCTGACCGCAAAAGGGTGGGTTGCACATGCAAATCATGAGGAAAAACATCATAAGGTTTTCAGGGTTTTCGAAGAGCATTTTGGTGCTGAAGCAGCGAGTTTTCTGGAATCCTTCACAGATGATCTCAAGAGATTTTCTTTGTTTCTTTCCGATGTGAAGATGAGAAGAGGAGGGTTCTGATTTTTTTTATAATAAATGTTAGGCTTACTAACAATAATAGAAATTAGTTGTCAAATGATAGTTGAAAAGCTGAAAAACGCGATGATCGATTGGGCGATCAACAGAAGCAGGATCGTGGTGGCATTGATGGTTATGGTTGTGATTGTTGCCGGGGCGTTTTTATCGAAAGTTGTGATGGATACCGATCCGGAGAACATGCTGATGAAAACGGAGCCTGCGAGGGTTTTTCACAATGAAACGAAGAAAGCGTTCGAACTCAGCGAGATCGTCGTTCTGGGTGTCGTCAACGAAAAGGATTCCCAGGGTGTGTTTACCGTGGAAACGCTGGGACGGATTCATGAACTGACAGAGTTCGCTAAAACCTTGAAATGGCGGAACCCGGACGATCCTTCCGGAATGGAGGGCGTGATCGAGGTCGACATGGTAGCGCCGTCACTCATGGATCATATGAGCCAGGCGGGACCGGGAACGATCTCTTTCGAGTGGCTGATGCCGGAACCGCCGAAAACCCGGGAAGAAGCATTGTCGGTGCGCGATAAGGCATTGTCGAATCCGTTGCTTGTAGGGCAAATGGTTTCGGAGGACGCAAAGGCGCTCTGCATCTACCTGCCGTTGACGGACAAGCTGTTGAGTTACAGGGTCTACACGGCGTTACAGGAGAAGATCGCCGGACTGGAGGGCGACGAAGAGTGGCACATCACCGGCTTGCCGGTTGCCGAGGGTGCTATTGGTGTGGAGATGTTCACCCAGATGGGTCTGGGTTCGATGTTGTCGATGGCGGTTATTTTTGCGCTGCTTTTTTTCTTTTTCAGGACGGTGCACATGATTGTCCTGCCGATACTCATCGCCACGGTCTCGATCATCGTGACCATGGGGGCGATGATAGCCGCAGGTTATCCGGTTCACATCCTGAGTTCGATGCTTCCGATATTCCTGATGTCGGTTTCGATGGTCGATACAGTGCATATCCTTTCCGAGTTTTTCGACGTATACGACAAGCGAAAGGGTCGCAGGGAAAATATCAGGCAGGTGATGAACACCCTGTTCACTCCGATGCTCTATACGTCATTGACCACGGCTGCGGGGTTCTGCTCGCTGGTGTTCGCCCCGATACCTCCCGCGCAGGTTTTCGGGCTGTTTCTGAGTATCGGCGTGCTGGTGTCGTGGCTGGTTACGATCCTGTTCGTGCCCGCATATATCATGTTCATTCCCGATAAAAGGCTGGAATCGTTCGGTTTGCAGGTCAGGGAGACGGAAAAGAGAGGTTTGCTGACGCGCGGATTGAGGCGTATCGGCTTCGTTTCCTGGAAGCATCCGAAATTCGTTCTGGCCTTGTTTGCAGGGCTTGTGCTGCTCGGGATATGGGGGATAGGGCAGATCCGGGTCAACGACAATTACGCCAAGCGGTTTGTCGAGAGTCATCCTATCCACAAGGCCGATGTCGCCCTGAACAGGCATTTCGGGGGGACGTATATGGCGAACCTTATCCTCGAAGGTGACGTCAGCCCGGAAGCGACTGCGGAAAGAAAGCGTGTAATGAAAGAGGAGATGACGGCCAGCCTGAACGATCTGGGCGCCCGGTTCGGTATCGGGCGGCATACGATGGGCGAGATTGCAAAAGACATCGGAAGTATCGCGGCCGGAAGCGATTCGGAGCATGCAATGCTTTCCGGAATGATCGACACATTCGATCGCAGGTTTCAGGAGCCCTTGCTTGATGAAGAGTCAGATTTTCTGCAGGCTCTCATTGATTCGGCGTACCGTCAGGAAGAAGAACTGAGCGTTTTCAAAAGACCGGATGTTCTGCAATACGTTGCAAAGCTTCAGGGTTTCCTCGAATCCGGTGACCTGATCGGTAAAAGCTCGTCGGTTGCCGATGTGGTTAAAAAAGTGAATCAGGAACTGACGGACGGCGAACCGGAAAATTTTGTGATTCCCGAGAGCCTGCAGGGGGTTGCCGAATGCTACATGCAGTATCAACAGGGGCACCGGCCTCATGATCTGTGGCATATGGTGACACCTGATTTTCAGCGCACCAATGTGACGTTACAGTTCAGGACCGGTGACAGCAGGGGAACGAAGGCTTGTGTCGAGGCTGTCGACAGGTTTTTTGCCGAAAACAAACCTCCCGTTCCTTTGCAATACAATTGGGCGGGGCTGCACTACATCAATCTGGTCCTGGAAGAGAAGATCGTCAGTGGTTTTTTGCAATCGTTCGCCGGCAGTTTCATCATTGTTTTTCTCATCATGAGCTTTCTGTTCCGTTCCCCGTTATGGGGGGCTGTATGCATGGTTCCGCTGACCATCACTCTTTTGATGATCTACGGGGTGACGGGACTCATCGGAAAAGACTACGACCTGCCGGTCGCTGTGTTGAGCTCTTTGTCTCTCGGCATGGCTGTCGATTTCGCGATACACTTTCTGTCCAGGAGCAGGTCGTTGTACGATGAAAAAAAATCGTGGAAGTCGATACTGCCCGAACTGTTCGGTGAGCCGGCCCGGGCTATCAGCAGAAACGTCCTTGTTATCGCTGTTGGTTTCCTGCCCCTTGTGGTTGCTCCGCTGGTGCCGTACAAAACCACAGGGGTTATGTTGTTCGGAATTCTGACGACATCGGGTATCGTGACGCTGCTTTTGCTGCCGGCGATGTTAAGGCTTTTCGAGAACACATTTTTTAAAAGGAGAGGGTGCCGCTCATGACAATTAATAGAGGTGCCCTAAAAAGGAGGAATGAAAATGAAACGTTTTTCAAAGACGGTTGTCGTGGTTGCCGCTCTGTTATCCGGTGGAGTGGCGGTTGCAAAGGCTGAAGGATCGAGTGTCAGGGAGATTGTCGATCACTCGAATTACGTGTTGCTCTATCAGGGTGACGACTGCAAAGGGAAGCTGCAGTTTACCATTACCGACAGGCAGGGGCGAACGAGAAAAAGAGTGCTGAACATACTGCGCAAGGATATCGGAGCCGACGGGGGAGATCAGAAATATTTCACCTGTTTCATCGCTCCTTCGGATGTGCGGAACATGACATTTATGGTTCACAAACATGCCGATATCGGCCATGACGATGATCGCGGGCTCTATATGCCCGGCCTCGATCTGGTCAAAAGGATCGCGGCAAGCGACAAGAGGACCAGTTTTGTCGGTTCGGACTTTCTGTATGAAGATATTTCCGGGCGCAGTCCCGAGGAGGATGACCATGAGCTTGTCGAAACCACGGACAGGTTCCATGTGATAAAGAATACGCCTAAAAAAGGGGGAGTCGAATTCGACTATTATCTGGCCTCTATCGATAAAGAGACCGGGATAGCCATGAAGCTGGAATATTACAAGAAGAACGACGTTCTGTACAGGGATATCGTTGTCAAGGAGGTGCAAAATGTTCCTGCCGGCGATAAAATGTATCCGACCGTGACCAGATCCGTCGCGCGGGATCACGAGAAGGGAAGCAGTACGGAAATGATCTTTTCCGGTATCGTCTACGATACCGGAATACGCGACAACGTATTTACGGAACGGTATCTCAGAAAACCTTCGAGAGACGTATTACGATGAAGCTGTGTACAACACTTGCCGGTATGCTGTTTGCCTGCGCAATGGCGATCACGTCCGTTACGGCCACTGCGCAGGACATACCGGAACTGGAAGTCAATGGGTTTGTGGAAGTACTCGGCGGGTTGCGTCTGAGGGATGATCCTCACGAACAGGATGCTTCGGTGATGGAGCAGCGTTTGCAGATAGAGTGCCGGGGATACGCGGATGCATTCGACGTGCAGTACAGGGGGGATGTCTATGCCGACCGGGTACTCGAGGAGGTGAAGTATGACACACGTGAACTGTGGTTTTTTACGAGGCCGACAGAGTGTATGGATGTCAAGATCGGCCGACAGATACTCACATGGGGTACGGGAGACCTGGTTTTTTTGAACGACCTTTTTCCCAAGGACTGGCAATCGTTTTTCATCGGTCGGGGCCCGGAATATTTGAAAGCGCCGTCAGATGCCGTGAAGCTGGGATTTTTTTCCGACATCGTCAACGTCGATCTGGTCTATACTCCCCGATTCAATGCGGACAGGTACATAACGGGTGAGTACATCTCTCACTGGTCTCCTCTGTCGGGAAGCGTAGCGGGGGATGAGGCGGCAACGGCTGTGCGGACTCCCGATACGTGGTTTGCAGATAATGAAACAGCGATTCGCATCCATAAAAACGTGAACAATTATGAATGCGCCCTGTACGGGTATCGGGGATTCTGGAAAACGCCGGATTATGACGCTCTCTTCCGTGAGAAGAGCCACCACAGATTGCATGTTTACGGCGGGAGTGTCCGGGGGAGCCTCCTTGGCGGAATCGGAAATCTGGAGTTTGCGTATTACCGCTCGCTGGACGATAGCGAGGGGTGCGATCCGTCGGTTAGTAACTCCGAAGTTCGCGGCCTGATAGGTTATACGCAGGACATAGCGAAGGATTGTAATCTCAGTGTCCAGTATTTTCTGGAAGCGATGCTTGACTATGACAAGTACGAGGAGACCGCGGGTGAGACAAAAAAGGACGAGTACCGCCATGTGCTGACGATGCAGGTGACGAAATTGCTCCTGAACCAGACGCTCGAATTGTCGGTCCCGGTCTACTATTCCCCGAGTGACAACGACGGCTATCTGAGGCCGAGAGTTACCTATGACTATACGGATGACGCAAGCTTTGTCATTGGAGGAAATCTGTTTTTCGGTGATAACTCCTCGACATTTTTCGGTCAGTTGAAGAACAATACAAATGTGTATACGGCGTTTCGCTTAACTTTTTAATCACAAATGGAGGAAAATATGAACATGCAAAGACCAAAACATGATTTTTCCGGTATCGAGAGCGCCCTTATCGACGGTATCGCGTCGGGATTGTTTATGGAGTCTGTTCGCGTAAAGCTTTTCGATATCATGGAATCGCCCGTGACTCCGGATCAGATTTCGGGGCACATCCCTCTCGACAAGACGATTTTGCAGGCATTGCTTGATTTTCTGGAAGCGAGGAAACTGATCGTCAACAGTGACGGTTACTATGTCAACTCTCCGCAGACGGCAGAGTTTCTCGTGTCGACCTCGCCGTTCTATCAGGGCGGTATACTCGATATGCAGGCCCGGCTCGGCGAATCGGCATGCGCTTCGATGCGGAAGCAGTTGCAGAAGCACGTGAAGAAACATGACGAAACTGTTTCGGAACGAACCATGCAGGAAGGCGGTTCCGGGAGCGGTTTTCTGTCAGGGCCCGCCCAGTTCGCCGTGCGCGGTACGTTACAGGATACAGTGGCGTTCATAACCGGACTCGACCGGTTCCGGGAGGCGGAAACGATGTGCGATATAGGGGGTAACCGCGGACACTATACAACGGCGTTGCTGGACAGGCATCCTTCGCTTTCAGCCGTGATTGCCGAAGTGCCTAAACTGGCCGCCGTGATCGACAAGGAGTTTCAGTATTCCGGATATCGAGACCGGATTTCCGTACTGCCGTTCGATCTGCGTCTCGACGTGCTGCCGGAACGATCGTACGATCTGATTCTCGCGTCGTTCGTGCTTCATATCCTGGCCGACGATCTGCCGGCTGTTGTCCGGAAAATCAGCGATGGATTGAAAAGCGGAGGGGTTTTCATTGCCCAGAACTTGGACTCCGGATCGTGCAACGGCCGAAGGGAGGAGAAAACCGTCAGGGAACTGATGACCAGGGCGCTGGGTTATCCGACGCACTATCTCGACAGGGGACGACTCGAAGACGCTCTGCGTGCAGCCGGGTTTACTGACTTTACGGAGCGAAGAACGGGAGCCGACGGATCGAGCTATATCCTTTTCGCAGTCAAAGCGTGAGCTTACGGCTGGATCGATATCCTGTTTTTGCCATAACTTCACCCGGGAGATGGGATATGAACTGAACGCACGACGCATGCCGCATTGTCAAGCGCCTTCCGCCCCAGCCAGTCGTTGATTTTGTCTAAAAGCGCCTTCGGCGATATGATCATATGTGATGTCTTTTTATGTGATTATCTTCTTAAAGATTTTGTCCCAAAATGTGCGTTTTCTGATAAAGCACTTCAACCGCTCTTGACACTTTTTAGAGGTATCCTTAAGCTCAATCCAAGTATTGATTATGAAAATATATTTCTTGGCTGTTCTGCTCTCGTTCATAATGGCAAGCAGTCTGTTTGCAGGCCAATCAGAAACCATTGTTAAACTTGAAACCGAAAGTGGCGCCATAGAGGGGTCTCTTCTTGTTCCGGAGGGAAAAATAGGTATTCCTGTTGCTCTGATCATTGCAGGGTCAGGTCCAACGGACAGAGATGGTAATAATCCCACGATGAAAAACAATTCATTGAAAATGCTGGCAGAGGCTTTGGCAAAAAATGGCATTGCAACATTGAGGTATGACAAACGAGGAATCGGGAAAAGTCAGAAAGCCGGTAAAAAAGAGCAGGTATTACGATTCGAGCATTACATATCAGATGCGAAAGATTGGGCTGAATTACTCAAGAATGATAAACGATTCAATGAGATAATAGTCATTGGACACAGCGAGGGCTCATTGTTGGGTATGGTTGTTTCCCAGCAGGGAAGTGTTGACAGATTCGTTTCAATTGCAGGTCCAGGTCAATCAGCAGATAAAGTTCTCAAAGATCAGCTCAAATCGCAACCTCCCGATGTATTGAAAATGTCATTACCGATCATCGATAAACTTGTTCAGGGGGAAACCGTGGATGACGTGAATCCGATGCTCTATTCACTTTTTCGACCAAGTGTACAGCCATATATGATCTCCTGGTTTAAATATGACCCAGCCAAAGAAATTGGCAAGCTAAATATTCCTGTGCTGCTTATTCAAGGCACAACAGATATCCAGGTAAGTGAAAAGTCTGCCAATATACTTGCTAACGCAAATCCGAAATCAATATTGAAGATTGTTGAGGGAATGAACCACATTTTTAAGCAAGCAGATTCGGAGCGAATGAAAAATATCGCTACCTATAATCAACCAGAATTACCGATAAAACCTGAATTAGTTGAAATAGTCACTGGTTTTATCATGGAAGAGAACAATAAACATAACACACCGGATTCAGGCGACGGCAGATAGCCGCGTCTGATCCGTGTATCCGCTCCGGTTGTTCAGCATCGCCGTCATCGAATACCGGTGACAGCGGTTCCGCTTCCTTCGAGCATGCTGTTTCTTCACCGAAAATCGTCACCTTCGTGTACTGGCCGAAAGAACGTCTTTCCGGCGGTTTACCATGAAAATGCTCGTGTGTTACGGGTTTTGTTTATATTTGGTCTTTATATATTTAGCGGCCCCTTCGCGATTCGGGAATGGGACGGTGAAGCGGAGCAAAATTGCAGTGTCAGGAGGCGGGCATGTCCCGGAATACAATAATAACCACTGCCGAAGAGCTTTTTGGAGACTTTTTCAATCCTGAACGGATCCGGAATTCCAAAGAAGGTTTCGAAACACACTGGCAGCCGCCACAGGAGATCGGGAGCGGGTTTATGTCCATGATCAAACTGCGGCCGGGTTTTATCATGGGAGTGGGGTGTTATCGGTTTACAGAGAATGTCACGTACAGTTTCGAACAGCAGTGGCCTTTCGTCGTTATCGGGTTCAATTCTTCGGGGGGGTACAATGTCGACGCCGAACAGAACCGGGAGACAATCTCGTTCAGGCAGGGGGAGAGTTACATGTCCTACCAGCCGGAGTGGCGCGGCATGGTCAGTGTCGAGGCCGGAAGCTACATAACCAATGTAAACGTTCATATACGTCCCCCGTTGCTGAGCGCCTATCTGGCAGGCCAACATGGTCCATTACTGGACGGCATACGGGACATTCTCGACGGGATGAACGACCAATTTTTCTATCAGGTGTCAATCATTCCTGCTGTTGCCGATGTGATCATCGACCAGGCAATGAATTGCCCGTACCAGGGACCGTTGAGACGGCTCTATTTCGAAGGCAAGGCCCTGGAATTGATTACCTGCGGCATAGCTCCGTATGTCCTGCCGGAAACCGTTCTGAAAAAAAACGCCATCGTCCGGCACGGTGACGTCGAGCGGGTGCGATACGTAAGAGAAATGGTCGGACGGGATTTTCAGAACCCACCGAAATTGCTCGATCTGGCCAGGGCTGCCGGCATCCCGCACTCCAGGCTTAATTTCTGCTTTCGTGAAGTGTACGGTACGACCATTTTCGGTTACATCCGTGAACTGCGCTTGCGTCACGCCAAGTCCCTGCTGGATGAAGGGTGCATGAATGTTACGGAAGTGGCTTACGAAGTCGGCTATTCGAGCCTCAGTCACTTTGCCAAGTCGTTCAAGGACTCTTACGGTATTGCTCCGGGGAAATATCTTCGGGCGGTATCCCGGCAGGGGCAGGTGTCCTCAAGAAAGCTTCCATTTTCCGTCAAAAAAAGATCATGAACCGTTAGCGGATCGCACCGATGATCGGTAGACTTGTTGAAGTTGTATTTCAAAACGTAATCAGTATGTATTATGCGTTACAAGTCGAGGTGCGAAGTATCGGGGAGAAACATTCTTTCCGTCATCCTGTGTGCGGCGGGATTGCTTTCGGTGTGGTTTGCCGCTCCCGTTCTTGCTGAAGAGAAAGAGCCGGAACAGAGCGTCGTCCGGGAGGATCGGTCTTATGCTGCATTCGAAGCACAGGAAATGATCGTTACAGCCCAGAAACAGGAGGAAGAGCTTAAAGACGT
>JANQHB010000053.1 GCA_028277225.1 Chlorobium sp.
TGTATCGTAAAGGTACAGCCCACCACCATTTTCATCGGCAATGGCATTACTGATTGACACATCGTCCATGATTAGCCCGCCATCCGACTTAGTAATGGCTATACCACCGCCATCATCCCACTCACTTCGGGCACCTTCGATAGTCAGTTCAGAAATCAACAGGCTATCCTTGACTTCATATGCATAAAATGCGCCACCCTGATCACCAGCTACAGAGTTGTTTAATTGAACATTGTGGATTCGTGTGACACCATCAATTTTCTTGATAGAAATAGCTCCGCCCGTCCCATATTCTGCTTCTGTGTCATCCGCAGTGATATTTCGAATGGTCACACTCCCATCAATATCGTATGCATGGAATAGCCCACCATGATCATCCGCACGAGAATTTGAGGCTACTACACCTTCAACTAGAAGGTTCTCGTCAACTTTCTTTGCGTAGATGATACCACCATGATTGTATCGAGCGTTAGCATCATTCACCTGCACATTTCGGATGGTGGCCGAACCTTCAACTTCATAGATGAAGAAAGCACCTCCATCATCGTTACAGTAGGGTTCATCCAGGTTCACATTTTCAACCAGTACATCGCCCTCGATTCTGCCCAGATACATTGCCCCGCCATCACCCCACTGAGCGCGTGGGTTAACCATCGTCAGGTCCGTAGCATATACATTTCCTTCCAGTTCGTAGATGTCCATTCCTGCACCATCCTGGTATGAAATCGGGGACTGAATGTTAATGTTGTCGAAATAGATATTCCCTTCCGTGTAATAGAAAGCAAAAGCTGGGAATGCCAGTCCATCTGGCCATAAGTCAAAACTAGAAAGTTCGATATGTGAAAAGGAGAAATTTACACTCGTTTCACGCGAGAAGACTCCGCCTCGAGAATTGATGATTTTCAGATTTTCAACGCGGAAGCTGTCCATTTCACCAACGACAAAAGTGAAAAATTCTTCCCAGTTATGGGCGCCTGCACAATTAATGATGGTAGCATTTGTTCCTGCTCCGCGGATAACAATGTTTCCATGATTGTCATCATCATCGTCATCATCGTCATCATCGTCGTCATCATCGTCATCATCGTCGTCATCATCGTCGTCATCGTCGTCATCATCGTCGTCATCGTCGTCATCATCATCGTCATCGTCGTCGTCATCGTCGTCATCATCGTCGTCATCATCGTCGTCATCATCGTCGTCATCGTCATCATCGTCGTCATCGTCGTCGTCATCGTCGTCATCATCGTCGTCATCATCGTCATCATCGTCGTCGTCATCGTCATCGTCGTCATCGTCGTCGTCATCGTCGTCGTCGTCGTCGTCGTCACCTACGTCGTCGTCATCGTCATCATCATCGTCATCGCCACCTACGTCGTCGTCATCATCATCGTCATCGCCACCTACGTCGTCGTCATCATCATCGTCATCAGGAACAAAATCGTCATCATCATCATAAAACCGATCCGGGCCTTCAGCAAAATCTACTAATACCGGCTCATACGCTTCAACATCCAGACCTTCAGTTTGCAAAAATGTAAACTCAAGCCTTGGATCGTGCGTAGCGCGACTTTCCAATAAAGGATCGGCTTGAGCAAAACGCCCCTCCTCAGAAACATCATAATCGCTGTTGATGGACACAAAACGGTAATCGGGCGCATCGGGTGCTATATCACTTTTCCCAACTCTTAGATAACCATGGGATACATAAGGATATACCTCTCCAGTATCATAGGGGTCTATATATTCCCACTCCTCTGCCAACTCCTGGGTTGGTTCGTCAACTTCCTGCTCCTGGTCTTCCTCAATCTGTCTTATCTGGTCGATTGCCTCAGTTGCCATCTCAATCTGACGGTTTTGACCAATCGTAACTATGTCGCCGTCAAGCATTTCAAAATTGACACTGCCCCCGTCACCGGTTATCAGGACTTCTCCTTCGTAAATTTTGTCCCCGACTTTGAGAATTCGTATACCACCATCCTCCGAGCGGGTATACACATTGCCGGTGATGCTTTTAACTATGGCTATAACTCTGTTCATCAGATTCTCCTATTGACAAAAAAGCACTGCAAGTATTGATGATTTTTTATGGGGACAGCGGTCAGCATGAAACACTGGGGATTGAGAGCGTACATCAGTCCAAAGTGTTAGCACGCTGTACACACGCCCCCTATAGAAGAACCTGCAATTTTTGTACCATAATCCGGAAGAGGAAGAAGAGGAAAGAAGGCAAACAACTCTAAGTCTTTAATATACAGTAACTCAGAAGACCAAAGCAGGAAAAATGCAATTGATGAAAATCAGAATCATAAAACGCATTGCAACGTCATTATGATACAAAAAACGGGATTACATAGAGAAAAACAATTCATATTGATCCACCTTACGGAACATTAGTGCCCGCTATTGAGGGAAACTCTGCCATCACGTCAATTGTTCGAACTGTTTTCCATCAGATGTAAGTAGTTGATCATCGCACTTAGAGCGTGTTGTACGTAATCGACCCGCACTTCAGTTGCACGGCGGTTGAACGTATCTGCACTTGGATTATCCTGATCTATTTCGCCTATCGCTCGCGGGAACGCGCCGACAAATTCCCCTTCACTCACCTGTGCTCGAAGCAGAAAGGATATGCCGCGATGTACTGCGGCAATAATACGTTTGTGCATCTCATGGTCTGGGGGAAGAATAGAGAGCGCTGCCAGCAGACCCTCCAAACGTATAGCTGTGGGCGTCGTTCTACCATCTGCTGAGAATCCACCGTTGTACTCAGGCCGTTCAATGTTTTCGATTTGACCTGCAAGTATTGTATCACAGATCTGGATTGCATGGTTTATCAGCAAGTCCCCTGATACAGGCAGCTTATCGCTGCTCACAAGAGTCAATAGCATTTCAGTAGCCAGAAGCGCCCAATGGTCGGCGGGAACATCAGCACTATTCTTACGACTGTTGGCCAGATACGCCAGAGCCCCGGCCGCCGCCCTTATCCAGATGTCCAAACTATCTTTGTCGTAAAGCATGAGCAATCCCAATGCCGCTTCACCCGGATAGTATAGTGACCGCCACTTATCCCATCGACCTCCCATCGAAGGTATATACTTGGAATGAAAGCTTCCGTCTTCTTTCTGCATATAGACGATGAACCGGCCAAGCGATTGAAGATCAGAAAGTGGTGTGAAACCAGGGCGAATCTTCTCTATACTCAACAGAGCAACAAGTCCTAAGCCGGTTCCGCCCAATTTTGCCTGGAAGGGGGAACCATCAAAAATAACTTCGAGTACTGACCAGACGGCCGATATATCACCACGTTCCGGTAGTGGAAATATTGACTTGTCTCGCAGGTACCTGCCTGCCCGCTCTATTGCATCCCTGATGTTGACATCGGGCTTCACCTGATAATAATCACACATTGCATATATGGTGCCCGCATGCCGCAATATGTTATACTTCTTTTTCCGCACTTTAATAGCAGGATTCATGTTGATACGATACTCGAACAGCCCATCATCCTGAGTATTGTTCACAAGATATGCCGCAGATCGGCTTGCTGCATTGTGAACTGCATCAGTCTGTGCAGATGCAGTATCACCGGGTCCGTAAGTAGACATAGTAAGTACCCCTCAGTTGTAAGACAGTTTTTTCGATCAATTATGATGATTCAGGTGGCCTCAAGAGCCTGCTGTTTTTTGGCATGGTTTTCCGGACTTGAGCACAGTGGAGGCATGATCGAGAGTGAAGATCGCATTCCTGTTTTCGGGGACTATTTCACCAGTAAAAACACCCCGCACAGCGTTACCAACAAAAATTGAAGCAGACTACACAGCCGGAATGACAGCAAGCCACACGGCAGCGAATTTCAGAAAACCGCTCACTTGTGGAGATGGCGGGAATCGAACCCGCGTCCAGAACATTGCTTGAAACAGCTACCACACTCATCTTCGGTAGTTGCGTATTCATGTTCCGCGACTCTGCCGACAAAGTTCGAAACACTATTCCGGATGATTATTCAACTGATCCCCCGAAAAAGAAACAGATGAAGCTTACTTGCGCGAGCTATGGCTCAAGCGCGGCTTATGCCATTCGATGAGTTCAGAGTAAGCGCCTCCGTCAACGAACGATGGCTGAGTGAATTAACGTTTGCTAATCAGGCAGCCATTGCATACGAATAATCGTCTGCATCTAGATGTTGCATAGACTTCTTTAACGAGTCCATCCATGCTGAAACTCGGAGTGCAACTGTATCGCACACCTGTCCTGTCAAAAGCCTGTCATCCCCAAAATCAAAGAACAGTACATCTTGTGTAACGCACTACGTATATATACATTACTACAGTAAAACAAAATAAGCTAACACGAAACACTGTAACAGAGTTCCATGTTCAAGAAAAAGCTCAAAGTAACGAAAGTTCTTTTATGGGGGGTTCTTTCGTACCTGCTTGTTGTTATCCTCCTGACGTTTGCAGGAAGATAAGCCTGCGTTTTTCCATCGAGCAACATGAATGGCCAATAGTGACGTCAGTTCATACCCGGCAGTTCCGGAGAGTTGGCCGCGTAGAGATAGTCCCCGCCCTTTGAACGTACTATCCTCGACCACATTCGTTCATAGCCGGAACTGAAAATCACATCTTTGGTGGCGGAAGTCGTGTACCATGATCCCTCCTCGAATTCCGACTCCAGCTGACCCGAGTCCCAACCAGCATAACCGAGATAAAATCGAACCTCGGCAGGAGAGACAACCCCGGATTCCAGAAGAAAACTGAGCTGTTCCTGCTCACCTCCCCAGAACACCCCAGGCAGAACCTCATGACAATTGTCAATGACATCTCCTCTGCGGTGCAGATAATGAACTGTATCGACCTGTACCGGTCCACCCATGTGCAGGGGCAGATCGACGCCATCAAAACCGGTTATCGCATCACATACTTTGACTTCAAGAGGACGATTGAGGATGAAACCCATTGAACCTTCCTCATTATGCTCACACATCAATAAAACGGTTCGCTTGAAATTTGATTCAAGCATAACCGCCGATGCCATGATGAGGCCTCCCGCCGTCAACTGTTCATATTCATTTACCATTGCTCATTCGTTTGATTCAATATATCGTATCACTTCTTCGGCATGATCGGCAGGCTTGACCTTTGGCCATACATACTCTATGATCCCTTTTTCATCAACAAGATAGGTCACCCTGTTCGTCCCCATATATTCACGGCCCATAAATTTTTTGAGCCCCCAGACCCCATAGTCCTCAACGATCTTTTTATCCTCGTCAACAACCAGTCTGAATGGAAGGTCATGCTTTTCGGCAAACTTTTTGTGCCGTTTCTCACTGTCAATGCTGACCCCAAGAACCTCAACCCCTATCTTCTTGAATTTAGGGAAATTATCGCGAAACGCACAAGCCTCTTTGGTACAGCCTGGAGTATCGTCCTTGGGATAGAAATAGAGCAGAACCTTTTTACCGGAATATTCGGAAAGTGTAACTTTTTTTCCGTCCTGATCCGTGGCTTTAAAGCCTGGGGCTTTTGTTCCCTTTTCTAGTAGTACCATAGTTCGTATATCCCTGGAATGTTGCAGAATTTTTCACTATTGAATTAATTGACCGGGCAAAAAGTTTCAATGCAAGGTATGGTCGTATCATTTCAACCGTCACAGAACAGTGCAGATGGATAGTTACAGCTTCTGCCCCGTTTGCGGATCAGAGCTTTTGATCGCGGAAATAGAGAACAGGCTGAGGAAAAAATGCTCTTCCTGTTCATGGATACATTATGATAATCCGCTACCGGTCACAATCGCTTACACACTGAACGCCGAGAACAAACTGCTTGTTGTAAGAAGAGCTCATCATCCGGGCTATAACGAATGGGCACTGCCCGGAGGGTTTCTCGAATCCGGCGAAACGCCTCAGGAAGGCTGCCTCCGTGAACTTAAAGAGGAAACGTCTCTCGACGGGAATATCGAACATCTTATCGGAGCATATCATCGTCATAGCGAGATGTATGGCTCACTGCTTGTCGTCGCCTATAAAGTCACCGTAGACAATCCGGAAATTTCAATAAACCACGAACTGTTCGAGGCCGGGTTCTATTCGTTTGAAACAATTCCGCCAATCAGACTGATACTCCACCGGAACATTATCTCTGACGCCAAGCAACAGCGAGGTCAAACAAAACCATGATGCCGATCCAACACAGCTTTCTTAAACATGAACTGAGCGTTTGAGCTATTGCCCGGCAAATTCGACAATCGCTCAAATTAGGTTACATTTATTCTGATGTATTTATTCCCGGAAATTCAGAATTCTTGAAATAAACGGAGCGCGCTCATGGCAAAAATAACTGAAGTAGAAGGTATCGGGCCCACTTTTGGAGCAAAACTTGAAAATGCAGGCATCCCAAGCCAAACCGAACTGCTAAAGCAGGGATGCGACAGGAAAGGAAGAAAGGCTCTTGCGGAAACAACAGGTATCGATGAACATAAAATCCTCAAATGGGTCAACCGTGCCGACCTGTCACGAGTCAAAGGTATCGGTGCCGAATATTCGGACCTTCTCGAAGAAGCAGGTGTCGACACTGTTCCAGAGCTGGCCCAGCGCAACGCAGAGAATCTGCACGCGAAAATGACCGAGATGAACGAAGCAAAAAAACTGGTCAGAAAGTTGCCGACTGATACTCAGGTCGCCGACTGGATCAAGCAGGCAAAAGAGTTGCCCAGGGTCATCAATTACTGACAGATACACGTTAACGCGAGAAGCTGCTTCATAGCAAACGCTGAGGCAGCCTCCCACATTCTTCATTCGGTATTCGGGAAATATGATAATTTGCTGAGTCGTTTTCAAAGTGGAGGAAAAAACCAAAAGGACAAAAAGGACTCAAATGACCAAAGTGCAAGCCGGGCAACCGCAAGGGTTGCCCCTATGGTATCATTTGCCATCCGACCTTCAAAAGGGCGAAAAATCTTTCGCCCCTACATTGCCTCCCACCATACACCATTTACGATTCCTCCCCGCCTAACACCCAGCACGTAAAACGTAGCACCTCTTTCACTCTTTCCTCATTGCTCGTTGCTCAGCACTTTCTCCCCACATTCCCTGCCAGCCAGCGATCCAGCTAACAAGCTATCTTCACTCAGCACCAAAAACCAGGCACTAAGAACTCGTATTCTCTCCTTACTCCTGCGCACAAAGTGCGCTACCCCCCTCTTCCCATTCACTCGTTACCTGTCTCTCGTCACTTGTCACTATTTACTCATCCCTCCCGGGAGACTCGCTCAAAACTTCTTGCAGTTCATAACCTACCGCAGCGATATCCGAACCCGAAGGAACCTGGAAAACACTCAAATCGAAATACGGCAGAACAGCCAGAACATGGTCCATGATATCCGCCTGTATCGCCTCGTAATTCACCCACTCCTGATCATTGCTGAACACATAGATTTCAACAGGAATACCATGCTCTGTCGGAGCAAGGTGACGAATCAGAAAGGTCATGTCCGGATTGATTTTCGGATGATTTCCAAGGTAAGCCTCAAGATATGCTCTGAACATCCCGAGATTGGTCAGATTCCTGCCGTTTACCGGAGACGATGTATCGACATCATGTTCAAGATTGTATCGGCTTATATCTTCCTTTTTTTTATGAAGCTGCTCTTTGAGAGCCTGGATATTGCCGATTTGTTCCAACAAGCCATCATCACAGAAGCGAACGCTGTTCATATCGATGTAGATCGAACGCTTGATCCGGCGGCCGCCGGACTCACTCATCCCCCTCCAGTTCTTGAATCCTTCAGAAAGAAGCGCATAGGCAGGAATAGTACTGATGGTCTTGTCCCAGTTCTGCACAGAGACCGTGACGAGCGATATATCGACAACATCGCCATCTGCACCGTATTGAGGCATTTCGATCCAGTCACCAATCCTGACAAGGTTGTTTGCCGTCAGTTGGATTCCGGCGACAAGCCCGAGAATTGAGTCTTTGAATATCAATATGATGACTGCGGTAAATGCCCCCAATCCGCTGAACAGAACAACCGGGGATTGTCCGATGAGAGTGGAGATCACAATGACCGTTCCGACACATACCACGACAGTCTTGATCACCTGAATAAAGCTCTTGACCGGAAGTCTCTCAGCCAGACGACTGCGGCTCTGATGATCAAGGAACGCATCCAGAAACGCAAGAAGGGCCAGAACAAAAACCACTGTCAGGTAAAGCAGGGCCAGAGACTGAATGACCTCGATACTTTTCGGAAAAAACTGCAGTACGGGAACCGCCAGATTATAAATCAGCATAGGGGGGATCAGCTGCGCTATCCAGTTGAACACTTTGTGCTTTACCAGAAGATCGTCATAGCCGGATGTCGTCCTGGAAACCAGTGAATGAATGGTTTGCAGCAATATCCTTTTCACCACCACTTCCAAAACGATCACAAGAAAAACGGCCAGGAGAACCATTGCGGCAGTAAAGGTGATTTTCGCCAGATTCTCATCAAGACCGAACGACTGCAGATAAACAAGTAACGATTCTGTCATTTTCGATTTTCCTTCTTCTTTTCTTCTTTTGAAACGGGAATAGTGAAGCTGAATACTGATCCCTCATTGAGCCTTGACTGAACCTCGACCTTGCCTTTGTGAGCAAGAATTATATGCTTCACGATGGCAAGTCCGAGACCTGTACCGCCTATGGCTCTTGAACGTGCTTTATCTACACGGTAAAAACGTTCAAAAATTCTTCCAAGATCTTTCTTGGGGATTCCAATCCCGTTGTCTTTAATCTCAACGCTCATCTTGCCGCCCGAGACGAATGCTGATACACTTATCTGTCCGTTTTTCTCAGGCACATATTTGATTGCATTATCAACGAGATTTCTGATGACAAGTTCGAGGTAATCCTTGTCTGCATGTACTTTCGGTAGCGTATCGACAACATCAGCCTGCAGTGTAATGCCTTTCGCCTCGATTGTCCGCCTGAACAGATTTATCACCCTGTCAACCAGGCCGGAAAGGGCAACCGGCTTGAACGTGTACTCTATTCTCCCGGACTCGAGTTTGGACAGATCGAGCACATCGTTTATCAGTGCTGTAAGCTGTTCACTCTCCTGAAGGATGATCTGCAGAAACTGTCTGGCAATTTCAGGGTCGTCAACGGCCCCCTCAAGAAGCGTTTCAGTATATCCCCTGATACTTGTCAAAGGTGTTCGCAATTCGTGAGAAACACTTGAGACAAAATCCCTTCTGATACGTTCAAGGTTACGCAGCCTGGTAATGTCGTTGAGGACAAAAACCGTTCCCATCGGGACCCTGTCTTTTATGACCGGCATGGCGCTGACCTGAAGAACTCTTTCACCGCGCTGGGTTTTGACCGTGATCTCCTCCCTTGCTTCCTGTAAATCCCTGACGCTGACGCGTTTAAAAAGATCGAGCAAACGTCTGTCGGTCACCTTGCTGGCGGCTCCGATCCTGATCATCTGCCCGCACTCCAGATTGAAAAACCTGCATGCCGCCGGATTTGCAAGCATGACTCCACCATTGGTATCAGTAACGATAATGGCCTCACGTATACTCGAAAAAACAGCCTTGAACCATTCTTCCTGCTGATTGATACGCATCATTTCATCGGATATGAAATTGAATGCGCGGGCAAGCTGTCCGATTTCGTCATCCCGCTTGACACGCAGTTTATGACGATACTCTCCATGAAGAATGTTATCTGCCGCCTGGGCAATGCGCCGCAGGGGCCTTGCCAGAAAAACCGCAGTCAGTGTCCCGAAAACCAGTGAAAGCAAAAGCGACCAGAACAACGCTCCTTCTACTCCGCGCCTGATTTCGGACTCGAGTATATGAATCTGGCTCAGTGGTTTTGCAAACCTGAGGATGGCAAAAGGTTCTTCACCACCAAGCACCATGGCAACAAAAAGAACCTCTTCATTCAAAATCTTGCTGAAACGCCTGCTTTCACCCGCTCCATCGATCAGCGCCTGCTTTATTTCCGGTAAACGCATCTGATTATCGACAAAAGGAAAGCGAGCCGGCACCATATAGGAATCACCTATAACCTTGCCGTTCATGGAAATGAGTGTAACACGAACCTCGAGCGCAGCACCGACATCATCAGCCCACCTGTCTGATTCGCTTATGTTCTTCCACTTTTCCGGACAGACATCCAGAAGTTGACGATTCAGCTCGAGTTCCTTGTAGAGCTGCTCCTTGAGATCTTCATAGATAAGAGCCCGGAGTTGGCCGCCCAGATAGACATAGCTGATTGCAACGGTAAAGAAAATCACAACTCCAAAAACCAGTCCCAGACGAAAAGAAACATTACCCTTCTTCACGGTATTCTCCGCTGTCCTCGAGCTTGTAGCCCAATCCTCTTACGGTCTTGATCAGCTTGCCGGTCTTGCCGAGCTTTTCCCTTAATCGTGTAATATGGGTGTCGATAGTCCGTGTATTGATGGTTTTATCCACATCCCAGACGTCACTGAGAAGCGTTTCACGGGATTGCGCCTGTCCCCGCCTTTTAAGGAGAACGACAAGCAGCTTGAATTCCATGAGGGTCAACGTTATCTCATTACCGTCAAGCGAGACAATGTGCTTGGCGATATCCACTTCGAGACCGTTGCATCTGAGTATCTCTCTTGCATCCCTTTTCGATCTCCTGTCGCGCTTGAGAATAGCCCTGATCCTCAGGTTCAGTTCCCGGGGACTGAACGGCTTGACAACATAGTCATCGATACCAAGTTCAAAACCGAGCACTTTGTCTATCTCCTCTCCTTTTGCAGTCAGCATGACAATCGGCAACTCCCTGTAGAGCTGATGCTGGCGAATTCTTCTGCAGACTTCAAATCCGTCAATGCCAGGCAGCATGATATCGAGCAAAAGAAGATCGACGTCCCGGTCGGCAAGCAACTGAAGGGCATCCTCTCCCGTCTCGGCCAGAAGACACTTGTATCCGGCTTTTTCGAGATTGTATTTCAGGAGTTTCGCCAGGTTGCTGTCATCCTCGACAACAAGGATCATAGGCTCTGACATCATAATGCATGAACGGTTTGGGAAGACCTGAGATATCTGACTCAGATGAGAATATAGATATTATACGCAGGAATTAAGAAAAGACACGCCATAGCAAGAACTCCAGAGCGCAGTTGAATGTTACGATCGTGTAAAAAAAACAACTGTCATCTTCTTCAGGCACGTATTTTCCAGCATGCTGCCCTGTGGTCTTTTTCATGCTCCTCCAACGAAGGCTCATTGTTTCGACAATAGTCGTCAGACAACGGACAGCGATTGGCAAACCTGCAGCCTTCGGGCAAACGGGTAGCACTGGGCACATTCCCTTCAATAACATTGAGGCGTTGCTGTCTTGAGCTGATTCTCGGGATCGACTTGAGCAGTCCTGCCGTGTAGGGATGCAAAGGATTGGAAAAGATCTGGCTGACACTCCCCTCCTCGACAACCTTTGACGCATACATCACAAGAACCTGCTCGCACAACTCGGCAATGACACCAAAATCGTGCGTGATCAGGATAACACTCATTCCGACTTCGGACTGAAGCTTACCGACAAGTTCGAGTATCTGAGCCTGTACGGTCACATCGAGCGCAGTTGTCGGTTCGTCGGCAATAAGCAGTGAAGGTTCGCATGACAAGGCCATCGCGATCATGACCCGTTGGCGCATACCACCCGACAGCTCATGCGGAAAGGAATTGAAACGTTCTGCAGGATTGGGAATCCCGACAAGATGAAGCATCTCGACGGACTTCTCTTTTGCTTCCTTTTGAGAAACATCCCGATGTATAAGAATCTGCTCGACAATCTGGTTGCCGCAGGTATAGACCGGATTGAGAGAACTCATCGGTTCCTGGAAGATCATGGCAATATCATCGCCCCTGAGTTTTCTCATATCGTCCTCGGAAATCCGGAGCAGATCTTTCCCCTGCCAGAATATCTCACCATCGGCAAAATATCCCGGCGGCACAGGAACAAGCCGCATGATCGAAAGCGCCGTAACAGACTTGCCGCATCCCGACTCCCCGACAATACCGAGCGTCGTGTTGTCCCGCAGGGAAAAACTGACACCGTCAACCGCCTTTGCCGTTCCGCTGTCTGTGGAATAGTAGGTCTTGAGGTTTTTTACTTCCAGTATATTATGCATTATTGACCTGTCAGCGCAGCACATGCCGGTTTAGAATGAAACAATCAAGCGATTCACGCTACTCATTTCGCGATCAGAACAGAGGTAAACCTAAATGAGGGTTTTTAACAAATGCGGCTCTTTATCTGTTTTCTCACTTTCACCCGGCAGATGAGGGATAATCTCTGTAAAAATAGAGTATAACAGATTGTCTTTAATAAGTTTACTATTATAGCGCATTTGTTGAAACGCTCAGTTTAGGGTAAAATAGGTTATGCAAGATTTTTATGAAACTCTGCAGGAAAGCAGCAAACAAAAAAAACCGTACGCCTCGGTAACCAAAAGAAGCCTTTCTTACCTGATCGAAACGATCTCCAGCTCTCCGGTCTACAGCTCGTTCAAAAAAACGCTCGCGTCGAAGCTCGATGACCCAAAAGAATCAGAGCCGCTTTTCACATCCGGTATTCAGGGTTCATTCAACTCTCTCTTCGCAGCAAGTCTTTTCAAAGACCTTGACCTCCCTCTTCTCATCATCAGCTCCAGAAATACCTTCGATCTTTATGACAACGATCTCGTCGAACTGCTGGGCAAGGAAAAAGTTCACACCGTGTCGGATGAACTTTCACCAGCTCTTGCCGCACTATCCGATAAAAGCCGAATTGTCCTTCTGGCTACATTCGAGGATCTCCTGACACCCCTCAGGAATCCCGGCGGACTGAAAACACGGCTCCTGTCATTACATATCGATCAGGATATCGGATATCAGCGTTTAGCTGAATTCCTGACTGAAAACCACTACACAAAAAAAGAGTTCGTCGAAGAAGAGGGAGAGTTCTCCACCCGCGGCTCGATTATCGACATATTCCCGTTCGGCTACAGAAAGCCTGTACGATCAGAGTTTTTCGGAGACACCACAACCTCGCTGCGTTTTTTCGATGTCGCAAGTCAGCTTTCTGGAGAACCCCTGGATTCAATTGTTCTTACGGGTAACATGGAATCGAAAAACGGCATCGATGAACCCGATGAATCATGGACGCTGACTGACTACCTGCCACCCGAAACCTTGATCGTTGTCGATGACGCGTCAACGTTCAGAGGAGCTGAAAACAGCGATCATGCTGAAAGAAACATCAGCGACTTTGTCTGCATATGGATTAACCGCCTTGAAAAACAGTCATTTGATTTCGGTTCGAATGCCCAGAAAAAACTGCATGCAAATTTCAAATTGCTGGCAAGAGAACTTGCCGACGCACATTCCCGCAACCAGGCAACCGTCATCACCACCAGTTCAAAAAAGGAAATCGAAGAACTTGTCGAGTTCGTCAATGAGGAAAGAGAAGAAACCGATACACAACCGATGATCGAAATTAACTGGAATGCACTCTCTCTCCATTCCGGTTTTGTTTTCGAAAATCTCAACATCTTTACCGAAGCGGACATCTTCGGCAAGCTGCACGTCCGGAAATCTCATAAAAAAAGGTCGTTCAAAGGCATTTCCCTCGCCGATCTCCAGAAACTGAAAATCGGTGACTATATCGTTCATGAGGATTACGGCATCGGTGTTTTCAAGGCTCTGGAAACCATTGATGTCGGCAATTCCGAACAGGAAAGCGTCCTGGTTGAATATGACCGGGGAGACGAGCTCTACGTCAACATCCAGAACATCGGCCTGCTCTCCAAATATACTGCCGCGGAAGGCAGTCTGCCGGCTCTGTCAAGGCTGGGAAGCCCGAAATGGAAAGCGAAGAAAGAAAAGGTCAGTAAACGACTGAAAGACATTGCGTCGAAACTCATCAAGCTCTATGCCAGAAGAAAAATGACTCCAGGCTTTACGTTCAGCCCGGATTCAATCTTTCAGAAGGAATTTGAAGCCGCATTTATTTTTGAAGAAACACCGGATCAGTTGAAAACGATCGATGAAGTAAAAAAAGACATGCAGTCGTCCTCTCCAATGGACAGACTGATATGCGGCGATGCCGGTTTCGGAAAAACAGAGATCGCCATGAGGGCCGCATTCAAGGCGATCGAATCAAAAAAACAGGTTGCCCTCCTCACACCCACGACGATCCTTGCGCACCAGCATGCGGAAACATTCAAAAAAAGGTTCGAAAATTTCCCTGTCTCGATTGCCCTCCTGAGCCGTTTCATCAGCAGAAAAGAGCAGAAAGAGCTGGTCAAAAACATTTCCCGCGGACTTGTAGACATTGTCATCGGTACGCACCGGCTTGTCTCCAAAGATGTCGAGTTCCAGGATCTGGGCCTCCTCGTCATTGACGAAGAACAGCATTTCGGTGTCAGCATAAAAGAAAAACTCCGTCAGTCTTTTCCGGGAGTAGACACACTTACCTTGTCTGCAACCCCTATTCCGAGAACATTGCAGTTTTCGATGCTCGGAGCACGGGATCTGTCGATCGTATCGACACCGCCAAGAAACCGGCAGCCTGTCGAAACAGTTATCACACAGTTCGATCAGGATACCCTTCGTTCCGTAATCCAGCGCGAAATAACCCGAAAGGGGCAAGTATTCTTCCTGCACAACCGGGTCTCCGGGCTGGAACAGGTTCGAACGACACTTCAGGAACTGGTCCCTGAGGCAAAAACAGGTATAGCGCACGGTCAGATGCCGACAGCCGAACTTGAAAACGTCATGATGCGTTTTATCAACCACGATATCGATATCCTCATATCGACTTCGATCATCGGCTCCGGACTCGACATTTCAAATGCAAACACGATCATTATCAACCGTGCCGATATGTTCGGGCTCTCAGACCTTTACCAGCTCCGGGGACGCGTAGGACGAAGTGAGCGCAAGGCATTCTGTTACCTGATCATTCCTCCTGTACACTCTCTGAAACGAGAGGCCCTTCAACGACTGGCAGTCATAGAAAGCTTTACAGAACTCGGTTCCGGCTTCAATATCGCATTGCGGGACCTTGATATAAGGGGAGCGGGCAATCTGCTTGGGGCCGAGCAGTCCGGAGCAATCCATGAACTTGGTTTCGATCTTTACCAGAAACTGCTGGAACAGGCTGTCTCTGAACTTAAACGCGGTGAATTTTCCGGATTGTTTACTGAAAAGGAATCTCAGCCAGTCCTTTCTGCCGAAAGCACTGACATGGTGTTTTATTTTGACGCCCTTATTCCGGATTACTATGTATCGTCCACCCAGGAACGATTCTCATTTTATGACAAGCTGTCAAAGAGTTCGACAAAAAAAGAAACTGATGTCATAAGAACAGAACTGCGTGACCGGTTCGGACCTCTTCCCGTCGATGTTGAAAACCTCATCAGCCTTACGGATTTCAAAAACCACTGCTCATCCATCGGCCTTGCCAGGGTGGACATTCAGCAGGACACCTGTACCCTGCACCTTCCCGGTGAACACCGGCCGGATTTCTATAATCAGCCTTTCTTCCAGGCACTTGTATCGTCAGTACAATCAGAATGGATGCTCCGCTATCAGCCACGCTTCCAGGAAGGGAAAACAATGAAGCTCCTGCTGCGCCATCCAGAAGAAACAGCAACCGACCCATCCAGCCTCATGAGCCATTACAGTGCTTTTCTCAGAAAACTCGCTGTCAACTGAACGTTCATTTTTCCCTCTGGCACTCCTGAAGCACAGCAAAGACCAGGCCATCCTCTTTCAAGCAACTTTTTAGCCATTCATGCTGGTTAGGGTTAGGGTAGTGATTATACATAAACATTTAATTATATAGCCATGTCCGTATACATAAATGACGAGAAATTCGAGGCTAAGCCGGAAAGCAGGCTTATTGATATTGCCAGAAACAATCATGCACATATAGGATACTTCTGTGGAGCAAACGGTATCTGCCAGACCTGCTATGTTAAAGTCATGGAAGGTATGGACCTGCTTTCTCCCATGAGTTACAGGGAAAAGGCCATGTTGTCTGACCGGTTGATCGATGAAAATATAAGAGTAGCGTGTCTTACAACTCTTGACAAACCCGGAACGATAAAATTCCTCACCACAGTCGAAGAAGTCAAGCGGATGGTTGAGAAAAAACCGCAGGAGATCATTCCTTACCAGGCAAAAATGGGCTGGGAATCACTCATAAGATTCCCTGAAACAATCGCCATGCAGGCGCAACGTTTCTTTGAAGGAAAACTCGATACCCTGCAGTTGATAGCCGATGTGGCCGGGGCGGTTACAGGAGCTGTCGAGCTGGTCATGATGGCCGTTCAGGGTACTCTGGACTGGGGAAAGGAAAAAAAATCATTCACTCGCGAATATGTACCGTCTGTGACTGATGGAAATAACAGCCAGAACGGATACCCTGAAAAGACGCAAAACGATGAATTGTCTGAAATAGAAGTAGCCATCAAAATGCCGGAACAGACTCCGGTTAACTGAACCCGGAGTCTGTTTGTCATAAGACCGGTCGCTATGGCCCCGAAGCGCTCTTTTGAAAAAACGTTATATTACGATCAGTGAAGAGCTTTCAGTACCTTGATAACAATGAACAATCAATGAAGAACGATCATGCGTATTTATATCAATGATGTTGAGGTTGAAGCACAACCGGGAGATGTGCTTCTTGATGTAGCAAAAAAGAACAACTGTCACATCGGATATATTTGTGGCGGCAGCGGAATCTGTCAAAGCTGCTTCGTCTATGTGCAGAAAGGAATGGATTGTCTGTCCGAACGCAATGATATCGAAAAGGCATTTATCTCCGGCAAGCTTGCAGATGCCGGAGGACGACTGGCCTGTCAGACAAGGATCGTAAAGGATGGCGAAATAAGAGTGCTTTCGAGAGCCGAAACCCTCAGAAGGATTGTTGTCGGCCTGAAGATTTCGGATTTTGTATCCTATGCACAGACAATCGGCTATAACGTTGTCAACCAGCTTCCTTCCGGAATCGGCAACATTGTCGATCGTTTCAGGCAAGGACAGCTGAATCCGGTACAATCCCTGCAGAACATCGCCGGAGGCATAGAGCCTGCATCCAGACTTGCAGGAAAAAACGTTTTTGATGCCCTGCCGTTCCTTCAGGCACCCGTAAACATGGTGGGCTCCGGCGCTAAAGGGCTGTTTGAAAACGCATCGGATACACTCTGCACCCTATCGGACGGAACACTGCATTTACCTGGAACGACATGCAGGTCCTGCGAGGACACAACTCCTGTAGAACGGGTGCATATCAAGGCAAGTTCAGTAAAAAATGAGGTATGATCCATCCATTCGCTCGGGAAAACAGATTTCCTGTCATGTTGGACAATGAATGATTTGATCCGGATTGAATGGTCTATACGGTAGTTGTTTTTCGCTTTGATCCTGAAAAAGATTCAAACCCCTCGTTTCAGGATTTTTCTGTCGAAGCCGCTCCTCACGAGAGAGTGCTTGACGTTCTGCTTAGAATCAAGGCGGAACAGGACAGTACTCTGGCAGTGAGAAAGTCCTGCGGGCACGGTGTCTGTGGAAGTGACGCGATGCTCATTAACGGAGAAAACCGCCTCGCATGCTCTACACTGCTTCGCCAGTTGCAGGGCACCCGTATACAGATAGAGCCGCTCCCTGGCGCCCCGGTTGAAAAAGACCTTGTTATCGACACAGATTCATTCTGGGAAAAATACCGGGCTGTCATGCCATACCTGATCAATAACGACCCTCCTCCTGACAGAGAAAGACTTCAAAGTCCGGCTGAACACGCAGAAATTGAAGAATCGACCCGATGCATACTCTGCGGCGCCTGTACACATGCCTGTCCGACATCGTGGTCGAACCAGGACTATCTCGGTCCTGCTGCTCTTTTGAAATCATACCGTTTCATTTTCGACTCCCGTGACCAGGCAGGCCAGGAAAGACTTGACAAGGTTACCACTGACAAGGGTATCTGGAGATGCTATACAGTCTATAACTGTGTTGAAGCCTGTCCGAAAGAAATCGATATCACCTGGCATATCACCCGATTGAAAAAAGCAGCACTGAACAGTTGATCATATACGGCCCTTTTTGCGAGGATCGCTTCAGAAGAAAAACCATTCACTATGGGATACAGCGGAGATTTTGAAGGAATTGAGTATGATCTGGGGATCAAAACCCTTGAGCGTTGGCTTATCAAATCCGACAAAAAAATCAACATCGCTCTCGGGATCCCTAAAGAACGGGCTATCGATGAACGAAGAGTCGCTCTCAGCCCGGCCGGCGTCAAAATACTCAGTGAAAACGGGGTAAAAATCCTTGTTGAAAAAAATGCAGGTTCAGCCAGTAATTTTTCTGACGATGAGTATGCAGAAGCAGGCGCCTATATCACCGAATCCCCGGAGCTTCTCTATGAAAACGCAAATGTGATCGTCAAGGTCTCCCCGCCACTCCCTCAGGAAGCAACGCTCTTCAAACCCAGCCAGATGCTGATCTCTGCGGTCCATCTCGGTTCGGTAAAAAAATCCCTTATCAGAACCCTTCTTGAAAAGAACATAACCGCACTTGGCTTTGAATTTATCGAAACAAGGGACGGTGAACTGCCTATAGTAAGAACTCTGAGCGAGATCGCCGGGTCACTTGCGATCCAGACGGCGGCAAAATACCTCGAAACAGGTTATGGCGGCAGGGGAATCCTGCTGGGGGGTATTGCCGGTGTTCCGCCCGCCCATATCACAATTATCGGCGCTGGTACCGTAGGCATGTTTGCTGCCCAGGATGCACTTGGACTCGGAGCGCAAGTCACTGTCATTGACAGGGAAATCAACAGACTGCGCCGTTTCGAAGCTTTTTTCAACCGCCACATCGTCACAGCAATTGCAAACGACCATTATATCGCTGAAGTATCAAGAATATCGGACGTCATGATCGGCGCCCTGAGTCCTAAGCAAAAACTGATCAAACCGATTGTCAGCGAAGAGGTCATTACATCCATGCGATCCGGTTCGGTGGTTGTCGACGTCTCGATTGATCAGGGAGCCTGTTTTGCCACAAGCCGCCATACAACCCATTCGAATCCCATATTTGTCAAACACGGTGTCACCCATTACTGCGTACCCAATATACCTTCTGCAGTCGCAAGAACTGCTTCTTTTGCCCTGACCAACACCCTCCTTCCATTCCTGATGAAACTCACCAGGCATGAAACAATTACTGAAATACTCTGGAACAGCCACAGCCTGCGCAAAGGAACCTATGCATTCAAGGGGTACCTGACACAAAAGTCTGTTGCGGAAATCACCGGGCTGCCAACCAGGGAAATCGATATGCTGCTTGCTACAGGGTAAGTCAACCTGACTTATGCCTCAGGGCTGAATTGAGCGATTGACGAGCCCCGTGAAATCAGATCGTATATTTCACAGGGTCGGAGATGCAAGACACAAGGAATGCCGCTGTATCCCGATACGTCGGAACGCTCAGTTCAGGTCAGAGATAGTCCAGGGGATTACCAAGTTTTCTGGCAATGCAGGATGCACAAGAAACGCCGGAATACGTTACGGCAATCACACCCTGCCCGGGAAACGTACTGTCTCCTGCTGCAAACAGGTTTCTGACCGCAGTCCGGTTCTGAGGTTTCTGCAAAACATTCTGTCCCGCAAACAGTTGAGCGCCATAGGTACCATTATACCTGTTGAGATAACGCTCATGGGTAAGAGGAGTCGCCAGGATATCAAGCTCAACGGCATCCCTGAGGCCTGGCAACAGTTTTTCTATTCGCTTCAGCAACGTAGCTGCATACGCTTTTTTAGCATCGACATAAGCGCTTTTACGCAACTGCAGGTTCTTCCAACGGTTTTTTTCATCCGTAACAAATGCATGAAAAACATGTTTTCCTGCAGGAGCAACTGTAGGATCGAGAAGAGACGGTATTGAGAGATATATTGTCCCCCCCGGCATTGAATATCCCTTCCAGTCATCAACAAAAATATGATGGACATTGAAATCATCCGGTATAATCGAAGCATCGACACCAAGAAACATCTGAAACCAGCTTGGAGCCATATGATACCTGTCGTCGCTGATCCTGTAGCGGGTATCTTTCAGTAACCTGTTACACGTATCCCAAACCGTCGCATTACTGATAACTGCCCGTGCAGTAATCACCTCACCATTGGACAATCGAACACCTTCCGCCTTCCCATTGGTAACAAGAATCTCCGAAACCTCGGTATTGAAGAGAACTTTCCCCCCGAACTTCCTGATACCACCGCAAAGAGCCTCAGGAATGGCGCCCGACCCGCCTACAGGATAATGAATCCCCCCGAGATGACGATCGGCCAGACATATTCCTGCATTGACCAGCGGTGTGGCAAGAGCGTCCTGAACAGCCCATGAATATGCTTCCATATCGAAAAAACGCAGCAACGTTTTGTCACTGACGTAATGTCTCGCAGTCTTTCCCATTGACCTGAAGGTCTTCAATGCAAGAGCAAACACCTTGGAAGGATGATCACCGGCTACCGAAAGGATATGTACCGGATCTTCAAGAGAACCGGCTGGAAGAGAGCTGAGTATCTCATGAACCGATTCGAGCTCACGATAAAATGCTCTTATACCCCGTTCTTCACGAGGAAAACGTTCAATAAGACCCGAAAGAAACTTCTCCTTGTGATAATAAACCGGGATATCAACAGCATCGGGAAGATGATAATGGATTTGCACAGGATCAGGGATCACCGGCACCTCTATACCAAGTTTTCGAAAAATCCTGTCATGGAGATTCAGGGTTCCGTATCTGTCATTGTCTGAAAACCCGTAAAAAACCGATGCGCCGGCATCAAATGTGTATCCGGCTCTTTTGAACGATGAGCAACTGCCTCCGGGAACAGCATTCTTTTCCAGAGTAATCGTAGAAAAACCGCGCTCCTGGAGCAATGCTGCAGCGGTAAGACCGCCTATACCGGAACCGATAACGACGATGTCAGCGGAATAACCCATGATAGTAGATCATCAAATCCGCATCTTCATTGTAAGACCCGAATCAAGTGAATCATCGAGAGAGTCACCGGCTGCTGCCGGAAGAGTACTTGTCAAAGATCAACAAGGTAGCCGCGCAAGTATGCCGGATATATCAGGAATCTTCCTTGGTCAACACCTTGAAATCAATACCGAGAAGGGATTTGAACTTTTCAAAGTTTTCAAGAACCTCCCCGACACCCTTTATCACGTCGATCAGGGGATCGGAACTGACAACCATCGGGATACCGATTTCCTGACTGATCCGCTGCTCAAGGCCATTGAGCAGAGCCCCTCCGCCAGTCAGGAATATTCCGCGTTCCTGGATATCGAGAGCAATTTCAGGCTTTACGATCAGTGCCTCGATATGCTTTTTAATCGACATCACAATCAGGGCAAGCGAATGCTTCAGGACATCATTGATAGCCGAAGACTGAATCATGACTGTTTCAGGCAAGCCGGTCCCGACATTCATTCCTCTCACGCTCATTGTCGACTCGTTCATATCGTCCTGTACAGATGCCATCTGCAGTTTGATATTCTCTGCAGCAAAATCACTTATAGCCAGGTTGTAGCGGTTGCGGAAAAACTGAATAATGCGGCTGTTAATATCGTTCCCGGCTATCCTGAGCGATTCCCCTGAAGCAATACCGCCAAGCGTCATGACACAGATATCGGTTGTTCCCCCTCCAATATCGACGACCATGTTACCGGCAGCTTCAAATGGGTCGATACCGATTCCTATTGCAGCAGCAACGGGCTCCTGAATGAAATGAACTTCTTTGGCGCCAACCTTCACCGCGGCATCATTGACCGCACGGGTTTCAACGGGCGTTATCCCCAGAGGTACGCTGATGACGATCCGCTGAAAGTTACCTGCAGCACGTTTCAGGGCCTTGCGTATCAGTTCTCTGACCAGGATTGTTGTTGCCTCATAATCAGCAATCACTCCATTGGCAATCGGACGGATTGTAATGATCCCCGGATGAATTTTCTCATGGATATCAAGAGCATCCTTACCAACTGAAACCACTTCACCCGATGCACGATCCCTGGCAATAATTGCTGGCTCATTGAGAACAATCCCCCTCCCTGGCAGATAAAACAGGATATTGGCAGTACCCAGATCAATACCAAGATCAATGCGCTTGTTGAATGAAAAAAGATCACTCAGTTTCTCAAGATCCATATCCCGAACATTTATCGTTTAACAATGCCTCCCGCAAATTTTACGCTTATTTTCCAAAACTGTAAAAAATGGGAACCGAGCAGTATTTTATATGCAACCAGGAATGTCTGCGTATAACACCATTGATCTGGTTATTATACGTAAAACTCCTTTAACGCTTCATGCATTTTCTAAAAGCATCCGGAGAAGATATCGAAAAAAAGACAATTAATCACCTCAATATCGCCCTCACGTCAATCAAGACAAAAACCAGCCGGCTTGTAACGTCCGAACTGAGCAGACTGCAGGGCAACGTATCATCGATCAAGTTCAAAGCAACACCCTAATCCCTTTCCGTAAAACAAGTTACAAATAAAGAATATATTTGTATATTTCAATAGCATGAAATACCCATTGGTAAATAGCAACCTTTTAACGTCTAACGGCGTAGCATCTTCCGACTATGACCACATCGTCTTCACAACACAAGAATACTAATACAGAGAAAAAAACTGTCCTGACTGCCCAGGAACAGCAGAAACAGCAGGAATTTCAGGAAGAAGCCCTGAAGCATATCAATGCGCTCTATAACTATGCACTTCACCTGACAATGAATCCTGATGATGCTCATGACCTTGTTCAGGAAACCTACCTGAAAGCATACAGATTCTTCGACTCCTTCGAGAAGGGAACAAACTGTAAAGCCTGGCTGTTTAAAATCCTCAAGAACAATTATATCAACAAATTCCGTAAAAACGCACGTGAGCCGGGAAAAGTTGATTATGATCTCATAAAGGATTTTTACCACTCAATCAAGGATAGCCAGAGTGATAGCGGGCACGATGATACTTTTTTCCGGTCGTTGATGCATGACGAGGTCTATCAGGCCCTCAATTCTCTTCCCGAGGAATTCAAAGAAGTAATACAGTTGTGTGATATAGAAGGTTTTACGTACGAAGAAATTGCAAACATGGTTGAAAGCCCTATTGGAACGGTACGATCCAGATTGTACAGAGGAAGAAAGCTGTTGCGGAACAAATTGAATGACTTTGCAAAAAAACACGGCTATAACACCGATGACTGACATATCCGGCTTTAAAAAATTAACTTTCGAATCAACCAGAACCATGAATTGCACAGAAGCACAAACCCTGATGAGCGCAGCTGTTGACGGGGAATTGACGCTCAGAGAACAGCAAAGCTTTGAAAAACACATTCTTGAGTGTAAATCCTGCCAACATGAGTTCAATGAAGCAAAGAAAACCAAAAGCATTATCAAAGAAAAAATCGTTCGCTTCAAAGCCCCTCAATCCCTTGTCAACACCATCCTCAAACTCAGCAGTTCCCCACAGTAAACTCGTCTAAAGCACACTTCCCACCCGATATCTTGATACAACAGATCAGGAAATCATTTTTTACGTTTGAATTGTATGTATTTATAGCTATATAATTATAGCGAATCTATAATTCCCCTCTCAACGCAGCGCCTCACCTGCACTGAATATAAACTACTGATGGGCAAACAAATCACTATCGATGAAGACGAGGTAAAAAGATGGAATCTTAAAATGCCGGAAGAGATGCTGTCTGCCGTTGCCAACAGGTTCAAACTTCTCTCGGAACCCATGCGTCTGAAGATCCTCAGAACACTTTGCGAAAGCGAAAGGACGGTACAGGAAATTGTCAACAACATAAACGCCAGCCAGGCAAACGTTTCGAAACATCTTGCACTGATGCACGACAACGGAATTGTCAACCGGAGAAAGGAAGGGCTCAAATGTTATTACAGCATTGCAGATGACAGTATAATTTATGCATGCTATCTCGTCTCCAAGAGTGTCGTGGAAAATCTGCAGGACAGACTCAGCTGGCTTCAAAAAGTTGAAAACTGACCCCTTTTTTCAGACGTCGCACTATCACGTATGGCCTCTTCAATATTCATGAACCACCTCAATGATGGGCTGAACTGACTACTCCGGATACCCTTGCCCTCAACCCTGCTTGTTTTTCTGGAATTCCTTCCCTGTTCCCACGCAGAAGAAAGGTCTACAACCACCCCATATCTTTTCTGATTCCACAGCTTCTTTTCTCCCTCACATCAACATTGTCACACGTAGCACGAAAAAGGTACGACAAAACCGTACAAGTCTGCATCAAAACATGACATTTCTGCAGTACGCAATCAAGAAATTGTGTTTGGCACACAAGTTGTTGTTTAGATGTAGAGAAGTTTGAACACAAAACAGCTCATACATACAATACCATATCAAAAGAACAAGTATAGAAAGGAGGAAATCATGTTAGTAAAACTATCGAAAGACCCCATGAAAATTTTTGATGACATCTGGGAAGGCACACAAGTACCGACAACCCCTGCATTCAAAGTGGATATTTCGGAAGACGAGGCCGCGTTTCACATTGAGGCTGAAATGCCCGGTCTGAAAAAAGAGGATATCTCACTTGGGATTGAAGAAGATGTCCTGACAATCAAGGGTGAGAGGGAAAAAGAAACTGATGAAAAAAGCAAAAACTACCACCGCGTTGAAAGAACCTATGGAAGCTATTCACGCAGCTTCAATCTTGGCGAGTTGATCGATCAGGAAAACATTGAAGCGTCCTTTGACAACGGTATTCTTCACGTGAGGCTGCCGAAAGCTCAGGAAATCAGGAAAAACAAGGAAATAGCAATCAAGTAAACATATCAGGCTTTATTCCGGCAGGACATTTCACAGTGAATGTTCCTGCCGAAATCCTGAACAAAGAACATGTATTATGGGAAAAATTATTGGAATCGATCTGGGTACAACCAATTCGTGCGTTGCAGTCATGCAAGGCACACAGCCCACGGTCATAGAAAACTCGGAAGGTTACAGAACCACACCTTCCATGGTGGCATTTACCAAGAACGGTGAGCGCCTTGTCGGCCATGCTGCAAAGCGCCAGGCCATTACAAATGCACAAAACACCATTTTTTCGATCAAGCGGTTCATGGGACGAAAATTCGATGAAGTGCCCAATGAAAAGAAAATCGCCCCCTACAAGGTCGTCAACACCAACGGTGAAGCACGGGTCGAGATTGGAGACAAGACATATTCTCCACAGGAAATCTCAGCGATGATCCTTCAGAAAATGAAACAGACAGCAGAAGATTTTCTGGGTGAAAAAGTCACCGAGGCGGTTATAACCGTGCCGGCTTATTTTAACGATGCACAGCGTCAGGCCACAAAGGATGCCGGTAAAATTGCAGGTCTTGAGGTAAAACGCATCATCAATGAACCTACAGCGGCTTCTCTCGCCTATGGTCTCGACAAGAAAAAAGAAAATGAAAAAGTCGCCGTTTTCGACCTCGGAGGCGGAACCTTCGACATCTCGATTCTTGAACTTGGCGAAGGTGTGTTCGAGGTAAAAGCGACCGATGGTGACACCCATCTCGGCGGTGACGATTTTGATCAGAAAATCATCGATTTCCTTGCCGAAGAATTTAAAAAGCAGGAAGGCATCGATCTCCGCAAAGACATGATGGCATTGCAGAGACTGAAGGAAGCTGCTGAAAAAGCAAAGGTTGAGCTTTCTTCCCGAACCGATACTGAAATAAATCTGCCGTTTATCACTGCAACACAGGAAGGGCCGAAACATCTCGTCGTCAACCTGACCAGAGCAAAATTCGAGGCGATGTGTGCCGACCTGTTTGACAATCTGGTAGGACCATGTAAACGCGCAATCAAAAACTCAAAGATAAGTACAGGTGAGATTGACGAGGTCGTACTGGTCGGCGGCTCAACAAGAATACCCAGGGTCCAGGCTCTGGTCAAAGAGCTTTTTGGCAGAGAACCGAATAAAAGCGTCAATCCCGATGAAGTTGTCGCAGTCGGCGCAGCCATCCAGGGTGGCGTTCTGAGTGGTGATGTCAGCGATGTTCTTCTGCTCGATGTCACACCGCTTTCTCTGGGTATCGAAACTCTCGGAGGTGTCATGACAAGGCTTATTGATGCCAACTCGACAATCCCGACAAAAAAACAGGAGATTTTTTCGACCGCTGCCGACAATCAGACCTCTGTTGAGGTTCATGTACTCCAGGGTGAAAGACCTATGGCCACCGACAACAAAACTCTGGGCCGTTTTCATCTTGGTGATATTCCTCCGGCCCCCCGCGGCATGCCGCAGATCGAGGTAACCTTTGATATAGATTCTAACGGTATTCTTCATGTTTCTGCAAAAGACAAGGCCACAGGCAAGGAACAGAGCATTCGTATCGAGGCCAGCGGGAAACTGAGCGAAACCGAGATTGAAAAAATGAAGGAAGATGCCAAGCAGCATGCATCCGAAGACCAGAAACGCAAAGAAGAGATCGACGTCAAAAACAATGCCGACTCCCTGATCTTCAGTACGGAAAAACAGCTGAATGAGCTTGGTGACAAGATTCCGGCTGAACGAAAGTCAGAGCTGGAAAGTGCGCTTGAAAAACTCAGGGAAGCACACAAGTCCGACAACGTCGAAACGATGAAAACCGCGACCGATGAGCTCAACAAGATCTGGAACGATATCGCCTCGGTGATGTACCAGTCCCAGCAAGGTGAAACTCCACCGGCTCCCGGAGCAGAATCCGGCAGTGATCCAGAGCAGAATGGAAGCGCAAAAAAAGAAAAAGGAGATGGAGAGGTTGATGCAGAGTACGAGGTCATAGACGGCAACGACAAAGACAAATGATCTGCCACCGGCATCATGAGAAAGCTAAAGGGATTCACAATGAATCCCTTTTTTTATTTGTTGCTGTTTTAGTAACTTGAGTAATGGTATTACAGTGTTTTAATTTTTCGCAATTTAAACACGCGCAAGATGGAATCAGCTGTCTGGTCCGGCAATGCCCTGCATAAAGTTGCCAAATATTACATTACATCCGCTAAAAGGGATGCAAGAGGACAATTGCAACTAACCATTTCTCCTGCATCGGGCAAAAGAAAGCTTTCTCCGACATCATTAATGATCGAACAGATTAAAGAAGGCAAAATTCAGTTATTTGTTCTTACAACACAACCGGATATTGCCATCAATCTCCCTCAGAAAGTACTTGATAATGAAAACCGCTATGTCATAGACTTCGACAAGCGCGGCGTCAAGTGGACAATGCGGGATATACCGGTATTTTATGATAATCTCAGAGGACAGCTCTCTGTTGAAATCGACAAGGAAACCTATACTCTTGATGAATTTTTCAAATAAGATTTCTCTGATCGCCTGAAAATATCCCGAGACAGCTCTTCAAACCCTTGCCAGATGGCGAGGGTTCTTTTTTTATCAAAAAAAACGCACCTTAAACGGTGCGTTGTCATCAATAGTGTCACAGAGGCAGACAGAACGTCAATCCTATCGTTTGTCCACGATCTGCATGATCCCCTTGTTTTCAGGTTCTTCGGGAAGCACATAGACCATCCCGCCTCTTCTCTTGAACATCGGGCTTATAACACCCTTGAAAAGGTTCGGCTCAACGTTGATACAGCCCCATGTAATACGATTGTCCTTATGTGTTTTTGTCTTCAATCTTGTCCGCCTGTTCTGTCCCGGAACATTGGCTACCGGGTGAAGCGCAATCGCATATTTATAATCCAGCCAGAGGAGCTCCTTTCCTCGATGATCCTTGCCTATAAACGAGAGATATCTTCCTGAGGGAGTAACCCGTTTTTCCTTGCTGATCTGCGACAAATTGTACTTCAGTGTCTTCGGATCTATACGATCGAGTCTTGAAATGCCGAGCAGAACCGGACCCGAAGCGATATAATTGCCTTTCCGATCAAACACATACACATCAGAATAGGTCTTGTCAATAACAGCATATGGCAACTTCCTGTTGTCTTTCTTATCCTTGACCCACTCGATTGTCTCCTTTACAGCCTCGGAAGGATTGGTAGCAATAAATGCTCGTTTTGCCTCTTTCTTGTCGATTTTCCTGTCATCATCTTTCTTGTTACCGCAATATGCATTGACAGAAAACAGAAACAGAGTTAATAAAGCGACACCAACTCTGGTAAAAAGGGCAGAATATGTCATCAATGACCGCATCATACCTAAAATATAGGCATTTCCACTGTAATGATGGTAATAGTGTGTTCTTTTTGCTGGAGAGTGGGCAAAGAGCTCCTAACCTTGCTATTGCAACTTATCTTTTACAATTGCAGCTTCATTTGAATCAGGGTACAGCTGAACGAGTTCCTTATAGCGAACTCTTGCGTTTGTTGAGTCATCGATTTTTTCAAAAGCCAACCCCTGCTTGAAATAGGCTGCCGGACGCTTGTCCCCTTTCGGATAGTTCTCTATGACCAGCTGGTACTCGAGTATCGCCTTTTCAAACCATTTTTCATTATAATAGGTTTCAGCAATAAGATACTGGGCATCATCCGCATAAGATGATGAGGGGTAGGTTTCCACAAGCATACCCAGCTCTTTTCTTGCGGCGGCATAGTCGTACTTTTCAAAATAACGAACACCAGCGTCATACAATTCCTTTTCGTCAACAGGACCACCTACATCAGCAGCGTCAACCGGCTGCACAACAGGTCCATTCTCCATAACCGGCTGAGCCATAACGGTATCAGGCAAGCTTTCTTTCTCAAGAACCACCTGATCCTGGACATAAGAGGTAACACCTGTAGTATCGGCAGCGAGACTATCCTGCTCTCCCCCCTGCATTATTATCGGTCCGCCGCCTGATTCACCAAGTCTGAAACGCATTTCTTCAATAGTGCCCTTCAGTCTCGCATTTTCATCACGAAGTTTTTCGACCTCCGAATAGACCTCTGCAATCTGTTCGCCGGACTGCTGCGATTGAGACCGCAACTCTTTTACATCACCCTGAAGAAGATGGAGATCTGTTTGGGAAGCACATCCGACTGCAGAAAGACAAAAAATACCCGTAAAAATAAATTTCCCTGTAATATGCATCGTCATCTGAACATATCAATAATCGAAGGCACACAGATTCCGGTCCATGCGCCTTCGCAAATTAAAAAAAGATTTTATTGAACGACAAAATGTGCGCGCCTGTTCTTTTCCCAGGCAGCTTCGTCATGACCCTGCGCAAAAGGACGCTCCTCGCCATAGCTTACCGTTTCAAGTCTTGACGAGCTTACTCCTGCTTTTTCAAGAAAGCTTTTTGTGACCTCAGCTCTTCTTTCACCAAGCGCCATGTTATACTCATAAGTGCCGCGCTCATCACAATGACCTTCTATGAGAACAGATATACTTCCATGTTCCACTAGCCATGCAGCATTATTTTTCAACTGGCTCACAGCAACCTGATCAAGTTCAGCGCTGTCAAACGCAAAAAAGACATCCTTGACCATCCGTCGCGCTTCTTCAAGCAGCAACGATGCTGCATCCTGTTTTTGTACCGGCTCCTGATCCGTACTGACAGCCGATTCTTTCGAAGAACATCCCGCTACCGAAACAGCAGCAATCATCCATACCAGCAATAACGTCTTTTTCATAGTACAGTCGCTTTCAGATATTTATAAAAAAAGGGCAGGCAGTAAACTGCATGCCCTTGACAATGAAACAATGCAATTTACTTGGCCACAAAATGTGCCCTTCTGTTCTTGGCCCACGCATCTTCATCGTGTCCAGGATCAAAAGGACGCTCTTCTCCATAACTCACCGTCTGCATACGTGAAGGATCAACGCCTGCATTTGTCATGTAGTTCTTTGCCGTTTCCGCCCTTCTTTCACCAAGGGCAATATTATATTCGTCCGTCCCTCTCTCATCGCAATGGCCTTCAATAACCACACTTGCCTCCGGATTATCGTTCATCCATTGCACATTTTCATTGAGCTGACTTTCAGAAACTGTATTGAGAAGCGCACTGTCAAAAGCGAAAAAGACATCTCCCAACTCTGTGCTCACAGGTACAACAGGTGCTGGAGGAGGTGGCGGTGGTGGTGCAACAACGGCTTCTCTGCAACATGTCGAACAGCCGACCACAAACAACAAGGAGGGAATAATGAGGGTCCTGAAAAGGAATTTAAGTGATTTCATTATCAAGACATTAGTGTGAAAAATGAAAACTCTGAAAAAAAGAACATTGGCAACCTCACTTCGCCACCTTTTCATTTCTTTTCAAGAAAAAAACAGAGCGCAGTTGAAAACAAAAAAACTCACAGCTTCCAATCCATCATACGTGTGCCGGTATATTGTAAACCGGCACACGGCACGGGTTAATGACAAAGACTTTCTTCTTATCCTCTTGCAGGCTGGGGTTCCATTACCGGAGGAGCAACGATCGGTTCAGGTTCAGGTTCAGGTACCGGAGTCGGAACAACGACCTCTTCACAGCAACAGCCGATTACAAAAAGCATAGACGGGATAACAAGAATTTTAGACAGATGTTTGAGTAAGGTTTTCATCTTTCCCCCTGATATTTAGGTTAGTAGGAACTGCTTTTTAATTGAAATGTTGACCAACTTGGTTGCATTTGCTGACCTCCGAGCCTCAGACTTCTCTGGTTACGCCCGTCGGCATTCATAACATACAGTTTTTTCCTGCCGCTTCTATCAGAACTGAACATGATCATTGTTCCATCGGGGGACCAACTTGGTGCCTCGTTATGCCTGGCCCTGTAAGTCAGCTGCCTCAACCCCCTTCCATCAGCATTTACTGTAAATATATTGATTTCCCCATTCTTTTGCATAGTAGTAAATGCAATTTTATCTCCAACAGGTGACCATGCGGGCTGTGTATTGTATTTTCCTTCATAGGTAAGGCGCTTTACCGACCCGGAAAAGAGGTCAAGAATAAAGATCTGAGGCGATCCGTGCCGTGACGAAACAAATGCCATTTTTCTGCCGTCAGGTGAGAATGCAGGTGATACATCTATCATGCCGTGCCTTGTCAATCGACGCGTAATTGTACCATTGTCACGTAAAAGGTATAACTCCTGGTTACCGTCGAATGAAAACGTCGTTGCAAGCTCTACCGTTCCGTTTCTCCATGCAGGATCGATTTTTACACCCTTCTTTTTCACCGATACAATTGCGTCTGTGGCAAGATCTTTAATCTGCAGATCCGGCTTTCCCCCGGTATAGGTCAGATAGGCAAGCTTCCGGCTGTCGGGAGAAAGTGCAGGTGTCAACGCCAGCCCGCCTGACCTGGTAACCACGACTGCACCATAGCCGTCGAATTCTGCCAGGCAGATCTCTTTCTTGCCGCCCGACAGTTGAACAAACGCGATCTTGCTTTCAAAAATGGAAGGTTTTCCCGTGAACATTTTCACAAGATCACCGCAAAACCTGTGGGCAAGTTTTCTCATGTTACCCTTGTCACCCTGGTAAAGTTTTCTCATGAGAAGTTTCCCGGTCAGGGCATCATAGACTTCCATATCAAGACTGAGTGTACTCCCCTTTTTCTCAAGCACACCTCCGGCATAGACTTCAGCTCCAACCGAACTGAGCGCTGCAAAATTAATGCTTCTCTTTCCGGCCTGATAGAGTTCACCGCCTGAAATAATATTCAGCGGAGCCCTGATAATGGCAAACAGTCCCGTGAAATCAAGTCCTCTTTTGACTATCGCATCAATTTCCGACGCGTATTGCTTGTTCTTGTTCTTCTCTGTATCGAGATGCTTCAAAACAAGAGGAATCCTCTTGACACCCTCCTTGGAGATTTTGATATACTCTTTTACAGGTTCCGCAGAAAGTAAAGCCGGAAACACCGCTATATACAGCGCGAAAACAAGTAATGCGCGGAAGAAAAGATTGGGTTTATTCATAACCATAAAAAAATACTGTCGACCTGATTGCCGGAAACGTCTTCATGAACCACACAGCCGCAACGATTGTACACTATTTATCCTTTAACGAAAGTAACCAACACGCAGGATCATTTACAAGGTCATTTTCATTGATTTCACCAGCAAAACGCCAATAACCGCCATCAGACCACAAGAACATGGGAGAAAAACAATCACTCTATTCCTTCCGGAGTAAACGCAAGCCCGATCCGCAACGCCTTGTTATCGACACTCATGGGAACCGGAGGAAGGGGTGACGATTTTTCAATGGCCTTGATGACCGTATCATCGAAATAACTGCTGACCGAACCCCGGTCGATCCTGATATCGCTGATAACGCCGCCGGTCTCTATCGTCATGGCGACATAAGTCTTGACTTTCCCGCCCTGACGGATCAGCTGCGGCGTAAAGGACCAGTTCCGACGAATAATCGACACAACTTCTACAAGATATTGCTCTCTGGCACTGAGTGGAGCACCGTAGTCACCATCACCCGGTCCGAATCTGCCGGGACCGGTACGTCTGTACAGATCTGACGGCGGCCCCTCCTGCACCTGTTTTCTCAACCGTTCAAGAGTCTTTTCAAAGTCCCCCTGCTGCTTTTTCGGCTTCTTCTCTGCAGGCTTCTTCTCTTCGACAGGTTTTTCCGGAATCTTCAGGGGCTCTTTTTTCACCTCCGTCGGCTCCGGCTTTTCCGGCAAGGGTTCAGGTTCGGACTCGGGTTCAGGCTCGGGATCGGGCTCAAGATCGGGTTCAGGTTCGGACTCCGAAACCGATAGTTCTTCAAGATCCTTAACAGGTTTTTCGGGAGAACCGGGTCCCGGCAGAGCTACAAGACTGACGTCTATTGCCGCAAATTCACGACGCTCTTGTGCAGCACGGTACTGGAGGTAGAGAATCGCCGAAAAAAACGCAACATGCAGAATACAGGATATGAGAAACGCAATGATCAATCGGCTGTTTTCCGGTTTCCGTTCGTCATCGCTACTCATTCTCGTCACGATTTACTGCATCTTTCTGCCTGAACCGACCCGGCTCGGTAACCATCCCTATCTTGTCCACACCGGCATCCCTGATCTGTGCCATAACATACATTACAAAACCGAAAGAAAGTGATCTGTCAGCCTTCAGATAGACCTCTCCCGCTGAATTGATATCGATTATATCAGGAAGTCTTTCCTGCAGCTCTTCAGGCGCGAGCTGATACTCATTGATAAAAACCTTCTTTTCCTTGTCGACACTCACGACAAGCGCTTCCGGTTCGACATCAATTTTATCATGCGTTGTCTCGGGTGTTTCTACCTTGACGCCATGAATCATCATGGGAGCCGTCACCATGAAAATGATCAGAAGAACAAGCATTACATCGACAAACGGCGTGACATTGATCTCGCTCATGAGCCGGTTTGACCTGTAACCGCTTTTTTTCAGGAGGTCATCGGATTTCATTGAGAATAACATTTAGAAATTCGCCTGAAAAATCCTCCAGGTCACGCTCTATTGCATTGATCTTCTGGGTAAAATAGTTATACGCCATGACAGAGGGAATTGCTGCCGCAAGGCCTGCCGCCGTTGCAACAAGAGCCTCTGCAATTCCAGGAGCGACCGTTGCCAGCGAGGCCGACTGCGATGTCCCGATGCTCATAAAAGAATTCATGATGCCCCAGACAGTTCCGAACAGACCGATAAAAGGTGCGGTATTACCAACAGTGGCCAGAAACGGCACGAACCGGGATAAAGCTCTTGTCTCTTCGTTGGCTTCGCGCCGCAAAGCCCTTGCAACACGCTCCTCGATCCTGTCACGATCCTGAAGATAACCAACGCCGCGATATTCAACGTAAGCTGCTCTGAAAACCTTTGCCAGAGAACCTTTGCCGAAATGCTCCGTCACACCGAAAACCTTGTCGGCAACAGGCTCTTCAAAAAAATATTCAAGGAAACCTCTCGACTCATTCGCTGCTTTTCCAATACGACCGGCTTTCACCAGAATAATTGTCCATGAAAGAACTGAAAACAAGAGGAGCAGGCAAAGCACAAAAAAAACAACCGGACCTGTATCAGCGAGCAGCGCAAAAAAGCCGATCCTGGAAGAAAACATGGATATATGGGTTTATGGTTCGAGGTTTCAGATACTTTGTGAGAACACAAATGCCAACATGCATCCGGACAGGGCACAGAGCGTATTGACGACATCATTGTTTATATAGTGATGCCCTTTGATGAGATCGTTTTTCACGACGGTGCCGTCGCTTTTGTAACTGTGCGTCCGTTCCGTCACTTTTTCTCTTACAGGATCATAATACTGCGCCTGAACGGTTGCGCCAAAAAAACTGTCGACAAGACTGGCAAGAAGTCCTGAAAAACCGATAAGGGCAAATGATTGAACCATACCGTATTCAAGAACCCAGGCAACCTGCAGCACGATGGCACTCGCACAGATAAGAAGTGCCCCGATAAACGCTCCCATCGTACCGGGTACCGACACCCCTCCCGAAGTGCCCACGGGAACAAGCTTCATAGTCGTGATAAGCCTGGCTTTCGGATTTGGCCACATCGTCCCGATTTCCGTTGCCCAGGTATCGGACTGAACAGCCGCCAGTGTTCCAAGATATGCAAAAAAATATGCCGGTTCACCGGTAAGGGAATAGATGATCATGATCAGCCACGCTATACCACCGTTGGCAATCACCTGACCCGCATCACGCTGCGAACCTTTCTCGAAAATCAGGTCAAACCTGGCCTTTCTTTTTTTGCCGATCTTCGACAGAACCGATGAAAGGAGGTAAAACGTCAGGAGCGGCACCGTCCAGACAACGCCTCCTATACCGAAAATTGTCGTTCCGAGAAGAAATGTTGCCGTAGCACCGCTGTTATTGAGAAATTTCACCTTGACGGAAAAGAGCGCAAGGAGAAAGGCAAACATACCCCCCAGCAGAAAGCCACGCAAAAGGACACCATTCGTTCCGGAATCAACAAGGAAGAGCAGATAGGAAATGGCAACCGGGATGAAAAGATTGTCAAATCCTTTTGAAAGAAGCGCTTCAACTGCGGTCGCGACAAGTGAAAGAAGCAGCACGAGCAGAAAAAGCTCCAGCCAGCCGGCAGACGAAAGGTATTCACCGAACTTCTCCCTGAACAGAACAAAACAGATACCGAGAAGAACAAGACTGGAAAAGAACATTGTCACGGAACCTTCTATGGTCTTTCTGCTCTTTGTCAGGTTTTCGATATGTACTTTCCCGAGAGAACTCCCGACAAGAGCTGCGAGGGCATCTGCCACACCGGCAACAAGCATTGATACGCTGAGAATCCACGAGTGGCTTTCCCACAAAAACAGGGCAAGAATAATAAATGCAAGCGGCAGTAAAACCGGGCCATACCCGGCCATCACGCTCTCCCCTCTCATGTTGTTTTCATTTTCCCCGCCAAGAACCTTCAGCAGCCTGAAACGGATACCGGCTGCATTGACAACCAGAAAAATGAGCGCCAGTACAACCGGATAATAATTCGATGTGAAAAGCACCGGGAAGAAAAACAGAAGAAACCCGAGACCCAGATGCAGTATCTTTCTCAAAAAGAAACCGTTAACAGGCGTTTTTCGTGCAAGAACCTCGAAAGCGAGGAGCAAAAAAGCCAGGAGTCCGAAAAACATGAAAAAAAGAGGGAGATCAACCGGGTTGGGAACCTGCAGAGCCATCATAGTGCAACTTGTTCGATTTCTGAACCAGTCTTTTCAAAACCAGTATGAGACACGTATAATTAACGCAAAATACAGGAAAAAACCCTTCCCCCCAATCCTTTTTTCATGACCTCAACACAATGAACCGAAGGGAAACTGTTCGTCCTTTATTTGCGTATAAACAAATGAATATCTATATTATAATTACATATTGATTTGCACTAAACAACATTTATCTGACAGCAGCACTTCGATGCCGGAATGTATTCATCATAGCGGCGGCAGTTCGATCGACCAATCAAGCGTTTCGGCCCTGTTCAATGCCGGAATAAAATCATTCTGCCACTCAACAATCCTCCTTACAAACAGGATCGGAATTCTTGTGCCTGTGGTCATTCTGCAGGTGGGTATTCTTGTGCCCTGACCATGCTCCGGTCCCTTGTCCAAAAGCTCTTCCAGTTTGAATATCATCTGTCATTGGCCTAGGGAACGACGTCCCAGGGTTAGGTATTTCAATGACTAAAAATCCGTTTTCATGAGATCAGACATAATCAAAAAAGGCTATCAGAAAGCTCCGCACAGAAGCCTGCTGAAAGCTACAGGAACAGTTACATCCAAGGAAGATTTCAACAAACCGTTTATCGGCATCTGCAATTCGTTCAATGAACTCATTCCGGGTCATACACACCTGCAGAAATTCGGCCGCCTCGCCAGTGAAGAAATAAAAAAGGCCGGGGGCGTTCCTTTTGAGTTCAATACAATCGGCGTCTGTGACGGTATCGCGATGGGGCATATAGGTATGCGTTACTCACTTGCCAGCAGGGAACTGATTGCCGACAGTGTCGAAACGGTTACAGAAGCCCATCGCCTCGACGGCCTTGTATGCATCCCGAACTGCGACAAGATAACGCCCGGCATGATGATGGCTGCTGTACGACTGAACATCCCTGTCATTTTCGTCTCCGGAGGTCCCATGAAAAAAGGGTGTACTCCTTCCGGGCAGACGGTTGATCTTATATCGGTTTTCGAGGGTGTCGGACGCCACAGCACCGGCGAAATCAGCGAAAACGAGCTTGAAGTCCTCGAAAATAATGCCTGCCCGACCTGCGGTTCATGCTCTGGAATGTTTACGGCCAACTCAATGAACTGTCTGTGTGAAGCGCTGGGTTTTGCCCTGCCGGGAAACGGAACGGTTCCGGCTGTCGATCCCCGAAGAGAAGAACTGGTAAGAGAGGCATCGAGACGGATCATCGACCTGGTTCATACCGATCTCAAACCTCGCGACATTCTTTCCAGGGAGTCACTTCTGAACGCATTCGCACTTGATTTTGCGATGGGCGGCAGCACCAATACGATCCTGCATACACTTGCCATCGCAAACGAGGCCGAGATGTGTTTTGATCTGGCAGAGCTCAATGAGCTTTCGTCGAAAACACCATACATCTGCAAGGTCAGTCCGGCCACCGATGACGTGCATATCGAAGACGTCGACCGGGCAGGCGGTGTATCGGCAATCCTCGGTGAACTCTCGAAAATCGATGCTCTTCTCGATCTGTCGAGGCCGACAGTAACCGGCCGGACACTAGGGAACAATATTGAATCCGCAAGGGTACATGATGCGGCAGTAATTCACCCTGTCGAGTCGCCTTACTCCTTTTCCGGAGGACTGGCTGTGCTCCATGGCAACCTCGCCCCCGAAGGGGCTGTCGTAAAAACAGCCGCTGTCAGTGAAGCAATGATGTCTCACACCGGCCCGGCCAAGGTTTTCGAATGTCAGGACGATGCTATAGAAGGCATTATGGACGGCAAAATCGTTGCCGGCGACGTCGTGGTCATCCGATACGAAGGCCCGAAAGGAGGCCCGGGAATGCCCGAAATGCTCTCCCCTACAAGTGCCATTATGGGACGAGGGCTTGGTGACAGTGTCGCGCTCATTACCGACGGACGTTTTTCCGGTGGTTCCAGGGGCGCCTGCGTTGGTCACGTTTCTCCTGAAGCAGCCGAGAAAGGCCCGATTGCCGCGATCAGAAACGGTGACATGATTACTATCGACCTGAACAACAGAATACTATCGGTCGATCTTCCGGAAGAAACGATTCAGAAAAGGCTTGCCGAAGTCCCCGTTTTCGTTCCGAAGATCAGTAAAGGCTATCTGGCACGCTATTCGCACATGGTAACATCGGCAAGTACAGGTGCAATATTACAAAACCCTGAATGTCAATAAAAAACATCGATAACTCATGCATACAACCGGCAAAAAAATGAAAGGCTCGGAAATATTCTTTGAATGTCTGCGCCGGGAACATGTCGACTATATTTTCGGCTACCCTGGGGGGGCTCTCCTGAAAGTTTACGAGACACTCCACGACGTCAAGGATATCAAGCATATCCTGGTCCGCCATGAACAGGGCGCGGCTCATATGGCCGAAGGCTATGCCAGGGCAACCGGTAAGCCGGGTGTTGTCCTTGTCACCTCGGGACCCGGAGCGACCAATACGGTCACCGGCATCTCGAACGCCCATATGGATTCTTCACCCCTTGTCGTTTTCACAGGTCAGGTTCCCAGCAGCCTCATCGGCAACGATGCATTCCAGGAAGCCGATATCGTCGGGATAACCAGGCCGATAACGAAACACAATTTTCTGATCAAAGACATCAAGGAACTGGCTATAACCATAAGAAAAGCATTTTTCCTTGCCACACAGGGCAGGCCCGGACCGGTTCTGGTCGATCTTCCCAAAGACGTCATGAACTCCGAATGCGTTTTCCACTGGCCTGAAAACATAGAAATCCGCGGATTCAAGCCGACCGTCAAGGGACATGAAAACCAGATCAAAAAAGCTGCGAAAATGATCGCAAAAGCAAAGCGCCCCCTTCTGTATGTCGGTGGCGGCGTTATCGCATCGGGTGCGTCCGATGCGCTCAGAAAACTTGCGATCGAACAGAACATACCGGTCACCATGACGCTGCAGGGCCTGGGGGCATTTCCCGGCAATCACCCCCTGTCGATGGGCATGCTCGGTATGCACGGCACGTTCTGGGCAAACCAGGCTGTCAACCAGTGCGACCTCCTGATTTCGGTCGGTGCACGATTCGACGACAGGGTCACAGGCAAGATCGATACGTTCGCAACCCATGCATATAAGATTCATAACGACATCGACCCGACAAACATCGACAAGAACATCAAGGTCAACCTTCCTGTTGTCGGCGACTCCAGGCACTTTCTCGAAGAGGTTGTCAGGGAATTGCCTGAAAAATCTGAAGACCGTCAGCCATGGCTCGATGACATAGAAAAATGGCGCAAGGAGTGCCCGCTTGTTTTTTCAGTCGATGAAACCTCGCTCAAAACCGAGCTTGTCATCGACGAAGCGTCAAAACAAACAGGAGGCGATGCTGTCGTCGTCACCGATGTCGGCCAGCATCAGATGTGGACCGCACAGTATTTCAAGTTTATCAATCCCCGCTCGATCATTACCAGCGGCGGTCTCGGCACGATGGGATACGGTCTTCCTGCCGCGCTGGGAGCAGCTTTCGGCATCCATGACAAACCGGTCATTCTGTTTTGCGGCGACGGCGGCTTCATGATGAACATCCAGGAGCTGGTCACGGCAGTCTATTACAAGCTGCCTGTAAAAATATTCCTGATCAACAACAGCTTCCTCGGAATGGTACGGCAATGGCAGGAACTCTTCCACGAAGAAAAATATACATTTACCGATCTGGAAAAGAGCAATCCGGATTTTGTCCGTGTTGCAGAAGCATTCGGCGTCAAGGCGCTCAAAGCGACAAATCCCGCCGAGGCAAAGACTGCCATAGCCGAAGCCCTCGCCTATAACGACGGCCCGATCCTGGTGGACTTCAAAGTCGTAAAAAAAGATATGGTCTTTCCCATGGTCCCGGCAGGAGCGTCCATCTCCGAAATGCTCCTTGAAAGGCTGAACCCTAAAACAATGGTCTAAGAGAAGCTATGAAACACATCATATCCGTTCTTGTCGAAAATAAGTTCGGCACGCTCAACAGGGTCGCTGCGATGTTCAGCGCAAGGGGCTTCAACCTCGAGAGCATTTCCATCGGAGAAACCGAGGATAATGAAATCTCACGGATGACAATTATCACCCGTGGCGACGATCATATCATCAGCCAGATCCTCAAACAGCTCAACCGACTGGTGGATACCCTGAAGGTTGTCGACCTGACACACAAGCCTCATGTGTCCAGAGAACTCCTTCTGATCACACTGAACCTTGGTAAACAGACGCAGCAGCAGATTTTCAGCCTTATCGACGTTTTTAAGGGCAAAGTCGTGGATATCAAGCAAAAATCCATTACTATTGAGGTCGTCGGATCGCCTGACAAAATCGATACAACCATTGACATGTTCAGGCCTCTCGGCATTAAAGAAATTGCCCGCTCCGGTACGGTGGCTATGAACCGTGGCGAGGCCTGACTTTTTTATTCCTGCAACATCAAACACAGAAAACTCATATGAACGTCTACTACGAACAGGATACCGATCTGAAATTCCTCCAGGGAAAGAACATTGCCGTACTCGGTTACGGAAGCCAGGGACATGCACACGCCCTGAACCTCAAGGAAAGCGGACTCAACGTCTGCGTCGGTCTGAGATCCGACAGTTCTTCATGTGACAAGGCAAGAGAAGACGGGCTCGAGGTCAACCCTGTAGCCGATGCGGTCAAGTGGGCCGATATCGTCATGGTTCTTCTCCCCGACCAGTATCAGAAAAGTATTTATGATACCGAGATAGCACCGAATCTCGATGAAGGCAACACGCTGGCATTCGCTCACGGATTCAATATCCATTACGGCCAGATTGTACCGCCGGAAACAGTCAATGTCATGATGATCGCCCCAAAAAGCCCGGGACATCTTGTCAGAAGGACATATACACAGGGGAACGGCGTTCCCTGCCTGATCGCGGTCTACCAGGACTACACTGGCGACACCAAGGAGCAGGCACTGGCATGGGCGAGGGGAATCGGCGGCACGAAAGCAGGAGTCATCGAAACAACATTCAAGGACGAAACCGAAACCGATCTTTTCGGTGAACAGGCTGTACTCTGCGGCGGCTCTGCCGAACTGATCAAGGCAGGTTTTGAAACACTGGTCGAGGGAGGCTACCCTGCAGAACTTGCCTACTTTGAATGCATGCACGAACTCAAGCTCATAGTCGATCTCTATTACGAAGGCGGCTTGTCACGCATGAACTATTCAGTCAGCGACACTGCCGAATACGGTGGTATGACCCGGGGCCCGAGAGTCATTACGCCTGCAGTGAAGGCAGAAATGAAAAAAATACTTGAAGAAGTTCAGGACGGCAGATTTGCAAAAGAATTCATCGATGAATGCAACTCCGGCTACCCGAATATGAACAAGCTTCGCGAATCCAACGCGACGCACCCGATCGAAAAGGTCGGAGCAAAACTCCGTGAGATGATGAGCTGGCTTCTGAAAAAATAACAAACAAGCAATGATCAGGATAGTTACCATACCGGGCGATGGAATCGGACCGGAAGTTGTCGCCAGCGCCCTGCAGGTTCTTTCTGCGCTCGAAGAGAAACACGGCCTTGAAATACAAACCGAAGAGCATTTGTTCGGCGGAGCGTCATATGATGTCCATGGCGAAATGCTTACCGATGAAACACTGGAAACCTGTAAGCAGTGTGACGCTGTTCTTCTTGGTGCTGTAGGAGGGCCGAAATGGGAAAATCTGCCTCATGACAAAAAACCCGAGGCCGCGCTGTTGAGAATCCGCAAGGAACTCGGCCTTTTTGCCAACTTCCGCCCCGCGAAAGTCTATGACGCACTGCTGAACGCATCGTCCCTCAAGCCCGATGTTCTTTCCGGCACCGACTTCATGGTCATCCGGGAACTCACCGGAGGCATCTACTTCGGTCAGCCGAGAGGTTATGACGAAAACCGTGGGTGGAACACCATGGTGTATGAAAAACACGAAGTAGAAAGAATAGCGCGCCTTGCCTTTGAAACCGCGATGAAGCGCCAGAAACGGCTGACCTCGATCGACAAGGCCAATGTGCTTGAATGCTCACAGTTCTGGAGAAACATCGTCCATGAGGTTCACAAGGATTTCCCTGAAGTCGAACTGAATGACATGTACGTTGACAATGCCGCCATGCAGGTTGTCCGGGACCCGAAACAATTCGATGTGATCGTGACTAAAAACCTGTTCGGTGACATCATCAGCGACATTTCGGGCATGATCACCGGAAGCCTGGGGATGCTTCCTTCTGCAAGCATCGGCAGCGACCATGCCCTGTATGAACCGATCCACGGCAGCGCACCTGATATTGCCGGCCAGAACAAGGCGAATCCGATAGCGACAATCGCTTCTGTGGCCATGATGTTCGAACTCACTCTTTCGAAGCAGCACATCGCTGACGAAATATATAGTGCAATTGAAAAGGTACTCGAGTCCGGCATGCGTACAGCCGATATTGCAAATCCCGGTGACAGTATTGTCTCGACAGCAGAAATCACCGATGCCATCACGGCAAACCTGGAGGTATCGTAACCAATTTTCCAGTGAAGCATTGAAAGAAAAGGTCCTGATATTTGACACGACGCTTCGTGACGGGGAACAGTCGCCCGGGGCATCTCTGAATCTGCAGGAAAAAGTCGAGATCGCACGGCAGCTCGAAAAACTCAATGTCGACATCATTGAAGCCGGATTTCCTGCATCTTCTCCGCTCCAGTTCGAAGCTGTGCGTCAGGTTGGGGACGAATCGGGCAAAATTGTCGCCGGACTGTGCAGAGCTGTGGAGCATGATATAAAACGTGCCTATGAAGCGCTGCAGAATGCGCAATACCCGAGGCTCCATACGTTCATCAGCACATCGGACATCCATATTATGGGCAAGTTCGGCCATGAACGCTATGGCAGAACGCTTGAAGAAAAACGAGACCGGATCATCCGTATGGCGGTCGAAGCTGTCAGCTATGCCAAATCCCTCGCAGATGATGTCGAATTCTCTGCCGAGGACGCAGGAAGAACCGATCCGGTCTACCTGGCGGAAATAATCGAGGCGGTCATTGCAGCAGGAGCAACAACTGTCAATATACCTGACACGACAGGCTATACCTGGCCATCTGAATTCGGTAAAAAAATCGCCGGACTGAAACAGCGCGTCCCCAATATTGACGACGCTATCATCAGCGTCCACTGTCACAATGATCTGGGACTTGCCGTTGCAAACACACTCAGCTCGATTGAAAATGGAGCCCGACAGGCAGAATGCTCAATCAACGGAATTGGCGAGAGAGCAGGAAATGCGTCGCTCGAAGAAACAGTCATGTCACTGGGAATAAGGGGTGACCTGCATGATTTCTATACCGATATTGTCACCGAAGAAATCTACAACACCAGCCGCATGGTATCATCGTTCACCGGCCTTATCATCCAGCCCAACAAGGCAATCGTCGGCGACAATGCATTTGCTCATGAGTCGGGCATTCACCAGGACGGCATGCTGAAAAACCGTCAGACCTATGAAGTCATGACACCCGAATCCGTCGGGGTTCCGCAGACAACCATCGTCCTTGGTCGCCATTCCGGCAAACACGGCCTGAAATCCAGACTGAACGCAATCGGCTACAAGGTAGCAGAAGAGGAACTGGAAAAAGTATATGAACGTTTTCTGACCGTTGCCGATAAAAAAAAGGAAATATACGACGACGATCTTCGGGTGCTGATGGGAGACGAGTTGAACAAACCGCTCGAACCCCTTGAACTCGATTATCTTCATATCAACAGCGGAACAGCATCGATCCCTACCGCTACGGTACGCATAAAGGAAAAAGGGATGATCCATGAAGAATCGTCAACAGGCGACGGGCCTGTCGACGCCTGTTTCAGGGCGATCGAACGTGCACTGGGCATAGGCTCGCTCCTCTACTCCTACTCAGTCCGGTCGACAACTGCAGGCCGACAGGCGCTTGGAGAAGCAACCGTGAGGCTCAAGGACGAAAACAACCTCTATTCGGGACGGGGCGTTTCGACAGATATTATCGAAGCGAGCGCCAAGGCATATCTTCAGGCACTGAGCCTGAGGCAGCAGGAGAAGGAAAACGACAATAACAAGACAATCGATAACGGGATTTAACCGATCATGGCACAAACGATAACTCAGAAAATCTTTGCAAGAGCTGCAAACCAAAAGTCTGTAGACGCAGGTGAAAACGTATGGCTCAATGTCGATACCCTTTTGACACATGACGTCTGCGGACCTCCGACCTTTGATATTTTCAAGGAAAAATTCGGTTCTGACGCAAGAGTATGGGACCCGGAAAAGGTCGTCGTACTTCCGGACCATTATATCTTTACCGCCAACGAGCATGCACATCGAAACATCGACCTGCTTCGAAAATTTGCTGACGAACAGAACCTGCCCAACTACTATGACGTAGGTACGGACCGGTACAAGGGTGTCTGTCACGTAGCTCTTGCACAGGAAGGATACAATCTGCCCGGAACGGTACTTTTCGGTACCGATTCCCATACCTGTACATCGGGAGCCTTCGGCATGTTCGGCACCGGTATAGGCAATACCGATGCGGCATTTATTCTCGGGACGGGCAAAATCTGGGAAAAGGTCCCTGAATCGATGAAATTCATCTTTGAGGGAGAAATGCCCGACTATCTGGCTGCAAAAGATCTGATTCTGCAGATCCTCGGGGACATCGGCACTGACGGCGCGACCTACCGGGCAATGGAATTCGACGGAACAGCAGTGTTTTCCCTGCCCATGGAGGAACGCATGACCCTGACAAACATGGCTATCGAAGCAGGCGGCATGAACGGCATTATTGCCGCTGACGAGGTGACGGAAGCCTACGTGAAGAAGAGGAGCCAAAAACCATATCAAATCTTCAGGAGCGATCCCGATGCCGAATATCATAGCATTTACCGCTATGCCATCGAAGATCTTGAACCGGTTGTCGCCATGCCTCACAGTCCCGATAACCGTGCTACGGTCCGCAGCGTTCAGAATACCAGGATATCAAAATCATATATCGGCTCCTGCACCGGCGGCAAACTCAGTGATTTTGTGATGGCAGCCGGTATCCTGAAAGGCAATACTGTATCGGTACCGACAAATATTGTCCCCGCGACCGTTGAAGTTGCCCGAAGCCTCGAAACGGAACTGGTCGACGGAAAACCGATCAGCAAGATACTCGAGGATGCCGGGTGCACAATAGCTGCTCCGTCCTGCGCAGCCTGCCTCGGAGGTCCGTCGGATACCTTCGGCCGGTCAGAGGACGATGATTTTGTCGTCTCGACAACAAACAGGAATTTCCCGGGCCGTATGGGAAGCAAAAAAGCCGGTGTCTGCCTGGCATCACCACTGACAGCCGCAGCTTCGGCAGTTACAGGCAAACTTACCGACCCGAGAGAATTCCTTCGATAAAGGCTTAAACGATCAAAAACAACTATTATGGACAGCATCATACAGGGTAAGGCATATGTCCTAGGCAAAAACATCGATACCGACCAGATCATTCCGGCCGAGCATCTTGTCTACAGCCTTTCGGATCCTGAAGAAGTAAAACTGTACGGCAAGTATGCCCTTTCCGGTGTACCCCTGGCCGAAGCGGGCCTTCCCGAAGGAAACCGGCCTTTCGTTACAGAAGGAGAATTCCGGTCGGAGTATTCCATCATCATTGCCGGCTCCAATTTCGGCTGCGGGTCATCCAGGGAGCATGCCCCGTTCTCACTCCAGGTCGCCGGAGCAAAGGCAATAATCGCCGAATCCTATGCCAGAATATTCTACCGCAACTGTGTAGACGGAGGATTTGTTATTCCTTTCGAAACATCTGAAACGCTTAATTCAAGTGTGCAGACCGGCGATGAACTGAGCATAGATCTGGAAAACAATACGATAACAAACCTGACAAGGAACAAAACATACACACTCAGGCCGCTCGGTGACGTCTACAATATCGTCAAGGCCGGCGGCATATTTGCATACGCGAAACAGGAGAACCTTATGTCATCCTGAAATGACCTGCATCAGTATGGCAGAAGAACCCGACAAGAGATGAAAAACAGAAGCGCTATAGAAATCTACGACACCACGCTGAGAGATGGAACTCAGGGGGAAAAGATCACCCTCTCGGTCCAGGACAAGCTTCTCATCACCGAAAAACTCGACGATTTCGGTGTCGATTATATCGAGGGAGGATGGCCAAGCAGCAACCCCAAGGATGAGGAATTTTTCCGACGTGCTCAGCACCTTCAGCTTAAAAACGCCAGGCTCTGCGCTTTCGGTTCGACTGCAAGAAAACTTGACGCGATTGAAAAAGATCCTAACCTGACAGGTCTCCTCCATTCCGAAACACCTGTCATCACGATCTTCGGCAAAACATGGAAAGCGCACTCCTCGCTGGGACTTGGTCTCAAGGATGAAGAAAATGCCGAACTGATATTCAGATCCGTTGAGTACCTCAAAAGCAACGGGCGCACAGTCATTTTCGATGCAGAACATTTCTTTGACGGCTACAAGGACAATCCGGCATTTGCCCTGAAAATGCTGCTTGCCGCAGAGCAAGCCGGCGCGGCCCGTCTTGTCCTCTGCGATACGAACGGTGGCTCAATGCCTGATGAGGTCTATACTATCGTCCGTGAAATTCTTGACAAAACGGTCGTGCCGGTGGGCATTCATTCGCATAACGACGGCGATCTTGCAGTAGCCAACTCGCTGGCCGCCCTGCGGGCAGGTGCATCGCATGTCCAGGGTACGATCAACGGAATAGGGGAACGGTGCGGCAACGCCAACCTTATCAGTATCATACCGAATGTGATCCTCAAGCTGAACGGACGTTTCCACCACAAGCTTAATCTGAAACAGCTGACCTCGCTTTCAAACTCCGTTTATGACCTGCTCAATTTTCCTCCTGACAATCGCGCCCCGTTTGTCGGTAAATCAGCTTTTGCCCATAAAGGAGGAATACATGTGAGCGCAGTTCTCAAGGAAAGTTCTCTCTATGAGCATATCGATCCGAAAACTGTCGGGAACCGTCAGAGAGTCCTTGTCTCCGAACTGTCAGGACAAAGCAACATCCGTTACAAGGCAAAGGAACTCGGAATAGAACTGCCTGAAAAAGGCGAGTTGTTCAAAAAAATTGTCCAGAGTATCAAAAAACTCGAGCATCAGGGGTTTCAGTTCGATGTAGCCGAAGCATCTTTCGAATTGCTTCTTCGCCATGAACTCGGACAGTTCAAGCCTTTTTTTGAAGTGCTTGAATCCAAGGTGCATATCGAATCGGGCAAAAACCGCGAACCTGTCGACCAGGCAATCCTCAAGATTGAGGTCAACAATGAGATTGAAATGACTGCCGCCGACGGCGACGGTCCTGTCAACGCCCTCGACAAGGCGCTTCGGAAGGTGTTGCGCGGTTTCTATCCGGCTATACGCTCTATCAGACTTGTCGATTACAAGGTCCGGGTTCTGGAAGAAAAGAAAGGAACAAGCGCAAAAGTACGCGTTCTTATTGAAACCAGTGACGGACACTCGACCTGGTCAACTGTCGGTGTATCCACCAACATTATCGACGCCAGCCTTCAGGCTTTGAGCGACAGTATCAACTACTATCTGTTCAATACTGAAAAACTCACCCCTGCCCCACTTCATGCGGAAGCAGAATAAAAAAGCCTGCCTGCGGATGAAGCATACTGTCCCGGATGTTTCATCTTGTCAAAACAGCATCAGATGACTGATCCATGACTGAAAAAAAAGTCCTCTATATCGACGTTGAAACAACTGGCACCGACCCGTCCCGGCACGCCATTATCCAGATTGCCGCCATCCTTGAAATATCAGGGATAGCAGCCGAAGAAATCAATCTGAAATGTTCACCGCATGAAGGCGCCGAGATTGACAATAACGCTCTCTTGATAACAGGAACGACAAGGGATGATCTGGCCCGGAGAATCAGCAGCCTTGAAGCTTTTCATCTTTTCCGCGATTTCCTTACGCGTCACGTTGATCCTTACGACCGGCATGACAAATGCTATCCTGCAGGCTATAACGTTCACTTCGATCTTGATTTTATTCAAAAATGGTTCAGACTTCACGGTGACCATTACGGCCTGGGAACCTATGTGAACTGGAGAAGACTCGATCCCCTCCCGGCTCTGTTCATGAAAGATTTCACAGGAAACCTCATCCTGCCTGACTACAAGCTGGAAACGGTCTGCCGTCATTTCGGCATAGCGATCGACGCACATGACGCGCTTTCTGATGTGCGAGCAACACGATCTCTTCTGATAAAACTTCTTGCCCAGAAATAAAAAAAGCGGCCGAGATGACCGCTTTTATGGAGCAGGTGTCCCCCATTACACCTACTCAACCCCACGGGCGTGAGGCTTGAAATTCTACTCATATCATATTGCAATGATCATGCCAAAACATCGTCCCCGAATCAATACGCCCAATGCAGCGTAACATCAACGAAATTCACCTGAAATCAAGCCCGTAAGGACACATCATGCCATTGGTAATGATACAGATGCCCCTCATTTTGAGACCCATCCTGATAATCGAGCCATTCTGAGATAACAACAACCGGAACTGTGCGTCTCAATAAATGTCCCACAACAGTAAGCTTATTAATAACAATCAGTTATACTGCTTTTGCATAGAAATAATCCATCTCCGGTCAGGTGGCTCAGAACGATGGGGTAATCACTGTTCGCTCTTGATTCAGGAAAATTCTTGCTGCAGGAATCATCCCCGGACAATCGAGCGAATCCTGCTGATACGGGCAAGCAAGGGAGGGTGTGAATAGTTCAAAAAGACATAAAAAGGATGAGGTGTGAGATTGGACAGATTTGTCCTTGACAGTTTTTTCAGTGCATCGGTGATCGAAGAGCCGTTACTGTAGGTTTCAACAGCATACCGGTCCGCCTGATACTCGTGCCGACGGGAAAGGAACTGAAGAAAAATCGAGAGGATAAATTCAACAGGAGTGTAGAGAAGGGAAAAAAACAGAAAGCTGGCATAAATGGAGAGGTTCTCCATATAAAATGCGTCGAACAGGTCCCTGTTGTTCAGAAACAATGAAAGCAGATAAAACACAACACCCATGTTGACAACACTGAGAACCATTGCTATAATGACATGCTTTTTCTTGTAGTGCCCTATTTCATGAGCTAAAACAGCGACAAGCTCCTTGACGGTATGATTTTCAACAAGTGTGTCAAAAAGAGCTATACGTTTCTGCCTGCCGAAACCGGTAAAAAAAGCGTTTGCCTTTGATGAACGCTTCGAACCGTCGATAACGAAAATACCGGATAGCGGAAACCTGACCGAATGCGCATACTCCATGATCGATGATTTCAGTTCACCGTCCTCGAGCGGCGTAAATTTGTTGAACAGGGGCATGATCAGCGTTGGAGCAACATACTGCAAAACAAGACTGAAAAGAGAAACCAGTGCCCAGGCCCATACCCAAGCAAATGCTCCGGTATTGTCGAAAAACCAGAAAAGAGCGACAAGAACAGGAACACCAAGTATCACACCGAGAAGCATTCCTTTGAGCTTGTCCAACAGGAAGGTTGCTGGGGAAGTCTTGTTAAAACCGAATTTCCCTTCAAGAACAAACGTCTGGTAGATATCGAAAGGAAGTGAGAGAAGGCCCTGGAGAAGAAGCAGTATTCCAATATAGGCAATTCCGGTCACAAGAGAGGAAAAGCCGAAATCTCTGACAAGAAGATCAAGATAATTGAAACCCCCGGCAAACCAGAATACAAGCAGAACAGCCAGTTCAACTGCCGCACTCACAAGCGAAAACACCGTTGAATGCTTCAAGTACTCCTGAGACTTAGCGTAAGCCTCCTTGTCAAAGACATCGATGAACTCTTCAGGAAGATCACTGGCGGCAGCCCTGAGGTTCAAAATGTCTGCAACAAGCCTGACAAGAAAGGTACCGGCAAGCGTTACCAGAATAATAACAGCATAAACGTTCATAGCAGATCAACTAGTACCTGAACCGAGCGTCCCGACAAGTCGGGATGTTCAATGAAAGTAAAGTTATAAAAAACAGTCTTTTATACTGTTCAGAAGGCGTCATAATTCGTCACCGGGAGCAGGATAAAAACCGTTAGCACCATGTCAGGCTTGCATGCCACTACGGCATCATAAAGAGAGGCAAAAGCAAACCTGCGGCAAATAATATTCCATACAGCGTCATCACCTTGCCGGTTCCGGCGAGGATTGCATTCAGCTCTCTGCCGTCACGTCGAAACAGGCCTGTCACCTGGGCAACCGCCAATGGAAAAGATACCCATGAGAGCATCGTCCAGATGGAATACCCGGTCATCCACATCCATATCGGAACGAAGTATGCAACAATCGTCAAACCCGTATAAAGCCACCGGGCGTTTCCGCCGCCAATTCTTGCAGGCAGCGTCATTTTGCCGACTTTCCGGTCTGTATCGATATCCCTGATATTGTTGACAAGCAGGATATTGACTGAAAAAATACCCGGAGCGATGGCCGCCGTCAATACCGGAAAGGTCACCTCACCTGCCTGAACATAATAGGTTCCGCCAACAGCGACAAGACCGAAAAAAACAAAAACAAACAGATCACCGAGACCTGAATAGGCAACAGGAAAAGGCCCGCCGGTGTAGGCCCAGGCAAAAAACATCGACAGAAGTCCAACGACGAGAATCGGCCAGCCTGCCAAATAAACAAGGTAGAGTCCCATAAGAAAAACAACAAGAAGAAGCAGAACAGAGACGACAGTCATTGTTTTTTCCGAAATCAGCCCAGCGGCGACGGTACGCGTCGGGCCGAACCGTTCGGCCGTATCGGCGCCTTTCCGAAAATCGTAAATCTCATTGATGAAATTCGTCGCCACCTGTATACCCAGGGCGCATAGCAGGGCGACAAGCGCAGCCACAGGACGGAACACGCCGTCGGCAAGAGCCATCGCGGTGCCGACGACGACCGGAACGGCTCCCGCCGGAAGCGTCTTCGGCCGTATCGCCATCATCCACGCATCAAGACGCGACACAGCGCCGCTCGGGGAGGAAACGTCCGTCATGCCTTCTTCTCTTTGGCCATTTTGATACTGCTGAACTGCTGCCGGACTTTCTCGCCCGGACGGATATAGGACAGGCTGTGACGCACGGCGATCGTGGCGTCACTCAGGCCGGTCTGTATGATCTTCAACTTGCCTGGATAAAAGGCTATGTCACCGGCGGCATAGATGCCGTCAACTTCTGTTTTCATGGTACTGTCCACCACGATGGCATTCTCCTGCAGTTCAAGGCCCCACGAAGCCAGGGGACCGAGGTTGGTGCGATAGCCGATCAGCGGAAGCATGGCGTCCGCCTCGACCGCTTCTGTCCGGCCGCTTTTCAATCGAAAATGTACCCTCCGGAGAGAGGGACCGTCGTGATCTATAGCGGTAACTTCGGTGTTCAGATACACGTCCATCTCTCCCCGGTCCGAGGCGTCGAGCACTTCGTCACGGGTCTTGCCGTGCCCGTGCAACTCCGGCGAACGGTGCGCGATCGTGATCCGCCGGGCCACGGGCAGAAGCATCATCGCCCAGTCGAGCGCGGAATCGCCGCCCCCGACGATCACCACTCTCTTGCCCTCGAAATCCTGAATATTCTTCACGGCATAGAACACCGAAACGCCTTCGAGTTCATCGATGTCGCCGAGCTGAGGGAGCTTGCGGGGTGTAAACGCGCCCAGTCCCGCTGCCACGAGCAGTGCGCAGGAACGGAACCTCCGTCCGCTTGCGGTCTCGACCTCGAAGGAGCCATCCCCTAATTTTTCGTAGTTCCTGACCTGTTCGTTCAGCACGACCTCCGGTTCATAGCGGGACGCCTGCTCCCAGAGATTTTCGATCAGGGCCGAAGCCTGCACTTCAGGAAATGCCGCGACATCGTAAATGTGTTTTTCCGGGTAGAGAGCGGTCAGCTGACCGCCGAGCCGAGGCATGCTTTCAATGATCCGGCAACCGATGCTGTTCATACCGCACTGAAACGCGGCAAAAATACCGGTCGGGCCGCCGCCGATGATGGTTAGATCACGCATTCCCATCCGCTTATACCGCATCGCCGGAGCGGTCGCCCGACTTTTTAAGGTAGATCACGCCTTCCGGGTCCACCATGCCGTAGAGAATCGTCACCAGATGTCCGAGTTCGTCCAGCTCATGAATCTCGACATGTTCGGCATCCTCCTTGGGAATCTGGTTGCCTTCGTTGTCCTTGAAGATAAAGAGGGCTCTCATGCCGCCGTGAGGCGTCGGGCCGCGAAATTCGTAGGTTCCGTCTTCCAGCTCATCAAGAACGCAGCCTTCCGTCGACGCCTTTATCGGGCATCCCGAACACTGGGAGTAAAAACCGTCTTCCGAATCCGCGAAATCGCATACCGGAAACTTCATTGTATCCTCTCTCTTTATTCTCGGATTTGTGGCCGTTAATATAACCTAAATTGAGCGATTGTCGAGCATGCCGGAGATATGAGGCACAGGAAATGCCGCCGTATCCCGACGTGTCGGGACGCAAGCTCCCTGTAACAAAGCAGATCCGGCCCTGTGAAATATCCGGTCTGACTTCACAGGGTCGACATTTCCCGAATTGTCGGGATTTCAACAAATGCGGCTCTACATCAGTTTTCATGTATACTTGAAAGGTGAGGGATAATTTCAATACATACACAGTATAACAGATTGTTATTAATAAACTTGCTATTACAGAGCATCCCGACAAGTCGGGACACTCAGTTCAGGTACAAATAGCAGGTTTAATAATGAGAAGTTATAGCTTCATTATGTTGGAGTTTATCATTTATTTGATTTATTCCTGTTGTCCATGTCACTCTCGAGATCATCACCTAACTGAATCTGAATATAGAGCTGATGTTAGCCAAACGTATCATACCCTGTCTCGACGTCCGGGACGGAAGAGTTGTCAAAGGAATTAACTTCGAAGGTCTGCGCGATGCAGGTTCGATACTCGAACAAGCGCGGTTCTATAATAATGAACTTGCGGACGAGCTGGTCTTCCTCGATATTTCAGCATCGATCGAATCGAGAAAAACAACTCTTGAAGAAGTTCTAAAAGTTTCAGGAGAAGTGTTCATCCCGCTCACGGTCGGAGGCGGCATAAGCTCGGTCGAACGGGCTCGGGACGCTTTTCTGCATGGGGCCGATAAAGTATCGGTCAATACTGCGGCAGTATATGATCCGGAACTCATAACACGTATTGCAGAACAGTTCGGTTCACAGGCCGTTGTCGTGGCTATCGATGTCAAGAAAGTCGGCGAAAAATATTTCGTACATACCCATTCCGGCAAGGAACTCACAAAATACGAAGCCGTTGAATGGGCGCATATGGTCCAGGACCTGGGTGCCGGAGAAATCCTCTTGACCAGCATGGACCGTGACGGCACCAAATCCGGATACGACAACGACATCCTGCGCATGATCTCGACAACGGTCCATATACCCGTCATAGCCTCAGGTGGAGCAGGCAACCTCGAACACCTTTACGACGGTTTTGCCGAAGGCCATGCTGACGCCGCCCTTGCCGCCTCCATTTTCCATTTCCGCCAGTACTCGATCAGGGAAGCGAAAGAGTATTTACGTGAGAGAGGAATAGAGGTAAGACTGTAACGAAACGGCCCGACCGGTCGGGCCGTTTCGTTGTTGAACTGTTGATTTGTTGAATTGTTGAGTTGTGGAACTCGCCCCACTAAGCCGTGAACTTGCCACACTGTATCACTTGGATTTAGAGAATTTAAACCCTAAACTCAACCAGGGAGATACAACTCACAAAAAAGCACATGATCAATCAATTAGGCCTTCTTTTTTTGCTCTACCTATTGAGATATACCCCAGAGATCCTGTGCCTTGGATCGTTTCAGCAATACCATAATTCAAAATAACATAACCAAAATCAGCGTTTCCATCTGATAACTTATATACTTCAATTTTTTGCCCTATTATCTGATAAGAATCGACAATTCTCATAGAGAATATATCTCGAAGATAAACCAAGAGCTTGCCCCTATCAAAGTCAGCCCCGACTGCAATTGAGAAAATTTCGTTTGATCCATCACTTCCAAGCATAGCTTTCTTCCCGGCAATCTTCCCACTGTAGCCTTTTTTTGCGTTAAAAATCTCATTTACCTCTTGAGGAGATTCAGACCAGCCAAAAGCCTTAGCGTAATCCTCTACAGCATTCCGATCTGGATATAATTGTATGTTGTTAATTATACCTGCAAATATATTTGCTAAAGAAGCTGAAACATGCTCAACATCAGCATTAAGCCTTACTATTTCAGGTGAAACAACAGTTTCAACTAAAGCACCTTTTCTTTTCCCGCCATCCGGTGCACATGAAGCTATTATTAAAAGGCATGTCAATAATAACACTCGACTCATAAAGGTTCCTCTATTTATTGCGCCCCAAACATGTCGCCCTGATCAATATCACCTACTTACTCCCATCACGGTTCCCCCTCGTCAACCGGTTCCGACACCGTCGTTATAGAGCCGATGTTCCAGCATCCTTCAACGTAACGCACATAGACGGGGCTTTCGTTGCGCAGTATATCCACAATATGCGGAAAATCCTCCCAACAATAGTGACCAGACATATTCGTTCGATGTCTGCTCGTCCGTATCCGGTATCGTACCATGCTCGCGATGAAAATACGCCCCGTCGATCAAGCTGCCGTCATCACGCTTTAATCCGATAATCGACCAGTAAGGATACCCCGTTCGCGTACTTGCCGCCTGCATAATAGGCGACGTCATACTTGACAATTTTCTCCACAACCATCACTCCTGAAGGCATAATGCCAGCTTTTTATGAGTTGCATAGTCATATCACCAACAAACAGCTCAATGCTTTCAAAAGCAGAAAGCATGTCCTGTAAATAGAGCTTAACATCTCTCATACGACTATTGCATCATGATAAACACTTTCGGAAATCTCTTTACGCAGCGCCTTTCTTGACACTACATCAACCTTCTTCTGTAATGCATCCTCAAGAAAGCAACCCAACCCGGTCAAATCAAAAAGACTAGCCCCTTTCTTGAAATCAACAAGAACATCAACATCGCTCTCAACGCTGGATTCATCCCTTGCGAACGACCCGAAAAGCGCCAAACTACGCACATGATAACGCTCCTGTATCTCCGGCAATAGTCCTTTCAGCATGTTCAGTATTTCGCCTTTCGATTCCATCATACACAATCTCCTTTTGAGCTAATTTCCCACAAACTCCTCGATTCTATCTACAACTTTAATATACACATCATCCTGTTCAGGTTTGGAAAGCGTCAATCCTCTCAACCTCCAGCCGAAACGCTCCTTTCTGCTTCTCTGCAATGAGAAAACCAATCTGAAAAATCCACCCACTCCCCTGCTATCGTGTCGAACTCCTGACGATAAACCACGCCGTCGAATACCATATCTGCTCTGATACAAAAGCTGTAACGCTTCCCATCACAACATCATTCACACTCGACCAGCGCAGAAGAGACGGGTGTCCGAAATCGGTGATTGTTTTTCGTTCTGCAGCCATTGCAACCTCCGACTACTCATCCATCTACAACCTTAAGCGCCAAGGCATTTCATTTCAACAGCGTATTGCGTAAATTCACTCAGCATTTCTGCTGAATCATTGATTCATGGCACCGGCTTCAGTTTTCAAGACACTTTTTCACCTTTTGATTTTTGACCCTTGACTTGAACTTTATGAAATTTATCCTTTCACACGGCCGCTACATGGTCATAATCGGCGTCATCGGCGCTTTTCTGGCGGCAATTTCGCTTTTCGTCTACGGTGGCATACTCACCGTCCAGCAGATTATTGAGACAGTCCAGACGGGATATGTATCAAGCAAAGGGTCGAAAACCCTGATGCTCAGTTTTGTTGAAATAGCCGACATCTTCCTGCTCGGCACCGTGATGTATATTATCTCGACAGGCCTTTATGAACTGTTCATCGATGACAACATAGAATTGCCGGGCTGGCTTGAAATTCACACGCTCGATGACCTGAAACAAAAACTGGTGGGTGTTATTGTCGTGGTAATGGGAGTTATCTTTCTCGGTCACGTCATCAAATGGCACGGAGAAACCGAAATCATTTACTATGGAGCCGCCATCGCGTTTGTCATCGTAGCACTGACATGGTTCTCAGGGCAAAAGAAAAAAAAGGAAGACGGCTCATAATAACGACAGACATAACGTCATAAATCAAAAGAGAAATAATATGATTCCGGAATACCGGTGACATACCTATCCGGCACAAATGAGCCTCAAATAATCCCTGAAACATATCGTATTTCATTCATGCCTTTACTCACCTGTCAACAATTCATAATCCACTATTTCCTGTTAATTCTCACATCCTCGATTTCTTTTCTCTTGATTCTTTGTCATTTCATCAAAACACCACATCCCATCCCCTATTACCTAGTAATCATTCCCCATTACTTTACACACCAACATACACGCCGTCCTTACGCACCTCTACCGGAAACGATTCGACGACTTTCGATGGATTGTAGACATATTGGCCATTGCAGGGATCAAATTCCCAGCCATGCCATGGGCAGACAACATTACCATTGCTGATCGAACCCTTGCCCAATGGTCCCCCTTCATGAGCACAGGCACCATCCAGGGCACATATCACTCCCTCCATCTTTGAAATAGCGAGTTTCCGGTTCCCTGCATTAGCCTCCGCAACCTCGCCTTCGCCGATCTGCGATGAACCTTCCATAACTTTAAACCACTTCATAGAACTGTATATTCGGTTGACAGAAGATTTTCATACGGCAGACCTCTACCAAAATGACTCGATATCGCTCAGCGACTCTGCGAAAAACAGCAAGAAAATGCTGTAATATGGCGAAATATCCAAAACACAACAGAAAACAACGAGCATTTATAGAGAAACAAGACGACACTTACACACACATACGTCAACAAACATCATAGCAATATGAACAAACAGGAAAATATTGTTAAATCAATATATCCTGCGCCATATTCAATAATCACATAATACTATTCTTTTTTTGATTTTTTAATTGTACATTAATTTCAATATCTATATCAATTAGGTACTATGATCATGCAATTATTTTCAGATGAACCAGAACAAAAAAAAGAGGCCATAATGAGTGACAAAATCTCACTGAAAGATCTCCAGGATCAGATTAAAGCATTACAGGAAAAAGAGGCGGCAATGATCGCCCAGGCCAAAGCCGATGTCGTCAAGAGCATCAGAGAAAAAGTAGCTGAATTTCATCTGCAGCCAGAGGATATATTCGGCGGCTCGAAAAAAACATCTTCGGGAACAAAAAAACCAAAGATGATCCGTTATATGCGGGGCAAAAATGAAGTCTGGGCCGGCCGCGGTAAAAAACCCGAGTGGTGTGCAAACATGAGCAAGGAAGAGCTTGAGCAATACAAACTCGAGAACCCTGTTCCTGCCGAATAACACTGGCATGACATACACCAAAAAGCCTTCCGGAATTACCGGGAGGCTTTTTTTATTCCAGCGTTTGATTGTTATAACCAGCATTTCTCTTCCATAGGACACATAGGATCAACCATGCCAGCTTATGCCCCTTTCCTGTATTAGACATTTATTTTGGTTAACAACCTCGCAATTCCTGTTCAATAACACATTGTCATCATGAATGTGTCCGAAATAAAAAAACAATTTCCGGACAGCAAAAGCAGCGTTACAGGGATATTGTCCTGATATAGATAACGATAGCAAGCAGCACAAGCGTTACCACCCAGACAAAGATATAACGCCGCATAGCCTTGGAAGCCTTTTCCTTTTCCCACCATGTCCTCGGCCTGATACCTTTGACAAGAAATACCAGCTTGCAGGCAAGATTCACACAAACAATATTTACAGCAAGAAGAAGTGCTGCACCCATGGCAAGATCGAACTCGGCGTGTCCGAGCATCAAACCGAATGTAGCTGCAGGCGGCAAAAGAGCTACGGCAACCATAACTCCCACCAGTACGCTGGGCAAACCGGTACTGAGCGATAAAGCTGCTGCCGCACCGGAAGCAAACGCAAGAGCAATGGAATCGAGACCGGCATCGGTACGGGAAAGCAATTCCGGGCTTGAGAGCGGAAAAGGCCACAAAATCCCGAGAATGACTGAAACGGTCACAGCAAGAAAAACCCCCGCAAAAAGGGTTTTCAGGGAGTTTTTCATCAATGACAGGTCACCGAGTGCCGTCCCGAGCCCAAATGCCAGATTCGGACCGAGAAGCGGTGCTATTACCATCGCACCGATAACAACCGCCACGTTATTCTCTATCAGACCTATTGCGGCCACGATCGTCGAGAGCACGACAAGCACAAGATAGTTGCTCTCGAGCCTGGCGTTTTTCTGCACATCCTTGTAAAGGGACTCCCGTGCCTGGGTGGCCTTTGCCTCCTTTTCCTGCTGCTCTTCGGTTTGCTTGGGCAATGAGATATCTATCGGATAAACAAGCAGTTTCGCATATGACTGCGCGCCAAGAACACCCTGCAGCGCGTCGAGCACCTCCTGCACCTTATCATCGGTAACGATGAGGCGCATTGGCTGCAGGTCATCCCTGTCCTTCAAGCCTGTACGAAAATCACGGGCCTTATGCTTCCGGGCAATCGTTTCGACGGTTTTTACACTCCCCTCATCGGCAATGACTTCAATGAGCTTCATAGTTCATCTGCTTGATAGTCTACCATTCCCATTTCCATTCGCTGATTTCAGGCATATCCTGACCATTCTCCCGGATATACTCCTTGTGATCAATCAACCGGTCTCGCACATACTGTTTAACATATGCTGCTCGCTGTCTTAAACGGGGTACCCGATCGACAACGTCTGCAACCAGATGAAAACGGTCCAGGTCATTCATCACGACCATATCGAACGGTGTCGTTGTCGTTCCTTCTTCTTTATAGCCCCGGACATGAAGGTTCTTATGATTGGTCCGTCGATATGTCAACCGATGGATAAGCCAAGGGTAACCATGGTATGCGAATATAATTGGTTTATCAGTTGTAAAAATATCGTCGAAATGCCGATCAGGCAAGCCGTGAGGATGCTCTTCTTTCGGCTGCAGTGTCATGAGGTCGACAATATTTACGACCCTTATCTTCAAATCCGGAATCTGACGACGCAGAATATCGACAGCAGCAAGTGTTTCGAGAGTCGGTATATCACCTGCACATGCCATCACCACATCGGGATCACCGTCCTCGACATCATTTGAAGCCCATTCCCAGATGCCAATACCACTGGTGCAATGTTTGACTGCGGCATCCATATCAAGCCACTGATATGCCGGCTGCTTTCCTGCAACGATAACGTTGATATAATTCCGGGAACGAAGACAGTGATCGGTAACCGATAAAAGCGTGTTGGCATCAGGTGGAAGATAAACCCTGATAACATCAGCTTTTTTATTGACAACATGATCAATGAACCCGGGATCCTGATGAGAAAAACCGTTATGATCCTGACGCCATACATGAGATGTAAGAAAATAATTCAATGAAGCTATCGGCCTTCTCCAGTGAATCTCGTCGTTTGTCACTTTGAGCCACTTGGCATGCTGGTTAAACATCGAATCGATGATATGAATAAACGCTTCATAGCAGGAAAAGAAACCATGCCGTCCAGTAAGCAGGTAACCTTCGAGCCATCCCTGACAGGTGTGTTCGGAAAGAATCTCCATAACCCTTCCGTCAGGTGAAAGATGCTCGTCTTCAGGCCGCATTTCAGCCATCCATACCCTGTCGGTTTCCTCAAAAAGACTACCGAGCCGGTTCGAAGCGGTCTCATCGGGTCCGAACACCCTGAAATTAGCCGCACCTGCGTTTCGACGCATAATTTCCCGGAGAAACCGGGCCATCGGCTTCGGGGCCTCAGCAATAACTGCACCAGGTTTTGAAACATCGATCGCAAAATCCTGAAAAGCAGGCATTCTCAGTTTCTGCAGGAGCAAACCGCCATTAGCATGGGGATTGTCTCCCATACGACGTTTACCCTCTGGAGCAAGCTCCTGCAATTCAGGCTTCAATGCCCCTTCAGGCGTAAAAAGCTCATCCGGCTTGTAACTTTTCATCCAGGATTCGAGCAGCTTCAAGTGATCAGGATTGCCTCGTACATTTGAAAAAGGCACCTGGTGAGATCGCCAATAGTCTTCTGTTTTCAGGCCGTCAACTTCTTTCGGCCCGGTCCATCCTTTCGGAGAACGCAAAACAATCATTGGCCAAAGCGGTCGCTCTGTATCCCCCTCAATTCTTGCCCGATGCTGAATATCCCTGATCTCTTCACAACATTGATCAAGGGTTATGGCCATTTTCCTGTGCATGGCTTCGGGATCGCTCCCTTCAACGAAATATGGTTTGTAACCATAACCGATCATGAGACTTTCAAGTTCATTGTGCGATATCCTGGCAAGCACTGTCGGGTTGGCAATTTTGTAGCCATTGAGATGGAGAATCGGAAGAACAACGCCATCACGTTCTGGATTCAGAAACTTGTTACTGTGCCATGCAGTTGACAACGGTCCGGTCTCCGCCTCCCCATCGCCAATAACACAAGCAGCGATCAGATCCGGATTGTCAAAAACAGCTCCGTATGCATGCGATAACGCATAGCCAAGCTCCCCTCCTTCATGAATCGATCCCGGTGTTTCAGGAGCCACATGGCTCGGCACGCCTCCAGGAAATGAAAACTGCCGAAACAACTGCTTCATCCCCTCTATGTCACAAGAGACATCCGGGTAATACTCGCTGTAGGTTCCTTCCAGCCAGACATTGGCAACAAGAGCCGGACCGCCGTGTCCCGGACCTGCAATGTATATCATATCAAGATCTCTCGCCGTGATAATCCGATTGAGATGAACATAGATGAAGTTCAAACCGGGTGTTGTTCCCCAGTGCCCCAATAGTCTCGGTTTGACATGTTCAGGCTTTAATTCCTCTTTAAGCAAGGGATTATCCAAAAGATAGATCTGACCGACGGAAAGGTAGTTTGACGCTCTCCAGTACGCATCCAATGCATTAATTTCTTTATCGGTAATTTCATGTACTTGTTGCAATTCGTTTCTATCGGTGTTATTCATCGTTTATCGCTCCATTGTTAGTTTTAAGTAATCTGAATTTAATTTCCGGATGTAAGTACAGCATATGTGTGACGAGCAATCATAAGTTCCTCATTGGTGTTGATAATTTTGACTGAAACAATACCTTCATTCTTTGAGATCACAGGTTTATTATCACAATTTTTCTTTTCATCAATCGTAATACCGAGATACTCGAGATCCTTGCAGATCCGCGTCCGTATTTCTGATGAATGTTCTCCGATTCCTCCTGTAAAAACCAGGGTGTTCAGTCCGCCAAGTACAGCGGTCAGAGCACCAATATTTTTCCGGGCCTGATAACAAAACAGCTCTATAGCATACCTGGCAGCATCATCTTCCTTTTCAAGTTCAAGCAAATCCCGCATATCACTGCTTATGCCGGATACGCCAAGCAAGCCTGAATGACGGTTCACCAGGTCCTTGATCTGTGAAACTGTCATATGGTTTTGTTCCATAAGAAACAGCATGACACCCGGATCAAGATCACCTGTGCGGGTACCCATGACCAAACCCCCTGCAGGTGAAAATCCCATTGTTGTATCGATGCTTTTTCCATCACGCACGGCTGTGATGCTTGCCCCGTTACCGAGATGAGCAAAAATGATTTTCTCCCCTGATACTTCAGTTCCTTTTTCCTCTTGGAGCGCTTCCAATAGATATTCACAGGATAGTCCATGAAATCCATAGCGCTGAACGCCCTGATTGCGAACCGATTTAGGCAAGGGGTAAAGGCTTGCCACAATTGGCATGGATGAATGAAAAGCCGTATCAAAGCAGACAACCTGCAAAACACCCGGAAATTGTTCTCCTGCAAGATTCACTGCGTTCAAAGCCCGGGGCTGATGTTCAGAAGCAAAAGGACTCAATTCCGCAAGCAACTCGATCAACGCAGGTGTGACAACTGCAGAAGCTGAAAAAACACTCCCCCCGTGCACCATGCGGTGCCCGATTGCATCGGGCCTTTCAGTATCGCAGTTGGTCATAATCCATGAGAAAACATGTATACATGCTCTCTCATGATCGGGCGCAAAAACTCTTTCTTTGGCAATAAGCTTTTCGTTTCCAGCTCTGACAGAAAAAACGGTACGATCAGTGCCGATCCCTGTAAGAGATCCGGAAAAAAGTGTGTCTCCCCGTTCGCCCATCCTGTAACATGAGAATTTGACACTCGACGACCCTGTATTTACTGCCAGAATAAGCTTTGGAGTCCTCATGCACTTCATTTTATCAAGATCATTTCTTTCTCCTAAATTGAGCGATTGTCGATCATGCCGGAGATGCAAGGCACAGGGAATGCAACTGTAGTGATCTACCGCAAGTTCCCTGTAACGAAGCAGATCCGGTGTGATCGGCGATCCCGAAGGGTTTCAATAAATGCGGCTCTATATCAATTTTCACACTCACCTGAAAGGTGATGGATAAACCCTATACAAACACTGTATAAAAGATTGTTTTTAATAAACTTACTATTATGGAGCATTTTTTGAAACGCTCAGTTTAGGTTTCTCAAAGAAAGCATCATAGAATAAGGAAAACAAAACTATGGAGAGTAAAAAAAGTTGAAGAAAACAATACGGGATACATTCAATTGCTCAGGGAGAAGACAATTGCCTTTTCCTGATGGTTTGAACAATTCATTACATTCAAGTACAGCAAGAACAATACGTCACAATATGTAAACGAAAAAAACAGAATCCCGATGGAACTGCTTAAAATCATTTTTGCAATCCTGCTGCCTCCGCTTGGTGTGTTTTTTCAGGTGGGTATCGGCATGCATTTCTGGCTCAACATCGTCCTGACGATTCTCGGCTACATTCCCGGCATTGTTCATGCCGTGTGGGTTATCGCCAAACACAAATAACAGTACCGGCCGCCATGAAAGGAATTAATTTCGCCATCGGCATGGGCATCGCCATTCTTCTGCCCCTCCTGGTTCTTTACGGCGTCAACACCTTCAGCCCTCCACCCGAATGGCAAAACTACCATTCCACTGAACACTATGAAAAACCTGCCGCCGTGACAATGACTCCTGAAGAAAGAAAAGAAATTGCACGGCAGCAGCAAATAGCGTCAGACTCGTTTGCATCCGCACGGCAACAGCATCAGTTGAACCTCTTTCTCGTCGCCCTGCCGACAGGTTTGATCGCCGTCATTGCGGGAACCTTCATTCGTGTGCCCGCCCTTGGACCCGGACTGGTTTTCGGAGGCGTCTTGACTCTCGTCGAGGGTTATCTGATCTACTGGCAGAAACTGGATGACCCGATCAAGTTCATCTCTCTCCTTGTCGCACTTATCGTCCTTTCCGTTACAGCATACAAACGCTTTGGAGATCAGAAAAAAGAACAGAGTCAGGATAACTGACACACATCTCGACCACAAGCATAGTAACCTGCATGAATGACAGCACCATACATGAACTCATTTCATCTGAAGCGATTCAGCAGCGAGTCAACGAGCTTGGAAAAGAGATCAGCATGGACTTCATCGATAAAAAATACCCCACCCTGATAAGCGTTTTAAAAGGGGCATTTCTCTTCTCGGCTGATCTGTTTCGCGCATTCACGACCCCGTTCAGACTTGAATTCATCCATGCATCAAGCTATGAAAGCGGTACACGATCTTCTGGAAAAGTCAGCCTCACTGTACCGCCGGACATCAAAGGAAAAAACCTTCTCATTGTCGATGGAATCATAGATACCGGCCTGACGATCCATTCGATCATTCAATCCATCACACCGCCCGATCCGGCCACTCTCTCAGTCTATACGCTTCTTGATAAACCTGCTCGCAGAAAACATCCCGTAACAGTCAACTATTCGGGATTCACGATACCCGACACATTTGTTGTCGGATATGGCTGCGATTACAATGAACAATACCGCCACCTTCCTTTCATTGCCACCCTGCAGTAGCCCCATCTCGCTCCCCTTTACAGCCACACACGCAAAAACCACATAAATGTTAATTATTTTTTGTATATAGTCGTTATCTACTGAATTATTTAAGAGATTAAGGCATTACACCGCAATAAATACCGAAAAGGCACGTAATTGCGTATTGAAACACGATCCCGATAACGATGAACATTACAAGGCCGACCAGGGACACCGAACGGTTCACTCCCTGGATAATCGACACGACTCTCAGGGACGGCGAACAGGCCCCCGGCGTTGCGTTCAGTCCGGAAGAAAAAAAAGATATCGCCCTGAAACTTGCCGAGGCCGGAGTGAACGAACTGGAAATCGGCTTCCCGGCCATGAGCGACACGGAACAAAGCGTCATCAGAGATATTGTTGCACTGAATCCGGGCGTCCGGCTCACAAGCTGGTCAAGAGCACGCTTGTCCGATATTGTAAGCGCAAGCCGCTGCGGCACCGAAGGCATACACATCAGCTTCCCCATCTCTCCCCTGTACCTGAAACTGATGGGCAAAGACTACACATGGTTAGAGAACGAACTCGAAAGACTTGTCCCTGAAGCAAAAAAATGGTTCGACTTTGTCAGTGTCGGAGGACAGGATGCAACCAGAACGGACATGCACGTTCTCAAAACTTTTGCGCTTCAGGCAGAAGAACTTGGTGCCGACAGGGTAAGAATTGCCGACACAGTAGGCATTGCTACACCATTGACGCTTATGAAAATTCTTGAGTACATCAAGTCCTCAACAAGTATAGCACTGGAATTCCATGCCCACAACGACCTCGGTATGGCAACCGCAAATGCTTTCTGTGCGATAGAGGCACAATGCGAAGCCGTCAGCGTTTCAGTTACAGGCCTTGGGGAGAGAGCAGGAAATGCCGCCCTAGAAGAGCTCGCCCTTGCACTGAAACTCTCCGGACTATACCGGACACAGATCCGTACCGAACTGCTCGGAGAACTCTGCGACACTGTGGCAAAAGCAGCCAAAAGACCTGTTGACATCCAGAAACCAGTCATCGGCCGCTCCGTCTTTCAGCATGAATCAGGAATTCACTGCAACGCCCTGCTCAAGAATCCGCTCTCCTATCAACCGTTCCTGCCTGACGATATCGGCAAAGGTGTGTCTGAATTTGTGATCGGGAAGCATTCGGGAAGCGCATCCATACAGCATGTGCTCTCCAAGAGAGGTATTCATATCGACCGCAACCAGGCAGGAATTATGCTGGGAAATGTCAGGTATGCTGCTGACAGAAAAAAAAGGAGCCTTACGGCAGATGAACTGGAAAGGATATACATACAGTGCTTTGTGAACCCACAGAAGAGTCGCCGAAGATGAAAGTACCGGTCAGCGAACAAACAAATACAATCAGCCTTCTTGCAGAAGTCAGCCGGGCACTTAATTACACCAGCGATATCAACAAGGTGCTCAGAAACATTCTCAGTATCATGTCAGAACACATGAATATGGTAAGGGGAGTCATCACGATCATCAATCGGGATACCAACGAAATCGTTATCAATGAATCCTTTGGCCTTACCGAACAGGAACAGGCAAGGGGACGCTACATGCCTGGCGAAGGCATCATAGGACAGGTGGTAAAAACCGGTAAAAGCCGGGTGGTCCCCAGAATTGATGAAGAGCCCGAGTTTCTCGACAGAACCGGATCAAGAAACCGCATTGATTCGGAGCACCTTTGCTTTGTCTGTGTACCGATAAAAGCCGGCAACGAGGTCATCGGCACACTCAGTGCGGACCGGCCGGTTCCGGATAGCCGCGCTCCAAACGGCCGGCACCAGAAAATGCAAACCGGAAACGATCCGGTAGACGACCTTGTCAACCTGCTTTCCGTTATCGCCACAATGATCTCACAGGCTGTAAAAATCATGCAACTTGCACAGGAAGAGCAGCATATCGAACATCCGGAGGGAGCAGATGTCAGCAAAGCTCCGTTCTCGTATTACAGGAATGAAACCGTTCAGACCGAAGAGCCGGAGTATACCGACAAGAAAAGACCGGCAAACATCATCGGCAGCTCCAAAGCAATGATCAGTGTTTTCAGAATGATCGACAAAATTGCTCCAACAAACGCCACAGCCCTGATTCTTGGAGAGAGCGGTGTCGGCAAGGAACTTGTCGCAAGCGCCATCCACTATAAAAGCCATCGGGCAGACAAACCTTTTATCAAATTCAACTGTGCAGCACTTCCGGAAAGCATTATTGAAAGTGAGCTTTTCGGCCATGAAAAAGGATCGTTCACAGGCGCGACCGCCAATCATGAAGGCAGATTTGAACGCGCTGAAGGCGGAACCATCTTTCTTGACGAAATCGGTGAACTCAGCCTGACCATTCAGGCAAAGCTTCTTCGCATTCTCCAGGAAAAAGAATTCGAAAAAGTCGGCGGATCGAAATCGATGAAAGCCGACATCCGGGTCATTGCGGCAACGAACAGGGATCTCGAAAACGAGATAGAAAACGGGAAGTTCAGGGAAGACCTCTACTACAGACTCAATATATTTCCGATAACCGTCCCCCCCCTGAGAGAAAGAAAATCCGACATCCTGATGCTGGCCGACTATTTTGTCGAAAAGTACAACTCACTCAACTTCAAAGGTGTTCGCAGGATATCGACACGGACAATCGACATGTTTATGCGATATCACTGGCCGGGAAACGTCAGGGAACTGGAAAACTGTATCGAAAGGGCAGTCATACTCAGCGAAGACAATGTCATCCACGGCTACCATCTTCCCCCGACACTGCAAACCGCTGAATCGAGCGGCACACCGGCCATCGGCTCACTGCAGCAAAGGCTCGACGCGATAGAACACGAAATGATAATAGAAGCGCTGAAACGAACGAAAGGAAACATGGCAAAAGCCGCCATGCAGCTCGGCCTCACCGAACGGGTCATGGGCCTGCGCGTTAAAAAATTCGGAATCGACTACAGGAAATACCGGCCGTGAGAAGAGCCGGCAGTTCTCAGTTCTCAGTTCTCAGTTCTCAGTTCTCAGTAGAAAAAGATACGTTTTTGTATTTTTTTGCCGCCGGCCATTTTTTTGTTAACGACATAAAAAATCGAATTTCATCTGCATCACCCACATATCGGCAATTGCAGGCCAAAAGGACTGTTGAGAAACTTGACCGGCAACAGAGGCAAAAGCAGAAAAAGCTACGATGATGAATCGTCTTTTTTCAACGTCTTGTCTATCTGCAGATCCTTGACGCGGAGCGTTCCCACATCGAGATCATCGATTCGAAGCTTTTTGAAACGTGAGCGCCTGACCATGAGCCTGCCGACAGCAAGCCGACCTATTGCAAGCGCTCCATAAGCAACCGCCCCTGCGGCCAAAGCACCTATGGCCAATGCGCCCATGGAAGAAGCCCCGGAAGATTTTGCACCCACACTCTTGACCGGCTGCACAAAACCTTTTTTCGCCGTCTCGACTGAAAACTGCTTGTTTTTCATCTGATCATTCATTGTATGCCTCACAGAAGCAGAATAGTGCAGCCCATCCTTACTGCTGCAATTCCCCAGCATCGTCTGCACAATAATATACAGGCTTCATGCGAATAAACCCCAAAAATCCGCCACTGGATCCAGGAGGTGAAGCAGACACAAAAAAAGCAACACAATTGTAGTAAACACCGTTTTCCCACACCTGTGTAGGACATAAAGTCCCTCACTTCAGGCCTTTTCCCCACTCACACTCAACAGCCGTAAAAAAAGAACTGCTCATAACCGCTTTCATAAAAAGAGCTTGGCCGCAAAAAAATCATCCACATCTTCTTCGCCGCGAATACTCTTCACTTTTGGCACAGATATTGACCATGCTTTTTCAGAAAGAACATGCTTTCTCCCTGAATTATTCAGGACTATAGACCACAAAATCTAAACACTTAAGATCATGAGGAAGGTAGCGATTTATGGAAAAGGTGGTATCGGCAAATCTACCACCACGCAGAACACGGTAGCAGGGCTTGCAGAGATGGGGAAAAAGGTCATGGTTGTCGGATGCGATCCGAAAGCCGACTCAACGAGGCTTCTGCTCGGCGGACTCACTCAGAAAACCGTTCTTGATACCTTGCGGGAAGAAGGAGAGGATGTTGAACTCGAAGACATCATCAAGGAGGGCTACGGCGACTCACGTTGTACCGAGTCAGGCGGCCCGGAACCCGGTGTCGGCTGTGCCGGCCGTGGCATCATCACTTCGGTCAACATGCTCGAGCAGCTCGGTGCATACGACGAAGAGTGGGATCTTGATTACGTCTTTTACGATGTTCTCGGTGATGTTGTCTGCGGCGGTTTCGCCATGCCCATCCGCGACGGCAAGGCTGAAGAGATCTATATCGTCGTTTCGGGTGAAATGATGGCGATGTATGCGGCCAACAATATCTGCAAAGGTATCCTCAAGTACGCCGATGCAGGCGGAGTCCGTCTTGGCGGCCTTATCTGCAACAGCCGCAAGGTGGATAATGAAAGAGAGATGATCACTGAACTCGCCCGGCAGCTCGGCACCCAGATGATCCATTTCGTTCCACGCGACAACATGGTGCAGCGTGCAGAGATCAACCGTAAAACCGTGATCGATTTCGATCCGACACATTCCCAGGCCGACGAATACAGGACTCTTGCAAAAAGCATCGACGATAACGACATGTTTGTCGTCCCGAAGCCGCTCGAGATCGATGAACTCGAGAAACTTCTGATTGATTTCGGTATTGCCAACTAATAAACAAGGAGCTATCAACATGTTAATGATCAGAGCAATTGTCCGCCCGAAGAAAGCACAGGACGTCATGCAGGGATTACTCGATGCAGGATATCCTGCCGTCACGAAAATACCGGTCGTGGGCCGGGGCAAACAGCGGGGGCTCAGGGTCGGCGATGTCGTCTATGACGAGCTGCCCAAGGAAATGCTTTTGACAGTCCTGCCCGATGCCGACAAGGATTTCGCGATCGACGCAATCATGATAAACGCCCGGTCCGAAGGCGAAGGAAAGTTCGGCGACGGAAAAATCTTCGTCACAAGAGTCGAAGAAGTCTACACCATCAGCACGGGACTTAAAGAGAGCGAACCTGAAATAGCTGAAGCGAAGGAGGCGTAATGAAAGAGATCACTGCAGTTATCAGGATGAGAAAAATGAATGAAACCAAGCAGGCGCTCATCGATGCCGGAATATCGTCATTCACGGCTATGGGGCGTGTTCTCGGCAGAGGCAAAGGCCAGGTGCATTTCGATATTCTTCAGGGTGCTGAAAAAGGGCATCCGGAAGCGATCGAACAGCTGGGCGGCCCTCCCCGCCTAGTTTCAAAACGCTATATCACCATCATTGTCCCTGACGAAATGAAACAGGCGGCTGTAGACACGATTATAAAGGCAAACCAGACCGGGAAACCCGGCGACGGAAAGATATTCGTTTCCAATGTTCTCGACAGCGTCAGGGTTCGTACAGGTGAAACCGGCCAGGATGCCCTGGTTTAAACATTATCAAGGAGATAAACTTATGACAAGAGTATTACCGGATCCTTCCCTGGTCAAGGAGGAACTGATAAAGAAATATCCACCGAAGGTTGCAAAAAAAAGGGGAAAGGCGATAGTCGTCAACGATCCTTCGGAAATCCCACCGGTGCAGGCAAATATCCGTACCATACCGGGGATCATTACCCAGAGAGGTTGTTCCTATGCCGGATGCAAGGGTGTTGTCCTCGGCCCCACAAGGGATATCGTCAACCTGGTACACGGTCCGATCGGCTGCAGTTTCTATGCATGGCTGACCCGGCGCAACCAGACACGGCCAGACAGCCCGGAAAGCGAAAACTTCATGACATACTGCTTCTCAACCGACATGCAGGAAGAACATGTTGTGTTCGGAGGTGAAAAAAAGCTCAAGCAGGCTATCCAGGAAGCCTATGATCTCTTCCAGCCCAAAGCAATCGGCATTTTCTCGACCTGTCCTGTAGGCCTGATCGGTGATGACGTTCATGCCGTAGCCAGGGAAATGCGGGAGAAGCTGGAAGACTGTAATATCTTCGGCTTCAGTTGCGAAGGCTATAAAGGTGTGAGCCAGTCAGCCGGACACCATATCGCCAACAACCAGGTGTTCAAGCATGTTGTCGGACTCGATGATGAAGACAAGGGCGGCGAATTCAAGATCAACATGCTCGGCGAATACAACATCGGCGGCGACGCTTTTGAAATCGAGCGTCTGCTCGAAAAATGCGGCATTACCCTCGTTGCCAGCTTCAGCGGCAACTCGACCATCAATCAGTTCGAAAACTCGCATACCGCCGACCTGAACGTCGTCATGTGCCACCGCTCCATCAACTACATGGCGGAGATGATGGAAACGAAGTACGGCATCCCGTGGATGAAAGTCAACTTCATCGGTGCCGAATCAACAGCAAAATCGCTTCGCAGAATCGCACGATATTTCGAAGACGATGCGCTGATGGCCAGAGTTGAAGAAGTGATTGCCGAGGAAATGCCTGCTGTGGAATCGGTCATTGAAAATATACACCCGAAAACAAAGGGCAAGCTCGCCATGCTGTTTGTCGGCGGCTCCAGGGCTCACCACTACCAGGAACTCTTCGGGGAACTTGGTATGGAAACGCTTTCAGCCGGCTATGAATTCGGCCACAGGGATGATTATGAAGGAAGGAAAGTCATACCCGACATCAAGGTCGATGCAGACAGCAAGAACATCGAAGAGCTGAAAGTGACTCCGGATCCTGAAAAATTCAATCCAAGAAAATCCGAAGAGGATCTCGACAGGCTCAAATCCGAAGGTCTCGACATCAGGGAATATGAGGGCATGATGCCGGATATGAAAAAAGGCTCTCTGGTGATAGACGATATCAGCCATTACGAATCCGAAAAACTGATTGAACTCTACAAACCGGATATCTTCTGCGCCGGTATCAAGGAAAAGTATGCGGTCCAGAAAATGGGTGTCCCTCTCAAACAGCTTCACAGCTATGACTACGGAGGTCCGTATGCCGGCTTCACGGGAGCGATCAACTTCTACAAGGACATTGACCGGATGGTCAACAGCCGTGTATGGAAACTGATTCAGGCCCCCTGGGAAGAAAAGGCATCACGACTGGAAGCTGAATACGTGACACAGTAAACAAAGGAGAAGAACGAACATGTTATTACGACACACAAAAAAAGAGGTGATGGAGCGCGAAGCGCTTACCATCAATCCGGCAAAAACATGCCAGCCGATCGGCGCCATGTACGCCGCCCTCGGTATAAACGGCTGTCTGCCTCATAGCCACGGCTCACAGGGCTGCTGTTCCTACCACCGCAGCACGCTGACACGCCACTACAAGGAACCGGTCATGGCAGCAACAAGCTCGTTTACCGAAGGTGCGTCGGTCTTCGGCGGCCAGGCAAATCTGGTAACGGCGATCAACAACATATTCTCTGTCTATGAACCTGACCTGATTGCCGTTCATTCAACCTGTCTTTCGGAAACGATCGGAGACGACCTCCAGCAGATCGTCACAAAAGCAAAAGACGACGGCAAGATCCCGGAAGGAAAAAAAGTGATCTACGCACCGACACCGAGCTTTGTCGGCTCACACGTCACCGGCTACGCGAACATGGTTACAGCCATGGCCGAGCAGTTCGCCGAAAACACCGGCGAAAAGCTCGACCAGATCAATATCATTGCCGGATGGATGGAGCCTGCAGACATGAGAGAGATCAAACGCCTTGCAAAAGAACTGGGTGCAACGATCAAACTGTTTCCCGATACTTCGGACGTCCTCGATGCACCACAGACAGGCAAACATGTGTTTTACCCGAAAGGGGGCATAACCATGTCCGGCCTCAAAAGTACCGGTGACAGCAAATCAACGATTTCCCTGGGATGCTTCACAGCTGAGCCTGCAGCAATCGCTCTTGACAAGAAGTGCAAGGTCCAGTTCAAATCCGAAGACATACCTGTAGGCCTTCGTGCTACTGACCGGTTCCTGATGCGTCTCGCCAAAGCAGCCAGAGTAAAAATCCCTGAGTCCGTCACAGACGAGAGAGGACGGCTACTCGACATCATGACCGACATGGAACAATATTTCCACGGCCGGAAAGTTGCGCTTTTCGGAGATCCTGATGACCTGATCCCTCTGACCGAGTTTCTGGTAGACCTGAACATGAAACCAGTCCATATCGTCAGCGGCACACCGGGCAAAAGGTTCGAACAGCGCATGAGGGATATCCTCTCGGACAGCGTTCCGGACGCCAACATCAAGAACGGTCCGCAGGCTGATATCTATCTGCTCCATCAGTGGATAAAAAACGAATCGGTCGATCTCCTGATCGGCAATACCTATGGCAAATACATCGCACGGGACGAAGACATACCGTTCGTACGCTACGGATTCCCGATCATTGATCGTATCGGTCACAGCTATTTCCCGAGTGTCGGCTACATGGGCGGCATCAGGCTTGCAGAAAAAATCCTGGACGTGCTTATGGATCGCCAGGATCGCGATGCACCGGAAGAATCGTTCGAACTGGTGATGTAGAAAATTGTTGAACTGTTGATTTGTTGAGTCGTTGAACTGTGGCACAAAAGAGGCGAGGAAGAAAACCCTCGTCTCTCTCCACCGAGAGAGAAAGGAACTGTTCCAAACGATTCGATGCATGGCACTGAACAAGAAGAAGGAGTTCTCATGGAAAAACTTGAAATACTCGAAGGCAGAAAAAAACAGGTTTACGAAAAGACAAAAGATGCCGCCACGTTCGACATCAAGTGCGAAACCACCAGCCTTTCAGGCTCTGTAAGCCAGAGAGCCTGCGTATTCTGCGGCTCGCGCGTTGTCCTCTACCCTGTTGCAGACGCACTGCATGTCGTTCATGGCCCTATCGGCTGCGCAGCATATACATGGGATATCAGGGGCGCTGTCTCTTCCGGGCCGGAGTTGCACCGCCTGAGCTTTTCGACCGATCTGCAGGAGATCGACGTCATCTACGGCGGTGAAAAAAAACTATACAAATCGCTCATCGAGCTTATCGACCAATATCAGCCAAAAGCCGCATTCATTTATTCAACCTGCATTATCGGACTTATCGGGGACGACATTGACGCTGTCTGTAAAAAAGCCTCGGAAGAAACAGAAATACCGGTCCTGCCCGTTCACTCTGAAGGCTTCAAAGGGACCAAGAAAGACGGCTACAAAGCAGCCTGCGATGCACTGATGAAAATTGTCGGTACCGGTTCAACCGATGGGATCGGCAAATACAGCATCAATATTCTCGGTGAATTCAACCTTGCCGGCGAAGCATGGATCATCAAGGACTATTATGAGCAGATGGGAATCGAGGTCGTCTCGACCATGACCGGAGATGGCAGGATCGACGACATCCGAAGGTCACACGGAGCATCGCTGAATATCGTGCAGTGCTCGGGTTCGATGGTCAAGCTGGCAAAAATGATGGAAGAAAAATACGGAATACCCTACCTGCGTGTTTCTTATTTCGGCATCGAGGATATGTCAAAAGCGCTCTATGACGTCGCGGAGCATTTCAAAGACAATCCGTCGATACTCGATGCTGCAAAAAAGCTGGTCAGCCGTGAAGTCGGCGAACTCTACCCGCAACTCCTGGATATCCGCCAGGCACTTGCCGGGAAAAAAGCGGCGATCTATGTCGGAGGAGCGTTCAAGGCGTTCTCTCTCATCAAGGCACTTGCAACACTCGGCATGGATGTCGTCCTGGCCGGCTCACAGACAGGCAACAAGGATGACTACACCGGACTCAAGGAAATGTGCGACGAAGGAACCGTCATCGTCGATGACTCGAATCCCGTCGAACTATCGAAATTCATTCTCGAAAAAGAAGCCGATCTTTTGATCGGAGGCGTCAAGGAGCGCCCGATCGCCTATAAACTCGGGGTGGGCTTCTGTGATCATAACCACGAAAGAAAAATACCGCTCGCCGGATTTGTCGGCATGCTGAACTTCGCCAAAGAGGTTTATCAATCGGTCATGAGCCCGGTATGGCAGTTCGCTCCAAGAAAAGGAGGTCTCTGATGAAAACAGCAAAAGCAGCAACCCAGAACGCCTGTAAACTGTGCAATCCTTTAGGTGCCTGCCTGGCATTCAAGGGAATAGAAAAATGTGTCCCCTTCCTGCACGGCTCGCAGGGATGTGCAACCTATATTCGCCGCTACCTTATCAGCCATTTCAAGGAGCCGGTGGACATCGCATCATCCAACTTCAACGAAGACACTGCCGTGTTCGGGGGAAGCCACAACCTGAAGCTCGGACTGACAAACATAACCAAACAGTACAAACCCGAGATCATCGGCATAGCCACAACCTGTCTGAGTGAAACCATCGGTGACGATGTCGATATGATCCTCAGGGAGTATGACAGTGAATCATCAGCAGACAACCCGATGCCGATAATGATTCATGCATCGACACCCAGTTACCAGGGCAGCCATATCGACGGCTTTCATGCAGCCATGAAAGCAACGGTCGAACAGCTTTCCGAAGGCGGTACCAGGCAGAACCTGGTGAACATGTTCCCGAATATGGTCTCTCCTGCCGACCTGAGGTATCTCAAGGAAATTCTTGAAAGCTTCCACATTCCTGCAGTGATGCTTCCCGACTATTCCGAAACCCTTGACGGAGGCCCCTGGAAAGAATATCACAGAATCCCCAAAGGCGGAACACCGCTGGAGTCGGTCCGCAAGAGCGGAACAGCGGCAGCAAGCATCGAATTCAGTTCGGTTCTCGATTCCGGAAAATCAGCGGCTGCAAGCCTGGAAGACCGGTTTGGTGTCCCACGGTACAGGCTGGGCCTGCCGATAGGCATCCGCCAGAGCGACGAATTCTACGCACTGCTTGAAAAACTGTCGGAACGACCGATGCCGGCAAGATATGAGGACGAAAGAAGGCGCCTTGTCGACGCTTACGCCGACGGGCACAAATACATTTTCGGGAAAAAAGCAATTGTCTACGGTGAGGAAGACCTTGTGATAGCAATGACCTTCTTTCTCAAAGAAATCGGCATCATTCCGGTCCTCTGTGCTTCCGGAGGTAAAAGCGGGCATCTGAAAAAACGTCTTGCAGAACTGGTTCCGGACCTGGAAAATTCGGGCATGAAGGTTCAGGACGGTGTAGACTTTGTCGATATCGAGACTGAAGCAAAGGAACTCAAACCTGACTTGCTGATCGGCAACAGCAAGGGCTTTACCATGTCAAGAAAAAATAATATCCCGATGATCCGTATCGGATTCCCGATACATGACAGGTTTGGCGGACAGCGTCAGCATCATCTCGGATACAGGGGAACCCAGGAACTGTTCGACCGGATCGTCAATACTGTTATCGACTACAGACAAGGTTCATCACCGGTCGGTTACACCTATATGTAAAGGAGCGCATACCATGAAAATACCCATTGAAAAACACCCTTGTTTCAACGACAAATCGAGACATACCTACGGTCGTCTGCATCTGCCTGTCGCCCCGAAATGCAACATTCAGTGCAACTACTGCAACAGGAAATTTGACTGTATGAACGAAAACAGGCCCGGAGTCACCAGCAAGGTGCTGACTCCGCACCAGGCATTGCAGTATCTCGAAAAAGCAAAGGAACTTTCACCGAACATAAGCGTGGTCGGTATTGCAGGACCGGGCGATCCTTTTGCCAATCCCCTGGAAACGCTGGAAACACTCCGGCTTGTCCGCGAGAAGTATCCCGACATGCTTCTCTGTGTCGCCACAAACGGACTCGATATCCTGCCATGGATCGAGGAACTTGCCGAGCTTCAGGTAAGCCATGTAACCCTGACCATCAATGCCGTCGATCCCGAGATCGGGGCTGAAATCTATGCATGGGTACGCCACAGAAAGAAAGTGTACCGGGATAGTATGGCTGCATCAGTACTGCTCGAAAATCAGCTCAAAGCGCTTGAGCGCCTCAAGGAATGTGGCATTACTGCAAAAATCAACACGATTATTATTCCCGGCATCAATGAGCGCCATGTGGTCGATGTCGCAAAAAAAGTCTCCGCGCTTGGCGCCGACATTTTCAATGCACTCCCCTACTACAAGACTGAAGAAACCGTTTTTGAAAACCTGCCTGAACCGCACCCGGCAATGGTAACCGCCATACAAGAGGAAACCTCAGGGTATCTTCCTCAAATGAAGCACTGCTCACGTTGCAGGGCGGACGCCGTCGGCATCATCGGTCAGGATAACAACGAGGCAATTATGAACGAACTCAGAAAAGCGGCTGAACTGCCAAGAAATCCTTCGGAAAACAGACCTTGTGTAGCGGTAGCAAGTATGGAAGGCGTCCTGATAAACCAGCACCTGGGAGAAGCTGATCGCTTTCTTGTCTATATGATGGATGACGACAATGATCGCCCCGTTCTCATCGAATCGCGTGCGGCTCCGCCTTCAGGAGGGGGTACCATGCGATGGGAAGCCCTGGGTTCGCTCCTGGCAGACTGCAGGGCACTCCTTGTCAGTGGCGCCGGTGAATCGCCTAAAAAAGTGCTCATCGGCAGCGGACTGGACGTTTATACGCTCGATGGATTGATTGAAGAGGGTGTGAAAGGTATTTTTAGCGGAAAAGACATGAGCCGATTGACGCGCATCAGCCAGATGCATGCCTGCAAGACAAGCTGTTCGGGCACCGGAGGCAGGTGCGGGTAAAAATGCGCTACGCGCTGTTGAATTGTTGATTTGTTTATCAGTCAAGATCTCAGCAGCAGATATTGACAACACATTATTTTTTCTGTTTAACCTGATTATATCATTACACACATGGAAACACCGAAACATCACATTCTGGTCTGCGGCAGCTTCAGGGCACAGGGCGCTCCGCAGGGAATATGCCATAAAAAGGAGTCGTCACAACTGCTGCCTTACCTGGAAAACGAACTTTCAGACCGCGGCATGACCGACGTCATTGTATCGGCTACGGCATGTCTCAATGTTTGCGAAAAAGGCCCCATCGTTGTCGTTCATCCCGAGAACCACTGGTATGGGGAAATAGACAGCGAAGATAAAATGGACGAGATTCTTGATGCGCTCGAAGAAGGGGAGGCTTGTGAAGAATACCTGATCAGTGAATGAGCAGGTATGTCATGATACTGTTCCCATGATCCGGAGAACACAGTTCCAATTTCCGGGGACTGCACTGAAAAGTGACAGCGGGAGAAGGCTGCTGTCATCGGGGCACTGGCATCAGGGAGGTGCAGGATTGGGAACGCATCATCCGGCTTCAGTAAGGGGAAGCCACCGCTGAAGCATACCCGTCATGACCTTTCGCTCAACCGGCTTGGGAATGTAGTCATCCATACCTGCATCAAGGCATTGCTGCCGATCTTCTTTTGTCACGTTTGCAGTCATTGCAACTATGGGGACATTGTTATCGAGAACATCTGGTGATTTACGGATGGTCCTTGCCGCCTCAAACCCGTCCATGACCGGCATCTGAAGGTCCATGAGTACAAGACCGTAATTGTCATTACAGAGAGCTTCGACAGCTTCGGCCCCGTTGAAAGCAATGTCAATTGAATAACCCATTTTCTCCAGCATGGCGAGAGCAACCTTCTGGTTGATAGCATTATCCTCGACAAGCAGCACTTTTTTCTTTTCCTGCACCCGGCTTCCGGCCAATACCGCACTACGTTCATCAGATGAAAAATCCTTATCCGCAATACTGCACGAGTCAGTATCGTTCACTCTTTCAAGACAAAGCGAGAAAGTAAACATAGAACCTTTTCGTTCACTGCTTTCGAGCTGAACATCCCCCCCCATAAAAGAAACCAGCTTGCTCACGATAGCAAGACCAAGTCCTGTCCCGCCCTCTTTGCGCGTTGATGATGCATCGATCTGGGTAAAAGGCTGAAAAATCTGTTCCTGCTGATCCGGCGGCATACCGATACCCGTGTCCTTTACCGAGATATTCAGGACCACTTCGTCATCGCTTTCCGAAACCATATTGACTGCAACAAGCACCTGCCCGCGACAGGTAAACTTGATAGCATTCTGGACCAGGTTCAGGAGAACCTGTTTCAGATACTTTGCATAGCCGATCAGCGTGCATGGGATCTTCTCGTCAATATCAGCTGCAAGAACAAGGCCCTTGTTGTTTGCCTTTTCTTTCATGATGGCGATGATATCTCCAAACAGGTCTTTCACGTTGAACACCTCTTTATCCGCATCGACGCGGCCGGCGTCGATCCTGCTGAAGTCGAGAATGTCATTGATAAGCGTCAACAGCATTCTCGCACTCGAAAAAAGGGTATCGGTATAGTAGCGCTGGTCCTTGTCAAGCTTGGTCTCAACAAGCAGTTCAGTCATACCGATGATCGCGTGCAGAGGGGTTCGAACCTCATGCGATATATTTGCGAGAAATTCGCTTTTTGCCTTGTCGGCGCTCTCGGCTTCCAGGCGGGCCTTTTTCAGATTTTCGATGAGTTCCTGCTGAATTTTATCTTTTTCGTCAGCCTTGCGTTTTTCTTCTGCAAGCTTTTCGTTGAGACTGCGGGAATCCTCGAGTGCATTTTTTGTTTCCCGGGCCTGCTCCTCCTGCCTCAGCCTCAGTTCAAGAAGATCGCTCCGGAGAAGAAGAATGATCCGGTAGAGTTCGTTAAGCGGATGTTCGGGAAGATAATAATCGTCAGATTCATAAGCATCGGCGTTCCGGTCATCAAAAAGAAGATTGCCGCACAGTGCAGCAAATTCCTCAATTTCCCTGCGGGAAATAACCAGTTCCTCTTGCTCGGGCGAAACCTGTTCAACAGCTTCATTGTTGATCCGCTGAAAGGCTTCCTCAACGGATGCGACAAACACAAAACGCTGGCTGACAACATTTGCGAAGATCCTCAGCATGGCCCTCATCAACTGCGATGCACCGCAGATATAGGTCGCGACCGGACGGCAACGGTATTTTTCATTGAGGCCGTTGAGGGTGTTGGCGTAAAGAATTCTGCTGTTGATCGATGCCTTGTGAACACCGGAATAATCGGCAATTCGTATATACTCGCACCCGTCGAAAAGGCCATCAGCGAAGACACGCTCGACATAGGGAATGCCCTTCTGTGCGACGGCATACTGAATATCTCCACCGAGAGAAGTAAAAAACAGCTTTCCCGGAATTGCACCGCTGTGATAGTAGACACCTGAACCGGCATCGTCAAACTGCCATTCAGGCCGGAACTCCAGCATATCGAAGCTGAAACGGGAGGCACTGCCATCCCTGGCTTTGAACTGGTTCATTGGATCTGGAATTGATAAGCCTGGAGCTTATTCAATTTATTTGCAAATACAGATGCATAGGGGTAAAGCAGCGGACCCTGTGAAAATAATTTACAGTATTTTCACGTATCGGCAAATAAAAAACCCTCTGTTCAGACCGGAAACGATCAACAGATTCTCGGCAGTTGTTCGCCAAGCGGCATCTCCAGAATACGCCTGCCTCCGAGGCCTGTACGAACAATGACCATTCCGGGATGCTCATTCACCACGGCACCGATGATCGATGCCCTTCCGGAAGTTGCATCCTCATGGCTCTGCATAATCCTCAATACCTTTTCAGCACGATCACCGCGCACCGCAACAACGACCTTTCCCTCGTTGGCAACGGTCAAAGGATCTATTCCGAGCAGTTCACACGCTCCCTGAACTTCAGGTTTGACCGGTAAACAGTCCTCTTCGATGACGATCCCTTTCCCCGACGCTTCGGCCAGTTCATTGAGGGTTGAGGCCAGACCGCCCCTGGTAGGATCCCTCATGGCATGCACTTCAGGCACTTCATGCAGGATCGACGAAATCATACGGTTGAGCGCCATGGTATCACTTGCGATCTCCGACTGGAACGACAATCCTTCCCGAGCGGTCATAACAGCCATCCCGTGATCTCCAAGCGAACCGGATACCAGTATGGCATCGCCTTCCCTGAGATTATTGCAGGACAAATCAACACCGTCACGGATAACACCGATACCGGACGTATTGATAAAGATTCCGTCGCACTGCCCCTTACCCACGACTTTGGTATCTCCGGTAACAATGCTCACACCGGCCTCCGCTGCGGCATCAGCCATGGCAGCAACAATTTTTGTAAGACCCGAAAGCCGAAATCCCTCTTCAATGACAAATCCTGCACTGAGATACAAGGGTAACGCCCCTCCAACGGCAAGATCGTTCACCGTCCCGTTCACGGCCAGATCTCCGATGTTCCCGCCGGGAAAAAACAGGGGACTGACAACAAAAGTATCAGTAGTAAATGCAATATTTCCTGACTCGAGAGAAATCCTGGCCTGATCATCGAGCATATCGAGCATGCTGTTGCCAAAAAACGGCAAAAAAACGTTTCGGGTGAGCTCACGAGACATCACTCCTCCTGCCCCATGAGCCATTTGCACGGTTTCATGACGTGACAGTGGTGCCGGGCATTGCAGATCCATAGATATAGTTAATTTGATTTATCTGGCTGGAAAACAATCCATCCTTCAAGCTGCCGCTCACTCATAGCTCAACACTTGATTCATACTCCTGCGAAACGAAGTGAGCTACTACTTGCTACTGCGAGCAAAAGCGAGCTACTCCTGACTCCTTTTTGTCATCAAACCTTTCTCTGATATTTAAAATATGCAGCGCAGGCCCCCTCCCCCGAAACCATCGGTGCACCGAGCGGGTTCACAGGAGTGCACCCGTTGTCGAACGCCGGACACTCATCAGGCTTTACAACGCCACGCAGCACATCACCGCTTTTGCAGAGAGACGATTCTTCAGGCTGAATGGATGCCACATCAAACCGCTTCTCTGCATCGAACGGGGCAAAACGGTTACGAAGTCTCAATCCGCTCAGGGGAATTGTCCCGATACCTCTCCATTGTCTGTCGGCAACCTCGAAAACCTCTTCAACCGCACAACGAGCCGCATGATTACCCTCGCGATCAACAACTCTGGCATATTCATTCTCAACGCCTGATACACCCGACTCAAGCATGGTGACGACCCGGAGTATCCCGGCAAGAATATCCACCGGCTCAAAACCGGTGGGAACAATGGGCACATGAAATGCCTCCGCCAGAACCTCATAGTCTTCGTAGCCGGTGACTGTACAGACATGTCCTGCAGCGAGAAAACCGTCAACGGCACAGTCCCCGGATGACAGAATCGCCTGCATTGCAGGAGGCACCATGAACTGGCTGACCAGTTCACTGAAATTATCCAGCCCCTCTCGTTTCGCCTGCAAGACAGCCATAGCATTTCCCGGTGCGGTTGTTTCGAATCCAACGGCAAGAAAAACAACCTCTTTTTCCGGATTTTCCCTTGCAATCCTTACGGCTTCCAGAGAGGAATAAACAATACGGACATCGGCGCCTTCACTCCTGGCAGTCAACAGGTCCTTTTCACTTCCGGGCACACGGAGCATGTCGCCGAAACTCGCAAGCACAACATCAGGCCTCGAAACGATCGACAATGCCCGGTCAAGAATCTCTATCGGTGTCACGCAGACAGGACAGCCGGGACCATGCAAAAGCCCGACCGAATCGGGAAGAACCTGGTCGATACCATTTCTGATAATAGAATGCGTCTGTCCCCCGCAGATTTCCATAATGGTCCAGGGACGCGTCACTCTTCTTTCAATCTCGGCAAGAATTCTTCTTGCTCTCTGAGGATCCCGGTATTCATCGATGTATTTCATAGGTAAACTGCTTGTCGGCTGCCTGCTTTTATTCCACCTTGCTGTGCCTTGCCCCATAGCCTGTAGGGGCGGGTTTCAAACCCGCCCCTACGGCATCTCTCCTCCATCCCTCATCCAATCATTCACGAATCACTATTCACGATTTACGATCCCCCCCATTTCCCAGCAATTCGTCCCACAGCTTCAGGCTCTCTGCAGCTTCCTCCTCATCGATGATTTTCAGGGCAAAACCCGCGTGAACGATGGTGTACTGTCCGATTTGAATATCAGGCACATACTCCAGGCACGCCCGGGTGAGTGAACCGTTCACATCGACAGCCCCCATTTTCATACCGTTTTCATCAGTTATCGAGACAACTTTTCCGGGTATGGCTAAACACATGGCACTACATTGTTGTTGAGTTGTTGAACTGTTGAGTTGATGAGTTGTTTGCCTGATCCTGATATCATGCACATCAAAAAATCATGTAACGCCTTTGTAAGTTCCTTTGAGGTATTCCCGGCCGATGACTGCCTGTCCAAGACAAATGCCTCCGTCATTGCAGGGAACCCTTTCATGGCTCAATACAGTGAATGCTTTATCTTCGAGCCTTGATGCCAGCCCCTCGAAAAGCAGGTTGTTCTGAAACACCCCGCCGCTGAGAACAACATTTCGTAATCCAGAAAAATCAGATGCTTTTCCGACAATATCGACAAGCATTTCGACAAGTGTTACATGAACATTCCGGCTTATGGATGCAGCATCAACGCCGGAAAGAAGATCATCTACGACATCCTGAACCAATGGTGAGACGGCCAGCATCCACCTGTCATTGCCGGCAGGGATGAGATCACGGGAATAAGGCCTGCCTTCGAGTGAACCCGCGGCATGCATCAGTTCGATTGCTGCCTGACCTTCATAACTTACTGCCGCACGTAAATCCGTCATACCTGCGACAGCGTCAAAGAGCCTCCCGCAACTGCTGGTAAACGGAGAATTGATTCCCTTTTCGAGTATCTGCGTAATCCCTGCAGGAGCCTTGTCTCTAAGGAAAGGAATATCCGGGATATTCCCGAAACAATGATAGAGATAGCCTGCCGCAACTTTCCATGGTTCCTGTACGGCAGCGTCTCCACCAGGCAGGGGAACCGGCTCGAACCAGGCAAAACGGAATGCCTCAGACAAATTGCCTATAAGAATTTCTCCTCCCCAGACAGTGCCATCGGTACCAAACCCTGTTCCATCCAGCAGAACACCGATACAAGGTTCTTCAAACCTGTTTTCAGCCATGCAAGAAGCCATGTGGGCATGGTGATGCTGTACCTGCAACAGAACTGATTCCTTTTGTTCCTGTGCCCACCGAACAGAAAGGTATGAGGGGTGCATATCGCAAACCAGGAGTTCAGGAACGACCTGAAAAATGTGACGAAGATGGCTGCCGACTTTCAGAAAATGGCTGTAGGCTTCGTAGTTCTTCAAATCCCCGATATGCTGACTGAGAATCGCTTCCTTTTCTTTCAGTATGCAAACCGTATTTTTTATCTCCGCGCCAACACTCATCACCTGTGGACCGCCGGAAGCAAGCGGAACCGGCGCTGGAGCATATCCTCTTGCACGCCTTATCTGGCGAAGTTTTCCGTGCATATGCATCGTGACGGAATCATCGCACCTGAGATAAATCGGACGGTTATGCATAAGATATCCGTCTGCAATCCCGCCAAGACACGCAACCGCTTCATCATCGTCGATAATGACAGGTTCGTCAGAACGGTTCGCGCTGGTCATGACCAGGACCTCAGGCCCTTTTTCCATCATGAGAACATGGAGAGGAGAATAAGGTAGCATGAAACCGAGTCGATCATTGCCGGGAGCTATAGAAACCGGAAGCATTTCGCCCCTTTTTTCAAGGAGTACGATAGGGGCTTCAGGCGAAAGAAGTGCACTCTTTTCATCTTCATTGATATGACAATAGCGCTCAATGGTCATCATGTCCCGGGCCATCAAGGCAAAAGGTTTTTCATCGCGCTTTTTTTTCTTTCTCAAACGGAAAACAGCACGATCGTCGAGTGCATCGACAGCCAGATGAAAACCTCCAATACCTTTGACTGCAACAATCATTCCCTGCCGTATCATGTCGAGAGCATGCTCCAGCGGCTCCCCGCAGTCAACCTTTTTGCCGGAACAATCGAGAAAGGCAAGTGCCGGGCCGCATTCGGAACAGGCATTCGGTTGTGCATGAAACCTGCGGTTCATCGGTTCGTCATACTCTGCCTGGCAATCGCCGCACATCCGGAAATGCTTCATCGATGTTCCGGGCCGATCGTAAGGGATTCTTTCTATTATCGTGTAACGCGGTCCGCAGTTGGTGCAGTTGATAAACGGATAGCCATACCTCCTGTCGGCACTGTCAAGCAACTCTCTTTTGCAGTCTTCGCAAATGCAGAAATCCGGGGAAACCATCGTTTGTACAGCCCCATCTTTTTCTGAATCGAGAATGGAAAAATCCCCCCTCTCCAAAGGTGGAATTTCAGCCGCTTCAACGGAACTGATCCTTGCCAGAGGAGGAGCATTTTCTCGAAGCGCGACCTGGAAGGAACTGAGTTTGGCGGGATCCTTACCCTGTATTTCGATACAGACGCCCGATGAAGTGTTCCGGATAAAACCGTCAAGTTCCGCCTCTTTGGCAAGACGATACACAAAAGGTCTGAATCCTACCCCCTGGACGACACCACTGACAAGAATTCTCAGCCTCTTTTGAGTTTCGACTGCAGCCATTCGATCCATGGATTGAAACCCTCTCCTGTCGCAGCAGAAAGCTCGAACCATTCAAGCTTACGGTTCACCTTCAGGGCATTTTCCCTGCATTCCTCTGCACTGAAGGGAACATGCGGAAGAAGATCTGTCTTGTTCAGAATGCACACATCCGCTTCGATGAACATCGTAGGATACTTCAGGGGCTTATCGTCTCCCTCGGTAACACTTATCACCACGATCTTCATATCCTCGCCAAGATCAAAAAGTGCCGGACAAACAAGGTTGCCAACATTCTCGATACAAAGCAGCGCGTTCTCGGCAGGAACCATCTCTTTAATGGCACGATTGACCATCGAGGCATCGAGATGACACCCGGTCCCGGTATTGACCTGAAGAACAGGGACATCGAGCGACTGGATACGTTCGGCATCTCGCGTAGTCTGCTGATCACCCTCGATAACATATACTGGAAAATCCTCTTTTATCAAAGGGATGGTTCTTTCGAGAAGCGTGGTTTTACCGGAGCCCGGAGAACTCAGAAAATTGAGGGCAAACACATGCCTGGCCTCAAAGTATCCCCTGTTCCGTTCGGCAAGCAGATTGTTTTTCAGAAGTACATCCTGCTCGACCATAACCTGACGGCCATGCGTGTGATCATGTCCGTCTGAACCATGGTCATGATGATGACCATGAAGGTCATCACCGACATGAACGTGATAAGAAGGGTCTCCGGGCCTTACTATGACAGCTCCGCCGCCAGAAGAGCATCCACAGGTATCGCACATAGAATGTATTGTTGAGTTGTTGTCAAAAACAGCAATCATTGAAAAAGAAAAGGACTTAAATGACAAAAAGGACCAAAAGAATTATTCCCCCCTTCTTACTATTCACGATTTACGATTCACTAATCACTATTTACTGGTCACTTGTCACTCATTTTCAAGCGTTATGGATTTAATCAGCAGTTCCCTGCCGGATACGAGATCAGTGTTATACGAGCCGCATGACGGGCAAGCAGCAAAAAAGCCTTCCACCGGAAAACTGTTACCGCAATCCTCACAGGTACCCAGAGACTCGGTTTCACGAATTTCGAGCCGTGCACCGTCAACAATAGTATTTTTTGCCGCTGCGGAAAAACAGAAGGTGAGCGATTCCGTAAGAATTCCTGATGCCTTTCCCACCTGCAGTTCAATTTCACTGACTTTCCGGGAGTTTTCCTCAGACGCTTTTTCGACGACGGCCTCGATAATGGACATCGCTATCGACATTTCATGCATGAATGACCTCTTTTATGGCACCTAGACTGAGCATTTGTTGAAACGCTCAGCTTAGGTTGTATAATCAAACAAACAGGATATCATAATCATTTCCATGATGGGAATGCATTTGTGCGTCATACCGGCAAAGAAACGATTTCACCGGTTTTTTTGTAAATTCGCAAAAACAGTTTGTCCCACACAAATGGAAACCTTTCCGTATTGAAACACCTAACCGGACTTTCAGGGATGCCGGCGGCTGAAATAATCAGGATTCTCGACAAGGCCGCCTGTCACAAGGATCTGTTTCTCCAAAATGAACGCGCTATTCCCAGAACGCTCGAAGGGAAACGGATCGTACTGGCATTTTTTGAAAACTCCACCAGGACACGGTTTTCATTTGAAATTGCCGCCCGAAATCTCGGGGCGGTCACGCTGAATTTCACCGCCTCTTCCAGCAGCGTCGCAAAAGGCGAAAGCATCATAGACACGGTCCGGAACCTCGAAGCAATGGAGGTGGACGCATTTGTCATCCGCCATTCGTCATCAGGTGCAGCCGACCATATCAGCCGTTTAACGAAAAAAATTGTTGTCAATGCCGGTGACGGAACGCATGAGCACCCGACACAGGCCCTTCTGGATATTTTTACGCTTCGTGATTATTTCGGTGCCATTGAAAATGTAAAGATCATGATCCTGGGCGACATTCTGCACAGCCGCGTCGCCCGCTCGAACATCTTCGGACTGACAACTCTCGGGGCAAAGGTAGGTATCTGCTGTCCCGCATCACTCATGCCTGCTGACAGCAACTCTTTTGGAATCCAGGCATTCACCTCTATCGACGATGCAATCCGCTGGGCCGATGCAGCAATCGTACTCCGGCTCCAGCTTGAAAGGACAACCGGGGGATATATTCCTTCTCTTGAAGACTATTCACTCAATTACGGCCTGACCGACGAACGGCTGGAAAAAATACGCAAGCACATGCTGGTGCTGCATCCCGGACCGGTTAACCGGGAAATTGAAATATCGAGTAACGTGGCCGACCGCATACAGCCTCCGGGTTATTCGAAAAGCGTCATGCTCGAGCAGGTGACAAACGGTGTTGCCATCCGGACAGCCGTTCTGGAAATGCTTCTTGGCGACAGCGAACGACAGCATTCATTTGAACCATAAATCCCATTCAGAGGTACCACTCTATGCGAAAAAGCTTTATTTCCATTTCCACAATGCTGATACTCTTTTTCAGCGCCTCATCGGCAACTGCCGAACCTGTTCTGCGAACACAGTTCTCCCCATTACTTGCCGACCCGCTCGAGCCTCGTATTGCGATACTGCCAAGACTGGACGAAAAGTATCTGCAGCTCGACATCGGAACGTCCGCAGATCTTTTCAGCCTCAGGAACGACGGCTTTGCGTTCGGCATCGATTTTGCTACCTTCTCGCTTCTGGCTATGGAAGACAGTTTCAAGTTCCCTGTCGACACGATCGACTATCTTTTCGGCATCTCCTGCAGCTGGATTCAGCCTGTTGACAAGAACTCATTACCGTTCGACGAAGTATCGGCACGGCTCAGGATCGCCCATATTTCCGCACATTTCGAGGACGGTCATTACGACAAAACCTCCGGAAAGTGGATCGGCGAGGAAAAAAGCCCCTTCGGGATCCCGTTCACCTACAGCAGGGAGTTCATTAATCTCGTTCTCGCTCTCTCATCGGACGACTCCCGCGTCTATCTCGGCTACCAGTACCTGTTCCACACCATTCCCGATGAGATAGGCCGCCACTCGTTTCAGGCCGGGATTGAACTTGCAACACCCGGAAACACCTATCTCGCAGCAGACTTCAAGCTGCTGCCGGAATGGGACGACAAACAGGCAAAAACAAACGGTCACCGGGGAACCTGGAACCTGCAGGCTGGCTGGCGTCTCGCTGCAGTCGGACTTGAGAACGTCCGGATCGCCTGCGGTTACTCCACCGGGATCAGCAGGCACGGGATGTATTTCTATGAAACAGAAAGCTTCGGTTCTCTCGGCCTGATCGTCGATCTGTAAAACTGAGCGTCCCGACACGTCGGGATACAGCGGCATTCCCTGTGCCTCGCATCTCCGACATGCTTGAAAATCGCTCAATTTGGGTAAAGGAAAAAACCGGACAACCGGCGCTGCTGAAACAGCACCAGCAATTGCAGAAAAACCGCCTGTTTAGTTTACTGAACACGGTAACATGAAAGGCGTCCTGGCGAAAACAGCTGATTGTACTCATAATCCAGAAATGCTTCCGGAAAAAGTAACTTCTTTTTTTTTTCTGTTTTATGTACATTAAGTGTTTAAAGCACTACTGTTCTTTCTTTTAAGCATTGTACTCCGCCATATGACGCAGTATCATGCTTTTTTTCATAGCAACACAAAAACCTAACGGAGAAACAATTATGAAAAAACTGCTATCGCTAGTGTTCGGGCTTGCGATGTTTGTCGCGTTTTCGACGCCGGCAACAGCCGCGATCCAGTTCAGCGGTGACGCCCAGGTCAGACCCAGGGTTGAAATGTCGAAATCAGGCGAAGCCGGTGAGTGGAGTGAAAACCTTTACTGGCTTTACAGACTCCGCCTCAGGCTTGCTGCCGATCTCGGCTCCGGATACTTCGCAAAAGCGTTGCTTGCCAGCGAATCTGCGGGGTGGTTTGCCACCATTAGCCAGGACAGAGAAACTGTAACGCTTAATGGCAAAACCTATAACCTCTTCCCAAACAGCCTCAGCGATCATTTCGGGGTCAACCAGGTTTACTTCGGCAGAATGATGCAGGATTCACATTATACTCTCGGCATTATGCCTGTCAACAGTTTCAACAATCCGGTCTTCGACCTTGCAGTCTACCCGACCAGCGCAGTTGGCATTCCTTATCTGCTCATCAACAATGACCGTATTTTCGGCCTGAATTATGGCAAAAAAATCGGTCCCGGCGAACTGAATGCGACACTCTGTATTCTTGGTGATGCAATCTATGACAATAACGACGAGTCTTTCTTCAGGGACGAGTATGCGGTTCATCTGATGTACAAAACCAATATCGGTGACATCACCATCGATCCGCAGCTGCTTGCTGCCGTCACCCGGACGCAAACAAGCAATCTGCTTCCGGATGATCCTGAAGTCGGCATCGCCCCCTTCACCTTCGGCACTAACGTCATCATCCCGGCAGGTGATACCAAGATCACCCTGAGCGGCTTCTATTCGAATGACGGCATTGGCCTGGTCGATGACGATAATGGCGCGGAATATTCTGCCTACATCCTCAGGGCAAAAGCCGAACACGGCCCGGTTCGTGCATGGGTCAGCTATAACGCTGCTGATGTAGACAGCCCGACGTCAGATGAGTACAACAACTTTTATGTCTGGGCACAGTACACCGTGAAAGTCTATGAGTCTTCCATGGGCAAATTCACCCTGACACCAACTGTCCGCTACCGCGACAGAAACAAGAATGATTCTGACTTGGATACCCGCTTGAGAACAGAATTGTGGGCAAATATTTCTTTCTAAGGAATACTTGTTTCCAATCAGATACCATGGGTAGAGTCTAACCTGAAAAGCCGCAGTGTATGCTGCGGCTTTTTTTTAACACCTTTCTCACCCGTGCTGCCTGAAGACTATCGGGGATCATGGAAAAAATACCGGCCACCTGTTATGCATACCTGCCCTACCATGACCGGCAAGTCTTTCCTCCCGATACTTTCTTTGTAAAACCAGTCGGTTCAAACGACACCCGTTTCCGTTCTGGCCGCACCACGAGAAAACAATTGTTAACATCTTTCTTTGCATCAGGTTCGTTTTTTTTCATTAACTTGTTACCTGTCTTTTTGTTAAGTGCATTTCCGATAATCTTAAACCACTGTGTTATGGAAAAAGGAAAACTCCAGGAGTACTGGTCGACAAACCTCAAGTACCTGCTCGGACTGCTTGTCGTATGGTTTGTCGTATCCTACGGCTTCGGTATTCTCTTGACCGATCCGCTCAATGCCATCAGTTTCGGCGGCTTCAAGCTGGGATTCTGGTTTGCCCAGCAGGGCTCGATTTACGTTTTCGTCATTCTGATCTTTGTGTATGTCAGCCTTATGAACCGGCTGGACAAAAAGTATGACGTACACGAAGATTAACCATCCCTAACCTTATTTTTAACACCTATCAACCAAAACATTATGGATGTACAAGCGTGGACGTATCTCATCGTCGGCCTGACCTTTGCGCTGTATATTGGCATCGCGATCTGGTCCAGGGCAGGTTCGACCAAGGAATTTTATGTTGCCGGAGCCGGTGTGCCGCCTCTGGCCAACGGTATGGCTACCGCAGCAGACTGGATGTCTGCGGCATCGTTTATCTCAATGGCCGGTCTGATCTCATTCATGGGTTACGACGGCTCGATTTACCTCATGGGCTGGACCGGCGGCTATGTACTGCTCGCCCTTCTGCTCGCCCCGTATCTCAGAAAATTCGGCAAGTTCACCGTTCCGGATTTTGTGGGTGACCGCTATTACTCGAACGCCGCAAGAACCGTGGCCGTTATCTGCGCAATTTTCGTTTCCTTCACCTATGTCGCAGGCCAGATGCGCGGCGTCGGCGTGGTCTTTTCGAGATTCCTCGAAGTACCGATCAACACCGGTATCCTGATCGGTATGGGCATCGTCTTCTTTTATGCCGTTCTTGGCGGTATGAAAGGTATTACCTATACGCAGGTTGCACAGTACTGCGTGCTGATTTTCGCCTATATGGTCCCGGCTATCTTTATCTCGATGTACATCGCCGGCACCCCTATACCGCAGCTTGGTTTCGGTAGCGAACTGTCAGACGGAAGCGGGTTTCTCCTCGATAAACTCGACGGGTTACACAGTGAACTCGGTTTCTCGGCATATACCGACGGCAGTAAACCAATGATCGACGTCTTCTTCATCACGTTCGCTCTTATGGTCGGTACCGCAGGTCTGCCTCACGTTATCGTCCGCTTCTTCACCGTTCCGAAGGTTCGTGACGCTCGTATCTCTGCAGGCTGGGCGCTTGTCTTCATCGCATTGCTTTATACAACTGCACCGGCAGTTGCTGCCTTTGCCCGTTACAATCTGATCGACACTGTAAGAGACAAAGGTTATACGGCACTTGCCGAAGATCCAAAGACACAGTGGTTTAAAACGTGGGAAGGCACTGGCCTGCTGGCATGGACAGACAAAAATGAAGATGGCAAAATTCAGTACCTGGGCCCCAAAATGAACGGTGGTGCGGCATTTAAAGGAAAACCTTCGTTCGCCGAAGGCACGGGAGCAGAGGGCCAGCGTCTTATTTCCAATGAGCTTACGGATAACGATAACGAATTGTATATCGACCGTGATATCATGGTTCTCGCAAACCCTGAAATTGCCGGTCTGCCTCCATGGGTCATCGCACTTGTTGCTGCTGGCGGTCTTGCTGCCGCTCTCTCGACTGCGGCCGGTCTCCTGCTGGTCATTTCGACATCGGTGGCACACGATCTGATCAAAAAACAGATCAACCCTGATCTGAACGAAAAAACTGAAGTGCTGATAGCCCGTATCTCGGTCGCGTTTGCGGTTTGTATTGCGGGTTATTTCGGCATCAACCCGCCGGGATTCGTTGCCCAGGTTGTGGCATTCGCGTTCGGTCTCGCCGCTTCGTCGTTCTTCCCGGTCATCATCATGGGCATTTTCTACAAGAAAATGAACAAGGAAGGTGCGATTGCCGGTATGCTGTCCGGCATACTCTTCACAGCAGCCTATATCATTTACTTCAAATTCGTCAATCCTGCAGCAAACAATGCCGACAACTGGCTCTTCGGTATTTCTCCCGAAGGAATCGGTACAGTCGGTATGCTCATCAACTTCGCTGTCAGCTTCATTGTCGCCAAAATCACTCCGGCACCGCCGGAAGACATTCAGGAACTGGTCGACAGCCTGAGATATCCAAAAGGAGCCGGCGAAGCTTCGGCACACTGACACACTGTGATGTGTTCAACAAAAAAGGCGCGGTCATCATCGCGCCTTTTTTTATTTCAGCCGGACTGAAACGTTGGAGACATAAGAAAAGGAACCATTTAAGACCCGTCCATGGTTCATTTTCATTGCATGACCGTTCCAGCACAATCATTTATGTCAGATACCGTCGATAACAGCGATACATTGCAGCACAGTGATGAACTGCAAAAAAAAGTGAGAACTCTCCCTGCCTCGCCAGGGATCTATCAGTTCAGGAATGCGTCAGGTTCTGTAATCTATGTCGGCAAAGCAAAAAACCTCCGCTCAAGAGTCCGCTCCTATTTTGGCAACAATACCGCTCTTTCAGAAAAGACCCGTGTTTTGGTGAATCGTATCACTGATGTCGACGTCATCATGACTTCGTCTGAAGTTGAAGCACTGATACTTGAAAACAACCTGATCAAAGAACTCAAACCCCGTTACAACATCAACCTGAAAGATGACAAAACATACCCCTTCCTTGTCATCACACGAGAACCCTTTCCCCGGTTGATGATCACACGTCAGATTAAAAAAAACGGCGATATCTTTTTCGGGCCCTATACCGAAGCCGGCCAGTTGCGCTCTGTGCTTGAACTGATCAGTTCGGTCTTTCAGATAAGAAGCTGCAAACTCAAGCTCAGCGATGATACGATCCGGCAGAAAAAATTCACAGTCTGCCTCGATTACCACATTTATAAATGCAAGGGGCCTTGCGAAGGATTTCAGACACGCGAAGCATATAACAGTATGATCTCCGAAGTCATCCTGCTCCTGAAAGGCAGAACGTCAGGACTTGTCCGCTCGCTCACCGAACAGATGCACCGTGACGCTGAACAATTGCGTTTCGAAGAGGCTGCTGAACTCAAAACACAGATCAACGGCCTGAAAAAATATGCTGAACGCCAGAAAGTCGCCACAACCGACACCGTTGACAGAGACGTTTTCGGCATCGCGCAGGAAGGAGACAACGCTTGCGGCATCGTGTTTAAAATCAGGGAAGGTAAGCTTCTCGGCTCGCAACGCATGTATTTTTCCAACACAGAAGAGGAACTTCCTGAAATTCTGCTGGCGAAGTTTCTCGAAAAATATTACCTGGAAACGCCGGACATCATCCCCCGGGAAATATGTACTTCCCATGTCCTGGCTGAAGACGAACAGGAAGCACTGCAGAAACTGCTTTGCACCAGACCGGAAAACGCTGGAAGAACATCTGGAAAAGTACGTTTTATCTCCCCGAAACGGGGGGAAAAAGCTGCACTTCTCGAAATGTGCGAAGAAAACGCCCGCCACCTGCTTCGGGAATATCTGATAGAAAAACAGAAACGTGGAGAACTTGCACGCCAGCACCCCGCTCTGACAGCCCTGGCAAAATTCCTGCGGCTGCAGAATTTACCCCGCCGTATCGAATGCTTCGACAACTCGCATTTCCAGGGAAGCGATTATACGGCATCCATGGTATGTTTTGTCAACGGAAAACCGAAAAAATCGGACTACAGACGTTTTCGGCTAAAAAGTTTCGAAGGTTCCGACGACTATGCCGCGATGCGTGAAGTCCTGACCAGACGGTACAGCGGCAACCTGTCAGATATCTTGCCGAAACCGGATCTCATCGTTGTTGACGGCGGAAAGGGACAGGTAAACACCGCAGCAAAAGTACTTGCAGAAGCAGGGCTTTCCATGCCGGTTATCGGGCTTGCAAAACGGCTTGAAGAAATCTATTTGCCTGAAGAAAGCGATCCGTTCAACCTTCCCAAGACCTCCCCCGCCCTGAAGCTCCTGCAAAACCTGCGGGACGAAGCCCACCGTTTCGCCGTCACCTATCACCGCTCTTTGCGAACCTCCCGCACGGTAACGACAAGCCTGACCGGGATCCCCGGCATAGGGGAAAAAACAGCAATGTTACTGCTGCAGACCTTCGGCTCGACAGAACAGATAGCAAAAGCATCCCTTGAGGCTCTGAAACAGGCCGTCGGCCCCAAAACAGCTCAAGCCATCCACAATCATTTCCAGAAAGCCCCCAAAAAGCACTGAAAGTTTTTTTGTCCACCAGGTCCACTCTGTCCACCAAGTCCACCCCGTCCACCATCTATTCTTCAGAGAACTCTCTTTTTGAAAAAATTCTTGTATATTTTAGGCGGTATAAAGCAGAAGGAAACGAAAGAATTTTACTCCACATCTATGAGCTTCCTTGACTTCTTTGATGAAGGCGGCAACTACGATACGAACGGATATTCCAGGGAAATCAGGCTTGACAATCTCGATCTAGCATCCATATACGATACCGAAGAACTGATTGATATCATCAACCAGTTCAATGACGAAGGAAAGCATCAGGACGCACTGACTGTTGCCCGTCATCTTGCAAAAACTGCATCGTACAATGCGGAATCGTGGTTTCATCTTGGAAACTGTCTGACTGTCAACGGACATTTCGATGATGCCAAGGGTGCTTTTGTCAAAGCAGTTCTCCTGAGTCCGGCAGACAGCGAGATGATGCTCAATCTCGCCCTTGCACACTTCAATACCGCCGACTACGAAAAAGCCTTTGAAACCATTGACGGAATCATATCCGATTCTACACTTGAAAAAGAACTTTACTTCTATCGCGGCCTCATCCTGCAGAAGCTCGAGCGGTATGTCGAATCGGAACAGCATCTCGAAGAGTGCCTTTCTCTTGAACCTGAGTTTTCAGAGGCCTGGTATGAACTGGCTTTCTGCAAGGACATCCTCGGAAAAATGGAGGAAAGCTCAAGCTGTTACCGGAAGACCATCGATCTTGATCCATATAATGTCAATGCATGGTACAACCGGGGACTGGTTCTGAGCAAACTGAAACACTATGAAGAGGCGGTTGAATGTTACGATATGGCCATTGCCATTGCCGATGACTTCAGTTCAGCCTGGTATAACAGGGCGAACGTCCTTGCAATTACCGGAAAGATAGAGGAAGCCGCTGAAAGTTATCGAAAAACGATCGAATACGAACCTGACGATATCAACGCACTCTATAATCTCGGTATTGCCTGTGAAGAACTCGAGGAGTACGATAATGCCATTACACACTATAGCCGGTGTATAGAACTGAAGCCTGATTTTGCTGATGCGTGGTTCGCACTGGCCTGCTGTTATGAAGCTGACAAATCATACGACAAAGCTTTGCAATCGATCAACCACGCACTCGAGTATATTCCCGGTTCAGTTGATTTCCTGTTACTGAAAGCAGAGATTTACTACAACATGGAACAGCTCGACAGTTCGATCAAGACCTATAGAAAAGTACTCGATATCGAAGACCAGGCCCCCCAGATATGGATTGATTATGCACTGGTGCTTCGCGAAGCGTCATTGTACACCGAATCGATCACCGCTCTTGAAAAATCATTGCAGCTTCAACCGCAATCGGCCGAAACCCATCTGGAGATAGCAGCAACCTACTTTGCGCTTGGCGATAAAAAAAGTACCATTAGCGCCTTGACAAAAGCCTTTACCATTGACCCCGGGAAAAAACAGCTCTTCAAAAGCTCGTTTCCGGAACTCTACAATCAGGATTCAATTCGGGAAATCCTCGGGATAATCTGAGCACTGCTTTCTGGTTGTATGTACCACGCAAAAAAAATCCTCGGCCTGATCGGAAAAAACGTCGACTATTCCTATTCGCCTTTTCTTCATAACGTCGCGGCCGAGATCCTGCAGATACCCTATCACTACACGATCTTCAATGTCGCCTCGCCCGAACTTGTTCCGGTCGCCCTCGACGGAGCGAAAGCACTTGGCATTGCCGGCTTCAACGTCACAATACCCTACAAACAGGACGTCTTCAGATGCATGGACAAACTTTCATCTGAAGCCGAAGCGGTCGGTGCAGTCAACACCGTGATCAACAATAACGGTAAGCTGGCAGGCTACAATACTGACATAGCCGGGATCATTGCTCCTCTCGAGCCCTACCGAAAGAAGATCGAAGGTCGTCCGGTCGGCATTTTCGGCAACGGAGGCGCTGCCATGGCCGCAGTCGTGGCGCTCCACAGCAGCTTTCAGCCATCTGTCATCAACATTTTTTCGAGGAATCAGCAAAACGGCCGTACCCTCTGCGATTCTTTCAGAAGCCATGTGCCGGCGGTCCCGTTCAAACTCAAATCGTTCAGTGACGAAACGGCAATCAGCAATTGTACACTTTTGATAAATGCCACGCCAATCGGCACAAAAGGAACTGTTGCCGGACCGGATAACCGTTTGCTTCCAGCCGATTCCCCGGCGATTCACGAAAACCATATTGTTTTCGACATGGTCTATAATCCCATGAACACCCCGTTTCTTGAAATGGCCCGGCAAAGGGGGGCGCAGACAATTCCGGGAATCGAAATGCTGCTCAGTCAGGCATCACGGTCATTTGAAATCTGGACCGGAAAGAAAATGCCTGTCAAGGAAGTCAAAACAAGGCTTACGGCATTACTTGCCGGCAGACAGGCAGAACCCTGAAGCCGCGTATCAAAATATCGCAATTAATCGTCTCGCTCTTTTCCAATTTCTGATACGAACCATCATGCTGTTGTTTTTACTGGTTAGTGTGCTTGTTATAGCTCTCGACAGGATTACCAAGCACCTTGCCCTCAGCTATTTTTCGAATAACGAAGGAAGCATCACCCTTATAGCCGACTGGCTGAAACTGACCTATACAGAAAATACCGGAATAGCATTCGGTATCTCTCTGGGTTCGCAAACGGTGCTCCTCGTTGTCACACTGCTGATTCTTTCCGCCCTCCTGATTTATGTCATACTGTCAAAAAACCGCACCCCGTCATTCCTTGTCACATTCGGACTCATACTTGGGGGGGGGATCGGTAACCTCATCGATCGGGCAACAACCGGCAGGGTAATCGACTTTATTTATGTCGACATCTACCAGGGCATCCTTTTCGGCTCCAGGATTTCCCTGTGGCCGGTTTTCAATATCGCCGATTCTGCTATAACCGTAGGCGCATGCATGCTTCTTTTTCTCTATAACAGAATATTCAGTTCACAATCACTCCAGGATTGAACCGTCATGTTCATTGACGCCCATTGCCATCTTTCTTTTCCGGAGTTTGACAAAGACCGTGACGAGGTAATTCAACGTCTTGCGAAGAACGATATCTCGCTTCTGATCGATCCGGGAACGAACCTGATGACCAGTAAACGTTCGATCGCCCTGTCCTCACGTTACAGCTTCATTTTCTCCACGGTCGGCATTCACCCTCATGATGCGGGGGAAATGTTCGACGAAACCTCTGCCTCCGGCATAGAACAGCTTGCCGCGTCACCGCAGGTTGTCGGTATCGGGGAAACAGGTCTTGACTATCATTACGAAGGAATCGATCGGGAAAAGCAGATATGCGTATTTCGAGCTATGCTGCAAATCGCCAAACGTATGGATCTTCCCGTTGTGATTCACTGCAGGGATGCGTGGAGCGATACCCTTCGGGTTCTCAAGGATGAAAAAGCATCCAATCTGCGCGGCATGATGCACTGCTTCTCAGGTGATGCCGAACTTGCACAGGAATGCATCAGGCTTGGTTTTAAAATCTCGATCCCCGGAACGATAACCTACAGGAGATCTTCCCTTCCCGATGTCGTCATGCAGACGGCTATCGGGGACTTGCTCACAGAAACGGATGCACCATGGCTGGCGCCGGTACCGTTCAGAGGCAAGCGTAATGAACCTGCACATGTACGCATCGTAACAGAGCATATTGCGACTCTGAAAGAACAGTCCCCGGATCAGACAGCGGCCATCATATCCCGAACAGCGCACGATCTTTTTGCCATTACCTGAACCGAAGTTGCTCGAAAGAAAAAAGGCGCTGCCGGGGTTTTGAAATACGCCGCGACTTGTTTAGGTTGGTTTTCAGGATTTTCAACGATAACAATGCAGCACCAATACGGATATCATGCAAGAACAGGAGCAAAAAAAGGAAGAACAACCGTTACAGCCGACTGAAACAGACCGTCAGGAAGAGCTGCTCGAGCGGCTGACTGACTATTACCTCCTCAACAAGAACAAGATCATCGGCATTTCTGCAGCCGTAATCGTTCTTGCAGGAATTCTGTTTTTTACCTTCAAACAGCGCCAGAGTGCCGAAGAGCTTGCTCTGAAAGAGGTCACGCGAACAGAGACACTTTTTGCCAGAGGCGAGTTTCAGGCAGCCATTGAAGGTGATGGATCAGCTAAAGGATTGCGGGATATCGTACGAGAATACGACGGCACTTCAGGCAGCAACCGGGCCAGACTTCTTTTGGGCGAGATATTTCTTTCTCTTGACGAAGTTGATTCGGCAATGTCCTACTATAGCGGATTCAACAGCAGCAACCCTGACCTGTCAGCCTCTGCCAAAGCCGGTACAGCATACTGCCACCTGCAAAAAGGCGAGCTGACAGAAGCGGCAGCCTCTTATGAAAAAGCTGCTGAAACTGCCCGGAATCCCGCACTTGCGTCATCGTATCTTTCCGATGCGGCCGACACCTACCTTGCAATGGGAAAAACCGGGACAGCAGTCGCTCTTTACAAAAAAACCGTCAGAAACTACCCGGACTATGCAGCTGCGGCAAAAGCACGGGAATCACTCCTTTCTCTTGCCGGAAAAACATCTGACACTGGTTTCTAGATGTTCAGACCATATAATCAAATTTTCAGCACTGATCATGAACTCTCAATTTATCATCAAAACCAGCCACGGAGACATAACCGTCTCCCTTTATGAAGACACACCTCTTCACAAGGAGAATTTCGAAAAACTTGTCACCGAAAGCTATTATGACGGCATCCGCTTTCACCGTGTTATCGAGGGTTTCATGATCCAGGCCGGCGACCCTCTTTCACGCAACGACGATATGCGTGGCATGCATGGTACAGGAGGCCCGGATTACAGAATTCCTGCAGAGATCAAGCACCCTAACGTCAAAGGCTCTCTTGCTGCGGCCAGGGATAACAATCCGCAGAAAGCATCGTCCGGCAGCCAGTTTTACATCAATCAGTCTGACAACAGCTTCCTGGACGGAGAGTATACCGTATTCGGCATGGTCACCGACGGTCTCGACATCGTTGACGCAATTGCCTCTGTAGAGAAAGATTTCAACGACAACCCGCTCAAACCGGTTACGATCGAAACCATCGAAGTTACCGCTTCTTGAGCCGCTGTTGCTGCATGCAAAGCAACAGCTTAACCACGAATGTCCGTGCAAATGCCTGTATGGCTGAAGACTTATTGTCCAAAACAGGAACCATGATCACAGGAAAACATTGGAACACATAGCTGAAAATCTGCAAAAGATACACCTCGACATCGGCAGCATCTGCGAAAAAATCGGCCGTGATCCTTCGACCGTTCACCTGATCGCCGTTTCGAAAACCAAGCCCGGTCAGCTTGTCAGGGAAGCGTTCAATGCTGGACAGGCTGATATTGGTGAAAGTTATGTTCAGGAATTCCTTGAAAAACATGCTTCCGGTGACCTTTCGGGCCTGCCGGTTCGCTGGCACTTCATAGGGCATCTTCAATCCAACAAGGTCAAGGATATTGTCGGCAAGGTCTCCCTGATCCATGGCATCGATAAAACCGGTACGGCGAAAGAACTCTCCAAACGAGCCGGGCGCCTCGGCATCACATCAGAGTACCTTATCGAAGTCAACACTTCCGGAGAATCGACCAAATTCGGTCTCGCTCCTGAAGAACTCTGCAAACAGGCTCCTCTTTTTTTCGAGCTGCCGGGCATAAGACTCAGAGGACTGATGACAATAGCGTCCCCTGACAGGCAACAGGCGCGACAGGAATTCCGTCTGCTGGCCGATCTTCTCGAACGCCTCAGGGAGATCGCCCCCGTACCGGATGATCTTACGGAACTGTCCATGGGCATGAGCCAGGACTACGACATAGCCATCGAAGAAGGCGCGACAATGATACGCATAGGTACAGCCATTTTCGGAGCCAGAAACCGGAAAATGCCGTGAATCGTGATTCACTATTCCCCCACACAGATTTGAATCCCTCAACTCAGGATTTTATATTGAAAGATTGATTGTTCCGCAGGCTTGCAGCTGCATTTCAACGCTTTAACGTCCGGGATTTCTTTTCGTATGCCATACTCCAATTCTCCTGTCTTTATCCCGGCACAGCGTGTCCAGAACTATCATTATGCCATTCGCAACATTGTCAAGAATGCCCGTATCCTCGAGGAGAAAGGGAAAAAAGTGACCTATCTGAACATAGGAGATCCGGTCCTGTACGGTTTCCAGCCACCCGAAGAACTCATAGAAGCATCGGTTCTGGCTCTCAGACAAGGTCATAACGGTTACGCTCCATCCTGCGGTAAAAAAGACGCGACTGAATATATCGCCGGAGACGCATGCAAACGGGGAATCCAGACCTCTCCTGACGATATCATTATAACTTTCGGCGCTTCTGAAGCAGCCGACCTTGTGTGTACCGCAATGCTGAATCCGGGTGACGAGGTGCTGTGCCCTTCACCCGGCTACCCGCTCTACAATGCGATCATAGCCAAACTGAACGCCCGGCAGGTAAACTACAGGCTTGACCCGAAGAACAACTGGCATCCCGATCCTGATGAAATTGAACGCCTTATAACGCCCGGAACGAAAATCCTGGTTGTCATACATCCGAACAATCCTACCGGGGAACTCTATCCCGAGCATGTGCTCAAGGCGCTCGTCGATATTGCCCGCAGACACCGGCTGCTCATCATATCCGACGAAGTATACCATAAGCTTGTCTATGGGGAACGCCATATTCCTCTTGCCTCCTTTGCCGGAAATGACGTTGCTGTCATCACCTTTGACAGTCTTTCGAAAAACTACATGGCACCAGGCTGGAGAACCGGATGGCTTGCAATAACGAACGGACATCTCATTCCTGACGTCCACATTGCGTTCATCAAGCTTGCAGATGCCAGACTCTGTGCACCGACTGTTCCGCAATATGCCATTAAAGCGGCTATGTTCCTCAGAAAGGATTATACTGAACGTCTTCTCGAACGTCTGAAAGCCCAGCGCGACCTGACGATAGAGAGACTTAACACGATTCCGGGCATCAGTTGTAATCAGCCAAAAGGCGCATTTTACGTCATGGGTAAAGTTGACCTTGCTTCTTTGCCGTTCAATACCGACGAGGAATTCGTCCTGAAACTGCTGCAGGAAAAACAGCTGCTGTTTGTCCATGGTTCCGGCTTCGGCAGCGATCCGAAAGACGGTTTTTTCAGAGTGGTCTACCTGCCGGATCAGTCAACACTCCATAGCGTCTATGACGAACTTGAAAACTTCATACAACAATACCAGTAAACAGGAACCTGAACCATAAAACATCACAACCATGATTGAACAACGTGCTAAAATCCAGGAAGCCGTCTCCTTTATCCGCTCGAAGACCAGTGAAGAGTATACCGTCGGGATCGTTCTGGGTACCGGCCTTGGAGCTCTCGCAAAAGAAATAAACGTTGAACTGACTCTTGATTACGGCGATATCCCCTATTTTCCTATTTCAACAGTAGAGACACATCATGGCAAACTTATTTTCGGCACACTTTCAGGTAAAAAAGTGGTCGCCATGCAGGGACGATTCCACTTCTACGAAGGATACTCGATGCATCAGATCGTCTTCCCGATCAGGGTCATGAAGCATCTCGGCATCCAGACACTTGGTATTACCAATGCTTGTGGCGGCCTTAATCCTTCGTTCAGCAAGGGCGATATCATGCTGATCGACGACCATATCAACCTCCTCGGGACAAACCCCCTCATCGGGCCGAACGACCAGGAATTTGGACCGAGATTCCCCGACATGTGTGCTCCCTACTCCCCCGACATCCTCGAACTCGCCGAACAGATCGCACTCGAAAACCGCATCAAGGTACAGCGGGGTGTTTATGTCGCTCTTTCCGGCCCCTGCCTGGAAACACGGGCCGAGTACCGTATGCTGAGAACGATCGGTGCCGATGTCGTGGGTATGTCCACCGTACCGGAAGTCATCGCGGCAGTGCATCAGGGGACAAATGTTTTCGGCATGTCGATCATAACCGACGAATGCTTCCCCGACAGCCTGCAGCCGGTCAGCATTGAAGAAATCATAGAAGTATCAAATCAGGCCGAACCGAAAATGACGACAATCTTCAAAAACGTCGTCGAAAGGCTTTAATCATAAACCCGATACAATCATGATCGACGCAGTTTCTTTTGAAAACGGCACGCTTGGCTATCTCGACCAGCGCTTCCTGCCGCTTAAAGAAGAGTATATCAGGACTCAGGATTACCGGCAGGCAATCGAAGCGATCAAAACCCTCGCTGTAAGAGGCGCACCGCTTATCGGTATCGTTGCAGGCTACACGGTAGTACTTGGCCTGAACAGCTATAATGGGAATAAAGAAGCGTTTCCCTCCTATTTCGATTCGCTCATAGACGAGGTTGAAGCATCACGCCCGACAGCTGTCAACCTTTTTTTTGCCACTGCACGCATGAAAGAGGTATACGACGCCCATTTCGCGTCGAATTCACTCGAAGAGCTTTTTGCCAGAATGCTTGCTGCCGCAAAAAAAATCCATGCCGACGAAATTGTCAACTGTGACAACATGGCACGACATGGCGTGGAACTGATTCACCAGGACCTTGCAGAGACGCTGAAAACAAAAAAACTGACCGTCCTGACGCACTGTAACACCGGAACACTGGCCACAGGCGGTTCGGGAACAGCCCTGGGCGTCATCAAACATGCCTGGAAGGAAGGATTGATTGAAAAGGTCATCACGGCCGAAAGCCGTCCGCTGCTTCAGGGGCTGAGACTGACGGCATGGGAGCTTGAAAAGGAAAATATTCCCTTCCTCTCGATATCCGACTCCTCCTCGGCGTTTCTTATGCAAAAGGGGATGATTAATTTCGGTATTGTCGGTGCAGACAGAATTGCGGCAAACGGCGACACTGCGAACAAGATAGGAACGTTCGCTCACGCTGTCAGCGCCTCTGTCTACAACATACCCTACTACATTGCAGCCCCGGTCTCGACGATTGACATCACGATCGATGACGGATCGCAGATCCCGATTGAAGAACGGAGCGCCGATGAACTCAGAACGATTTTCGGCACACAGGTCGCAACGCCTTCCACGCCGGTCCTCAACTATGCCTTCGATGTCACACCCAATCAGTATATCAGGGGCATCGTCACGGACAAAAAAGCTGTCGTCGGCAGCTATAGTGAGGAACTCAGGACACTTTTTGATTGAAGAGACCCGCGAAAGAGGCTGTTTAACAATTCCGCTTTCGCGGGTCTTAAGGGGATCCATTTTCCCGTAGACAATCAGCATGGATGCCGGATCCCCTGCCAGACCGGCGCATCTTTTCGAAAAGGAAGCAGGACACTTCGCAGCAATCTGACTCATGGCGACCGAAAACCGTAAAAAAGACGCTTTTGATACCACCCCTTTTATTTTCTGCAAGAGTTCCTTATACTTTTCTGGTGGCCCTGTGCGGGATCTTTACTGAAGATAAACTGATCAGCACAGAATAAACGAGCCTTGTTCTGTACGATGTCCTTATCGTAACATCAGGGATAGCTCCCCCATGATTGGTCTGTAATACTGTCTACCGGACGAATCAGCAAACACCTATCCCCAAAACCAACACGCAATGAAAAACCGTGCGATCAAAGTTTAGTACCCTGAAAACGAAGCAATCATGAGTGATACATCATCCATGGATGCAAAGCATGTCTTCGACTATCATGATTTTCTCAACCGGGTCATGGGCGACGAAGAGTTGGCAAAATGCATCCTGCAGGAATTCATGAGCGTTGTCGACGAACATACCGACAAGCTCAGGCTGGCCGTTGATTCTCAGGATCATGAGGCCGTGCGGCAGGTAAGCCATATGATCAAAGGCGAATCTGGCAATATAAGCGCATCTTCACTTTACGAGTGTGCATACGAAATTGAAAAATCCGCAAAAAACCGTGACGGGCAACAGGAACAGCAGCTCCTGCCTGCACTGCTTGACGCTGTTGAAACCCTCAAGAAAAAAGTCGGCAAACTACTGGATTGACCATGATGTTGCAGTGAATCTTTTTAGACAGTAACATTACTGTCCAGGTTCTTTTGACCGTCTGAACACCGCCTCTCCCGGGGACTCTGTTCCGAACCTGATTTCTCACCATTTCCCTGAAGTTCTCCCTTGAAAAGGGGGCCTTTAGCCATTGCCGGCATAGCATCGGAAATTGCACACACCGATTAATTTCCTTACAATATGCCGAAGCATACCTTAGCATCACGATCTCTGCCATGAATTTCGACCGCCGGCTTCTTGAGCTTCTACGACGCTACCCCTTGCCGTTTGCCCTTTGTGTAGCGTTCGGCACCATAGGAGGCGGCTTTCTGATCGCACAGGCTTATCTCCTGAGCCGTATCGTCGACACGCTATTTCTCAACCGTTCAGATATGGACGGCCTGATAAGGCTCCTTGTCATCTACGCGACAGCCAGCCTGCTGCGGGCCCTCTTCAACTGGGCATGCCAGGCACAGGCACATAAAGGCACGTTGAAAATCAAACAGTTTCTACACCACCAGCTTTTCGATAAAATTTCCGCTCTCGGCCCGATCTATAGCCTTTCGACACAAAGCGGTACCCTGAACGCGAAAATCATCAGGGGCGTCGAGGCGCTCGATCCGTATTTCAGTCAATTCATACCACAGGTTTTCCTTTCCGTTCTTCTTCCCGTCACCATCCTCGCGGTCGTGTTTCCGACCGATATGATCACAGGCTTCATTCTGCTGGCAACTGCTCCGCTTATTCCGCTGTTCATGATCATTATCGGTAAAACAGCTCAAAAAGCCACTCAAAAACAATGGCAGACGCTTTCGAGAATGAGTGGTTACTTTCTTGATGTTCTTCAGGGTCTCTTCACACTCAAACTTTTTGGCAGAAGCAGGGACCGCGTACAGAAAATTTCAGAAATCAGCGAAGCCTTCCGGCATGCCACCATGAAGGTTCTCAAAGTAGCGTTTCTTTCCTCTCTGACCCTTGAACTCGTCGCGGCTATCGGCACCGCGATCATTGCCATTGAAATAGGATTGAGGCTTCTGGATGGATCGCTGGCATTCGCAACAGCCCTTTTCCTTCTTCTCCTTACGCCGGATTTCTACCTTGCTTTACGCCAGCTCGGGACAAAATTTCATGCCGGCATGGAAGGCGTGAGTGCAGCAAGCGATATCTTCAGCCTGATTGAAAGAAAGAGCCCTCCGGAAACGGCGGCGTCTCTTGCAAAGACAATACCGGCAGCCCCGCTTCAACCGATACGTTTTGAGAACGTTGGTTTCTCGTATTCCGAAGACCGGGCCTACGCACTGGATTCCGTCAGCTGCGATCTGGAACCGGGTACGTTTAACGCGGTTACCGGTTCGAGCGGATCGGGAAAAACGACCTTCATCAACCTGATTCTGCGCTTCATCGAGCCACAGAAAGGCACAATCATGTATGGCACGACGGAACTCTCCATGCTGAACCCCGGTGAATGGAGAAAACTGATTTCCTGGATACCGCAGCACCCCTACATATTCAACACGACACTTCGCGAGAACCTTCTTCTGGCCAATCCTGCTGCATCCGAACAGACACTCGTCGAAGCAGTGGAAATCAGCCGCCTCTCTCCTCTCGTCAGTTCACTTCCGCGTGGTCTCGATACACCCGTTGGAGAACACGGATCCATGATAAGCGGCGGAGAAGCCCAGCGCCTGTCTTTTGCCAGAGCATTCATCAGAAACGCACCAATCCTCATCCTCGACGAACCGACATCGCATACCGATCCCGTTCTTGAAAAAGAACTTGTCGAGACAATGGAAACACTTGCCAGGGGAAAAACCACAATACTCATCGCTCACCGGCTCAGCACCATAGAAAATGCCGACCGTATTCTTGTGTTCGATAAAGGACGCATCACTCAATCAGGAACACACGAAACACTGCTGCAATCCGAAGGCTATTACCGGAACACGCTTGGCAGTTTCAGGGAGGGCTCACCGGTATGAAAGAGGTGTTGCGTCTTCTCGGCATCGTTCGTGCCTACCAGTGGTGGATGCTGCTGGCAGCAGTCCTGGGCTTCGCAGCCATCGGCAGCGGAATCGGTCTGCTCGTTTCAGCAGCCTATATTCTTTCCAAAGCCGCCCTGCACCCGCCACTATTTGAACTGCATCTCGGCATCGTCGGCGTCAGGATCTTCGGAATCGCACGCGGAGTGCTGCGATATCTGGAAAGGCTGGTCTCCCACAACACAACGTTCAGGATCCTTTCCCGCCTGCGCATCTGGTTCTACCAGTCCATCGAGCCCCTTTCTCCCGCACGCCTCCTGCAATACAGGAGCGGTGATCTGCTTCAGAGGATATCGGGAGATATCGACTCCCTCGAGAACCTTTACTCACGCGTCATTGCCCCGCCGCTCACAGCTTTGCTGGTTTCCGCCCTGACATGGGTTCTTTTGGGAACGTTTTCCCCCCTGTTTTCATTGCTGCTTTTCGTTTTCCATGCAATCGCTGCGGCAGGCCTGCCCCTTTTGTCCGCTTACTTCAGCCGGGGAACAGCAGCAGGCATAATCGCCATCAGAAGAGAGATACAGAGCATGAGCATCGACTGTATACAAGGGCTCAGCGACCTTACCCTCTTCGGGCGGGTGAAAGAGCACACCGAAAAACTCAACCGCCTCAAGGCTGAAGAATTGCGCCTTCAAAGAAAACAGGCGATTGTCCAACGGGCGCATGAGCCTGTTGCAGGTCTGTTGATGAACGGAGCGGTCATTGCTTTCATCCTGCTTTTGGCTCCAGCCCGGGGAGAGATCGAAGGGGTCTTTACTGCGGTTATCATTATTGCTGTCATAGCATCGTTCGAAGCATTTCTCCCCCTGCCCGACGCGGTACAGCATATCGAAGCCGATGCCGCTGCAGGCCGAAGACTGTTTGAACTCGTCGATACACCTCCCGCAGTCGCTGCTCCTCGACATCCGGAACCGTTTCCCGCGAACCGGTCGGTATCGTTCGAAAACGTATCGTTCACCTATCCGGACGCAGATACTCCTGCACTGAAAGGGCTCAGCCTCGGGATCAAAAAGGGGGAAAAAGTCGCAATCGTGGGGCCAAGCGGTTCCGGAAAATCGACCGTCGTAAACCTTCTTCTGAGGTTCTGGCCTCCTGACAGCGGTTTGATTACCATCGGAGGGACCGATATCGCCAAATTCGATCCTGAAGCGATCAGGCAGCATATCGGCGTCGTCGGCCAGAGAACGTACCTTTTCTCTGAAACGATCAGGGACAATCTGCTGCTTTCAAGACCCGACGCGGATGATAACGAGTTGAAAAAAGCTCTTGAACTGGCAGGCCTTGAAACATTCAGGGACAAACTTGACCGGTGGGTCGGTCAACACGGCATGAGCCTGAGCGGAGGTGAGCGGCAGCGAATGGCAATTGCAAGAATGCTTCTTCAGAACGCACCGATCATTGTGCTCGACGAAGCCACAGCCAATCTCGACACATTGACAGGTCAGCAAGTCATGCGAGGCCTTGTGCGATACTGTAACGAAAAAACGCTTCTTGTCATCACCCACAAGCTGAGGGAGATGGAACAGTATGACAGGATCATCGTTCTCAACAAAGGAAAAATCGCAGAGGAAGGCCCGCATGAGGAACTGCTTCGCCAGAAGGGATTCTACGCTTCGATGTGGTCGTTGCAGCATAACGACGCTGCTGCAAAGCTCCTCGACGGCTGAAAAGCTCTTCTCCGTAACCCTTAGCTCTTCTGCCCTGCGGATACGGTATCCGTGACTTCAGCTACAGGCGTGTTTACGACAAGATTATCGGTATCGAATCCCATCGATCGGGCTTTTTCCAGAAGAGCGGTATACAGCTCGTCATCCATTTCCGGCTGGCGTGACAGAATCCGGAAAAGCGACTTCTTATACCCGCAGACCATTGCCCACTGATAGCCTTCCGTGTCAAGAGCAATGATATTGTAGACTCTCAACTCACCCGTCGAGGCCGCCCCGGCAAATTTGGCTTTGGCCCGCGTCTCTTTCCATGCTCCCTCCTTGCTGTCATAACCCCGGTTGAGAACCTCTACAGATCCGTCCCCTGCCAGACTGTAGGTTGCCGTCACACTGGTAAAATCTTTTTCAAAAGAGTTCTCCAGACGGGCAATTTCATACCAGGTGCCGAGATAGCGGTCAAGCTCAAAATCGTCCACGACGGCAACGCCCTCTGGAACCTTGACACAGCCGGCAAGCAGCATCGGAACCAACAAGAGAAAAAACAGTGATTTTCTGAACATGATACTATCTCCTTATTTATTTGTACCTGAACTCAACCATCGTGTGCTGACTGTTCTGTTTGCTACAGACAGAGAAACAAAGTAATTTAATTATTCGGGAAAAAAATACGCTCAAACCTTGCTCCATGCCCAAAGTCATTCAATCCGCAAAAAGTTCTCCTGTTTACCTTGTTCTGCTGCTCTCCACGGCTGTTCTCTACTGGATCAATTTCGACGTCAATAACATATGGACCCCGAACGAAAGTTTTTATGCCGAAGCGGTACGGGAAATGTTCGAGAGCGGCAACTTTGTCGATATCTCGTATAACTATTCCCCCCGTTTCAACAAACCGCCCCTCACCTACTGGCTTGTCGCCTCCTCGGTAGCACTTTTCGGCAATAATGAATTTGCAATCAGACTGCCCGTTCTCATCCTGGCATTCCTGACAACCATACTGACCTATTCTACCGCCAGGCTTCTCTATAACAGGGAAACAGCCGTTCTGGCATTTGCCATGCAGGCAGTAAGCATACAGTTCATAGCAGGCAAACAGTACGCATCGCCTGAAATCCCGCTCGCATTCTTTTTCACCCTTACCCTGTACCTGTTTGTCAAAGGCCAGATGAACCGCCAAAGCATCTATACAATCCTTGCTTCCCTGAGCCTTGGTCTGACAATCCTCACCAAGGGATATCCCTATATCATCGTTATCGGAGGCATAATCGGGATGTATTTGCTGATAGAAACGCTGCCGGACCGGAAAAAACTTTTCAGTGAATTGAAATCCCTTTACCTGCCTCTCACCGTACCTCTTGCACTCCTTATCGGCGGAAGCTGGCTGCTGTACATGTATGCCACCCATGGAAACGATTTTCTGGATATCCTGAAATCCGAAACCCTTGACAGAGCTTTCAGTCAGAAATCAAAAGGGCTGAGGGGGCTTCTGTTTTATCCTGAGGTCATCCTCTGGAGTTTTTTCCCCTACTCCCTTGTTTTCTATGTCTCTCTTTTTTCATCGTTTCGTTCATGGCAACGCATCAGGAACATCTCTTTCGTATTTTCATGGTTCATTGTTATGCTCATTCTCTTTACGGCTGCAAAGGGGAAAATCCCGACCTATTTCATTCAGGCTCACCCGGCAATGGCGATCATGGCTGCTTGTTACCTGGTTTCACTGCAACCCGAAGAACGCCTGAAAAACCTCCTCGTACGATTTCTGCTTATCTTCCCCGCTCTTGCGGCTGTTCTTGGGGGAGTGCTGATGATACCGCTCTTCGAGCTGCACACAGGGTTCTACGCCATTCCTTTTCTTGCCTTTTGTCTGATCATGCTGCCCTGGCTGCTGCCGCAGACGCATCCATACAGGAAGACAATGATCTTTCTGCAGCCTTTTACAGGCACCTATGCAGGACTTCTGGTCATGACACTGGGCATAATGCCGCAACTGGAACAGTTCAGACCTTACGACAAGATAGGCGAGACGATCAGAACACACCCGGATATCGGGACCGATATGCCCCTCTATCTGCAGGACTATAAACTCCACAATCTACCTTACTATGCCCGAAGGCAGGTAATCAGCCGTGCCGATCCCGACGAAATACAAAAGCGCGACGAACCGGTTCTCGCGTTACTCAGATCAAGCGATATCCGGCCTGAAAACAGGAAGTATGTCATCTGGTCCGGCAAAATCTATCGAAAGAACAACAGTGAATCGCGGTTGATGATCTATATTCAAAACCATCTGAAAGCCAGAAACGGCGATTTCAGCGGCTACATTGACTATTCGCTGCTTTACAGAGAAAACCAATGAAAACATCTTTCTCGAAAACCGTCTACGCGCTTGTCACCTCACTGGCGATCATCGTCTGCTACTACACGATCGACATCCCGCTGATCGAATGGTGCCACACCCTGAAAAACAGTGCCGTGACAGACATCTTCAAGATGATCACCAAAGCCGGGGAATCCCAATGGTATCTCGTCGCCGGTCTTGCCGGATGGATAGTCCTGAGAAAACAGTCACCGTCCCTGGGCTCTTACAGCCTTCTGCTCTTCTTGTCGGTTGCGGTTTCCGGCATAGCTGCCATTCTTCTCAAAGGCGTATTCGGCAGGGCAAGGCCCGGACTTTTCCTCCAGGAAGGTATTTACGGTTTCCATCCGTTCCAGATCGATTACATCTGGAATTCATTCCCATCGGGCCATGCAACCACAGCGCTGAGCGCTGCCTGTACGCTGGCACTTTGCTTTCCCCGTTTCAGAGTGCTTTTCTTTACGGCAGGATTCCTCATTGCCATAAGCCGGGTGATCCTGATACAGCACTATCCCAGCGATATCATAGCCGGGTCGGTCCTTGGCTTTCTCACCACACTTCTTCTCTACAACCGCTTTACCCGGAGAGAAACAGACAATCTCGCAGAAAAGACCCGATGCTGAGCTTAACCCTTTTTTTTCCTAAATTGAGCGATTGTCGAGCATGCCGGAGATGCGAGGCACAGGGAATGCCGCTGTAGTGGTCTACCGCAAGTTCCCTGTAACGAAGCAGATCCGGTATGATCGGCAATCCCGAAGGGTTTCAAAAAATACGGTTCTTTATCAGTTTTTACGCTCACCTGACAGGTGATGGAGAGACTCTATACAAACACGGTATAACAGAATGTTTTTAATATACTTACTATTATGTAGCATTTTTTGAAACGCTCAGTTTAGGTTTTTCTTATATTCGATGACTTTCCCGCTCTGCAACTGTAACGACAGCAGCCTGAGAACTGAATCCGGCATATGAAACTTTCGGTCGTCATACCGGTCATGAATGAAGAAGAGAACATCAAACCCCTCTTCGAAACCCTTGCATCGGCACTATCGGATATAGAACACGAGATCATCATCGTCGATGACGGATCGACCGACTCCACCGTTGCCAATACGGAACGTTACGCTCCGGAAAACACCAGGCTTCTTGTATTCAACAAAAACTACGGGCAGACAACCGCGTTAGCCGCTGGCATTGAACATGCCGAAGGGGAACTGATCGCTACTATGGATGGAGATCTCCAGAACGATCCGGCTGACATTCCCGGCATGATCTCGTTTCTGATCGAAAACGATCTCGACGTTGTAGCAGGAAGACGTGCAGGAAGAAAGGACGGCATGTTCCTCAGAAAAATTCCAAGCAGAATAGCCAATGCGCTTATCCGGACAGTGACTGACGTTCATATCAGGGATTACGGCTGTACGTTGAAAGTCTTCAAAAAAAATGTAGCCAAGAACCTCGGCCTTTACGGGGAGCTGCACCGGTTCATCCCGGTTCTTGTACAGTTGTACGGTGCACGGATGGCGGAGATGGATGTCAGGCACCACTCCAGAAAGCACGGTGTCTCGAAGTACGGTATCAGCAGGACATTCAAAGTCCTGAGTGACTTGCTGTTCATGGTGTTTTTTCAGAAGTTCGGTCAGAAACCGATGCATCTGTTCGGTTCTCTTGGATTTCTGGCATTCTTTCTCGGAATCATGATCAGCTTGTACCTGTTCATTATCAAACTCGCAGGTCAGGAAATCGGAGGCCGCCCGCTTTTGATGCTCGGTGTCCTCCTGACCTTCATCGGCATTCAGCTCATAACGACAGGATTCATTGCAGAATTTATCATGAGAACCTACTATGAGTCACAGAACAAGAAACCCTATATCATAAGAGAGATCGTTGAGCCACACAAAAACCGATAAAAAAAAGCTTGTCCGGACAGTCATTCAAATCCTCATATCCGTCACCGCTCTGACTGTCGTCCTTGTCAAGACCGATACTGACAAACTTCTGCAGATCATCAGAACGGCTAATCCTTTTCTCCTGCTTGTCGCTTTCCTGGTATTCAACATCTCAAAAATACTCAACGCCATCAGGCTGAACAGGTTTTTCAGGGCAATCGGGCTGCACCTGAAACAGCTCTATAACATACAGCTCTACTACCTCGGGATGTTCTACAACATGTTCCTTCCCGGAGGAATAGGCGGTGACGGCTACAAAATATACATCCTGAACAAAAACCACAGCGTTAAGATGGTCAATGTTTTCAACGCTGTTTTCTGGGACAGGGTCGCAGGGATTTTCGCTCTTTTTTTCCTGACCGCGGTATTTGTCATACCGAGCAGTTACTCATCGATGTACCAGCAGTATATCCCCCTGACCTATGCAGCCATTGCACTTTCATACCCTTTGTCATGGCTCCTCACGAAATTGCTGTATAAACAGTTCAACAGCATTTTCCTCATCACTGCCGCTGAATCGATAGTGATACAGGCCACTCAGGCTCTTTCGGCGTGGTTCATCCTGCTTGCCATGTCGGTTCCCTCCCATCACATCGACTACCTTGCAATTTTTCTTGTCTCCACCGTTGCAGTCGTCTTACCGATCACGATAGGAGGAGCAGGTGCACGAGAAATAACTTTTTTTTACATGCTGAGCCACCTCGGTCTTGACCCCGATTCCGGAGTAGCACTCTCGCTGATCTTCTTTGCTATCTCCGCCCTTTCCGCTTTCCTCGGAATGTTCCTTCAGAACAGAACGTGGGGCAAGGGAAAAGAAAGGAAAAAGAAAGCACTGAGCTTTTGACATACCGCTCTCAAGAGATACTCATGGATGTAACCTTCAGCCCACTCCTCACTCCATGAATGCAATATCTTTCAATGTAAGCTGAATCTGTTTCCGGCCGTTCCACTCGTTTTCTCCGAGGGAATACACCATGGCAAGCGGCCTGTTCGAACCCCTTTCAAGCTCACGGTAGATATCCGCCCTGTCGAACGCGATAACATCGTGTATGCGTCCTGAAGCATCCTTCACGGCAAACTTGACATGCTTTCCCTTCAGCAGTCTCGGCAGACCTGACAGTATGAGGTTCTCGCTGTTGAAAAGCGGTTCGGGATTACCCTGGCCGAACGGGGCAAACTGTTTGAGGACATTGACAAACTTCCGGGTCACCTTTTCAAGAGACAATGTCGAATCGATCCGGAGTTCTTTTCTGCGATGTTCAAGCGAAAGTGCCTCGGAACAGATCCGGTCGAAATGCCGTCTGAAACCCGCTATGTTCTCCGGTTTCAACGTGATACCGGCTGCAGCATCATGACCGCCGAATTTATCAAGAAAACCGCTGCACTGCTGCAGAACCTCGAAAATATTGAGCCCCGCCACGCTTCGGACCGAACCCTTGACAACACCGTCATTTCCCCCCATGATGACAGTCGGCAGATAGTACTTCTCCTGAAGCCGGGAAGCGACTATACCAAGAACACCAAGGTGCCACTCTTCGTGGAAAAGGGAAATGGATGAACAGAAGCTCGAAAAATTACCTTCGACCATGGCTTCGGCGCTTTTCAGCATTGCGGCATCGGTTTCACGGCGCTCTTTGTTGAGAAGGTCCAGATTGCCGGCAAGCTCCCTTGCCTCCCCTGGAGAATCGGTAATCAACCATTCAACTGCAGCCCTTGCCGTCTTCATGCGTCCTGCAGCATTGATTCTCGGTGCAATGCCAAATGCAATATACCTCGTACTGATCATACCGGGAGAAACATCCAGAATGGAGAGCATTTCCCGGATACTGTTCCTTGGTCTTGAACAAAGCCGCTCCATACCGGTCTGCATGATCAACCTGTTTTCTCCGACAAGTGGGACCATGTCGGCTGCAGTTGCAACAGCTGCAAGATCGAGATACTGCATCCATCTCTCTGGAGGCAACTTCAACCCGTCACAACAGGCGTGAACAAGTTTCAGGCCGACACCGCAACCGCAAAGTTCCCGAAAGGGATAGCCGCAATCAGGCACCTTGGGATTGAGTACAAGACAAACCGGAAGCCGCTCGCCCGGTTCATGATGGTCACAAACGATGACATCGATGCCTTTACCGGTAAACGATGCTATTTCATCTAAAGCCTGTATACCGCAGTCGACGGTTACAACAAGGGAAACGCCTGAAGCGTCAGCGTGAGCAACTCCAGCTTCGCTCAAACCATACCCTTCCGAAAACCTGTCGTTGATATAATAGGAAACATCTGCACCCAGGGACTGCAGAAAAAGAAAGAGGAGCGCCGTACCTGCAGTGCCGTCAACGTCATAATCGCCATAGACAAGAATCTTTTCCCCCTCAGCCAGCGCTCTCCGGAGCCTGTCGACAGCCTTTTGCATGTCCCGGAACAGAAAAGGAGATGGAAAAGATGCAATATCCGGCCTGAAAAACGCCTTTGCCTCGTCGAATCCGGTAATCTCCCTTATAGAGAGTGCCCGCGCAAGAGGCATACTGAGATTGATGTCACGTGAAAGAGTTTCTGCCTCACGTTCATCAGTTACCAGCATGTTCCAGCGATACCGTTGCATGACACATTCCTTTTTCTGGACTTAAAAACATCTGCTCCGGATGTATATAACCATTTCCTCTCCTCCCGGCAAAAGAATACAGTGAGCGGCAATAGCCGCCGCCCCCTTGAAAACCCTCGAAAAAAGCTGTAGATTAGCGGCAGAACAAGCTTTGTTTTTTAAAATACGTTGATACCAGGAGCAATGAAAAAACTGATCACAATCGAGCGTCACTTTGTTGAAGAGCAGAAACGAAATCCACATGCAACCGGAGAACTGACCGACCTGCTCTATGATGTCGCTTTTGCCGCAAAACTTGTTCGACGTGAAGTAGTCCGTGCAGGGCTTGTCGACATTATCGGTATGGCCGGTACCACCAACGTCCAGGGAGAGGAGGTGAAAAAGCTCGATCTCTTTGCCAACGACAAGATCATTAACGCTATCGGCCAGCACGGCCGTTTTGCCATTATGGGCTCTGAAGAAAATGAAGGAACGATCGTGCCGCCGAAGAACGAGTCAGGAAAATATGTCCTGCTGTTCGACCCGCTCGACGGGTCGTCGAATATTGACGTCAATGTCAGTGTCGGCACGATCTTCTCGATCTACCGGCTGACCGGAAGCAATCCTCAGAAAGCCGATATCAACGACTGTCTCCAGAAAGGAATGCATCAGGTTGCAGCAGGTTACGTGATCTATGGTTCTTCGGTCGTGATGGTCTACAGCAGCGGACACGGCGTCCATGGATTTACCTATGACCCGACAATCGGTGAGTTCCTGCTCTCGCACGAAAACATCACGACACCCAAAAACGGCAAATATTACTCGATCAATGAAGGCTCACTGAACCAGTTCCATGATCACACGACTGCCTACATCAACTATCTCAAGGAAGAAGACAAGGCAACCGGCAGACCTTACAGCACCCGTTACATCGGCTCGCTTGTCGCAGATTTCCACCGAAACCTCCTGACCGGAGGAATTTTCGTCTATCCTGCAACAAAAACACATCCTGACGGCAAACTTCGCCTCATGTATGAAGCTAACCCGCTTGCGTTTATCTGTGAACAGGCCGGTGGAAAAGCGACTGACGGAAACCGGCGTATCCTTGACATCGATCCTCTTCAACTGCATCAGCGGACACCGCTCTATATCGGAAGCGAAGACGATGTCCTGAAAGCAGAATCATTTATAAAAAACACCTGACCGGCGGTTCTATGCCATTTAATGCCATTGCTGAACGATACCGTGAAAAAAGAGAAACCGATATCGTTCAGCAGACGGTACAACCAGTCACACCTCCTCGAGTATGTCCAGAAAAACAGTCAACATCCTTTTTATCGGCGATGTGGTCGGCAAACCGGGCCTGCAAATGGTTACCCACATGCTCAAAGGCTTTATCGGCAAATATTCCATCGATTTCGTCATCTGTAACGGTGAAAACGTCCATAACGGCAAAGGGATGAGCAAGGAAGGGCTGCACCAGCTTCGTGAAGCCGGCGTAGACGTCGTAACAGGAGGCAATCATACCTGGAATAATTTTAACTTCTTCGATACGCTCAAAACGGATCCGAACGTCCTCAGGCCGCAGAACTACCCGAAAGGAGCATATGGAAAAGGCTTCGGGCTTTACCAGCTCCCGAAAGGGCTCGGTTCTATTGCCGTCATAAACCTTCAGGGACGGACCTACATGTCACCGATCGACTGCCCTTTCAGAACGGCAGACTGGCTTATCAAGCAGGTAAAAGATCAGGCTCGCTGCATCATCGTCGATATGCACGCCGAAGCTACCGCTGAAAAAATTGCTCTCGGCTGGTATCTCGACGGACGGGTATCGGCAGTCCTGGGAACCCATACCCATGTCCAGACTGCCGACGAGCGAATTCTGCCAAAAGGCACTGCATACTGCTCTGACACAGGAATGACAGGGCCTCACCACTCAGTGATCGGCATGCAGATCAAAGCAGCAACAGACCGTTTTCTTTTCCAGACGCCCCACAAGTATGAATGCGCGGAAGACGACGTCCACATCTCCGCCATCCTGCTGCAGCTCGATCCCGAAACCGGAAAAGCAACCGGCATCGAGAGAATCTTCTACCCGGAATTCGACCGCGGAACGATTGTTTAGCATCTCATCATGATTGCGCACATCTTTTCAGGCTGAACCAAAACCGCCTGGCCTTTGTTTATTCTATAATTGCCAGATATCAAGCAACGCCCAAGAAAAGCCATGGAAAAGCCGAGAAGTATCAAAAAGGTATTTGCAAGCAAACCGGTTACCGAAGGCGCAGGGGTAAAGCTCAAGCGGGCCTTCGGCTTCAGCCATCTTCCTCTTTTCGATCCGTTCCTGCTGCTTGACGATTTCCGGTCGGATAATCCCGAAGAGTACTTGAAAGGCTTCCCATGGCATCCCCATCGGGGCATCGAAACGATCACCTATCTCCTTGAAGGAAGCGTTCATCACCGGGACAGCCTCAGCAACCGGGGCGTCATTCATCCGGGTGACGTGCAGTGGATGACCGCCGGAAGCGGTATTATCCATGAAGAAATGCCGTTTGGAGACAGCAGAGGAACTGTTGCCGGTTTCCAGCTATGGGCAAACCTTTCTGCTTCACGAAAAATGACTGAACCATGCTACAGGGACATCACGGCAGAGATGATTCCTGTACTACACCTCCATAACGGCATCGTTGTCCGTATTATCTGTGGAAAAAATGAGGAAAAGGAAGGCCCCGTCGACGGCATTGAGATCGATCCTGAATACCTCGATGTAACGATACCGGCAGGCGCTTCGTGGAACCACCGGGTAAAAGAGGGTTACACCGCTTTTGTCTATGTCATTGCTGGAAAAGGGCGTTTCAGCCATAATCCCGAACCTTTCTCCTTCGACTTCGAAGGAACCGGCTATTTCGATATGGAGACCGGTGCACTTCTGGGAAATGAAACCGTGATACTCTATACAAGAAACGGCGACCATGTCCATATCTCAACCGAAGACGATCCGCTCAGGTTTCTCTTTTTTTCCGGAAAACCCCTTAACGAACCGGTCGCATGGCACGGCCCGATCGTGATGAACACAAGGGACGAACTGCAGAAAGCCTTTGAAGAATACGACAACGGCACCTTTCTGAAGAATAGCTGAACCGGTCCATGAAAAAAAGCCTCTTTGCTTTTGCAGCATTCATTATCGTTTCGCTCATCCTGGCTGCCATAGCAGCCACATACGCGTTATCGTTGCAGAAGGTTTCCGGTAATGCCGAGGCAGAAGCCGAACAATCGCTAGCGAACCATATCGAGAACCATCCGCACCTCCCCGCTCCCCGGTACCTTGCCATCGTAGACTATACTCTACCATCTTTTATGAAAAGAATGGTCGTTATCGACAAGCAATCAGGTTCGAAAAAATGGTACCGCGTTGCCCATGCAAAAAAAAGCGGCACGCTGTTTGCACAAACATTTTCTAACGTTCAAGGCTCGAACCTCAGCAGCCTGGGCCTGTTTAAAGCCGGCAACGCATACAGCGGCGATCACGGAACCGCGCTGAGGCTTCACGGCCTCGATCCCGCAAGAAACGGCAATGCATTCGAGAGGGATATCGTCCTCCATGCAGCAGACTATGTATCAGTCCCTATCATCATAGAAAATCTCCTTACCTTCAACGGCCCGAGGCTCGGCAGAAGCCAGGGCTGCTTTGTCGTTTCCCCGTCACATATCAAAGAGGTCGTCGACCTCCTCAGCCAGGGAGGCTATCTCTACGTCCACGGTAAAGAAAGCGGGAGTACAAGGCAAAAGGATCAAGCAATGAGCAACGAGCACTGAGTGGAGAGGGAACAATGTGGGATGGGAAAAGGAGTCCTCAGTTCTCAGTTCTCAGTGAAGAGAAGAATGTGGGAAGGAAGAATGTAGGGGCAGGCCGAATAAAGCTCGTCGGCAACAGGCAGCTGGATGTAGGGGCAACCCCCTGTGGTTGCCCGTGCGGATTGGCAGGAGAAATGATTCGGCAGCAGGCATGCTGTAGTGGCGAAAAATCATTCGCCTCCAGTACGGAAAAGCTCATCTCGATGCATGAACTTCTGGCAGACCTCCTTCACATACCATCTTTCCCTCAGAACCACATCTTTTTCAGAAAAACCTTGGAGAAAAACACCGAAAGCCTTATAATGCTCTTCCTCAAGCGGGAATAGCTCAGTTGGTAGAGCACAACCTTGCCAAGGTTGGGGTCGCGAGTTCGAGTCTCGTTTCCCGCTCCAAATTCAAGAAATTAGGGCTGTCATCCGAC
>JANQHB010000069.1 GCA_028277225.1 Chlorobium sp.
CTACCCGTACTGTTGTCCTACTCCGAGCTGGTGATGGGACTCGAACCCGCAACCTGCTGATTACAAATCAGCTGCTCTACCAATTGAGCTACACCAGCACAGCCTCAAAAAAACAGGGCAGGTAATATACTCCTAATCACTGAAAATCCAAAAATAAAATTAATCTGTCGACCAGGCGCAACATACATTTTTTTCACAACAGATCAAGAGTGACGACGTAATGCAAAAGAGAAGTGCGAAGCAGGCAGAAGAGCAGTTTGGAGGAGATTTCCGGGCCGTCCGGAGGCGCACCATTCAGCTCAATGAGGATCGACCCAGCGCCCATACGATTTGACCAGCTGGACCAGTTTACCGACAGCTTCTTTTTCAGGGATATTGGATTCAACGCACTCCTTGCCGACATACAGGCTCACCCGGTCCCTTCCGGCACCGACATACCCGAAATCGGCATCGGCCATTTCACCGGGACCGTTGACGATACATCCCATAATACCGATTTTCAGACCTTTCAGGTGAGACATTCTGGACTTGATAAGTGCTGTAACATTCTCAAGTTCGAAATAGGTTCTTCCGCAGCCGGGACAGGAGATGAACTCGGTTTTCGACATACGGACTCTTGCTGCCTGCAGCACACCGAAAGCAAGCTCGACTTCATCTTCTTCGTCGAGCTCTGTCTGAACGGCAATGACATCGCCAATACCGTCGCAGAAAAGAGTACCGCACTGAACGGCACAGTCAATCAGGGAATCAAGACGATCTTTTTTCCTTTGCCGATACCGGATAACGAGGGGAGAATCGATACCGGCCTCATTGAAGCTGCGGGCAAGATACCTGTATGCATAGACCGCTTCAGAAGAGTCAATGGAAAACATGACCTGTCCCCGACCGCCACTCTTCATGAGAAGAGCGATCCTTTTGAGCACATCGGCAGGAACAGACAGCGAAGCCTTCTGATGCAGAAAACAGAACTCGATCAGCATGTCCAGACCAACAAGTGCCTCGAGCGCATCCTTTTCAATCCTTTCGCCTTCCGTGATATCGATACGCACCCTCGGCACGACCCCGACCAGAGCAGGAACAAGCGAAATATCCCTGACCCCCGCACCGATCCTCTCACGGTACGGTTCAAGTTTATCGAGCCCCTTTTGAAGAAGAGCAATATCTTCCTCCGATACAACAGGGACGCTCATGAGTTCCGGGCGCATTACGGTCTCGGGATCGAGTGCGGCAAACTTTCTTTCCAGCTCCCCGAAAAATGCAGGCTCATCGGCAACAGATGCCCGTGCAGTCGTTTCAACCATCGGCAGGCTTTCGCAGCCAATCTCCACCGAACCGGCAAAGACCCTCCCGGCTCTTCTTCTCCGGTAGCTTACAGGATCAAAGGGAGGCACGTCAAACGAAGGTCTTACGGACAGTGAAGCAATGATCCTGTTCACGGATTCATGCCCCCTCTCTCCCATCACTTTCAGGAAATCATTGTACTTTTTTACCAGTGCAAAACCGACCGGCACCTCGTTGACCGGATCTTCTGTGAGGGAAACACGTATCGTATCTCCCAGACCTTCCTCGAGAAGGGCACCGGTCCCCATTGCCGATTTGATCCTCCCGTCATCGCCATCTCCCGCCTCGGTAACTCCGAGGTGAAGGGGATAGGCATGGCAAAGTTCCCGGTCAGCTCTCATGACCAGCAGCCTGTAGGCCTGGATCATCACCCTGACATTGGACGATTTCATCGAGAACAGAATATCGTAATACCCCTCATCCTCGCAGATCCTTGCAAATTCAAGTGCCGCCTCGACCATCCCTTCGGGTGTGTTGCCATAGCGGCTGACGATCCGGTCTGACAGAGAACCGTGATTGGTACCGATTCTCATCGAGACGCCATATTGTTTTGCTTTGGCGATCAGGGGAAGAAATTCCGAGCGTACTTTCTCCAGCTCGGCCCGAAAAGCCTCATCGGTATATTCCTCGTTCGAAAATTTTGTCCTGATAGCAAAATTCCCGGGATTGATCCGTACGTTCTCAACCGCTTCGACGGCCTTGAGAGCTGCTTTCTGCGAAAAATGGATGTCTGCAACCAGGGGAGTTGCAATTCCGTCCCTCTGAAGCTTATCACGAATAACTCTGAGGCTTTCCGCGTCCCTTTCGGTCGGCACTGTCAGACGGATAATCTCGCAGCCCGCCTCGTAAAGACGTCTGCATTGTTCAACCGAGGCATCTGTATCCAGAGTATGTGTCGTGGTCATAGACTCGACACGTATCGGCTGGAATCCACCGAGAGAAAGAGGGCCGAAAACGACCTCGCGTGTCAACCTCCGGTTGTACTCAAACATTGCTATGGGAAAATCGTGCATTCGACTCTACGTTGCCTGAAAGGCAGATTATGTGTGATAATTATCTACTGCTGTTCTATGATGTAGAGCGTCTCGTCATCCCTTGAAAAATTATATCGCTCTCGTGCAATCCTCTCAATGGTCTCAGGTTCGTCAGCCTCCCTGATTTTTCGCTGGTTTTCAGTGATGCTCTTTTCCTCCTGCTCGTCAACGGTTTTGAGCATGCGGTTTTCGGCTTCCATGCGGAACCTCGCAACGATCCCGTAATTACCGAAAACAATCCACAGGACAAAAACGCCTGCAAGTGCGAGGAGAAATATTTTCCTGGGATGAGAAAGGACAAACGCCCATACATCACCAACAAGCTGTTTCATGACCGGCACCTCCGGTTTGATGAACCCTGTCGGGCACGGAGAACTGAAAAAACGGGAATCCTCATCGGGAGAATTACCGCAAGCACTTATACCCTGAATGCTTTCGGTCCGGGATAGCGGGCTTCGTTGCCAAGTTCTTCTTCTATTCTCAAAAGCTCATTGTACTTGGCAATACGGTCGGATCGGGAAAGACTTCCGGTCTTGATCTGCCCTGCATTGGTAGCAACGGCTATCTGTGCGATCGTTGTGTCCTCGGTCTCCCCGCTTCTGTGACTGATGACCGAAGTGTATCCGTTTCGCTTTGCAAGATCGATCGCCTGCAGGGTTTCGGTCAGAGTGCCGATCTGGTTGACCTTGATAAGAATTGAATTTCCTACACCCTTCTGTATTCCTTCGCCAAGCCTTCCTGTGTTGGTAACAAAAAGATCGTCCCCGACAAGCTGGACACGTGCTCCGATTTTATCGGTAAGCATTTTCCAGCCGCTCCAGTCATCTTCTGCCATACCGTCCTCGATGGAAATGATGGGATAATCGGAACACCATTTCTCCCAGTACCCTGCCATTTCCTCAGATGTCAGTTCCTGGCCGGACGATTTCTTGAAGATGTATTTCTGCCGTTCGGCATCATAAAACTCGGAGCTGGCAGGATCAAGGGCGATCATTACCTGTGCATCGCCAATACCTCCGGCATCTGTAGGAGCGCCGACCCGGTAACCTGCCTTGCCGACCGCTTCAATAACAGCTTCGATAGCCTCCTCGTTCGATCCGAGATCAGGTGCAAAACCACCTTCATCTCCCACTGCCGTGCTGAGCCCCTTACTTTTGAGAAGTGCCTTGAGAGCATGAAAAATCTCCGCGCCGCAACGCAACGCATCAGAATAGGTATCAAAACCGACAGGCATGATCATGAACTCCTGGAAATCAACGTTGTTATCCGCATGAGCACCCCCGTTGAGAACGTTCATCATCGGCACGGGAAGTGTATTGGCCAGAGTCCCTCCAACGTACCGGAAAAGAGCGAGCCCTGAATATTCTGCAGCAGCCTTGGCGCATGCCAGCGAAACGCCGAGAATCGCGTTTGCGCCGAGATTCGACTTGTTCGGCGTACCGTCAAGCGCTATAAGAGCATTATCTATTTCCGTCTGCTCGGTAACATGCATCCCCTTCAGGTTGTCGTTGATAACCGTATTGACATGCTCGACCGCTTTCAAAACGCTTTTACCGAGGTAGAAACCGGAGTCGCCGTCGCGCAGTTCAACCGCCTCGTGAACGCCGGTCGAAGCACCGCTCGGCACTGCGGCACGCCCATAGGAGGTTTCGGTCAATACATCCACTTCTACAGTGGGATTCCCGCGCGAGTCGAGTATCTGTCTCGCGATCACATCTGTAATTAACGGCATAGATCTATCTGTTTTATGTTCAAAAACCGGCGAAATGAGGACGAAATGAATCGATCACAAACGCTAAACATAAGAATATATCATTGAATCACCAGCTTTTCACCAATGCCGGCTTTGCTTATAAAACTTTTTTTTACTTTTGATTTTATCGGCTGCTTCTACCTGGCTTAAAACAGCACCGCTAATTCTATCATTCCCGGCTTCTCCGGACATCGGCAATTCAACAACAAGGAGTTCCACCTATGCAAGCTGTCCCATCCGACCAACTTCGCAACATTGTTATAACCGGCCATACCGGCTCGGGCAAAACCATACTCACCGAATCTCTGGCCCTTTCGATGAATATCACCAACAGGCTCGGCTCTATCGAAGAGGGTACGACAATCTCCGATTATGCCGAAGATGAAGCGGCAAAAGAGCACAGTATCAACTCAAGCCTGATTCACGGTCTCTGGAATGAACGCAAAATCAATATTATCGACACCCCGGGGCTGCCTGATTTTCACGGTGATGTCAAATCAGCCATGCGGGTAGCCGATACGGTACTCCTGACCGTCAATACATCGATCGGCGTCGAGGTCGGCACCGATCTCATCTGGGACTATGCAAAGGAGTATTACAAACCAACAATGTTCGTCCTTACCAAACTCGATGCCGAGAGGGCGGATTACATGAAAACCGTAGAAGAACTGCAGGAGCATTTCGGTCATCAGGTAGCACCGATCCAGTTTCCCGCTGAAGAGGGACTCGGTCATCACATCATCATCGACGTCCTTCTCATGAAACAGTTGACGTTCAGTCCCGACAAACCGGGAAGCATGAGTGTCTCCGAAATTCCCGATCTGTATAAAAAACGTGCCGATGATCTGCATTTCAAGCTTGTCGAAGCCGTAGCGGAAACCGATGAAGACCTTATGAACCGCTATTTCGAAGTAGGAACCCTGACAGAGGACGAACTCCGTGCAGGGATCAAGTCAGCACTTTTGACCCGAACTTTTTTCCCGGTTTTCTGCACATCTCCGCTGCATCTGATCGGTTCGGAACGCCTCCTCAATGCAATCGTCAATATCTGCCCGTCCCCTCTGGAGCGCGGACCTGAACATGCATACTGCAGCACGAAAAACACCGAAAAGCTGCTCGATCCCGATCCTGAAGGCCCGACAGTCGCGTTTATTTTCAAAACAATGTCCGAACCCAGAGTAGGCGAAGTATCGTATTTGCGGATCTATTCAGGACATATCGAAACAGGACATGAACTGATTGACGCCCAGACCGGACAGCTTGAAAAGATAGGTCAGGTGTATACCATGATCGGCCAGAAAAAGGTTCCCGCCGAAAAACTCCTGGCAGGCGATATCGGAATGGTTGTCAAACTGAAAGACACCCATACCAACGACACACTCGCAGACAAGGGAACAGACTGCAGGATCAGCCCGATCGTTTTTCCGGAACCGCTCCTTGCCACGGCAATCGAACCGCTTGCCCAGGGCGACGAGGAAAAAATTTCTTCAGGCCTGTCGCACCTGCTCGAAGAAGATCCGAGCTTCAGCATAGAACATGACACCGAGTTCAACCAGACCATCATCAAAACACTTGGAGAAACCCATCTGGACACGATACTCAACCGTCTTCAGAAAAAATTCAATGTTTCGGTCACAACCACAGAGGTTAAAATCCCCTACAGGGAAACGATCAGGCTCACCGCACAGGCACAAGGCAAGTACAAAAAACAATCCGGCGGAAGAGGTCAGTATGGCGATGTATGGGTGCGGCTGGAACCTCTGGAACGAGATGCCGGGTTCAGCTTTGCAAGTGAAGTTGTCGGCGGTGTCGTACCGACCCGGTACCTCCCGGCCGTTGAAAAAGGCCTGAGGGAAACGGTCAGCGGCGGAGTTCTGTGCGGCTTTCCTATCGTCGACCTGAAAGCCGTTGCCTATGACGGCTCGCATCACCCCGTTGACAGCTCCGAATTTGCATTCAAAATAGCGGCAAGCATGGCGCTCAAGTCTGCATTCGCAAACGCCAAACCACTCCTTCTCGAACCGTATTGCACCCTCAGCGTCCGGACTCCTGAACAGTATACCGGAGAAATCGTCGGGGAAATTTCAGGAAAACGGGGAAAAATCATCGGGATGGATGCCGATTCACGTTTTCAGACAGTCAATGCGCACATGCCGCAATCATCCCTTCGGGACTTTCACATGCAGCTCATCCGCCTTACACAGGGGAGAGCCCGATACACCTACTCCTTCAGCCATTACGAAGAAGTGCCGCAGGATATTGCCGGCAGGATCATCGAGGCAAAACAGGATAAAGAGCATGATTAAAACATCGTCCGCCCGGCCTGAAGAGCCGGGCGGACCTGCAGGACCACCCCGGCAAACTATCCGAACGGTTCATCCCCGGAGACATCATACGATCAGAATCTCACAGCAATCGTAAAAGAGACATAATCCTCAACCACCATACCCTCCAGACCGCCTCGATGATATTTTTCCTGCTCATTTTCGATTGACCGACAGTACGGTCGGTAAAAACGATCGGAAACTCTACAATACTGAATCCTTTCTTCCAGACTCTGTAGTTCATTTCTATCTGAAATGAATAGCCCTGGGATCTAACCCTCGACAGATCCAGAGTTCTGAGCACATCAGAGCGAAAACACTTGTATCCTCCGGTAGGATCTGCAACCGGCATTCCGGTTATCATGCGTGTATAGTAGCTTGCGGCTTTCGAGAGGATCAACCGGTTGAGCGGCCAGTTGACAACATTGACAACGTTACCAATGTAGCGGGAACCTATGACAAGGTCTGCAGTTTCCGCCTTCTCGAGCATATCCTTTATCATGGCCGGATCGTGTGAATAATCAGCGTCCATTTCGATGATCCTTTCATAGCCCTTTTCCAACCCGTATCTGAAGCCCTCGATGTAGGCCGTGCCAAGTCCCATTTTTCCCGGTCGTCCGATCATGTGCAACCGTTCCTGCCGCATCATTTTCTTTCTCACATGATCGGCTGTGCCGTCTGGTGAATTATCGTCAACAATCAGGACATGCAGAGTATCGGAGAAAGATGACAAAAGCTCATCGATGAGCTTCCCGATGTTGTCAATCTCATTATAGGTAGGTATAACGACAAGCGTTTTCCGGGCTATTGCGTTTTTTTCTGGCATCTGAAAGAGTATCCTCAGGAAGGTTGAACAAAAAAAGCATTGCCGGTAACGGGCAATGCTTTTTTGTATCTCGATTTCGTTCTCCTCTAGCTGTTTTCACGGTGAAAACGGTGAAGGAAACGCAGGTCGAAGTCGAGCCGTTCCGGAGGCGTATAGGTAAAATCAAGTATCTCTCCGTCCGGAAGCATTTCGATCAGTGCGCCTGTAGGACATTCATCCGACGAGAAGCATGCTGAACATGAAATGCATGCATCCTGATCGATATAGCAGCGAAAACCGTTTTCCTGCACATCACCATAGAACTTGTAACCGATTGCATTGACTTTTGGCGGGCACTTGTCAAGGCAGAGACCGCAACCCACACAGAGATTCTCAAGAATATAGTAATGCTTTTTCGGCCTTGGCGCTTTTTTCTTTGCCGCCGGTTTCGGTTTGACTGCAGGCGCACCTTTCGCTGCCGGAGCGCCTTTCGCCACTGGTGCGCCTTTTGCTGCCGGTGCACCCTTCGCTGCCGGTGCACCTTTTGCCGCTGGCGCGCCTTTCGCTGCCGGCGCTGCTTTAGGTTTTGCCGCCGGTTTCGGTTTGGGCTTTACAACGGGCAATGCTGACTCCATCCTGCGTCCCGTACGGCCGAGATTGACGTCCATTGCGGCCATGCGGCTTTTATTTACAGGTGATCCTTTTGCATCTTTCGACACTGCCGCCTTTGCTGCCTTCGGTGCAGGTTTTCCTTCAGGAGCTGCTGCTTTTGCTTGTGGAGCCGGCGGCTTTGGCTTTGCCGCACTTTTAGCCGGCGCTGCACCCTGTTCTTTTACAGGATCGGCCATAAACCCTCCTATCTTTGTTGTGTAGCAGTTTCTATTGTAAACCGTGAACGAAAAAAGAAGGAGCCGCCTGAACGGCTCCCTCGTGATCGTTCATCAGGCGATCAGTTTTATAATAAAGTCGACAACCTGAGTCAGCAAATGCTGTCCCGCTCCTGCTGCATCACCTACAGGCGGCAGCGACGGAGTATCTGTCTGGTAGAATCCGTTGGCAATGAACAGAAAAACCAGCATAAATGTACCGCCGAAATACAGGAACGTTCCGGCAAGCTTGGAGTCCGAGATAGTAAGGACCGGGAACCGGAACTTCACATCACGGTTGAGGAACTTCTTGCCGAACCACCGGATTGTCCTGGTCTGTATGTCAGCACCCTCGAGACGCGATCCCCTGTCTTCAAACCATACGGCAAAACTGATGAACCATACAAGGTGACCGATCATCAGGATAACCGAAAGATGAGAGCTCGAGAAAATGGTGACGGTTTCAGTCCAGAAGTAATAGAAGATACCGGCCGAATAATGGTGCGACAATCCTGCCACAGCATCCCAGGCCTTGGCGTCACCGGCAGGAACACCGTACATCATCGATGCAATCCATGCACCATCGATATACCAGCATACTGCCGAAAGACCTTTCACGCCCCACAGCATGGCGAACCAGAGCTGATCCTGAATCGATACACCGCAGGTACCGCCATATACCGGACCGAGACACGGGAATGAGTACGAGTTCTTTTTCAGCCCAAGATCATCCCAGAGCGGTGAGGTGTGTGAGAAAAACGCTATACGAGCCAGTGCAATAAGCGAGAAAAGAGAACCGGCTACGATAACATGGGCCATGACCCAGTCGTTAATGCTTGGATCCTCGAACATCCAGTGAAGGATCGGAAGCGGTTTCAGCCAGTAGAACGACATCATGATGTTGGTGCCGAAGAAATTCAGCTCGCAGATCGTGTTCCAGACAATGACCGCATACACCGACAGCATCGTCGCGAAACAGAGTGCCATGATCGTACCGAGAATCTTGACCTGTGTTTCCTGGTCACGTCCCTTGGTGATCCAGATCGACTTGATCTGGTTGTAGAGGCCGTTGATCTGAATTTTCAGCAGGTACTGGCCGCCATGATAGACGCCGGCAAAAACATAGAGAACACCGCAGATAATGTGATTAAAAACGATCAGGTTGATCACAGTCCTGGCCATACCGAACGATTCACCGTTCTTGGGCAGGATGGCAAAAGCCGGGAATTCGGCAAACTCCTTGGAGCCGGAGACGATCTGACCGCCTTCCTGTACGAAATCGAAACTGACACGGTTGAACGGTTCACCGTAGATATAGAAAACCAGCTCATCGAGTTTCGCGTAATATGGTGCGAACGAATCCTGCTGGAATGCGACAAAGGCAATGACACCGAGAGCAATGTTGACATAGCCGATTGCAGTGAGATGAACCGAGAAAGCCGCCTTCATATCGTCATTGAGATGGATGGCTGCATTCGGCGGATTTTTCCACCAGTAAATACCGAGAGCAAAGAAAACAATAAACCAGATAAACGACATGAACGTCTCCGAGTTTATTGTCTGGAAATCAGGAATAGGTGCAAAGCCGAGGAATATCCACATCACAAGGCCCCACCCGAGGAAAAGAAGAGACATATAGACTGCATGAGGTCCAAGCGCGTCCTTGTAGGTTTTTGCACTTGTTCCCTGGAAAACAGCGTCACCGAATTTGCCGAGAAACCTGAACTCGCGGAAATTACCTGCACGTCCGGTAAACGGATTGGTGAGGTTATGCGTCCAGTGACGCCATCCGCCGAAAATCAGGATGGACCCCGAAATAAAATGCAAAATGGCCCAGCCGACAAGTTTCCATGAGGCCGCCATCAAATCCTCTGTTCTCGCGCTGTAGGTGTCGATACCCAATGACACCATGCGGGGTTTGATCGTCAGGTAGAACCAGTTATCGTGAAAAGCAGGGGCACCGTTCCATGGCAGCACCTGCATTCCGGACAGATAGTAGATACCCATAACAAATCCCAGCACACCAAGCAATGCGAGATGGCCGCCGACCACCTGCTCATCGTCAAGCTTGTCGGTATCGAAAACCTGGTACCATTTAGTCGAACGGGTTTCAGTCCTCTGGAACAGGAAGCGCCTCATCTGAGCAGCGTCCTTTTCCGGAATCACTGAAGCTTTTGCAGGAGCACCATTGCCTTTAGGAGGCGGAACCTTCCCCTTGGCAGGAGCAGGGGCATTCCCTTTGGCAGGAGGCACTTTACCCTTAGGCTTGACGCCTGTTGGATTTGCTTGATCAGCCATTGTATTCTCTCCTTTGTTTGGACATATTAACTGGTTGAAAAAATACAGGAAAATATATGAAGCTCACCTGTGATCGCATGCAAAAACAGTGAGATCCCACTCAACCGTTCTGTTTGCCCTGCTTTTTTCGGGGTGAAACTGACGTCCATGAACAACCCCAGACACCATCAACAATATGTTATTGACAGATAATTTACGAAAAAAAATTCCGGCTGTTGTAGCGTTTAAGATAAGAATTTTTATTTAATAGTAAATTTTTAGGCCTGCCCCTTCAGGCTGTTATCAGAGGGGTTAGGATTATTCTATATGAAGATAGCCTCTACCGGGCGACCGACAGACCGGAGCATATTCACCGTTGGATGATTCAAAAAATACAGGGTACAGATGCAGATCAACTTTTCAAAAATGTCTGGCGCAGGAAACGATTTTATCGTTATCGATAACATGAGGAAGCATATTACCCTCACCGACCACCAGATTTTTTCTCTCTGTAAAAGAAGAACAGGCATAGGTGCTGACGGTCTCATCCTCATCGAGCCCTCGGAAACAGTGGATTTTTCCATGCGATACTACAATGCCGACGGCAAACCGGGGTCCATGTGCGGTAACGGAGGACGATGCGCAGCCTATTTCGCATGGCTGGCAGGCATCATCGGTGACAATGGATCGTTCTCTGCAAATGATAACCGATATGAAGCATGGATCACCGATGCAGAAAAGGTCAAATTGAAAATGACGGCCCCCGAAAACTTTTCCAGCGGCTTTGCGACCCACGGTTACAACTGCCATTTTGTCTCTACCGGTTCACCGCACACGATCATCTACACCGACAGGCTCGACAATATCGACGTCGAACATGATGGCAGTCTGATCCGCAACAGCAGCAACCTCTTTCCCGAAGGAACCAATGTCAACTTTCTCCAGGTTACCGGACCGGACAGCCTGGACATACGAACATTCGAACGGGGGGTCGAGGCAGAAACACTGGCATGCGGAACCGGAGCCGTCGCCGCAGCACTTATGAGCAGAAAGCTTGAAAAAGTAACATCAAATCATGTCCGGGTTACCGTAAAAAGCGGCGACATCCTCGATGTTGTATTTACCGACGAAATGGACGAAATCTACCTTTCCGGCCCGGCAAAAGTGGTCTACGCCGGCGTTGTTTCGGTCTGCTGAGAGGCCCCCGCCTGAGGGACAGAATACTCTTGTCGATCATGTGCCGGTAACTTCTCCTGAACGGGAATCATCACATGATCCAGCGTCTGCTGATATTCCTCAGTGTCAGTATGAAAAGAACAGCGATCGAAAAAAGAAGTACTGCCGCATCAAGCTGGAAGGACATCATGTTTTGTCCGGTAATGGCGCCATGCAGCAGATCCGCACCATATGTCAGCGGCAGAACGTATGAAAGCGGCTGAAGAATCCGGGGCAGATCTTCGATCGGAAAAAACAGACCGCAGAGAAATATCATTGGAAAACGGAAAAAGTTTGAAAACGTCTGTGCTTCAAAAACCTCGCTGACTGAAACCGCGATAAACAGCCCGAGAAATGTCGAGACGATCGCAATCATAAGGATCGCGGCCAGTACCACGCCCCATGAAATACCAGACAGGTCGGTAAGAAACAAGGCCACAAGAAATGGCCCTGTCGCGTTGATCACTCCAAACAGTATCGCTCCTGATGTTTTGGCGGTCATAAGCAGCCCGAGAGGCACAGGGGCAAGAAGAAGCCGCTCGAAGGATTTTGCCTTTCGTTCAAACGTTACTGTTACAGCGAGCATTGACGTTGTTCCGAACAGTATGGACAATGCGACCATTCCTGGAAGTACCATCAGTATGCTTTCCATGTCCCTGCCCGTCTTTATAAAAAACATACCTGTCCAGACCAGAGGAAACAATATTCCCCAACTGATGTTCGGTGGTTTGAGGTAGTAGGCCCTGACATCTTTTTTCACGATACTCAGGAAAGCTGTTAATCGCTTCATGGTCATTTCTTTCCCCCTTTACCGTCCATCAGGGCATCTGCCCCGATCCCGGTTACGGAAACAAACACATCTTCGAGCGTCAGTTGTTTTTTTCTCGCTTCCCTGACCTCAGCGCCCAGCTCGTCCAGACACCGCACAAGATCAGCGATCCTGACTCTTCCTTCAGACTCCACGAGAAGCTTCCCGTCGTCAGTTTTCTGCATGGAATAACCGGGAAACGTCAGGGAAAGCTTATCGACCGGAAGTGTGTCAGGATTCGATACAGCAACCTCCACAATCTCACGCCCTTTCACCGGGCTCAGAAGATTGTCAATCGTATCAGTCCTGATAATGCGGCCTTCGGCAAGAAAAGCAATGCGCCCGCACAGCCTTTGTGCCTCCTCGATATAGTGAGTAGTCAGAAAAATCGTCGTACCTTCCTGATGCAGCTTTTTCAGCAAACCCCTTGTCAAACGCGCACTTTCTACATCGATCCCTGTTGTCGGTTCGTCAAGAAACAGAATTGGCGGATGGTGCATGATTCCCGCTGCGATCGTCAGGCGGCGCTTCATGCCTTTCGAGTACGAGGCATATTTTCTCTGAGAAGCACTCGAAAGTCCGAACATTTCCAGCAATTCAGTGGCCCTTCGATGTCGTTCCTGTCCGGACATCCCGTAAAGTCCTCCGCAAAAACAGAGGTTTTCGAAACCGCTCAGTTCAGGATAAAGATTGCTTTCGTCCGGCACGACGCCAATGAGATGTTGTGCTGCTTTCGGATTTTTCGAGCAATCGATCCCTCCGACCATGATCGTGCCGTCATCAGGGCGGGCAAGACCCGTAAGCAGATGTATCGTCGTGGTTTTCCCGGCGCCGTTCGGGCCTAAAAAGCCGAAAAGCTCTCCATACATAACCTGAAAAGATATGCCATCCACAGCAACGACATCACCGAAAACCTTTCTGATCCCGGAAACACCGATACAGACCCTCTCTGTTCCGGACGCAGTCATGACAGCCTGTAAATAAAACAATGTTTCTGAAAACAGTCACCGATCCCCGAAACGCCGGAACACGAAAGGCCTGACGCATACCGTCTTCCCCCAGAGCGAGCGCAGCGATCCTGAGAAGTCGTGTTTTTTTCCGGAAAAGGGTTCTCTTCGACCGGCAAACCAACAACTCCCCTCTGCTGCATGACACGGTAGATATGGTTAGCCCTTTTTTTGACAAATCCTGACGACCCTTTCGGATTGAATCTGAGAGGATTGGGAAGCACCGCCGCAAGCCGGGCGGCTTGCCTTGCTGAAAGCTGACTCGAGTTCCTGCCGTAATAGTGCCTTGCAGCAGCCTCTATTCCGAATATTCCGTCACCCCACTCCACAACGTTCAGATAGAGTTCGAGTATTTTTTTCTTTGAAAGCTCCCTTTCAATTCGCCATGCAAGAATGGCCTCCTTGATTTTCCTGACAGGATTTTTCGACGGAGAGAGATAAAGATTCCTTGCAAGCTGTTGCGTCACGGTACTCGCACCAGATACAAACTGCCTTTCCCTGATATTTCTTTTCAACGCCTGCTCGATAGCTTCGAAATCAAAACCGTTATGCCCCCAGAACTTGTCATCTTCGGCAATAAGAACAGCCCTGGAAAGATATGGCGAAATGCTTGAGAGTGCAACCGGATGAACCTGAATCTCCTTTTTCCGTCCCTCCTGCTCCCATTGTGATTGGCGGTAACGCATGTAAGCGGTCTTTTCCGGATGCCTGGTGCGTAAAAGAGCTATGTCAGGCACAAAAAAGTACCGTCCGACATCAAGCGTTACGAGAAAAGCGAAAAGAAAAGCTATCTGCAGCAGCAGTTTCATGTGCATCGATGATAGTGGAACCTGAAGTTGAGAGTTTCAATAAATGTGAATATTTATCGGTTTTTTCCTGTTCCCGACAGGCGACGAATAATCAGACCTGTTGAAAAGTATAAAAGACTGTTTTTTATGATTTTACTCTCATTGAGCATCCCGACAAGTCGGGACGCCCGGTTCAGATGGAAAAAAGCAGTACTGTTTTGCATCTCTTCTTTGAGTTTTTTATCATTGCTTCCATATCGGCTGTCAGGTAGACGGTTGAGTATCCAAAACGAGTCGGAATTTATTGACAGATATACCCGGAAAAAACATGAAAAGTCTTATTTCTTCTCTCTTGTTCGGCCTGTTGGTCATAGCGTCGGCAACCAGTTTTACAGCTTGCCAGAACGCAGAAAAAAACACTCCTCAGCAAGAGGCCGCCGTCCCTTCGGCAAATGAAGCTCAGACAGAACAGACACAAACCGAGGCACTTTCAGAGAAGGCAGAAGAAAACGCTCCCCGGCAGGAAACCGCCGCCCCTTCGGCAAATGAAGCTCAGGAAGAACAGACAGAAACAGAGACACCTTCGGAAAAAACAGCTGACACCGGAAATGCAACCGCGTCTGAACAAGACGATGAAGAGTGTCAGTAACCTGTTGCCCGGCTGCAAAAAACTGCGTTCTGATTTGAGGGAGGAAAGAGTACCCTTGGGCAGACTCGAACTGCCGACCCACAGTTTAGGAAACTGTTGCTCTATCCACTGAGCTACAAGGGTATGAACGGTAATGTAGCGTTTTCTGCCTTACATCACAAACTCACTTCCTGCCGAACATCCGGTCAAGTTCGTCAAGGGATATCCTGATAATCACAGGTCGTCCATGAGGGCAGACATAGGGCATTTTTGTTGCAAACAGCCTGTCAATCAGGGATCGCATGTCCTCCAGTGTCAACTGCTGGCCGGTCATGATCGCATTCCTGCACGAATAGGATTTTGCGAGGTTTTCGCGTTTTTCAAGCTTGAGTTTTTCCGCGTTCTGCCTGTATTCGTCAATCATATCCTGGAGGATATATGACTCGGAACCGCTCAGCACATCCTGGGGAACCCCTTCAATCATAACTGTAGAGCCGCCCAGTGCACTCACAGCGAAACCAAGCCGTTCGAGGTCATCCTGTATCTCTTCATAGATCTCATACTCCCAGGGCTTGAGGTCCACTTTCTGGGGAAACAGCAGTTGCTGGGCGTTGGGAATATTGTGGTTCATGACATCAACCGCACGCTCATAAAGTATCCTTTCATGCGCAACATGCTGATCGATCACCATAAGCCCGGTTTTGATCTGACATATCATATACTTGTTATGCAACTGCCAGATTTTCGGATCGGAAACCTGCTCCTCCCGGAACATATTGCCGTCTGATTTCTGTGCCTCCAGGGAAAAATCGCTTCTGCGCAACTCTCTCCGGGGTTCATCTCCGAAGCTTTGCTCCAGCCCCGGGCTCTCTTCCTGCAAGCCCGCCGGGGAACCGGTCGTCACACCTTCATCTGAAATCCCTTCCCTGTAGTTCCTGTACAGATCCGATGTTGTCGACATCCCGGCAGAATCCTCACGGTACCCGAGTCTTGCACTACCGGCAGTTGATGAAGGTGCCGAAGAATAAGGTGTTTCACCTTGAGAACCGAAAGCACCGACAGACGGAGAGAAGTCCCTGGAATGCAATGCCTTTTTGATGACGGAGTAAAACATCGACCGGACGTTCCTTTCGTCCTCAAATCGCACTTCCAGCTTGGCAGGATGAACGTTCACATCGACATGACAGGGATCAATACCCAGAAAAAGGAGAGAGAAAGGGGTCTGGCGTTCAACAAGCAACTCTCCATAGGCCTGCTGCAAGGCCTGTGAAAGCATCCTGTTCTGAATGAGTCGTCTGTTCACATAGATGAACTGTTCGTTTTTCTGGCGTTTCTGCAGAGCAGGTTTTCCGATAAAGCCATGGATCGATAGAAAATCGTTTTCCTCATGCACTTCGATAAGGCGTTCGGAAAAACCCTCACCGAAAAAGAAATCCAGCCGTTCATGAATATCGGTACTCCTGAAATCAAACAGCTCTTCTTCGTCATTGAGCATTCGCCAGCGGATTTCAGGATAGGCAAGAGCCTGAGCCTTGACGATCTCGTAGATATGCCGATACTCAGTGGCATTGGTTTTGAGAAACTTGCGCCGGGCGGGAACGTTGTAAAAAAGGTTTCTGACGTTCACCTGGGTACCGGTCTCACATGCTGTCTTTGAAAGCCGGCCCGGTTTGCCCCCCTCACAGACCAGTTGAATACCGATACCGTCGTTTTCCCTTCGGGTCTTCAATTCGAAATGCGAAACAGATGATATGCTTGCAAGCGCCTCACCCCGGAAACCAAGCGTTTCTATTGCATCGAGTTCCTCGGCGCTCGATATCTTGCTGGTTGCAAACCGCTCGATACAGCTCAGGGCATCATCTTCATCCATTCCCATGCCGTTATCGATAATCCTGATAAGATCCCTGCCGGCATTTTTCACAGAAACGCTTATACTTGTCGCTCCTGCATCAAGAGCATTTTCCAGCAGTTCTTTCACAACCGATGCGGGACGCTGGACAACCTCGCCGGCAGAAATCTTGTTGGCAACACTATCGGGCAATCTGTTTATCCGGGACATAACTGATTCATTCATTTATACGTAGAGGAAACGACACCAGGCCGAAACCGGAATACTCCTGTCATCCTGGCAACAAAAACCATGCTTGAAAAAGGAACACAAGACTTTTCAATTAGTCAAGAATATTCAGGTCAAAAAAATATCTTTACCGGAAAACACCTACATTATTTTTTAAAGACAAAACCGCCTCCGGTCACGAAGAAAGACAAGAGAACCATGAACAGGGTACAGACAACGGGAATAGTCATACTCCTGGCACTGCTTTCAGGCGGTGCCGTCACTGTATTTTTAACCGGAGGGTCCGCTCCTTCCGGCAGCGAAGAGGCAGAAACGGCAACAACTGTCGCTTCCGAAAAAACTCATGAACTTACAGGAACATGGAAACTTGTCGAGGCCTCGATCACACCCGATTTTCTGAAGGTTCCTGTTCCTGTCACGACGTTTGAAGCAACAGGCTCGGTCAGTCCTGACAGCACCTATGCCATCAACGCAAACGGTTCGTTTTTCGGCAGGAATTACGGGTATGCCGGCAACGGAGATATCGACATTCAGGGTCAAAACATCACCCTGACCATCGGCGAAGGGATCATAACGTACGGAAAAGACGGGAAAAAACGGGACAGAAAAGGAAAAACGATCAGCGGTACCTATGTCAGGAACAGCCTGGATACCCTTTTTGTGGAAGCCGTCAAATATCAGGAGGGCATCGGCTACACCTTCAACCTTACACTGGTAAATCCCTGAGCGTTTTCCAGACCATCCTCAAGGCCGCTTCGCTGAAGCGGATCTTGTTGCGCAACCGGTCTCCCCGAACATGAACAGTCTCCGTCCGGCATTCAACCATACCGTTCTCACCCCGAAATGCGACACCCAGACAGACCGTTCCGACAGGCTTCGTTTCCAAACCACCCAGAGGACCTGCGATCCCGGTTGAAGAAACGGTAATATCAGCGCCAGTAGCTGCAAGACAGCCTTCAGCCATTTCTCCGGCAACTTCTTCACTCACCGCCCCATGAGCAACAAGTGTCGATGATCTCACACCCAGAGCTTTCTCCTTTGAGGCGTTGCTGTACACCACAAATCCCTGCAGAAAATAGCGTGATGAGCCGGAAACGTCGGTAAGCCTGGATGCAACAAGCCCTCCTGTACATGATTCGGCACAGGCAATAGTCAGGCCGCGGTCGGCAAGCATTTTGCCGACGCTTTCTTCAAGCGTTATATCCTCATTGGCATAGATGAATTCCCCGACTTTTTCACGAATAGCGTCGGCGATCGCCCGGTTTTGCTCTTCAACCGTTTCCCGGTCGCTGCCAGAGGTACTTACCCTGAGCGCGACCCCGGCCGTATGCGGCAGATACGCCAGGCTTGTCCCCTCCGGCAGGACATCCTCGATCGGCCGGATGAGTTCCGAAAGGACTGTCTCGCCTGTACCGGTCGTTCTGATATGCGCGTGGACGATTACACCGCCTGAGATTTCGGAAAAAAAAGGGATCACCCCGTTCCGTATCATCTCCTCCATCTCCCGGGGAACGCCGGGCATGAGAACGAGCCATCTATCGGGATAGGCTTCATCACAGCGGATGATCATACCGGGAGCAAGCCCTGTTTCATTCCTGATCACACGGGCTCCCTCAAGGATCATCGCATTCTCTCTCAGATACGGCGCCGGTTCACGCCGATAGTTTCGATACCTTTCAACCGTTTGGGCATACACCCCTTCATCAAACACCAGATTTCTCGACAGCAGACTCCCGACCGCCTGTTTGGTCCGGTCATCCCGTGTCGGTCCGAGGCCGCCGGTCACCAGAACGATATCCGAACGTTCAAGAGATTCAGCCAGTTGATCCTCGATGGATGTTTCCTGGTCAGAACAGACGATAATCCTGCCGACACCGATACCGGCGGCAGCCATTTCTGAAGCGATAAACGGGGCATTTGTATTGAGCCGCTGTCCGATAAGCAACTCGTCGCCGATAGATATGATCTCTGCATTCACCGGCGATACTTATACCAGATAACTTGCTATTCGCACTATATCGGCAAAAACCCCTCCGGCCGTCACCTCCCCTCCGGCTCCCGGACCCTTGACGACAAGAGGCGTGTCAAGATAACGATCCGTCGTAAACACAACCATATTCTCGGTCCCGTTCAGCCCGGCGACAGGATTTGAAAGCGGAAGCATGCTTACATTGATGCGGGCCTTTCCATCGGCTATCTCACCTGCGTAAGCTATTGTCATATCGTTTTGGGCCGCTTCCTGCATTTTTGCCTTGTATTCTTCATCGACACTTCCAAGCCGGTCGAGAAACTCTTCCACGCTCATATCCGTCCGGAGATGTTCAGGCACAAGGCTCTCGCAGACAATGTCCTCATACTCCAGGCGATAGCCAAGTTCCCTGCCAAGTATCAGGAATTTCCTTGCAAAGTCCGCGCCGGAAAGATCCTCACGGGGATCGGGTTCGGTATATCCGGCTTCTCTGGCCTGACGAACGATCTCGCTGAATTTCCCGCCCTTGCGAAGTTCGTTGAAAATATAACTCAGCGTCCCTGAGAGCACACCCTCGATTTTTATGATCTTGTCCCCGCTGTTGCGAAGGTCATTGAGGGTATTGATAATCGGCAGGCCCGCACCGACATTTGTTTCATAAAGGAAACGGGCGTTGGACGATCCCCGGGCCTGCCGGATGGTTTCATAGAGTTCAAGGGGACCGGCCATTCCGAGCTTGTTGGCAGTAACGACCGATATATCTGAAGAAAGCAGATCGGGATAACTCTCCGCTACCTCTGCGCTTGCAGTGCAATCAACAAAAATACTGTTGTGGAGGTTCATCGAGGAAATTGTATCAATGTAGTCCCTGACAGTTCTTTCATCTTCCCTCGGTTCGAGCGACTGTTCCCAGTTCAGAAGATCGATACCATTCTCGCTCAGGGCGATCATACGTGTGTTGGCCATGCCGCAGACAAGAACATCCAGATCCATTTCCCTCCTGAGCGTCAGGGAATGGTCGCTGAGCTGACGGATCAGACTTTTGGCGATCGTTCCTGTTCCTGCAATAAATACATGAACCGTCCTGCGGGAGAGGAAAAAAGACTCGTGGACACAGTTGAGCGCCTTGTCCTCGTCACGGCTTTCCACGACAAACGAAATATTCATTTCGTTAGCACCCTGGGCAACAGCAATGACGTTGATACCGTTTTTGCCCAAAGTCTCAAACAGATGGGCCGAAACGCCCGGATGACCCGACATGCTGTTGCCGACAACAGCGATAATGGCAATATGCTTCCTGAGAGTCATCGATTCAATCTGGCGCGCTGCGATCTCGGCGGCAAACTCTTTTTCAAGAACACGCAGTGCTCGTTCCGCCTTAGTCCTGTCAATAACAAGACTTATTGACTGTTCGGATGATGCCTGGGATATAAAGATGATGTTGATCTTGTGATGCGCAAGACTGCTGAAAAGCCTTGAAGCTATACCGGGAATACCGACCATACCGCTACCGGAGATGTTGACCAGAACGACATTGTTTACCGAACTCAGACCGGTTACCGGCTTTGCGTCATCTTCACTCTTGGCTTGCCTTGTGCCAATGAATGTACCCCTTGCCCCGGGATTGAAGGAATTTCTGATCCTGATCGGTATGCCGGCCTTCATGGCAGGATGCACCGCATACGGATGCAGTACTTTGGCACCCGAATGGGAAAGCTCCAGCGCCTCCTCGTAGCTGATGAACGGAAGAACGTATGCGTCGGAAACGCGTTTCGGATCGGCGCTGAAAAAACCGTCGACATCGGTCCAGACCTGTATTTCATCTGCTTCGGCCGCAAATCCGAAAATAGTCGCCGTGTAATCCGACCCTCCCCTGCCCAGAGTTGTCGCTGTACCGTCAGGTGCGGCACCGATGTAACCGGTAACGACAGGAACACCCTTCCTGCCTCCCAGCCATGCCTTGATGCGGGACGATGATGCCTGCATATCAACCCTGGCATCACAATGATTGCTGTCGGTAACGATCATCTGCCGCGCATCGGCATATGACGTATCGATACCTTCCTGCCGCAGGAAACAGCTTATAATCCATGCCGACAACCGTTCTCCAAAGCTCATGACCAAAGCCATACTCTTATCGCTCAGGTCACGAAGAAGACTCACGCCATGCAGTACATCTGAAAGCTCGGCAAGCTCATCGGCAAGAAACGCTTCGACCTCCTGCCGGCCATTCTCATCTATGAGCTCCCCGACCAGATTATTATGCAGCGCTTCAATATCAAGGAGCTTCTTACGGTAACTGGTATCGCCCTGGACTGCAGCAAGAGCAGCGTCGAGCAACAGATCCGTAACTTTACGGATGGCCGAAACAACAATGATCACAGATGATTCCCCTATCGCCTTCCTGACGATTTCAAGAACCATCCTGATCCTTTCTCCATCCTGTATCGACGTACCGCCGAATTTCAAAACCTTCATGCTCATCCTGCATTTATGATGTGATATGTATACCGATCCCGGTCAAGAAGAGTCAAAGATACAAATCATTTCCCCAAAGGGTCAAACGCCCTTGACGTATCTTCAATTTGCCCAAAAAAAAGCGCCCCGCATCACGGGGCGCCATTCTCATATGGTAAACAATTACTCAGTCACCCTGCAGTGCATCGGCTCCCGCGACGATCTCGCTGAGTTCTGTCGTAATAGCCGCCTGACGTGCACGGTTATAGCTGATATTGAGCAGCCTGAGCAGTTCCTTGGCGTTCTCGGTTGCAGAATCCATTGCCGTCATTCTTGCCGCATGTTCGGCTGCATTCGATTCGAGCATCATTCTCCATATCTGGGTATTGAGATGCTTGGGAACGAGAACATCGATAATCGAAGCTGGTGACGGTTCGTAGATATAGTCGCTGGCACTTCCTTTCTCACGTTCTTCATCGACTTCAGGTGAAATCGGCAAAAGAACCTCATGCATCAGCCTCGGGGCAAGGACTGACTTGAATTCATTATAGACAACGACTACCCTGTCCGCTTCTCCGCTGAGATATTTTTCCGAAGCATATTCGGCAATCTCCCTTGCGACGTCGAAACGAAGATTCTGGAATATACCCGGATAGCCTTTGCTGATGGTGTAACCGCGTTTACGGAAATAGTCATAACCTTTCGAGCCCGCACAGACCATTTCCACATTACCGCTGCGATACTGGTCGCCAAATTCTTCTGTAACGAGCCTCTGGGCCAGCTTTATGATGTTTGCATTGAAAGCACCGCAGAGACCCCTGTCAGAAGTAATGAGAATAACCAGCACGTTTTTGACGTCGTCACGACCCGAGAGCAACGGATTGAGCGAGGTATCGACCCTTGTCGACAGGGAACCGAGCATTTCTTTCAGCTTTGCCGCGTAGGGACGCGCCTGTATTGCCGAATCCTGTGCCCGCCGCAGCTTTGCCGCCGAAACCATTTTCATCGCCTTGGTCACCTGCTGCGTCGACTTGATACTCGAGATCCTTGTCCGTATATCCTTTAAGGTTGCCATGAAAAGTCACTTGTTGTTGAATTGCTGAAACTCGTTGAACAGATCATGCGCCGACTTTCTGCCGGAACGATCCCAGGAACTGCTCGGCAACCTCTTTCAGCCTGCTCGAAACATCGGGATCCATCTGGCCGGTTTCGGCAATGGAAGAAAGCAGATCTGCATGCTTGTGCTCAAGAAGGCTCAGAAATTCTTCCTCATACTGTTTGATGTACCGGAGATCCAGGTCATCGAGAATTCCCTGCGTGGCAACAAAAATTATTGCGACCTGTTTTTCAACCGGCATCGGCACATACTGGCCCTGCTTGAGGATCTCGACCAGACGCGCACCGCGGTCAAGCTGTGCTTTTGTCGCCTTGTCAAGGTCGGAACCGAATTTCGAGAACGCTTCGAGCTCACGGAACTGTGCGAGATCGAGACGAAGTGTACCTGCAATTTTTTTCATCGCCTTGATCTGCGCGCTGCCGCCGACTCGGGAAACCGAAATACCGACGTTGATAGCCGGTCTCTGACCTGCGTTGAAAAGGTTTGGCTCGAGAAAGATCTGACCGTCGGTAATGGAAATGACATTGGTCGGAATATATGCCGAAACGTCACCGGCCTGGGTTTCGATAACCGGAAGAGCCGTAAGGCTTCCACCGCCTTTGACAACCGGCTTGAGCGGCTCGGGAAGATCGTTCATCTTCTCTGCAATTTCCTGATCGTCAGTGATCTTTGCAGCACGTTCCAGGAGACGGGAATGCAGGTAAAAGACATCACCGGGATACGCTTCACGGCCCGGCGGACGACGGAGAAGCAGTGAAAGCTGCCGATACGCCACAGCCTGCTTGGAAAGATCATCATAGATAACAAGTGCATGACGGCCTGTATCGCGGAAATACTCACCGATGGCAGCCCCCGCGTAAGGCGCGATAAACTGCATTGGAGCCGGATCCGACGCTGACGATGCAATGACGGTGGTATAATCCATGGCGCCGTACTGCTCGAGCGTATTGACAACCTGAGCGATCGTCGATCCTTTCTGACCGACCGCGACATAGATACAGTAGACGTCCTTGCCCTTCTGATTGATAATGGTATCGAGAGCCACAGCAGTCTTGCCTGTCTGACGGTCACCGATGATCAGCTCGCGCTGGCCTCGTCCGATCGGGATCATCGAGTCGATAGCTTTCAGACCGGTCTGAAGCGGCTCATGAACGGACTTACGGAAAATAACTCCGGGAGCTTTCCGTTCCAGAGGCAGACGCATTGCTGTCTCGACAGGACCCTTTCCGTCAATCGGTTCACCCAGAGGATTGATAACCCTTCCGAGCATGGCCTCTCCCACAGGGATCGAGGCAAGAATACCGGTGCGCTTGACCGTATCGCCTTCCTTGACAATGTCAGACTCGCCAAACAGAACGGCACCGACGTTGTCCTCTTCAAGGTTCAGGGCCATTCCCATGACATTATCGGGAAACTCGAGAAGTTCACCGGCTGCCACTTTTGACAATCCATAGATACGTGCAATACCATCGCCCACCTGGAGCACAGTACCGACATCATAGACATCGGCTTCCGACTCAAACCCCGCCAGATGCTTGCGAAGAATGGCTGAAACCTCATCAGGTCTGACTGTTGTAGACATATTGTAATTAAGCTTAGTTATTTGTTAAGTATGGAGAAAGTTTATTTATTTTATGTTCTCATTAATAACTGACTCCGGCACCGATTCCTGACCCAAAAACCTTGAAACTCTAATTTAAGGAAAAGCTGTCAGTATTTCAAACCCGATCAGCAGGAATATTTCAATCATTCCGACTTGAACACTCGCCCCGGTCAATGGGAGTATACGTTAGACAAATGGGCTGTCAATCAGGAAACATATTCATTTCTGACCGTCCGGTCACAGCCAGAAAAAAAGAATACCGCAACCCTGCTCTCACATGAAAACTGTCACAGGATTTGCTTCGGCAACCATCGGCAATGTAGCCTGCGGTTTTGACGTCCTCGGTTTTGCCATAACCGAACCGGGCGACGAAGTCATATTGACCCACAGAACGGACAGATCTGAAGGACTCCCGGTTTCGATTGCCTCGATCGAGGGTGACGGCAACGCGTTACCGAGAGATGCCAGGAAAAACACAGCCAGCTTTGTCGTCCTTAAATTTCTCGAACATATCAGGACACAAAAGGGAGTCGAATTCGAAGGACACATCGAACTCCGGTTGAAAAAAAACCTGCCGCTCAGCAGCGGTATGGGCAGCAGTGCTGCAAGTGCCGCCGCAGCGCTGATTGCAGCGAACGAACTGATGAACAGACCCTGCACAAAGATGGAACTGGTTCACTTCGCCATCGAGGGTGAACGTGTTGCCTGCGGTTCAGCGCACGCCGACAACGCAGCACCGGCAATGCTTGGCAATTTTGTCCTTATCCGCAACTACAACCCGCTGGACCTCATAACGATCCCTCCTCCCGAGAACCTTTTCTGCACACTGGCCCATCCTCACATAGAGGTAAGAACAGCCTATGCCCGCTCGGTTCTGCCACGGTCTGTCAGCCTGAAAACGGCAACACAGCAGTGGGGAAACGTGGGCGCGCTTGTTTCAGGACTGCTCACCTCCGACTACGAACTGATCGGGCGTTCTCTCGTGGATGTGATAGCAGAGCCCAAGCGCGCACCCCTTATTCCGGGATTTTACTCCGTCAAAGAGGCCGCTCTGGAAGCAGGAGCGCTGGGCTGCAGCATTGCCGGCTCAGGACCTTCTGTCTTTGCCTTTTCCTCGTCACGCGAAACTGCCGAACAGGTAGGCCTTGCAATGAAGGACACGTTTTTCGGTATTCCTGAAAAACTGAAGTCCGACGTCTGGGTCACTCCGGTATGCAGGGAAGGCGCAAAAATCATATGAACAAGAGTCGAACAATTCTGGCCACCTTATCCTCATGATTTTTTACAGTACGAACAAAAAGTCAACTCCGGTATCATTGAAAAAAGCAACGCTCGAAGGCCTTGCTTCCGATGGAGGACTCTATGTCCCTTCCGAAATACCCCGTCTCTCCCCGGGCGAAATAGAACTGCTCAGAGAAGCGCCGTTCAATGATATCGCTTTTGCCATAGCAAAAAAGTTCAGTGACGGAGAAATTCCGGACAACAGCCTCTGGGAGATCATCGAAAGCTGCTTCACGTTCAAAACCCCGTTGATCGAACTGAATAAAAACATCTTTGTCGAAGAGCTTTTCCATGGACCGACGCTGGCGTTCAAAGACTATGGCGCTCGTTTTCTTGCCCATCTTACCGGCTATTTCGCAAAGGAAGACCAGAGGTTGATCACCATTCTCGTTGCGACTTCCGGCGATACCGGCAGTGCTGTCGCATACGGTTTCAAAGGCGTTCCGAATACAAGGGTGATACTGCTCTATCCCTCAGGAAAAGTAAGCAGGCTCCAGGAACAGCAGTTGACCACTGTCGGAGGCAACGTTACGGCACTCGAGGTATCGGGTGATTTTGACGACTGCCAGCGCCTTGTCAAGCAGGCTTTCATGGACGGGGAACTCAAACAGCGGCTCTCCCTCACTTCGGCAAACTCCATCAATATCTCACGCCTCATCCCGCAAGCGTTCTATTACGCCTGGGGCGCGCTCTCTATCGCTCTGCGTCATCCGGATAACAAAGCCGTCTTTTCCGTACCCAGCGGCAACTATGGGAACCTTACCGGAGGAATCGCAGCAAAAAAGATGGGTTTTCCGATCAGCCATTTCGTGGCTGGCTCCAATACCAACGACAGCGTCACCCGATACCTCGAAGAAGGCCGGTACGAACCCCGCCCGACGGTAGAAACGCTTTCGACGGCAATGGATGTCGGTAATCCGAGCAATTTTGCCAGACTGCAACACTTCTACAATGAAGATTACCGCACCATGGGTGCCGACATAACCGGCTTTTCAGTCTCCAACCAGGAAACCCTTGACACGATACGTTCGGTCTATGACCGTTTCGGCTACATAGCCGATCCGCATACAGCTGTAGGATTTCGGGCAATGGAACTGTTCAATGAAAAAAACGAAGCTCCCGACCATCCCTCGGTCGTCATATCGACCGCACATCCTGCCAAGTTTCTCGAATCGATCAGGGAAGCGCTCGATATGGACATCACAATTCCGGACAGGCTGCAGGAAGTTCTCGACAGAAAAAAAGTATCAGTACCGATGAGCAGCGACTACCGCGATTTTGCCGATTACCTCTCGAAACTGTAACCTGAAAAGTGTTGATCTGTTGAATTGTTCCGGATCAGCACGTATCAACAAAAATATGTTTCTTTATATCGCTCCGCCTGGAAAAGGAATCAAACGGAAAAGTACTGCAGGAATATGAGTTGCCTGCAAATCAACAACGACTCAACAGATCAACAACTCAACAGACTTCTTCCATGACGTTCCAGACTCTGCTGTTTTTTCTGGTTGTACTGCCGGTCATGTTTTTCGGACTGCTGCTCGCGCTGCTTATCAATGTTTTCGACCGGAGCGGTGACAGTTTTTACCGCATGGCTGCATGGTGGGGCCGTTTCTGTTCGAAACTTATGGGCATAACCGTAGACGTTAGAGGAGAAGACCATTACGATAACCGGCAAAACTACCTCATTGTCAGCAATCATGCAGGAATGGCCGATATCCCTCTCATACTCGGCTCCATAAAGCTCAACATGCGCTTTGTTGCAAAGGAGGAACTCGGAAATATCCCCTTGTTCGGCTGGGTCATCAAACAAGCCGGATATATTATGATCAAAAGAGGCCAGAACCGGGAAGCGCTGAAAAGCCTTCTCTCAGCCTCCAACATGCTCAAGAGCGGCCGTTCGGTCCATATTTTCCCCGAAGGAACCCGTTCCGAAACGGGTGCGCTGCAACCGTTCAAGCGAGGAGCCTTCATGATCGCTCAGAAAGGCCTCGCACCGATACTCCCGGTAACGATCATCGGCAGCAACCTCATAACGCCGAAAAAAAGTCTTACGATCCGCAAAGCCACCGTAAAGCTTGTCATCGGAAAACAAATTGAAACCAGGGGAAAAAACGCTCAGGAACTGCAGGAAATCACCTATGGCATCATCAGCAAAAACATGGACCTAAACTGAGCGTTCCGACACGTCGGGATGCTCCATTATAGCAAGTCCTTTAGATGCGACCCATTATACTGAAAAACCGCCAATCCACCGCCCTATCCGCCTTGCAGCAGAAAAACTTCCCCATGCAAGAACAGCCAGTCGCTCTTCTTCAGCCGGATACCTGTTCACAAAATCCGCCATCATATCGTCTGTCACACGGTATGGAGCAAGTGCGGCAAACAATGCCATTGCAGCGGCAGTCCTTTCCGCCCCGCCGTATTCACTGATGCACTCTATCGGCAGAGGATTGCCCGGCCCGAAGACGCTGCCGTCCCATGCATCGAGAGCACCGGAAACAGATGCTCTGACCGGTTTTGAAAGAACCGTTTCCGCTGCATGATCGACCGCCCGGGAAAAAGCGGCATATGCTCCGGCTATACACGGTGAGGATTTCGACCAGCCGAGATCGAACGGCAGATCAGATGCCGGCAGCAGAGCAAGCGATGCACAAGGCTCCTTATTCAGCCGGACCGCCTTGCTGAAAAAAAAAGCGGCCATGCGCTGCGCCATTCTTTTCAGGATACCTTTTTGAAAAGGCAGAGGTGATGTGCCAAGCAAGATGGTCACCATACGATTGATGTAATGAAACAGAACGGCCGTACCGATGTATTCAGGTGCTTCCCTGGCAGAAAAGGGTGGCGAATGCAACGGTGAAGAACCTGGTGAAAGGGTTGCGGCAGCCCATCTCGCCGCAGTTCCAATCTCCGGATCATCGATATCGTCATATCGCCCTTCAAGGATTTGCGAAGAATAATCCTTTCCGGAGGATGCAAGCATCATGATATTATGGGCATCGACACAGTACGGGCATCGATTGATGAGGGAAACGGTTGACGCCACTGCCTCTTTCACATCACGCCGGACAGTACCGGCAAGCAGGGACTCCCTGCAAGCCATCCATGCTCCTGCCTGCAGCTCCGGCAGAGGCAGATGCAGCGTAAAGGGTTCAACAGCAGCACCGAATTCAAGCTTTATCTGACGTAGTGTTTTTTTTACAAGCAACCTGTCATCAGCAGAGGGTGCAGTCGTCTGTTGCAAATATCCGGTTTTCATGAACGATTGTCCTGCATAAGAGCAGCTATGCAAAAACCGTCGGCAAAGGCAATACATGCCCAGAAAACAAGCTCCAGCAGAAGAAGCTGCAACGGCTCACCAAACATGTTGAACGGCGTGAAAAACTCCCAGAAAAGAAAGGCCATAAGGAAAACGATCAACGAAAACCTCACCCCTCTTTCCAGGAGGCCGGCAGGCCATGCAGATGCAATTGAACGGAAAACATAAGCATGGATGATGCCGAAAAGTACAATCCCGGCAATAATAGGTGTCGGAGTGTCGACAACCAGCGGTATCGGCTCGATTTCAGTCCAGACAGCAATGAGTTTGCTGCTTTGTACCGGTGATTCAAGAAGTATGCCGCCACCATCCCATCCGAAACCGAGAAGCCGGAATGTCAGGAGCATAACCACATTCATTGCAACACCGCCGGCAAGTCCGGCAAGGATCGTTCTGCCATGAGTTGTTTTCGTGCCGGCATCGTTTTCCATAATCCTCCCGGATACGTGCGTCACAATGAAAATTTCTTCCCGATGAACGGGCGCTCATATCTGCCGGAACAGGTTGACCATTTCAATTGCAGCAAGTGCTGCGTCGAAGCCCTTGTTTCCTGCCTTGGTTCCGGCACGCTCGATCGCCTGTTCGAGGTTGTCGGTTGTCAGAACACCGAATGATATGGGGATCATTGTCTCGAGCCCGGCCTGGGCGACACCTTTCGTCGCTTCTGCGGCAATCACATCATAATGGGATGTCGCTCCGCGAATAATCGCTCCCAGCGTCACCACAGCATCAAAACGCCCGGTCAATGCCGTTTTTTTGGCTGCGGCAGGCAGCTCGAAAGCTCCTGGACACTTGACAATTTCAATATTATCCTCCGTTCCACCATGCCTGAGAATGCAGTCGATGGCTCCCTCTGCAAGTTTCTGGCCGATGAAATCGTTGAAACGTGAGACAACAAGGGCAAACCTTGTATTTTTTGCATCAAGCGTCCCTTCTGTTGTTTTTATGGGCATAGTCTTTGAGTTATTATTAACAAGTCTTTTTTCAACAATATCCCATGATATGTTCGATGCAATCGATCATGGCATGTCCGACAGCTATATGGCACTCCTGGACACGATCTGCGGCTTCTGCATAGGGAACAGTCAGAAAAAGGTCGGCGACTTCCCGGACAGATCCTCCATCCCCGCCAAGAAGCGCAAGAGTATGCATTCCCTGCATTCGCCCACGTTCGAGAGCCTTTTTGATATTCACACTTTTTCCGCTGGTCGAGATTCCAAGGATCACATCACCTTCAGTCCCGTACGCTTCAACGAGGCGGGCAAAAACTTCGTCGTAACCAAGATCGTTGGCCCCCGCAGTAAGGGCCGATGTGTCGGTTGAAAGCGCTATCGCCGGCAACGCACGTCTCTGAACGCTCTTTCGATAACGAACGGTAAGTTCGGTAGCAATATGCTGTGCGTCGGCAGCGCTTCCCCCGTTGCCGCATAACAGCAGCTTGTGCCCTCCTGAAAATGCATTGGCAACAAGACGGGCCATTGCGACAACAACATTTCCCTGCGTTTCGGCAACTTTCAGCTTGAGTTGCGCACTGCTTTCAAGGGCAGCCCTGACACGCTCCTCCATCAGGACATCCTGATCCGATGCATGTAACGAACTTGCGGGGACATTCTCCATACTTTTCTGCAACTGGCTGGTTATTTCTTTATTTACCGAGTGTCAATATAGTAAATCTTCACGGCAACCCGTCAGGGGCAGCGGCCATGACTCCGGATCCGGTCACCTTCAACTGACGCTACCCTGATACTCTGCATTTTCTTACTTTACTGGAAAGAACCATTCATAACCAGGCCTTTGTAACATGAACAAAATTCTTGTTCCGACCGATTTTTCCACTCCGGCCTCCTATGCTTTCGATGTTGCCGTCGGCATTGCAAGAAAAAGCGGAGCATCGCTTCATCTCTATCACGTCATAGAGATTCCCGATCACCCCGAGATCACCGACATCATTGCCTATAAAGCGCTCGGCGACAGGAACATACTTGAAGAGATAGAAAAAAAACTTGCCGATACAGCAGAATGCGATGAATGCTCCGATATCGATATCACCTGGTCACTTGATTTCGATACTCCCTATAAAAAAATCACGTCCAAAGCCGACAAGGAAAGCTGCGACCTGATAGTAATCGGTTCTCACGGCAGGCAACGAGCCCAAAAACTTTTGCTGGGTTCAACCACGGAGAAAGTCATCCAACACGCATCATGCCCGGTTCTGACCATAAAGGAACCGGTCTCCCTTTTTGCTCCTTCATCCATCGTCTTCGGCTCAAACTTCTACGGGGAAATATCCGTCGGCTTTGAGTCTCTTATGGATTTTGCACGACTGTATGATTCCACGCTGCACCTTCTCAAGGTCAACACCCGGTCGCACTTTGAAACAACGCGTTACAGCAGAGCATTGATTGAACGCTTCGCAGAAGAACAGAAACTGGACAACTATACCATCAATATCTATAACGATGAGAGTGAAGAGGAAGGGATCGTCCATTTTGCCCGCGAAATTCAGGCCGACATGATCTGTGTTCCCACGCATGGAAAAACCGGTCTAGCTCACCTCATAAGCGGCAGTATTGCCGAAAGCGTCTCGGAACATGCGTTCCGTCCGGTATTGACCTACAAGATAAAACAGGTAACTATCGAATACGGGGTCATTGCTCCTTTCCGGAAGCCGGATCCCCCGAATCCTTGAGCGGCTCTCCGCACTCCTTGCAGAACCTGGCGTCATGGTCATGCTCTATGGTGTTACAACAGGTATTGATCCTTGCTATCTCCCGGTGCAGCTGCTCGTTCATTGAAGCCATTTCAGCCGAGACAATACCTGTAGGCACTGCAATGACACTGTAGCCGATGATCATGAGAAACGCCGCAAGTGCCTTTCCAGGGATCGTCTGGGGTATTATATCGCCGTATCCGACCGTGGTAATGGTGACGATTGCCCAGTAGACACCCTCGAAAATGCTGTGAAAACCGTGTGCTTCACCTTCTATGAGATACATCAGTGAACCGATAATGCTGACGGTAACCAGCACAAAAAAGAGAAAAAACAGGATCTTTCTACTGGAAGCCATCAAAGCGTTACGGACGTACTCTCCTTCCTTGACAAATTTCACGAGTTTGAGCAGCCTGAAAATACGCAGCACCCTGAAAAACCGGATCACCAGAAGGTATTGCGTTCCGGGGAAAAACAGGCTGAAATAGGTAGGCAGGATCGAAAGCAGATCGATGATCCCGAAAAAACTTCTCATATAACGAAGCTTTCTGGAAGCCACGTAAATCCTCAGGCCGTATTCTATGGTAAAAAGAATGGTAAAAAACCATTCAAGACCATAGAATATACCGCCATACGCACTATGGATGCCTGGTACGCTGTCAAGCATGACGATGATGACGCTCAACACGATCGCGCCGATAAGAAAAAGATCGAACAGCTTGGCTGGAACGGTATTGTAATCGAATATGATATGGGCAAGCGTCTCTTTGAAGGTTCTTCGAGGGGTCATAATGCCAGGCATTTTATCTTTTTGTTCCTTCTTCCTGCATGAGAACACCAGTACAGAACATGGCGGCATGAGGCCTCTGAACTGCTGCCGGGGAAAAAGCCGGTATGGTCTGACAGCAGAATCCGGACTCTTTTGAGAATATATAACGAAGCAAAAAAAACTCCGCTTCACCATCAGGCAAAGCGGAGAAAAGAGAGAGAAGGAAATGTGAAAAGCTTCAGTGGTACTTCGTGCTTTCTTCCTTGACGAAATCAACGAGACATTTGAGATTTTCAGGATCCACATCCGGCAGGATACCGTGGCCGAGGTTGAAAATATGACCGGATGCATCGGTATGCTTGCCGAAGTGCTCGAGGATCTTCGAGGCTTCCGCCCTGATCTTGTCATGCGTACCATAGAGTACCGTCGGGTCCATGTTCCCCTGGAGTGCAACCCTGTCGTTGAGCTCGGCACGTGCCTTGGCGATATCCATGTTCCAGCCCAATCCCATGGCGTCACAGCCGGTGTCGGCGATATCGGAAAGGATCGTATTGCAATCCTTGGAGAAAACAATGACCGGTATGTCCGGATACTTTGTCTTGATGGCCTGGACACTTTCCTTGATATAGGGAAGCGCGAATTCCCGATAGTCATCTTCGGAAAGAGCGCTGGCCCATGAATCGAAAATCTGAAGAGCATCAGCACCTGCTTCAACCTGCATCAGGAGATATTCCGTAATGACACTCGATATCTTGCTGAGAAGCATGTGTGCCATTTTCGGCTCGCGATACATCATTTTCTTGGCGAATGCATAATTCTTCGATCCGCCGCCTTCAACCGCGTAGGTAAAGAGCGTCCAGGCCGCGCCGGAAAATCCGATCAGCGGAACCCTGTTATCGAGCTCCTTCTTGGTCAGGCGAAGCGCGTCCATGACATAACCGAGTTTCTCATTGATATCGGGAATGATCAACCTGTCGATATCGACCTGTGAACGGATCGGAGGCGAAAGCCTGATTCCTTTTGATTCGATAATCTCGACATTCATGCCCATGGCTTCGTTGACAACAAGAATATCCGAGAAGATAATGGCTGCGTCAACACCAATGATATCAACGGGCTGGATGGTCACCTCAGCAGCAAGATCGGGTGTTTTACAAAGCGTCAGAAAGTCGGTTTTTTCCCTGACTGCGCGATACTCAGGCAAATATCTCCCTGCCTGTCGCATTACCCAGATTGGCGTTCTCGGGACAGGCTGCCGTTTCAGTGCCCGAAGAAAAAGATCATTTTTGAGCATGCTCTGTTGCGAATGTTATGATGTTATGAAAAATTCCGCCCGCCGACGGTCATCTTATCGGACGAGCGTCGATAAACAAAGTGCCAAGCTACGCTTTTTTGAGCGTTTTTGAAAACAGCCATTTAGCTCGACAAACCTGTCTAAAAAGGCTTATCCGGCTATCAAGCCATCCCGCGATCAAGCCTCCTTACGTCACGATATGACGTTTGATCCCCAACTGCCGATGGGTATATCCGAGCGCAAGCCCGACCATTTCCGAGAGATGGAAGACCGGAATGGACTTCCTGGTGTTGGTCTGCTTCAGCGCTTTGGACTGGTAGCCGTCAAGAACCGTATGGCAAAGCGGACATGGTGTCACAATAAAATCAGCCTTGCCCTCGATGGCTTCCTCAAGTGATTCAGCTGCAAGACAAAGAGATTCCTCTTCAGCGACAAGAAGGGTATGGAAACCACAGCACTTGTTTTTATGCTCATAGGGAATGACTTTTCCTCCCATCGCCTCGATGAGCTGGTCCATCGAGGTAGGTTCCAGCGGATCGTCTTTTCCAAGGACTGAAGAGGGGCGAAGAATATGGCAGCCGTAAAAAGGCGCGATCTTGTAATTGGTTAACGGTACCTTCGTTTTTTCGCGTATCGTCTCCAGACCGACATCCTCGGTGAGCACCCAGAGCAGGTGACGAACATCAGCCGTCCCCTTGTACTCAAGGCCTTCTTTTTTCAGAATACCGTTGACTTCATCGCGCAAGGCCTGAGACTCGTCAAGCTTCTGCTTTGCACTCCTGATCGTCAGAAGACAGGTGTTGCAGGAGGTCACCAGGTCAAGGCCCTGTTTTTCGGCAAGTGCTATGTTCCGCCCGTTGACAAAAGCGAAATGCCTGGGGCTCACATAGTCGAGGTTGCTGCCGCCGCAGCAGGTACTTTCATGCAGTTTTACAAAATCAATATCGAGATCGTTCTGCCAGAGCTCGATAGATTTGTCCAGTTCTTTGGTCATTGACTCATTGATGCAGCTGAGGTAATATGAATACCGCTTCATACCGCTACCCTCCTGATTGTTTATTTGTTGCCCTTTTTGTCCCGCTTGACATGCTCGGTCATTTCCCGGAACTCCTCACGGAACTTCTTGATGCCTTTTGCCGGTTTGACCAGCGGCGGAGGGGGCGGTGTCCTGCGCTTCAGGATCATCTTGAAGGCCATCGGCAAGAGATTTTTCAACGTCCATCCCATACCGTTGGTCCTTATAGGCAGGGTTGCCTCGACAAGCTTTCCTTTCTTCTCCAGATCTTCCATAAAGGCCTCGGCATGACGGGCTCCGCTTGTATCCTTGACACCGCGTGAGAGCAGCGCATCTTCCCGAACACCGTGAATACCGTCCATGATGGGAATATTTTTCACACAGGTCTCCTGACACCGGTAGCAATGTGTGCAATCCCATACACCGTGATCCTTGACGAGTTCGGCGATGCGTATGTTGTGGGCACCATCACGGCTGTCGACATTCATCCGGTGTGATTTCAAAAGAACGGCAGGCCCGACGTACTCCTTGTGAGCTCTCAGAATGGAACACTCCGACATACAGGAAGCACAGAGAATACAGTCAGTTGCCTTATCGTATTCCTGAAACTCCTCTTCGGCGATCAGAAACTCTTTTTCACCCATTTTTTCTTCCGGCATCACCGACTCGACCCAGTTGGAGTATCGCTTCATCTTGTCGACCATCGGATCCATGTCGACAATAAGATCTTTGACGAGCGGCATGTTTCGCAACGGCTCGACCTTGACCACATTCTCGATCTTGCATCGCTCCAGTTCATCCCAGACCTGGGTCGTACACGCAAGCTTGGAAATACCGTTGATCCGCATGCCGCATGAACCGCAGATACCGGCCTGGCAGAATGCCCTGAAGCTCACGGTAGCGTCAACATGCTCCTTGATGTAGTTCAAAGCCCTGAGAACGGTAATACCGCGCTCGACCGGAATGGTATAGTCATCAAAATAGGGCTTGTTATCCACCTGAGGATTGAACCGGCTGATCCGGAAAGTGATATCCCTCATTTCTTCTTTATGCTCTGCCATAACTTACATCCTGCTGTATGTTACCAGTCTGAGTGTCCGCAATTTCCTTATGCAGCACCCCTCCTGATGTTTTTTTAATACGTTCTTTCCTGCAGTTCATATTTACCCATCGTAACCGGTTTCTGGTCCAGTTTCGGCGAACCGTCTTCCCAGGTACAGAGAGTATGCTTATGCCATTTTTCATCATCGCGCACGGGAAAATCGGTCCTTGTATGCGACCCCCGGCTCTCTTCCCTTGCAAGTGCACCCGCAGCAACGGTCTGGGCAAGATCGAGCATGTTTCTCAATTCCATAACCTGCATGAGGTTCGTATTGTAAACATCGCTGGTGTCGAAAACGCGAACATGCTGAAAACGCTCCTTCAGTTCGGCGAGATCTTTGACACCTTTCTCTATTTTCGATTTCTCCCGGAAAATTCCGACATTCTGCGCAAGCGTCTGGCCGAGTTCCTCGCGCAGCGCTCCGTAGCGTTCATAGTGCCCTGATGGACGCATGTACTCCCTCAGTTCCTCCTCGATCGCGCTGACTTCGGAAGAAGGAATTTCATCCGGTTCGAACTGACGTGCCTCCTCGGCTGCCGTACGGCCTGTAATCCTTCCGAACACAAGAATATCAAGAAGAGAGTTGCCGCCAAGCCGGTTCGCTCCGTGGACGGAAACACACGCGGCTTCGCCTGCAGCATACACACCCTCCATGACCGTCCGGCCGTCGTTGTCCGTATCGATACCGCCCATGGAATAGTGTGCCGTCGGCCTTATGGGTATTGGTTCATCAATAGGATCGACCCCTTCGAAATACATTGACATTTCACGGATCTGGGGAAGCCTTGACTTTATCAGGTCACCGCCAAGATGCGTAAGATCAAGATGCATATAGGGACCGGCAGGGCTGTCGAATCCTCTTCCCTCGAGTATTTCTGTTTCGATGGACCGGGAAACGAGGTCACGCGGCCCAAGCTCCATTTTTTCGGGAGCATAGTTTTTCATGAAACGCTCACCTTCACTGTTGACCAAGTAACCGCCTTCTCCCCGGGCACCTTCGGTCACAAGCAAGCCGCTTTTTCTGAGTCCGGTCGGATGGAACTGCACGAACTCCATATCTTTGAGGGGAATACCCGCCCGGTAGGCGATCGCCTGTCCGTCACCGGTATTACCAGCCGCATTGCTCGATCGGTTCCAGTACATTTTTGCGTATCCGCCCGTTGCAAGTATCACGGTTCGAGCAGGAAATGCCTCGACTTTCCCCGTCCTCATGTTCATTGCGACAAGCCCTCTCGACTTGCTGCCGCCGGCTGAAATGTTCAGAACAAAATATTCATTGAAAAAGAAAACGCCTTTTTTGAGGCACTGCTCATAAAGGCTTTGCAGGATTGTATGACCCGTCTTGTCGGCGCAGTAACAGCAGCGGGGTCTTCCCGCGCCGCCGAAAGGCCTCTGGGCGATCGTCCTGTCATCCATCCGGGACCATGGGGTACCGATGTTGTCAAGTTCGCGGATGATCCTGGGAGCTTCCGAGCAGAGGATTTCAACCGCGTCCTGGTCGGCAAGATAATCACTCCCCTTGATCGTGTCGAAAATATGCATATCGACCGTATCGTCCTTTGCCTTGTTGGCAAGGGCTGCGTTTGCACCACCCTGTGCGGCCGACGTATGGGAACGGTTCGGGTAGACTTTGGAAAGCACAGCGATATTCAGTGAAGGATTGACCTTCATGGCTTCCATTGCTGCGTACAGCCCGGCCCCGCCGCCGCCGACAACAACTATATCAAATGGCTTCATACAGTTAAATCTCCTTCTCTGAACTGCTCCTGCAGCTTCAGTTATTATGCGGGCCGGCAATCGCCCGGCCCGTTTTACTATGAGTCACAAATACCTAAATAGAAGCGAAAAACGGCATCAACGGGAGGCTACAGAGCGACATTGTCGTCATGGGCTGGCAATTCCTCGACGGCATGAAGGACATCGCTCATGTTGAGAATGCCGACCACCTTGTCATTTCCCATGACGGTCAGACGACGGACATTGGTCCGTTTCATGAGACGCAAGGCGTACTTGATCCTGAGACTGGGATTGACAGCGATCACGGGCTTGCTCATGATCTGGAATATAGGCGTGTTCCAGGGATCACGATGAATATCTTCACCGGGATCGATGACTTTTTCAAGAATATCTTTCTCGGTCACAATACCGTAACAATCATCCTCGTTCCTCGGCTCGACAATAAGACCGCTCTCGTTGTCCTTTTTCATCAACTGAATCGCCTCGGCAACGGTGCAACTGCCTTTGATGGTGTGAAAGTCCTTCTGCATCAGCGCAGAAACAGGCAATGTGCGTAATTTTACAAGCTGGTCCATATCAATAAGTCTCTGGTTAATAAGGATATAGAATAATCCTGCTGCAGGTGATAACCATACAGGCCCGAGCGCAGACGTATAGTATGAAAAGGTAGAAAAACCCGATCTCCTTGACAGGCATGAGCTTTAAATGTACAAAATTATTCTGAATCGGCACAATCCGGAAGGGAAGAAATGAAGAAGTCAGCAGTATATGCAATTCAAGAATGAACCGCCAAGGTGTTTGTCCTCTGTTACTCTGCCAACAGGCTTCCGGTAACAAGATGAGTGCAACAACCCATAACAAGCCCAAACTATCGAACAGCCTACAAAAAAAGCTCCTGCAAAAACGATTTGGCTCCGGTGATCGGAATACCATCCACCACCCGCTCCTGCCGTAAAGACTTTACAACTTGTACAGCCTTGAGATCGTATTTCTTTGAAAAGTACCGAAGGTTTGGATCAAGTTGTTTCCAGGACAGTTTCGACTCTATCAATGCTTCCACTTCATTTTCAGTGTTGACGAGACAGAAATCCACTTCCTTTTTCTCCTTGGTCCGGATATAGCGAAGAGCGTTGCTTTCTCCGAACGTATCATTGCGACCCAGTACACTCTTCAGAAGCGACACCGCCACGAAGTTTTCGTACCTCGCGCCTTCGTCTCCCACCACAAGTCCGGTATCAAAAAAGTATACCTTCGCCTCCTTGCGAAGGGAGCGTGCGATCCGGGTGTGATACGGAGCAACGCGAAAGACAATAAAGAGCGCTTCGAGAATGTCCACATACTTCCTTGCCGTGTTTGGCGATATGCCTGCATCCTCGGCAAGCGACACATAGGAAACCGGCGAACCGACGCTGCGGCGCAAAAATGACAGCACATCCCCCATCGCCCTGAAATCAGCGATCCGCTCGAAATCAAGAATATCTTCACGAATCAATCCATCCACGTACTGCTTTCGCCACCGTGCGGCATCGGTATCCTCCGTTGCAAGAAACGGTTCGGGAAAACCACCGCGAGCTATCAGACGATCGATATTTTCGGCAAGGTCGGTACCGGATAATTCCGAAAGCGAAAACGGAAGCAGACGGTGTACGAAAAACCTTCCGGCGAGCGAGTCGCCCGCCTGCCGGAAAGTTTCCAGCCGGGCACTCCCGGTTACAAGAATTTTCTGTCCCGGTTCTTTTGTGTCATAGATGCCCTTGAGAAAGTTCTTCCACTTCGGCATTTTGTGCAGTTCGTCGAAGATGAGCAACTCCGTAGCCGGAGGCCACTCTTCATTCCTGATGATCGTCCGGTCATCCCCGGAATCATAATTGAGGTAAGCAAATGATGTATATTCTTTGGAGATGTCCCTCGCAAGCCAGGTTTTACCCACTTGCCGCGGTCCCACCAGAAAAACCATCTTTTTCTCAAGGTCCTTTTTGATCTGCTCTTTCTGTTTTCGGCGCATAGACGAGAAATAAAACCTTAAATACGACTATTTTGCAGTATAATGGAAAATAGTCATGACTTTTTTAAAAAGCAATGGAAAACAGTCGCATCCTCTTCCTCTGCATCCGGACTCGCTGCCCAGCACTGGCCGTAACCGGCGCATTTGTAATGAGAGCAGCGAACGAAAAATGCTTCCGCTGCACCAGCGTTGTTATGCGCTAACCCTCACCAGGGGACGAACATGTTTGTTTGGTTTATGAAGGGACAGATCATGATTGGCTTGCAGATTAAGCCAAAATTCGGGCGAGGTATTGAATGCTTCGGAAAGCAGCCAGGCCGTATCCGGTGATACCCCCCTCTTGCCCCTGACAATTTCATTGATTCGCTGAACAGGGATGCCGATATGTGCTGCCAGCGCCTTTTGGGATAATCCCAACGGTTCCAGGAACTCTTTAAGCAATATAACCCCGGGATGGGTTGCCACACGATTTGATGGTATCATTTCATCGTCTCCGGAATATTTTAATGGTAATCAACGATTTGAACATCATGGGCGTTCGAAGCTTTCCACTTGAACACGATGCGCCATTGATTGTTGATACGAACGCTATGGAAACCTGCAAAATCGCCTTTCAATGCCTCCAAACGATTACCTGGAGGAGATTGTAAATCTTCCAGCGACCGCGCTGCGTTAAGGATATCAAGCTTGTAAAGCGCAGATTCCTTGATTTGATTCGGCAGCCGCCTGACGCGGCTGCTCGAAACGCCATGAAAAAGATCCGATGTTGCACGATTTCCAAACGAAGCTATCATGGATTAATGTTAACGAATTCACGGATACCGTGCAAACATGTTTCCAAGCCGGATATTATCCAATACAAGCAAGAGAAAATCAAAAAATGCCTTGTATTTTCACACATTAACGGTCTAAACCGCCTTGTAAAATTAAAACCTGTCCTCGAAAGACGTTCAGCGACCTGCTTGCCATTTACCGTGGCGCAATAACTGATAAGCGTTTTTCGATTACGAGTACAGCTTCGCAAGAATAGTGACGAGTAACGGTTGACAAGTCAGCCTGAAGGCTCCGTCCCAGGTTGGGTACTGCCAACTGAAGACTGTTGACTGCCGACTGAGAACTGCCCACTGCCTACTTATTCAAGCAATTCCATGTTTTTTCTTATATGCCGCCCAGTTCTTTTTCAGGTCGATGAAGGAGTCGAGGTCGGGCTGCGTGAGAAACGGATTGGTTTTCTTTTCCTCGCCGATGGTGGATTGAGGAGCAGTTCCGTAGTCATGGCCGGGAAACACTCTTGTGTTTTCCGGCAGGATCATGAGTTTTTCATGAAGCGAATGATACTCTTCATGAGCCTGCTGTCCGAGATCCGTTCCGCCGACCTTGCCGACAAAGAGCGTATCACCGGTAAAGAGAGCGTCCCCGGCATAAAGACAGATGGAATCGGGTGTATGGCCCGGAGTGTGAATGATACGAATTTCCATCTCCCCCAGAGGAAAAAGAGCTCTATCCTCAACAGTAATACCGGTTTCAGGACATATCTCTCCGTACAGCAGGGGAGTCCGACCCGTCAGTTCCGCAATCTCGTCGTTTCCATTTGTATGGTCGTAATGACCGTGGGTACAGAAGATATAACTGATCGAAAATCCTTCTTTGTCTGCATGATCGACGATCATCGAGGGATCGTTGGACGGATCGACGATAAAAGCCTGCCGACTTAATTCATCGGCGGCAAGATAACCGAAATTACGGTCTCCCCCTGTTCTGAACTGCTTGAGATACATCGCCTCAAACCATTTTTTCAACGTTCATTAAAAAGGCTTTCGCCGGGAAATCAGGCTCTGCCGCAATGGGGTTGTTCTCGAGCTCATCGATAATCTTCTCCGCTTTCTCGTCTTCGAGGATCGCGAAGCAGAGCGATGAATAGGAACCAACCCCTTTGTCGGACGGCCACCAGGCCTGTCCGGAAATCCCTTTGTCGCAATAACAGCCTTTGATGGACATATTGCTGAACATCAGCACCTCAAATTTCCTGAAGAGGTCCCGTACCTGGGGACGGGTTTCTTCATGGCCCATAATCGCTAGAAACTTCATGACTTGTCAGGGTTGAGTTTACTGTACCGTTTCTTTTCTACGAGATAGTAGGTCAGAGGCACAATTCCGAGTGTCAGTATCGTCGAAAGCATCGCCCCCCACATCAGGGATATCGCAAGTCCCTGGAATATCGGATCGAACAGGATGACAATAGCTCCGATAACAACCGTACCTGCCGTCAGAAGGATCGGCCGGGTACGGACTGCGGCTGATTCGATGACCGCCTCCCTGAGCGTAACGCCTTCCTGGATCCGCAACTGGATAAAGTCGATAATCAGCACCGAGTTTCTGACCATGATACCGGCAAGTGCGATCATGCCGATCATACTCGTTGCCGTAAAGAAGGCCCCGTGGAAGAAATGCCCCGGGATTATCCCCACCAGACTGAGAGGAATAGCCACCATCATCACCATCGGTGTCCTGAACGACTGGAACCAGCCGACAATAAGAAGATAGATGATCACGAGCACGACAGCAAATGCCGCACCGAGATCGCGGAACACTTCGAAGGTAATCTGCCATTCACCATCCCATTTCATTGCCAGCCTGTCCTCGGTAAACGGTGTCGATGTATAGAGCGGCGAAATCGTGTATCCCCCGGACGTCTCGATCTTCTTGATCCGCTCGTCCATTTCAAGCATTGCATACACAGGACTTTCGGTAACGCCGGCAACATCTGCTGTCACATAGACAACATTTTTCAGATCCTTCCGATAGATACTTTTATCGTCAATGCCTTCTTCAATGCTGACAAGTTCCGAAAGCGGGATCATCTCGCCGGCCGGCAGCCTTGTCGTGAGGGAGTTCATTCCCTGAGACTTGACATAGATATCAGACAGGTCGAGAATCGAGGATCTGGCCGCTATCGGAAGCCGCACTTGCAGACCGACCGGCTCCAGCTCGGTCTCGGTGTGGAGCAGCCCGACATCGACGCCGTCAAGTGCCATGCGGAGCGTACTGGTGATCTGCTCTGTGGTAATCCCCCTGTAAGCAGCCTTTTCCTTGTCGATCACCATTGTGTAGGTTTTCTGGTCATCCTCGACCATCCAGTCGACATCGACGACACCCGGCGTCTCTTCCATGATCGACTTGATCTCCCGGGCGAGTGCAACCTGCTCTTCCATGTTTGGGCCATAGATCTCTGCTACGATTGTCGAAAGAACAGGGGGACCGGGCGGAACCTCCACAACCTTGGCATTGGCACCGTATTTACCGGCAATTTCCTGTACCATCGGCCTTACCCTCTTGGCTATGGCATGGCTTTGATCGCTTCTCTTCCCTTTATGAACGAGGTTCACCTGGATATCGGCCATGTTGTCGCTCTGACGCAGATAGTAATGGCGGACCAGGCCGTTGAAATTGATCGGAGCATGGGTTCCGACATAGTATTGGTAGTTTTCAACTTCGGACACTGTCTTGAGATAGGACACGATATCCTTGCTGACTCTGGCGGTCTCCTCCAGCGTTGTTCCTTCAGGCATGTCGACGATCACCTGGAACTCGCTTTTATTGTCAAACGGCAGCATTTTCAACTCGACCATTTTCAGCGGCACCATGACCATCGATCCAAGGAGCAGCAAGCCGACGAAAACAAAAGCGATCGCGGCTTTCCACCAACTGGAAAGAAGTGGCGCAAGTGTCTTGTTGTAAACCTTGTAATAGATCGACGACCGGATGTCGTACTCGCCTGTGTGACCGTCATCGGCCTTCAAAAGCCGGAATGCAAGCCATGGCGTGCCGATCAGGGCGACAAAAAGCGAAAAGATCATCGCAAGCGATGCCCCGATAGGCATCGGGCTCATGTATGGACCCATCAGACCGGATACAAATACCATGGGCAATACGGACGCTATGACAGTGAAAGTCGCAAGAATCGTTGGATTGCCGACCTCGTTGATAGCAGCGATCGCCGCCTGGAGTTTCGGCATCCTCCGCATCGAAAAGTGACGGTGTATGTTCTCGGCGATGATGATCGAGTCATCCACGACGATACCCGTAACAAAAATCAGGGCAAAAAGGGTCACCCTGTTCAGCGTGTAGTCAAACAGAAAATAGACAAGCAGTGTCAGGGCGAATGTAATCGGCACCGAAGCAAAGACAACAAGACCGCCTCTCCATCCAAGGAAAATACCGACGACAATGGTCACCGCGACGACTGCACCGATAAGGTGTTCAAGCAGCGTAAAGACCTTTTCGGAAGCTGTTTCTCCATAACTCCTGGTTTCCGTGACGGTGATTCCCGACGTGATGACCGATCCTTTAAGTGCATCGACCTTTTGGAGCACCTTGTCGGCAAGTGCAGTGGCATCGGTTCCTTTCCGCTTCGCTACGGTAAGCGTGACCGCAGGGTACTCGCCTTTTCTTTCATCATCATGCTTCGCCGCACCGTATCCGAAAAAAGTATAATTTTCCACCTCTTCAGGGCCGTCGATCACCTCGGCGACATCCTTGAGATAGACTGCGCCTGAATTGTAGATCCCGACAACGACATTCCTGACGTCGTCGGCCGTTTTCAGAAACTTCCCTGACTTGACGATGAATTCGCTGTTGTTCTGCTGGAAGGAGCCTGCTGTCACCTGGCTGTTGGAAGCCTTGATCTGACGGGCTATCTGCAATGGTGTAACACGGTATTGTTCCAGTTTTTCCTTGTCGAGCACAATGCGAAGCTGCCGCTTCAATCCTCCGCTGAGATTGACATCGCCGATATTCTCGATTTTTTTCAGTTCATCGGCGACCTGGCCAGCAACCCTCCTGAGCTGATATGGCCCGTAGGAGTCACTCCAGAAGGTAAGCGTCAGTGCCGGAACATCGTCTATCGACACCTTTTTGACCAGCGGCATCTGAACTCCGGCGGGCATCCTGTCCATGTTTTTCATAATTGTCGACCAGAGCTTCACCATGCTCTCTTCGGTATCGTCACCCACATTGTAACGGACAGTAACCAGCGCAAAGTCCCTGGTGGAAGTCGAATAGACGTAATCGACACCGTCGATTTCCGTGAGATATTTTTCAACCGGCTTGGCCACACGCTCCTCGACCTCTTTGGCACTCCCTCCCGGGTAGCTGAAATACAGATCGACCAGCGGAACCGATATCTGCGGTTCCTCTTCACGCGGGGTCATGAATGTTGCCAGGACTCCGACAAGAAGTGCCGTGGCCATCAGGAGAGGCGTCAGCTTCGAGTTGATGAACAGTTTGGCAAGTATGCCTGCAATACCTTCTCTCATCTCCTTACTCCTCCTTTCTGACAGTTACACGATCCCCTTCCAGAGCAACGCCGGCAAACGGCGCAACAACCTTTTCACCTTCTTCCAGACCGCTCAACACCTCGATCTGTTCATCAAAAAAATCACCTGTGCGAACCCACCTGATCGTTATGGTTCGGTCTCCTCCCACGACCTGCACACCCTCGAGTTGACCACGCATGAACAGTGCCGAAGAAGGTATCACGATAGCGGTACCGCTATCATCCTTTTCCATTGTCAAAACTGTTGCAATGTTCTCGACCTCAACTACCCTCAGCCTTTCGGGGCTTTCCTGAACTTCTTTGTTCTTTCCGGAACAACCGGCAAAAAGAAGAAGAAGCCCGAGACATGCGATAAAAACGTTATGGTTCATGATTAGCTATGCTTTTTGATCCTGTTTAGCTGCCGACAAAATATTCGAGCTCACTCACGGCAATAAGACGATCATAACGAGCCTTGTTGAGTCGCATACGGGCATAGGTATAGGCTGTTTCCCTGCTGAGCAGTTCGAACGTCATTGCCTGTCCCGTGCGATAACGGTCACCGGTAAAATCAAGACTGGTCTTTGCTTCTTTCAGCGCAACAAGAGCGACACGGATTCTCGACTCGGCCGTGCGCAGCCTTCGATATGCGTTCCGCAGCTCATACATCCCTTTATCTTTCGCTTCTTCATACGTGTATCGAGCCTCCCTCTCACCTGCCCGAGCCTCCTGTGCCCTGCCAATAGCCGAAAAACCGTCAAAAATTGTCCATTCCAGTGTCACACCCAACATCCAGTTGTTTTCGTCCAATCCGGGAAAATCGCTGTCATTCCAGTTCTGCTGGAAAAAGGCGTTGACGCGGGGGAGACGTTCTGCCCTTTTCATCTCGTAATTGTAACCCGCAGCTTCCGCACTTGCCTTGAGCGCTTTGAGATCGGACCGGTCACCTGTCGCCTGAAGCACAGCATCAACATCAGCATCAAGAGAAGCGATCGACCTTCCTCCAAAACCGTCAACAGGATCGATATCGGCATCCGGATCGAGCCTTAAAAGAAACCTGAGTGCATCCCTGGCCGAAAGTATCGCATCCTCGATCATCATTTTCTGCTCCGAAAGTTCTGCAAGACGAACACCCGTCGAGAGTTTATCGGATTCAGTGATCAGCCCTTTGCGAAATGCTTCTCCGGCATTACGGTCATGAGTGCGCATAGTGCGGATTGAACTGCTGATCGCTTCCCTGTTTTTTCTCGCAAGCACAAGTCCGTAGTATGCTTTTTTAACCTCGAGAGCTATTGTTTCTCCGGTTCTTGTCAACATGTGCTCACGGGCCGTTTTCACTGCTGCTGCAGCCTTTCTGCCTTTTATGGCATCGGGATTGAAAATCGGCTGCTGAACTTCAATGCCAAACTGAAAATTCGAGATATCGTCAGGATCGTTCAGAGCCGCAGCGCTGAAGTCCGTTGCCGGATCGATAATGCCCTGACGAAGCTTGTAGGTAAACACCGAAGCAGGATCGTTTGTGGCCACAAATCCCTCCGAAAGCGTTACTTTAGGCAGAAAAGCCTTCCTGGTCTGCACGCGCCTGGCCTCGGCCTGATCGACCCTCGCCTTTGCCGCCTTGAGTGCATAGTTGTTCTTTTCGGCGATTTCCAGTGCTTCTTCAAGCGAAATCTTCATGATATCGCCGGCCTGTGCCGCAAAAGGAAGAATCAGCATCATGCAAAAAGCGATTCCCGTACCACATGTAAAACGTTTCATGACTCTGTTGATCGATGTATCGATGGTTCGATGGATTAGCTTATTTCTTTGATATCAGCTTGAGAATCTTTTCCATTGTATCCGAATCACGTTCACTCAGGCATTCCTTGAGGCTGTTATTCAGAACCAGAGAGTACGTTCTTTCCAGAGCCGCTTTTGCCGCCTGAAACTGAACGATAACTTTCTCACAGGGCTCTTTTTCTTCAAGCATCCTGACCAGCCCCTGTATCTGGCCGTTTACTCTTTTTAAGCGTATGACAACGTCTTCCATAGTTCTTTTCCTGATCGGCCATGAATTAAATACCCATACCCCGTATGGGTATAGAACATACAAATATTTTCTTTTTTTTACAAAAGCAAAGAATGACCTGCAGTGAAGAACCGCGAGGGCCAGGACGGAAATAACCGTATGTCGGAACTGTTGAACAAGGGAATGCGTTAGTCAGATTCAAGTTATGATGAAACGAATCGGGTCAAGAAACACCTCACGAACCTGGCTGTCATTCATGCTACCCGGCAGTCCGGAAAACGAAACTGACTTCGGCACAAGATATTAGAAGAAGTACCATGGAAATCATTGGAAAAAGCAAAGCACATATTGTTCTGGACTCCTGCATGCAGGATTCCACAGACTATTTTTCGGATCATTCGCACATCCTTAAATGCAATCCTTACTGCAAGAACATCGAATACCTGCCGGAAAAAGACCTCTATCAATGGACGTTTATGGCTGACGACCCGAGAAACAATCCTATTGTTGCACTCTTCTTTGTCAAACAGGAAACAGAACACCTCGAACCGGACCATGAACTGGTTGAACAATACATCAACTCGATCAGCATTGACATTGATAAGGAAAGGGGTGGTAAACTGATCCGGTGGCGCTCCTCTGAAGAAATTCCCGATATAGAAATTACTGCCGAAAACACATTTATCGGTTCGGCAGGAGCGGAGATATGCCTTCTTCACCATACCGACTGCAAAACGTCGGTCCATTACGACACCAGCATCACTCTTGATTTCAGCATCCCCTTCCCGTTGAACATGATGCCCGAGATGGTACTCAAGTTTCTGACAGAATCACTCATGTCGCAAATCATGAAACAGGCGACCGAAAGCATGCTCTGCAAGGTACAGTCCGACATCTGCTGTTATGGCGCTGAAATCGACGCCGAAGGAAAATCGAAATAGGGGTTCGAAGTAAAGCAGGAAAACAAAGACCGGGAGTCCGAAAATAATGCGGAATACTGTAGGGGCGGGTTTGAAACCCGCCCGTACTGAGACCGGTTATGACTTATGCTTCTGCGTTCTTTTTCTTGTGCTGCGCTTCGACAAAAAATCCCGACAGGTAAACGGCTATGAACCCGATGATCACAACCGACAGAAAAACAACCCGGTCCTGCGGCGTGTGGAGCTGACCTGATCCCCATATCATGTAGACAAGAACCGCAAACAGAATCCCCATGAAAAGCACCGCCTTGTTCCACAAACCCTTGAAGCTGCCGTTGAGCATAATCGAAATCAATTAGTGAATGGTTGAAAACTTGCCGGACGATCACAAAACGCCTTGTGACCTCAAACGTCGCTCGTTATTTTTCTCAAGCAGAATCCTGACAAGGTACTGAAGCGCGTTGACAACATAGGTGAAATAGGCAAGGAAGGCTTCCCAGATCAGGACATCTTCCGGATATCCCATATAGGCCATCACAAAATAAAGCAGGTGAAAAAAAGCCGCGACCGTACTCCCAACGTCCTCCCACAGAAACTCTTTCCCGTATATCCATTTATCAAAAATATCTTTTTCGAAATAAGCCCCAGTGATCAGAAGCAGACCGAAAAGAAGGGTTTTGAACAGAATGGCAACACTTACCCAGTAAAAACTGAAAAGCTGATCATTCTGCATATATATAAAAGTGAGAATGACACCGGAAAGAAATACGATAAACTGGACAGGTGCAAGAATGAGCTGTAAATGTGTCCAGACCGAAGCGTTGCGTTTTTCAAGCTGCTCGGGAGTATATCGAGGCATAGTGACAAAATGATGTGTTGCGGCTCGAGAGCCCTGAAAGCCTTTTTCCTGTCTTTGAGCAAAGAATATATCACCTTCAGCATTCCCATCAAATTCTGAAAGAAAACACAGACGGAAAACACCTTGAAGGACTGAAGAACCTTTGTTAATTTCAGCCCCTCGATTGCTTTTATCGGTGCCTTTTTACTATTATGTGATTCAAGAAAAAATTCCGTCGTATTACGATAAGGATCATAGAGATCATAGAGAGATAAGGCAGTATTTCCGGGCAGTGCTTACGTATCGTTCAGCACACCACTCCAAGATCAGGTGTTGTATCACATGGAAACCTCAGCAGGCAACGCGGTCACTCCGACGAAGCCCCTCAGAATTCTCCTGGTGGCACCAAAAGGGAAAAAGGATTCAAAAGCCAACCAGAAACCGCTTTTCCATATGGCGCTCGGGGTGCTGGTGAGCATCACCCCACCCCAGCATACAATCGACATCATCGACGAGCATTTCGGAGACACTGTCGATTATGAAGCTGACTACGACCTCGTAGGCATTACCGCCAGGACCATTGACGCAACCCGCGCCTATGAAATCGGCGATAATTTCAGGAAAAAAGGCAGAACGGTTATTCTCGGCGGCATCCATACCTCGTTCAATCCTGAAGAGGCTGCACAGCACGCCGACACAATCGTCTGCGGCGAAGCCGAAAACATGTGGAGCACGATCCTGGCGGATGCCGCCAGCAATCGCCTTCAGCCACGATACAACGCAAAGGATTTTCCACCGGTCAAGAAAATCGTCCCGCTCGATTACAAAAGAATCGCCGGCGCTTCACTGCGGGAAAAGGTCGATACGACCAAGTCGATCCCGATCTACATCACCAGGGGCTGCCCCTATACCTGTTCTTTCTGTGTCACTCCGAACTTTACAGGCAAACTGTATAGAAGACAGAAAGCAGAAGATCTCAAGGACCAGATAGAGGCTGCCAAGGAAGCCTTCTTCAAAAAAAACGGCACCTCGGCCAAACCATGGTTCATGCTGTGCGACGAGAATCTCGGAGTCAATAAAAAACGACTCTGGGAAGCCCTTGATATGATCAAGGAGTGCAATATCATGTTCAGTGTTTTTCTGAGCATGAATTTTCTGGAGGACGAAGAAACCGTAAAGAAGCTTGTAGAAGCGGGATGTTTCATGGCGCTGGTAGGAATTGAATCAATCAAGCAAAGCAATCTCGAAGCCTATAAAAAGTCTCATGTCAATACTCCCGAAAAAATCATTGAGATCATCAACAAATGCCGAAAAGCCAGGCTGAACGTTCAGGGAAATTTCCTCATCAACCCGAACCTGGATAACTATGAAGACATGGAAGATCTTGTTGATTTTATCAGCAAAAACAACATCTTCATGCCGATCATGCAGATCATCACACCCTATCCCGGCACAAGCATGTACAAGGAGTACAAGGAGAAAGGCCTGATCACCGATGAAGACTGGGAAAAATACAATGCGATTAACGTTGTGATCCGTTCACCGCATTATGACGCAGTTGAATTCCAGTACAGGTTTATGCAGACCTATTACAAAGCATACTCATGGAAAAACATTATCAACAGAATAACACACAATCCTCATCCTCTGATGGGCTTTATCACCAGTTTTGCATTCAGAAAGAACATACAGGAATTACTGAAGACTTTTGAAAAAGAACATGGGCTCAAACGCTCAAACAAAATGAATCTCTAACAAAACCAAATCATGATCATAGAGTTTATTGTCGAGTATACAACCATCATTGCTCCTGCGGTGTTTTTCGTCTCAGGCATTTTTATTGTCATGCTTCTCAACAAGTTTATCGGGAAACACAAAACGGAAACAGAGAAAAAGTAAGGACGGGGAAAAAACAGTAAAAGCACTCTTGCGAAATATCTGAAAATGCCTTAGCTTTCAATAAGGCAATCTACGCCTGTCAGGCAAGCTCCAAAAGGATTTACCTGGTATCGAAGCTGGCAGGTCAACAACAATTTTATTCTCGACTCTTCTTTTCAACTCAAAACAACACACATCATGGCAAACGGATCAAACAACGATTTAGCCGGTGCAATCAACGGCCTTGTAGACACAGTTGCAAAACTCGGCCAGCAGCAGATCGAAGTGCTCAACAGCGGACTGAAAACCGTATCTGAAATGGTCGGCCCTCTGGGCAAAACCATGACAGATATGATGGGCAACATGGCAAATACCCTCAACCAGGTATTGCAGAATGTTTCCAACACGATCGGCGGCTCCAAGTAATTCACCGCCAGGAAAAGCAAAGCACCTTATGCCTGCCGCATAAGGTGCTTTTTTTTTGCCACCGACACCCCGCGGAAACCATGCAGCTCCTGCCAGACGCACTCAACAGTTTTTTCAAGACAGCAGATATCCGAAACATCGCCATCGAACCTTTGACAGGAGATGCATCTGCCAGAAAGTATTTCAGGCTCCGCTCACCGGACAGATCCTGGATACTTTGTTTTGACCCTCAATACCGTGACCATAACGCTGCACAGTACCCATTTCTTGATATTCAACGCCTTTTCTCGTCACACAGCATCCCTGTCCCCGGCATTATCGGACGCAACAAAGAGCAAGGCTTTATCCTGCAGGAAGATTGCGGCGATATTCTGCTCCAGGATGCCCTGAAACAACAGGATACCGACCTCGCGTCACTGTATTGCAGCGTCGTCGATATCATGGTATCACTGCAATCAATCAGGGGAAAAAGGACAGCAATGCCTTTTGACAGAGCTTTTGATGAAGAAAAGCTCATGTTCGAGTTCACCTTCTTTCTTGACAACGTTTCCCGGTATGAAAAACGAGGCTTTTCGGACAAAGAGACAGTGGTCCTGAAAAACGATTTCAGCCGCATCACACAACACCTGGTGAAACCCGAGCATTTTGTCCTCAATCATCGCGACTACCATAGCAGAAACATACTCGTCACCCCTTCGGGCCCTGTAATCATCGATTTTCAGGACGCACGTCTTGGCCTGCCCCAATATGACGCAGTCTCGCTTCTGAGAGACTCCTATGTAACCCTCGATGAGCCTTTCGTTCATGAGATGCAACAGCATCACTACCTCCTGCTGAAGGGAAACGGCCTGACAACGATGAGCTTCGACGAATATCTGCGGCTCTTTGACCTGATGGCATTTCAGAGGAACGTCAAGGCACTCGGAACATTTTTCAACCAGGCCTGCAGCCTTGGAAAGAATGAATTCCTGCAATATATAGATCCGACGCTCGCCTATCTTCCCGGCTATATCGAAAGACAACCCGAGCTGAGAGAATCGGGGGCAATCATTCTGAACCTTTTGCAACATCCCAAGCCATGAAGGCCTTCATTCTTGCAGCAGGATTCGGCTCACGACTCAAGCCGATAACCAAAGACATCCCCAAACCACTCATACCTGTTCTCAACGTACCATCTATCTGCTATCCTCTGGCACTCCTGAGGGGGGCAGGCATCCGGAGCGTCATCTGCAACGTCCACTATCATGCAGACAGAATCAGGCATTTTTTTTCTGAAAACAGCGATCTGGGCATGGATGTCCATATCTCGGAAGAACCGGATATCCTTGGCACAGGGGGAGGACTCAAGCTTTGTGAACAGTTGCTCGATGATGAACCGTTTCTGCTCATAAATACCGATATCATCGCTGATTTCAATCTGCAGCCATTCATTGAAGCCCATCTCGAGAGTGGTCGATCAGGCTCGCTTATGCTGTACAAGACTCCTGACGCACGATCAATTGGAGACGTCGGACTGCAGAACGGTGAAGTCAGGGATTTCAGAAACATGCTCGAAACAGGATTACGTTCGGACTACATCTATGCAGGCGCTGCGGTTCTCGGACCGTCAATCTTCCGTTACCTCAAGAACGAATTTTCCAGCATTGTCGATACAGGATTCACAGGCTTAATCGACAATGAAAGCCTTGGCGGCTTTTTTCATCATGGATTCTGGCATGACATCGGAACGCCGGAAAGTTACTGGAGAACAAACATCGTGCACAAAAGCAGGATCCTGTCAATCGCCCAAAGGTTTTCCAACAAGGCCGGGATGAAACCGGAAGTGGTTTCCCCCGAAGCGCATATCGACGCAAACGCAACTGTCCGGGAATCGGTCATCGGAAGTCGTTGCCGTATCGGTGAAGGCTCGGTCGTTGTCCAATCCGTTGTACTGCCTGGCACCATTCTTGACAAAGGAACGGTTCTTGAACGCTGTATCGCTTTTCCCGGAGGCACACTTTCCCTCGAAGAGTAATTTTACCTATACTACTGACGGAAACCTGAACGGGAAATGGATTATCCGGATGTTTCGAACCGGACCTCTTCCGCCGGTAACATTGCCTCCAGAACCGATCGTGCGGCAAAGAAATAACCACAGTATCATCCATGGTATCAAACGGACTTGACATACTTCTCAGGGATACTGCGCCACTGAGAAATCGCAGGATCGCCCTTATTGCCAACCAGACCTCGGTCACCCGTGATCTGACCTACTCCTGGCAGGAACTGCAGCGACGGGGAGTTGTGCTGAAGAGAATCTTTTCGCCGGAACACGGACTGTTTTCAACCGAACAGGACCAGGTTGCCGTGAAGAGAGAACCGCTTGTGGGCACCGAAGTCATCAGCCTCTACGGTAGTGATCCGGATTCACTTGTTCCCGAAAGCCAACTGCTGGAAGATATCGACCTGGTGATCTTCGATATACAGGATATCGGTACGAGGTATTACACCTACAGCAACACACTCGCCCTCTTCATGAAAACAGTCAACGGAAGGGATATCGAGATCATGGTCCTCGACCGCCCCAATCCGCTTGGCGGCAAGGTTACCGAAGGGCCGATGCCCGATCATGCCTTCCGTTCATTTGTCGGTATACTTCCGGTCCCTCCGCGCCATGGATTGACAGCAGGCGAACTTGCACTCCTCTATCGCGATGCAATGAAGCTCGATGTGAACCTTCGCGTCATCGGTATGGAGGGCTGGGAACGGTCGATGCTCTTTCCTGAAACCGGACTTCCATGGATCGTGCCATCTCCGAACATGCCCTCATGGGAAGCAGCCCTTACCTATCCGGGAACCTGCCTTTTTGAAGGACTCAACGTTTCAGAAGGCAGGGGAACCACAACACCGTTCCTGCATATGGGAGCGCCATTTGTCGAACCGGATATCCTTGCATCGGAACTCACGCTTCTGGGCCTCGACGGAATTCTTTTCCGCCCCACATATTTTAAACCGTCATTCAGCAAGTATTGCAGCGAGATTGCAGGCGCTGTTTTTCTCCATGTCACCGACCCGGAACGTTTCCTTCCTTTCGCAACAGGCATTGCAGTAACAGCTCTACTCCAAAAACTCTATCCCGACAGTCTCCGGTTTCTCCATGACGTCTATGAATTCAACGACCGTTACCCGGCATTCGATCTCCTGTGCGGAAGCGACAGCCTCCGGACAATGATCCTCAACGAGACACCGGTCACAGAACTCTGTCAATCGTGGACAAATGATGAACTATCGTTCAGCACGATCAAACAGGACTATCACCTCTATCGGTAACCTGCCTGTTTAAAAAGACCATCTATGCAGACACTCGACCTTACCATCATTATCTGCTTTCTCCTGGCAATGGCAGGATACGGCATATGGCAGGCAAAAAGCAACAAGACAACAGGAGACTATTTTCTGGGAGGAAGAAACCTGCCGTGGGTTGTCGCCATGTTCTCCATTGTCGCAACCGAAACATCGGTCCTTACCTTTGTCAGTGTTCCGGGAATAGCATTTCGCGGAGACTGGACATTCCTGCAGCTTGCGCTGGGCTATATACTCGGAAGGATTCTGGTCAGTACGATTCTTCTGCCCGTTTTTTTCCGCGAAGGAGTGGACTCCATATACGAGGTTATCGGGAAACGCTTCGGCACCCATATGCAGAAGCTGGCCTCGTCGGTTTTCCTTGTCACCAGGATCCTCGCCGACGGTGTCCGGTTTCTGGCGACCGCAGTTGTCGTTGAAGTGGTTACCGGCTGGCCTCTTCCTGTCTCGGTCCTGATCATCGGAATTGTCACGCTCATCTACACGCTTTCCGGTGGGATACGCACGATTGTCTGGATCGACAGCATTCAATTCGTCCTCTACCTGTTTGGTGGGATCATCACGATCTTCTTTATCACCGCAAACCTTGAAACAGGTGTGCCGGAAACGTTCTCTGCACTTGCGGCCGATGGCAAGCTGAAAATCTTCAACCACGACTGGAACCTTTTTTCAAATCCCTGGGCATTTTTCAGTGCTCTGATCGGCGGCATACTCCTCTCGCTGTCATCGCACGGAGTCGACTACATGATGGTCCAGCGGGTACTCGGCTGCCGTGACCTCAGCGCGGCAAAACGCGCCATGATCGGCAGTGGAATTTTCGTTTTTCTGCAGTTTACGGTATTCCTTCTCGCAGGCTCTCTCATCTACCTCTTCCTTGCCGACATACCGGTCGAAAAAGACCGGGAATTCGCGTATTTCATTGTCAACTATCTGCCGCAGGGAATGAAAGGCCTGCTTTTGGCCGGAGTGCTTTCGGCGGCAATGTCCACACTGAGTTCCTCGATCAACTCCCTGGCCTCTTCAACCGTCACCGACATCCTCGGAGGCAGGGCATCTCTCGGCACCTCGCGTCTGATCAGTTTTGGATGGTCGGCGGTCCTGATCGGCATCGCCCTGATGTTTGACGAAAGCGACACTGCAATCGTAGTGCTCGGTTTGAAAATAGCATCCTATACCTATGGGGGCCTTCTCGGCCTGTTTCTTCTCTCGAAAAGCAAAAAGACCTTTCACACCTCCAGCCTTGCAACCGGACTCATTGCAGGCCTTGTCACGGTTCTGATCCTTCAGTCTCTGAATATCGCGTGGACATGGTATATCGCCTGTTCAGTAATAGCCAATATCACTGTTGTCTGGTGCATCGAATTGCTTCATAAACGCTGATAATTTCATCATCTATTTTGAGAGTGCGCCGCTGATTTGTAAATTACATGCATGATCTTTAATCATAACTTACATTCACCTTAACCTGAAGGAGACACTCACATGGCAACAGAAGGAAAAGTCGATCTCACCCAGACAATCAATGACACGGTGCAGAATATTGGCAATCTTGCTGTTTCATCGATTTCAGCTATCGACCAGGGGCTCCAGAACATGCAGCCGACGATAGAGAACCTTAACAAATCCATGACAGGAATGCTCGAAACAGGAGCAAAAACAGCAACCGATGTCGTGAACAACCTTTCCGAGCCGCTCAACAATATCGTATCTGCTGCCGGTGACACTGCCGTAAAAGGCGTTGAGACCGTAAGCGGAATTGCAGGACAGGCTCTTGAAGTTGTCGGTTCAGCAGGCAACAGTGCAGTTTCTATCGCGCAATCAGCTCTGGGTACTGTCGGGTCAGCTGTCGGCTCCGTTGGCGAAGCAGTATCATCCGTTATGCCGATCGGCAAAAAGATTTAAGTTTTTGCCTCTGCGGTAAACAATTCGTACTACAGACAAGCCTTCTCCGGAAGGCTTGTTTTTTTCATCCCGCGACAAGCGTAATCCCTTATACCTCCCTCTGGCCGGATCAACCTCCTTTGTAGAGCATTCGAGAAACCATTTGCACGGGTGAAGGGTTTGTTTTCGGACGATACTCTGACAAACAAATACCGTTTTGCATGCATAACGCAGTCGCAACCTGGCAAAGATACAGCATCGACGAAATTCCGGTCTATATCAGTACAACCACCGCCAACTGGTTTGTACCGAACACAGAGGGAGACCGCCTTCTGCAAAAGCTTTCACACGATCCCGAGAAGAACGGGAGCGCCGAACAGCTTTTCTTTCTTGACCGTCTTCCTGAAAATCGCCCTGCCGACTACCGTGGAAGGCACAACGCTATCGAGCTGAAACACATCCATGAACTCTGGTTTCACCTCACCAATCGCTGTAACATGTCATGCACGCACTGCCTCTTTTCCTCATCGCCTTCAGCCGAAGAACAGATCAGTGCGGCATCTGTCCTGCAGCTTGCCGATGAAGCCTGGCAGACCGGCTGCAGACTCTTTGCCCTGACCGGGGGAGAACCGCTGGTTCATCCGGAAATCAACACCATTGTCAGGGGACTGCTCGCACTCGAAGGAACTCATGTCGTCATCCTGACCAACGGACTGCTTGCCGACAGACTTTCTGCTGCTTTCCCGGATGACATAGACCGCATACACCTGCAGATATCTGTTGACGGCATTGGTGAAAACCATGATAAACTCAGAGGCAAGGGGGCATTTGAGCGTCTGACCGACGATATCATGAAACTCCGTTCCCGTCAGATACCTTGCACACTTTCAATGTGTATCACGCAAAGCAACATTGCCGATATGGAGCACGTTATCGAATATGCTGCCGATAACGGTGTTGCAAACGTCCACTACATGTGGTATTTCGTTCGGGGCCGCGGTACAGAAAACCAGTTCGTCGATCCCGATACGCTCTTCGAGGCTCTCAGCCGTGCAGAAAAAAAAGCCAGAGAGTACGGTGTGCATATCGACAATATCGAATCCCTCAGAACCAGGGTTTTTTCACCGCCCGGCACGATTCATGACGGTACTACTGCGGGGTGGGAATCTCTCGCCGTCGGACCAGACGGGCATCTTTATCCGACTGCTGCACTCGTCGGTATGCAAGAGCTTGCCACACCCATCGATGCAGGACTTGTGGACGCATGGATGAAAAGCCCCGTGCTCGAACGAATCAGAAACGCCTCGATCGTCGATTCCCGTTCCCCGATGCGCTTCATCCTGGGGGGAGGAGACCTCGATCACAGCTATATCAGCTCAGGATCATTCTCCGGAGCACATGACCCCTATCTGCCTCTTTATGAAAAATCAGCTCTACACCTTATTTCCGGATTGGCGCCCGAAAGCAGACTGAACGGCAAACCTTCCATCAGGCTGCAGATGGGCGAAATTCTCGAAAGCTGCGCTGCCCACGGCAGCGTCGCACTTGTTCATTCGAACTGTCTGCTTGCAGCTGCAACGAACGACAGCCGGCGATCGATAAGAGATTTTTACAGCTCGGCGGCAGAAAATCGAAACGACGATATCCTCAATCCCGTCGGCTACGGCACCTCGCTTGTAAGCCATATTCCCGAAAACTACCGGTTTCGAGGCTACGGCTGCGGCAGCCCGGTTATGGACGCCGGCATCGATGATGGTGAACATATTGTCGATCTCGGCTGCGGTACCGGTGTAGAATGCTTCATTGCGGCTCGCCTGGTCGGCTCTGATGGTTCTGTCACTGGCGTTGACATGCTTGAACCCATGCTTAAAATCGCAGAAAAAGCAAAACAGGGTGTGTCGGCCTCACTTGGCTATGATAACGTCCGGTTCCGCAGGGGTATGCTTGAAAACCTTCCTCTCGATAACCGGTCAGCAGATGTAGTCCTTTCCAACTGTGTGATGAACCTTTCGCTCGACAAACGGCGATCGTGGAAAGAAGTCCTGCGCGTTCTCAAACCGGGCGGCCGTCTTGTCATATCGGACGTGGTATGTGAAACCGAACCGGACGCATCTATCCGTAACGACGAGACGCTCAAGGGCGAATGCATTGCAGGAGCACTCACGGAAACACATCTGTTTGGCCTGCTTGAGGAAACCGGCTTCGAGAATATCCGGCTGATCAAACGCTTTCCATACAGGACAGTAGAAAACCACCCCTTTTTCTCGCTTACGTTCAGCGCAAACCGCCCATTCACATCAGAATCAGTCAAAGCGATGTACCGCGGACCGCTGCCCTGGCTCAAAACCTCCAGAGGAACCCTTCTTTCAAGAGGAAAAATTATCGCAATCGACCGGTCCGAGGCTGAAACGCTGGGCGAGGACCTGTTTCTTCTAGACAATGACGAGCGGGTTACCAATATCGGGCAAGAAAACTGCTGCTCCTGCGCACTCCCGCCGGAAGAGAAACCAAAAGCAGTTCCGGAAGCCGATCACCAGCCTGAAACCCACCATGCCTCCGGCTGTATGGTCTGCGGTGCCCCGCTGGTCTATGAGGATCTTGAAACCGATCGATCATGCAGCTATTGCGGAAAAACATTCACCTCCCAGGCAGTCTGCAGCAGCGGACACTATATCTGCGACAACTGCCATTCGGACGATGCCGTAGAGGTCATACGCCATCTCTGCGTCACGACCACCGAGACCGACATGATCCGGCTTTTCGAGCACATCCGCAGCCATCCGGCTATCAAGATCCACGGTCCGGAATACCACGCAATAGTACCGGGAGTAATTCTGGCAACCTGGAGAAATCTTGGCGGCAGGATCATCGACATGAATATCGAAAGCGGGATAAACAGGGGAAAATCGGTCACAGGCGGTTCATGCGGCTTCTACGGCATTTGCGGCGCCGCTGTCGGTGCAGGGATCGCGTTCAGTATCATGCTTGGAGCGACACCGCTCAAACCGGATGAAAGAAAGGCCGTGCAGCAGATAACGACTGCAGTACTTGAAGAAATCGCATCGCTGAAGGCAGCCAGATGCTGTCAGAGAGACTGCTGGATTGCATTGAAGAAAGCTGCGGAACTGTCCAATCAGCTTTTCGACATATCGCTGAGGGCTGAGTATGCCATCAAATGCTCACAACAGGAAGAAAACTTCGAATGCGTAAGGGAAGAGTGCCCAGTTTTCTGACGAGCACTTTCCTGCCCTGTATCGGCACCGGATCGGAAGATCGAGGCTGTCTCTGCCATACTCCCGAGACAGCCTCTCGAAGCTCAACTTGCAAGCTTGTCGTAATATTTCTCCAGACTTTCCTGGCTATGCTCTTCTTCGCCTTCGTTGATCACCTCGAAGGTTTTGTTTTTCGCCTTGTCTGTCCAGAGCGACACAACCAGAAGCTCCGCAACGTCACCACGGTTGATTGATCCGCTCCACAAATTGTCGCCCTGATCTACATACAGGTCATGCAGCAGGGGAGGTCCGTCTTTCAGTCCACCTGGACGTACGATCGTATAGGAAAGGCCTTCTTTGCCAAACACTTGCCTGAGGTGATCCTCGGCTTCAAGCTTCTTGCTGAGAACACCTGCAAAAAGATTGAGCGGATGGTACCATTTGGTTACAGCCATCGAGCTGACAAGACCAAAATGCTTAACACCTGCCTTTGCTGCATGATCGACAAGCCTCATGACGCCATCACGGTCAACCTCGCCAGGTGAAGCATCTCCGAATACTTCACTCGATCCAAGGGCAGAGATAACCGCCGTGCAGCCTTCTACAGCCCTCTTAACATCTTCATCGCTCTGAATCTTTCCTTCAATGATTTCAACATCACCAAGCGACTGTGCTTTTTCTGCAGTCCTTGAGAGTACCCTGACAGGAACGCCGTAATGCTGAAGACGGGATACAACCCATCTTCCTGTTTTGCCGGTTGCTCCGGCAACCAGCACTTTCCCGCTATATGATGATTTTTCTGTCATAATGTCACCTTCCTGGAAAAAGGTTATTATCAACCAATAAACTATATACTCATAACAGCAGGGCTCAGATATTCGTTTCGGATACGAAAAGACCGGTCAGTGGCACCCGCAATTATGAATCCTCGTATCTTTTTGTTTTTTTCAAGGCACCTGCACCGTTCACTTACCATAGTAAACCTTTCATGAGTATACTCCTCATGCTGGCGGCATCGGCCTGTTTTGCGACCATGGCGGCAATGGTCAAGGCAATTGGCCACTCTCTACCTGTCCCCGAGATTGTTTTTTTCCGAAGCGTTCTTCCGCTTCCATTTTTTATCGCCTTTCTTCATTTGAACAAGAAAAAACTCATTGTCAACGCAAAGACAACGCTTCTGTACCGATCCATGTTCGGTTTCCTTGCCGTCAGCGGTTTTTACTATGCTTTAACACAAATCCCCATTGCCGTCAGTGTTTTTCTGGGAAAGGCACAGCCGCTCATACTCGCCCTTCTCGCCCCATGGCTTGTAGGAGAAAAATCCGGTATCGGTGTATGGATTGCTATAGGAACAGGGCTTGCAGGCGTTGCACTTATTCTCGATCCGTCACTCGGATGGTCGATGGCTGCATGGGTAAACATCGGTGCTGCCACCGCTTCGGCACTGGCTCACCTCATGGTGCGAAAACTGAACCGGACGGATGAACCTGCTACGATCGTGATGAATTTCTATGTCGTGATCGCCATCCTGAGCGCCCTCTGGATGGGCTCATCCTTCGTCCTGCCCGATCGGACCCAATGGCTTCTGCTTTCGGGAATTGCGATTTTTTCAAGTGCAGGCCAGTACCTGATGACACTTGCATACAGGATGGACAGCGCTCCGGTCGTTGCCGCAGCGAGTTATGCCTCAATCATTTTCTCGATCTTCTACGGGTATATTTTCTGGCAGGAGGTACCGCCTCAGCTGGCCTGGATAGGCGGATTGCTTATCATAGCAGGTTCCGTCATCTTAATGCGATCAAGAACCTGATTCCCCTCCGACAGGTTACGCATACTGCCCGCTGTTACCTATATTATTGCTAATCACCTTACCAGGGAAACAACCGTTCTGATCCCATGAAAAAAATCCTTCTCGTTTTATCTCTTTTTCTTGCCGTAGCAGGAACTCTGGCACCAACCTCTCTTTTTGGATTCGATTCCGCTCAGCTACAGGCTCTCTTATCCGGTATCGACAGATGGAATGACATGCGCAGCTCTGAACCTTCGGTTACAATTGACCTCCGAAGGGCAAATCTCGAAGACAAAAAGCTCGAAAATGCCGACCTTCGTCATGCCCTGATGACCCGCGCACGCTTCAACGGCGCGAAGCTTAATAACGCCAATCTGGAAAATGCACAGCTTCTTTTTTCAACAATGAAAAGGACCAGCCTCAAAAACGCCGTTCTCAGGGGAGCCGACCTGTCAGGGGCCGATCTCAAAAACTCGTTTGCACCCGGTGCTGACTTTCAGGGCGCCAACCTTTCTGGTGCCGATATGCGTTTCGCCAATCTGAAAAATACCGACCTTTCCGGCACGGATCTTCGAGACAGCCGCTTCTTCGAAGCGGACCTGAGCGGGGCTGACCTCAGAGGAGCCAATCTGAATGGCGCGCAGTTATTGCGGCAGGCGATACTGAGGGGTGCCATGATCTCGAACAACACCATTCTGCCTTCCGGCAAAAGAGCAAGCTCACTCTGGGCATCACTCAACAGTGCCCGATACACCAATGAAGATGAGCAAAGCCCTGTTGTCATGGAAACCAAACCTTACATACCTGCTCCACTGACATCAAAAACTGTTGCTCAATCCGAAACCCGGACATCTGGATCCTCTCAACCGGCAGATGCCCTCTCCGGATCGAACACCGACAAAGTTGATTTTCCTGCTGCCGAACCGCCTCTTGAAGAAGCACCGGAAACGCTTCTTTTCGAGAACATCAGCGCATGGAACACTCTTCGCGAAGAAAATCCCGGGATAACACCCGACCTGGAATCCGAAAACCTTGACGATGCAGGACTTGAAGGCGCAGACCTGAAAGAGGCTGCCATGACAGGTTCGACAATGAACGGAGCAAAACTGGACAATTCCGATTTTACAGGAGCCTCACTTGCAAGCACGTCCTGGAAAAGAGCAAGTCTGAAAGAAACGGTATTCCGTTCAGCCAACCTCCAGGGAGCGGATTTTGAAAGGGCATTCATGGTTTACGCTGATTTGACGGATGCCGATCTCAGCGGAGCAAACCTCTGGGGAACCAGACTTAAAGGAGCGACGCTCTATAACGCCGACCTGTCGGACGCCAACCTCTACGACACCGATTTCACCGACGCTGACCTCAGGGGATGCAACCTCACCGGGGCACGTCAGATCGATACAATTTTTAATGGCGCCAGGGTTTCGAAGACTACGCTGACACCTGCAGGTGAAAAAGCCACCCGATCATGGGCGGCCCTCAACGGGGCAAGATATATCGATAAAGAAAAAAACCTAAACTGAGCGTCCCGACGAGTCGGGACGCTCCATTAGACATGCTCGACAATCACTCAATTCAGGAAGAAATAACAGTATGGCAAATGTACTCGTAGCCAGCTATTACAGCAGATGGGACTTAAACGAACACAAAGGGCGAATTGCACTCTACGATTCAGGCAATCAGCTTATTGAAAACAGGGTATTCAAGGAGGCTTCCGAATTCCAGGTGGTGGTCAGCATGCTTCGCAACGAAAAACCCCTGTGGTTCGACACAGAGGTTCATCATCTCCGAACCGGATCCGAACCGGTCGGCGAGGGCGAAGAATAAGGCACACCTTAAAGAACGTTCTTACCGTTCTATTGCACTCACATCCGGGAATCGTTTCCTGAGCATAAGGTATTTCAAAAAAGGCGGTTTGTAGAGATTCGGGTCGTTCATTGCCAGTCGATGAAGCTTGCCTGTGCGGGTGACAACATCAACCGTATACTCGTCATCATTGACGTCCACAACCTTCCAGTATTTATCGACAACATAGTGGTAGGTCTCACCACGCTCGAGAGGATATACCTGTCTTGCTCGAGGTCCCGGCCGGGACGAGTTTTTTGTCTTCCTGTAAATAACCGGGTCTCCGATATTGTAAGCCATTGCCCAGATGATGTTTTCTTTTAAAGTACTGCAACCTATAACGGCGTAATTAAACTCTAATTTAATCAATTACAATCGTTAAAAGCAAGTACAGCGGCACAAATCCCGATTCATATCAGGCCACTATTGCTTCCCCCTTTCTTCTTCAAAGGTGATCATCAGTTTTTCGCCATCCATTTCGGCACCCGCGGTCTTCAGCGTTGCAAGCGCCTGAGGCAGTACCAGGTTCCGGCGATGATTCCCGATTCGTATATTCAGTTCGTCACCCTTTTTTGAAAGCTGTATCCTGTCCTGTTCCACTCCCGGAAGTGATAAGGTCATTGTATAGCCGTTTTTGATCTGCTCGACAGACATGGTATTCTCCTTGTAATACACCTTTGAAGGATCCTCGTCGCCATAAAGCAGTTCCTTCAACTTGCCAAGCGTTTTCAGACCGCATATCTCACGGGAATACAACGGAACCTCCTTTACCGGCAACGGGCTGAAATTCTCGTATATATCATCACGATATATTTTCTGATTTTCTTTCCAGTACTGGAAGTAGGGATCGGTCACCTCTTCGGGGATTATCCTGTTTGCGATAATAAGGTCTGTAGAGATATCGTAAAGACTGAGGTAGGCATGAGCCCTGAGTGATTCGTTCAGTACCATTCGCTCCGGATTTGTAACGAGCCTGACCGTTGTAATCGTATTGTCTGTCAGAATTTCACCAAGCCGCTCTATCTTCTGGTAGAACTCGTAAGGAACGTCCATCATCTGTTTGTCGGGCAGGGAAAATCCGGCAATCGGCTTGAAAATAGGCTCGACAAGAGGCCTGAGCGTTACGGCAACCTTTTCGAGAGGTTTGTAAAATCGACGCATATACCAGCCGGTTACTTCAGGTATGCTCAAGAGACGTAGCGCGGTACCTGTGGGAGCGGAATCGATGACAAGCACATCGTAACTCCCTTCCTTGTGATGGCGAAAAACCCTGACAAGACCGAATATTTCATCCGATCCAGGCAAAATGGCAAGCTCCTCTGCCTGAACTCCTTCCATGCCCCTTGCCTGGAGAACTTCAGTGATGTAACGTTTGACCGCCCCCCAGTTCTGTTCAAGCTCCTCGAGAACATCAAGTTCAGCACCCCAGAGATTCTCGCAAATCTCTTTTGGCTCATGCCCCAGCTCGACATCAAAACTGTCTGCAAGAGAATGTGCCGGATCGGTACTCAATACCAGCGTTTTATATCCCAGCTCAGCGCAGCGAAGACCCGTTGCGGCCGCCATAGAGGTCTTACCCACACCTCCTTTTCCCGTCATAAGAATCAGACGCATGTTTTTCGTGTTTTATTTGCTTGAAACAGCTAACAACAGTATATCAAAACATTAACCATATTGCAGCATCAATAGTTTATACTACGGATACCAGGAAATTTATCCTTGACTATTAGCATAAAAGACCGGAAATACTAACGAATCAAGACCCTTATTCCAGGAATTTTTGATGTTGTTATATTCTTATCGTATCTTTTTGTGATTTTCCAAAAGTATGTTCATGGAAAACACTCCCTGTATCCATCTAAAAAATGCAGCACTTCACGGATACAGACTTCACCAAAAACTGACAATATGACTATTACAAGACGAATTTCATTCGCCGCACACTCAATTATTGCCTTTTTGATACTTGCCAATCTGGCGGGTTGTCAGGCCGGTTCAAGCTATACTTCGCTACAGACGGGCTTTTCTGCACTTGCCAATTTCTCCTGCATGGAAGATACCGTCTTCGAGATGCAGAGCGATTCTCACAGCAACAAAAACGCAGAAGAAATACCAGGAAGATGTTTCCTTGTTACTGAAGGAAAAGCATCCTATTACGCTCACAGGTTCCACGGACGAACAACGGCAAACGGCGAGCGCTTTAACATGCATGAACTCACAGCCGCGCATAAATCACTCCCGTTCGGCTCCAGGGTACTTGTAACGAATCTTGCAAACGGAAAAAAAGTTCTTGTAAGAATAAACGACAGAGGACCGTATATCAAGGGACGTATTATCGACCTCTCCCTTGAGGCGGCAAAAGAGATCGACCTGTTGAAGCGCGGTGTAACGGAAGTTCGTATCGAGGCATACGAAGAGAACTCAAACCAGGACGCCTCCTGAATTCAGGACATATGACCTTTCTGACTGCCATCTGGGACAATCGCACAGCGTATCTGAAAATGGCATCTGTTTGCAATCGGGGCTGCTTTAACAAAAGCAGCCTCTTTTTTTATTAGCCCCCCATATAGAGAGATATACCGACAATCGCACTCAGATTATCTGGAAAAAGCCCGAATTCCGTGTCATTTCCGCCCCAGAACTTTTCAAACCGGCAATAAACATCGAACGAATCGAGACCTTTGTAGGTCGGTGCCAATACAAAAAGGCCGCTCCCGTCTTCAAGAGCGACATAGCTGTACATCTCGACAGAAACGAACTGAAAAACTTCCGGATGATAGAGGCGTGTAAAGAGATAATGTTTGCGCTGCGGAGCGGCAAGATTCGATGCCGCCCATTGCAGCCCGCCAACTGCAGGGCTGTTATCCACAAGCGTAGAATACTGCTCGTTAAGCCATGCCGCATTTACGGTATAGGCCTGGAATTCACTGACTGAATAGCCAGAGCTTCTGAAAAGATATTCCAGAGTAAGATTGAGGTTGTTATCAAACGTATACTGGCCTCCCAGAAGCAGTTCATGCAAACCGTCGTCTGATGACGGCATGTAGGGATAAAGGAACTGTTCTGCTGCGGCCTCCGTATCGGGATACAAACGGCTGTTTTCAGAGATGTACAGATATTCAGCATGCAGTTCGAGCGCATTGCCGAGAGTCAACGAAGTATTGATGCCTGCAGCCCACTCACCATCGTCATCAACCATCCCCACAAGCGAAAGATCAAAAGGATCAAAGAACTGATACCATCTCGCGCCCCAGCGGCTGTTCACCACGAACGGATCGCCAAAATCCCAGTCAAGCTCAGGAAAATAGACAAGATCAACCACGCCTATACCGTTTGTATAGGACAGCTGGAGAAGGTCAGTTCCCTCGATCCTGTTGAGCCTGTCAGCCGGATCTTCAGGATTCCTCTGCTGTGTGATCAGATCAGTAGGACTGTATGAATAACCGACTCCCCATCGGACTTTTTTCCGCCCCAATGCCATTGAAATCGGTTCCGATAAGGTCTGATAGTATAACTGGTTGACGACGCTGCTGAAATCATCAGCATCAAAATGACCGCTAATTGTTTCTCCCGCAAGATATTCATAGCCCAAACGGATCTCTGCTTCTGTCATTCCTCCAAGGCCTTTGAATCTCAAGTTGCCCAGAAGATACCCTTCATAGCGTTCATCCCGCTGTTCGAGAACATTATCGGGATTCAACCAGGTATCACCAAGATCGACCCACTGCCCTTCACCTCTGAGCAGAACAGAGTATGAAAAAGAAGATGGGCCTGATTGAGTTTTTTCCTCTGCATGAAGAGCATGAGAACTGATAAGACAAAAGAGCACGATAAACACCCTGATCACATCTTTCAGCCAAAGAACAGTTTTCTCCTTATCATTGCCTGACTGGTAGAACGCCAATGCCATTTTCATCTGTAAGGATTTTGAAGTTATCAGGGTACGAAAAACGGGTATTGTAAAGCACAAAACAAGTGTTTTTAATATACAACTTCACTGTAGAGTAACGGAAGGCTTGATTTCAGAAAAAACCTCTCGGGAAAACGTTTAACACTGATATCAGAGAAAATCATAGTGGTTTTGCTATCCGAGCTGAGATGATCAACAAAATCAATCCGGGTGTTCATGATCTTTCCATATATCTCATTGAACTCCGTGAAAAACATCGTCTTCATTTTTTTGCCCGACTGAAGGTAGACAACCGCCTTTCGGGGGAAATAGCTTTCTTTTTCGACAAAAAGATCAATCGTATTATACGTAGCACTGCTTGATGTTGCAGTCAGCTTCATAAACCATGTATCATAGACTGCCCCATCTACACGAACACTCTCCTCACTGACCATTTCGGGAACATAGTCGCCAGACCAGTTCAATCGTGTTATATCACCATAGGATGTTCCCCCAGACAGTTTCTGTATAGGCGTTATCCGCATCGGACGCTTTGTTTCATTCACATAATACCAGAGATTGTCATCAACCATAAGCAACAGGTTGCCACGTAGTCTGGCTGGTTTGAGATAACTGACCAGGGTTTGACGATAATCCTTGACAAATACCCGAAAGTTTTCTTTTTTCGACTGACCGTGTTTTTCGTAGGCAATATCTGCAATCATGGTATAGCCTTCCCAGGGAGATCGTACTGAGTCGGTTTTTTCGAGCACAATCGAGGGATCCGGCTGGATATCAGTTGCCACTGAATCACCTTCAAGAGAATTTGAATCTGACGGGATACCAAGAGAGTCACTTTCAGCGGCCCCTGGCTGTTTGGTGATTTGAGGAAAGTCAGTTGCAGCAAACCCGGCTACTTCCCCGGCAGTGACATTGTAAAAAAAAACACCGCAAGAAAAGAACAGCGCAAAGGCAATGACAATCGTGGCCGATACCTTAAACATGGGTCAAAGAGTTGACAATTGAAATCTTTCTGATCTTCAGGAGGGTTAAAAACCCGGACATTGTAGTCGACATAACGATAAGCGATCCAATCCATGGAACATATTCGAAAGCAGGATATATTCTCAGCTGATATGGAGTATTTGTCCCCGGAGGAGGAGGCATCATGATACCGGCATTGTTGATCAAAACAATAGAAACATATTGTAATACAAGTCCACCTACAATACTTAACAATCCGATAAACAATCCCTCAAACAGGAACATCAGGGAGATCCAGACATTGGATACACCTATGGCCTTGAGCGTCCCGATTTCGCGGACTCTTTCCATGGTTGACATCAACATGGTATTGACACATGCCAGAAAAACTATCACAACAACAATGCCACCGGTGAAACCAAAAATTATGTTGTAAATATCTCTTACCGAATAATAGTATTCTGCAAGTTTATCCCACGTTACGACAGCGAACTCACTATTATTCCTGTCAGTATTCACAGTAGCATCAATTACTCCCGCCATTGAAGTCGTATTTTCTGTATTATCAAGCACGACAACAACTTTTGATACCTTGTCTGTCAGTAACAAACGTTCAGCAGCTTCGACTGTGGTTACAAGATAATGGGAATCAACAACACTCATTGAACCGTCAACTAATCCTGCAACATCAACATCAACAACATTAACGGCCCCATCAACCGTCGTACTCATAAGCATGAGAGTGTCGCCTGGACGCACATTAAGAGATTCCCCCATTTTTCTACCCAGCAAGACTCCATACGGCCCCGTTTCCTGAAGCTGTCTGTATGCAGCATCGCTCATTGCTTTCTTTCTGTGATCAACCTTTCTAAGCGAATTCCAGTATTGAATCAGCCCCGATTCATGCACTGGATCAACACCTATACCCATGAAAGAGATAGACTTGTCGCCATTGGAAACAAGACCATTAAACTCTATACGAGCTGTAGCAAACGATACATGATTTAATTGTGTAATCTCATCCAGCATACTTTTATAACCTTCAATACCGTACTGCATTGCATATTCTTCATCGTTATCGACCGCATCCTTATTATAAACTTGTATATGACCGGTTCCTCCACCTGCAGCAAAACCTTTGCTGATAGTAACCTCCCGTAAGCCGCTAAAACTGAAATCCATATATCCGGCAAAAATGGCAAGCGCAGCAAATCCCGCGGATGCCACAAGCAACGTAATTAACGTTCTTCTATTATTACGAAAGAGGTTTCTTAACGCAAGAACAGTCAGCCTAATAATATTCATACAAATCAGATTTTTTTCCAGAATGCTGAATCACCCTAGACTTTTTCCAGCAACAAAGCCGAAAGAGTAACGCCTTCTGCCTGTCCTATACAAAGCACTTTCTGTCCTACAGGAATATCATCGGATTCAATAATTTTTTTACACATAAAAGGAATAGCCGCAGATGACAGATATCCATACTCGTAGAGTAGATTTCTGCTAAAAAGCATCTTCTCTGCCGACAACTTCAAACTCTTTTGTATTTCATTCATAAGCATATTACTCGATGCCTGGACAGCATACAAAAGATTGTCTTTTATATCACTGAATGTAATACCCAGGTCCGCACATATCGCATCAATCAAGCGATGCATATTTTTACTTATGACCCGATAATACTTCAACAAATCAACCTCAAAAGCAAACGAGGGGCTACTAACCATCCACCCACCTATGGAAGCGGAATGAGGAACAATAAAATCTCTCGATGCTATGTATTTCAATCCCCGATAACCATAGCTGGCAACATCATCATAAGTAACCAGAGAATATCGAATAAAGCTGTCGGAGATCACCCCCAGCATACCAACGTTCAGTGGGTTGACTTCTGACATGTTGATATGAAGACTGAACATCTCAGTATGAATGATATCTATCCTTTTCTTGGGCCTTTCATAATGCCCGGTATAGGAGGCCCTCATACTAGCATTAGCAGTGCGTATAGCAGAAATAGACGCATTACATGCTTTGTTGTAGACAGTACTCACCTCGATATCAGACCACTGGCGTTCGCCAGCCAGTATCTCAACAGGATTAGGACTACAATAACCTGTTGAAGTAACATGAATCATCTGCTCAGCAGGAACAGATACATTCTTGTAAAGTTCATTGATATGCATTTGACTGATTCGACGATAGAGTTTCATTCTTTCCCCGATCGGGATACCTTCGGGGTTACGATGATTTTGTGCAAGTTCGCTGAAAATTGGAAATATGGGCTCCCAGGAAACAAACCTGTCACCTTCGGTTATTCTGGTATCTTTATATCGATTGTAATCATATTTCTCAGGCCAAATGGACATATAACGCTGCCTGACCTTTTCGGGTGGAGGTGCGAACTGTTTAAACATCAACGTCACAAACCGTAGAATTTTGTTAACCTGCCTGTCGGATTCTTTTTGCGACTGGACAGCTGCTGCTTTTGTCGCACCTTTAATCAAAAGATCAAGACAAATCTCTTGAGGTACCATCGGCACCAGAGTAACTGAATGAAAATCAGTCAAAACTGTATCCATTGGTGTATAACGATTAAGAGAAATAAAAGCGGCACAAGCTCCTCCAACAATAGACAAAATGAATCATCTTTGTGGTTTGCCTCTCAGATCCAACAGCCTGCCGTCCATTATATGAACGACATCGCTGATACGGTCAAGGACCACTGAATCATGAGAAGACACGATTACGGTTACTCCCTCATTCCTGTTTAGGTCCATTAGCAATTCAAGAATACTGATGCCGGTTTTGCTATCAAGATTTGCCGTCGGCTCATCGGCAACAACAAGCAGAGGTTTGGCAACAAGGGCTCGCGCTATAGCCACACGCTGCTGTTGCCCACCCGACATCTGTCGCGGATAATGATGTTTCTTTTCTGCAAGCCCAACCATGTCCAGAACACTGTTGATCCTGTCAACTACAGAAGCTTTATCATACCCGCCGAACAGTAACGGCAGTTCAACATTTTCATATGTGGTCAACACCGGTATGAGATTGAAGGACTGAAAAACAAAACCGATTTTCTGCAACCTTAGTGGTGCGAGCTGTTCCAGGGTCATCGAAGTAGTATCAATTCCATCGATGATAATCCTGCCTTTATCTGGCTTATCGATACATCCCACAAGATGAAGTAGTGAGGATTTACCGCTGCCAGAAGGACCTACAAGGACTTTCATATCCCCATAGCCAAATGAAATACTGATCCTGTCTACAGCGGTCACACGGCTCTCCCCTTGTCCATAATACCTGGAGACGCCTATCATTTCGGCAATAATCTTCTGACTCATACTCTAGCTGGTACCTGTGATACTATGCAAACAATCCTTTTCCACCGTCGATAATTATATTCTGACCAACAATCTGTGTGGCTGCTTCGGTTGTCAAAAACCTGACAAGTCCCGCAACATCTTCAGGCGTTGTCAATTTATCGGACGGAGTGTATTCTAAAGTTTTGTCAAGCATTATTTCCAGCTCCGGCAATGCTTTAACTGCATCGGTCATAACAAGTCCGGGACAAACAAGGTTTACTGCTATGCCTTCCGGCGCAAGTTCACTGGCATAATGACGGAATAGCGCTTCCATGGCGCCCTTGGTTGACGCAACTGCAGCGTATCTGGGAATCACACGGGTACCACCGGGCGATGTAATACCGATAATCCTGCTCCCAGGCCCCATTCTGCTGATCAGGTCAAGAGTCAACTTGTGTATGGCAAAAAAGTTAATGTCAAAGGTCCATCTAAGATGCCTTACTGAAAGCTCCATCGCTTTACGGTGAACACCACTGGCTGCTGAATGCACCAACACATCGACGCGATCACATGACTTTTGCAAATGAGCCACAGACTGTTTATAGCTCTCTTCGTGGGACAGGTCGCCCCGAATGGTCATGATCTCAAGCCCTTTGCCAGAGGCTTCCTCCTCGAGAGCTTCAGCGTTTTTTCGGTTTCTGGCATAGAGAGCATAAACCTTCGCACCGCTCTCAGCCAGCGCAAGTGAAATCGCCCTGCCGATCCCTCTCGTCCCGCCTGTTACGACAGCAATCTTGTTTTCCAGGTGTCTCATATTCCGGTGTCTCCCAGAGATCTTCCCCCGTCAACCGGAATAACCGTGCCGGTTATGTATCGAGCTTTATCGGAACATAAAAATGCAACCAGGGAACCAACATCCTCTGGTTCACCGATAAATCCCGAGGGTATATGTTTTGCAATCTGCTTTCCAGAACCGCTTTCAAGGTACCGGACAATCCCTTCTGTCATCGGTGACCTGATAAGTCCAGGAGCAACTGTATTCACGGTGATACCACGATGGGCAACCTCGATAGCGAGTGTTCTGGTAAATCCTGTCAACCCTGCCTTGGCTGCCGAATAACTTACCTGGCTTCGTTTGGCGTAGAAAGCGCTGATCGAACCGATATTGACGATTCTACCATACCGTTTACCGTACATCGGCTTTAGTACAAGCTGGCTCAAGGCCATGGTCACCAACAGATGTTGCGCAACAAGCTCATCATGAAAAGGAAAATCGATCTGCATAAAAAAGCCGTCCTTTATCCGGCCGGCTGCGTTAATCAAAATTTCAGGTGATTTTCCATACCTTCCTATGACATCGTCAACAAGCCTGTTAGCATCATCATATCCGGAAAGTTTGCCCGGAAACAACTTGACCTCAGTCCCTGTTTTCTGAAGGATCCCCGCTGCATTATTTGCGCGATCATGATTTCCTGCATAGGCAAGGGCAAGATCACAGTCACCGGCCAGCGCTTCTGCCACACCAAAACCGATGCCTGAAGTCCCGCCGGTAATCAGCGCAAGGCGTTTTTCCATCATACATCTCCTGTTTTGAACACCAGGCAGGCGTTCTGCCCCCCGAACCCAAAACTGTTGCTGAGAACATAGCGCATATCGGCATCCCTTGCCCCTTCCGGAACATAATCGAGATCACATTCCGGGTCAGGATCGGTCAGATTGATCGTAGGCGCGATACGCTGACGCTGGAGCATAAGGATACAGGCAACCGCTTCGACGGCCCCTGCAGCAACCGTGGGATGACCGACTTGCGATTTCAGCGAACTGACCGGGATATTGTAAGCTCTTTGACCAAATACCTTTTTGATTGCCTGTGTCTCAAGACGGTCGTTCTGCTGAGTTGCTGTGCCGTGCGCATTGACATAATCGATCTCATCAACAGAGATACCGGCATCAGCAATAGCATCCTCCATTGCCCTGACCACACAGAAATTGTCTTCCCTGCCATCTGTCAGTCGATACGCGTCGTTATTGAATGCATATCCGGCTATTTCGGCAAGTATACGTGCGCCCCGTTCTTCTGCCGATTCACGAGTCTCGAGCAGGAGAGCGGCAGCAGCTTCACCTTTAACGAATCCTCCTCTGCTCGCGCTGAACGGTCTGCTTGCGGTCGGAGCAGGTACATCATCAGTCATAAGTGTCTGCAGAAGATGAAAATTCATAAGCTGACTCTCCCATGCTCCCGCGTCGACAGCTGTCACGAGACACCGCTTCATTCTGCCCGACTGCAGGTAGCGATACGCAATCCCTATTGCCTGACTTCCTGCCGCACAGGCGGAATTGACTGTAATCAGGTTCCGCTCAGAAATTTCACCATGACCCCGATTTTTTAGTCTTTCGGCCATAATCTCCACAAACCATTCAGCCCTGATTTCATCCCAGAGAAAGGTATCCGGCTCAAAGTCACTGAGAGATTGCCGTACGATCTCAAAAAAAACACCGGCTGGAGTGCCATGCACAATCCCGTCGATCTGGAGCGCTTCCGGCAATTGATCAAAAACCTGCTCAAAAGCATACACACCGTAACGCACCCCGGGAGTTTGTGTTCCTGACTCAATGCCCAACTCTTCTGAAAATGGCACTCCCGATGGTTTCACAACTGCCCCGTAAGGGACAGGAAAATCCCTGCCTACTAATGATCCGCGAATATCGACAACTCCTGAATCACCGGCAAACAGCCTGTTTTCAAACTCATCTAGAGTTGTTCCAATCGGGGAAACAATGCCGTTTCGTGTTACAACGACATCATGCATCATGCATTTCCGCCTTGTTTTTTCTTCATGACATGCATCATATAGTCGAGAATATCCTGAACAGAAATGTCGGTAATATCTTCGCCTTTTCGATCAGTGATATACTTAAGAGCCTCGGTAAAATCAAGCTCGAGACCTGTTCTCTGTTCGATTTCATAACTGATATCGAGATAATCGATACTTTCAGCATCGAGGTCACTCTTGAACATGCTTTCTTTTTGCACTTCTCCCTCATCTGTATTGAGAACAGTACGAACCGCTTCTTCGACTTTTCCGAAAAGTTCCTGTTCTGATATCATTTCTTCCCCCTGGATAATAGATGTATGATAAGCTGGTGACTGATGCCATAATATGAATCACTGTCGTTAAAGTCATGATCACTCCAGTCGATGAACAAGTCATCAGGAACAAGCAGCATAGCACCTGCCCCCTCACAAAGAATTCGATCTTTTAATACATTTCTTCGCATCCCTTCAAGAACGATCGGATTCTCAAAACTGAACGCGCTGCATACGAGGGCGGCTTTCAACCGTCCTTCCTGAATATCGGCCTCAGCCTGATCGAAAGCATGCACGCAACCCCATGAGCTGTGATTATAAACGTTGAGCGGACCCATAATACCAAGAAAAATGGCCATCTGGGCGGGAGCAAGGTTGGGAACCTGTTTGAGAAACAACTTTGGATTCCTCACCCGTTTGTACTCATCGGCAAAGTCATCAGGAGAAACCCTCAGCATTGCACTGGCAGAACGAAGATCAACGGGACCGTTTTCAACAGCGCAATAAATTCCAACCTCGAAGGGGGAATGAACGAGAAAGGAATTCAGAGAAGCCCGGGCTTCGAGACAAGCAAGTGAGAGAAGTACTGACGCCCTGCTCATTGAACGAAATGCCTTGCGATCCGGAAGTGGTGCCTTGCGCTCTTCAATAGAAAGGCTTTTTGTTCTCGATAGTCTTATGGAATCACCATAGAATTCGCTTGTAAACGATTGCGAATCGATATCCGGCTCCGGGACAAGAACGTTACTCCAAAGGATCCTGCTCATATACCGCCTCCTTCCGAAGCTGAATCATCTACCGGAACCTTCTTTCCCTCGGGTATCGGAACATGGCCATACATCACTTCCGCTGCTGCCGCTTTCTTGCCGTCAACCTCGATCCATCCTTTTGCCAGTGAATATGACTTTCTCATGGTCACCTCAGCATGAATAAAAGCCCTGTCACCCGGCTCGATCGACTTGCGGAATTGTGCGCTTTTCACCGAAGTAAGAACAGGCAGATATTCAGGATTTGCTGCCATGATACACTTACCTCCAACCTGTGCGATCATTTCGATCTGGAGAACACCTGGAACGATAGGGTAACCGGGAAAATGATCCATGAAAAACAGCTCCGATCGTGAAAAGCACCTGACACCTGTTGCTTTTTCTCCGGGTACCATTTCAATTATTTTGTCGACAAGCAACCAACGCATTGGAAAACTGAATAGGTATTGCCTCAATCTCGATATTGGATACATCAATGACAGCAACAAACAAGTACCGAATATAAAAAAGGATTGAAGGAAATCATATTAAAGACAGGCACAGCAACTGGGTTAAAGTCCGGACGATCATTCTCAATCGGGAAAAGTACTCTCCCGGAACACTCTCTTTGATACATACATATCTATCAACCTTTTCCTACCAGCTACTCATTTTCCCGGTGAACATTCACAACCGGCACCTCTTCATTGATAGATTCCACTATTATCAGCATGGGGCTGCAACAAATTTCACAATCTTCGACGTATTCCTCGGGCGGCTCAACCGAACAGTCGATAATTTCCTCGTTCAACGCACCACAGTATGGGCATTGAACCGTAACGGATTTCGTGCATTCCATACAATCCTCCCTTGTTTAATACGTTGGAAGAGACATCAGATAACTATGCATTTGCCTCCTCAAAGATCGAGCAGGACAAAAGCGACAGCGTAATCACCGCTGTGTGAAAGAGACACCCGGATATGATCGTCCGAAATAACAAGCGAACGGTCAAGCATATGCAGTGACGGCCTGCCATTTTCGTCATTGACCACTTCAACGCTTTTCCATGTAAACCCTCTTGCAATCCCTGTCCCGAGCGCTTTCGACACAGCCTCTTTGGCTGCAAAACGTGCAGCTACACTCGGCACCATGTCTTTTTTCCTCTTGCAATGACAAATTTCCCTGTCTGTTAGCACCCGCTTTAAAAAACGCTCACCGTAGCGTTCATACGATTTCCTTATACGCCTGATATCAACGATATCTACTCCGATGTCACGACGATTCATGAATTCTCCTCCTTTTTTACTCTCCTGGCCCGGATCAGACAACCATCTTTACAAGCATCATACGATAAGGGTATCTCTAGTCTTTGCCATGCTAATTCTATAACTTTTCAAAACAGACAAGAACACAGAACCGCATTCTTCTCAAAATGAGTATTCAAAACATCATGAACAGCAACTATGCTGGGTCCCTCTACCTTTTACAATCTTAAAAAGAATGAAAAAACCAGCAAACTACTATCCAAGGTATAGCACAGCCTTGAATCGTCCTTCGTTCCGAGTTCAACTGCTTTATCTTATTATCAAAGCTACACACCTTCTTACGTCAATGCAATCACGACTGCGGCCAACCAATGACGACAGCCACAGGAATCACAGCCCATTATGTTATAAAATAATCAGTTACCCTGAAATGATACAACCAAAAGAATACCAACAATAATTTTCACTTTCTTGCACCATACCCGGAACCACGCGCAGCAAGACCAGCACAGGAATGAAAACTGACAATACCTGCCAACCTATACAATGGCCAGATCCCTTACTCTCATTCACCTGGCTGACAAAGCTTTCGTCTGTAATAAGCAAGAGAGTACAGTCATTCCCTGCTGTAGTAGCATCAACATATGTATATTGTTTGCTGCTCGACCATCCAGTCACTCCGGTTTCAAACAGACGCATGGTGATTATGACAATGTATATGCTTGCTTATTCCTTTTTGAATCTGTTATACGGTTGTATTGAGGTTATACTTACTTCCTCTGTAATTAGATTCGGCATGTTTATGTTTTTGTGTTTTCTGTTTTATAAGACCATAGCATGCTTTTTGTCATATATTCAATATCACGAATCCCGTTTCTTACAGATACAATCTGAGATTTATTCATAGCTGCAAAATCATGATAGTTTTAAAAAATTGGAAAACATACTTTGGCCCCAATCCGTATTCTCGTGATCCGGTAATAGAAGTATTTATAGAAGTAGACGACAACATCCCTGACAATATCGAGGAATATTGCCATTTAATGGATTGCGCTTTTTCAACATGGTGGAAAGGCATAAAGAAAGACAAATCACAAAATTCGGCTCTTTTTGCAGCACTGTATATTACAGAATGGGCTTATGCTGCTCTTAATGAAGTTCGTGGCTTTATTAATGCAAGAGGAGTCATGTATAAAAACAATAATATCGTCATCTGGCTCGGGCATCATAATCCCCACCTAAGTTATGCATCATTAAAACTTGCTGTCGATTTATTAAAATCTTTTGAAAACAAAACAATACAACAAAAACATGCGGATGATATTTTGACTCGCTTCTGGGATAAATGCAAATCCTTTCATCCTGATTATCAAGCCAAAATATTAATGGAAGCGGCAAGAGCGCGTAACATTCCATATATCATGCTCACCAAAAAATCACGAATCTGGCAATTTGGATACGGAAAAAACTCTTTAAAATTTTTCGAATCGAGCTCAGATGAAGATTCTTATATTGGCCATGCATTATCGCACAATAAAGTTTCGAGCAAAAAATTTCTCGATATATTCGGTGTTCCTATCGCCAAACATATTTTAATACGCGAAGAGAAGCAGCTTTATAATGCACTGAATGCTATAGGTTTTCCATGTGTAATAAAACCTATTGACAGAGGAAGTGCAAAAGGTGTATCTGTAAACATACAAAACACATCTGAAGCCGAAAAAGCATATAAACTCGCGAGAAGTTACTCCAAATCACCTATCATGATCGAATCATTTGCTGAAGGTGATGTATACAGACTGCTTGTCATCAGAGGAAAGTTAACTGCAGCCACGCGCAGGATTCCTGCCCATATAACAGGCGATGGAGTACATACAATCCTGCAATTATCTCTTGAATTCAACAAGTCCAGAGTCGCAAATAGTTCACCAGGAGACTATCTTGGCCCGGTACCTATCGATGATGAATTTGATAGAGTCATTTCCGAGCAGGGTTACGAAAAACATAGCATACTTGAGAACGGACATACAATCAGATTAAGAAATATACCACTTCAGGGAACAGGAGCAACAAACATTGATGTAACACATCTGGTACATGCTGACATAAAAAGTATTGCCGAAGCAATTGCCGAATCAATATCCGTCAAGATGTTAGGAATAGATTATATAACCACTGACATCAGAAAATCATGTCTGGATACAGGTGTGTTCCTGGAACTAAACCTTACACCTTCTATTCGAGGTCATTTGGAAAACGGAAAAGACATCAAAAAAATAGGAGAGAAAATACTTGGCAAAAAACCTGGACGAATTCCATCAATACTGGTTATCGCCGCTGACTTTGATTGCAACGCAATCAAAAACATAGCTGATTCAAACCCAAAATTTGCCTGGAGATACGCGAATAGCGCCGGCTTTGGCAAAACAAAACTATCGACAAAAAACAAATATCCTTATGAAAATGTCAAAATGCTATTGCTAAACACATGCATTTCTGAACTTTTGATCGTATGCACCAGGGAAGAAATATCAGAACATGGATTACCTATTGATCACGCCGACTATTGTTTAATTGAATCAGAGTATATAAACCAGGAGGCAATTGATATGATAAAGAAATATAGCTTGAACACAAGGATATTCACTAAAAATGATAATATAGTCAACCTGATACAGGAGACATTAAACATCAAAACATCAAGTAATGATCGCCTTTGAATCCGACAGCCCATCATATATATCTGATTTGAATATAGATGCATATATTGCATCTGCAAAAAAATCACCAAGAATCACAAGTATGTTATCAGAATTTGATAGCATTGCCAAAGGTTCAAAAGGTGTTCCATGTCGCCCCGTCACACTACGTAAAGATTTACTATCCCACGACCTCCTTTGCTTGCGTTTTGCGGATATCAGAAAAAAGTATGCTGGAGCATTCAATGAACATTTTGTTGCTTCATTACCATATATACTAGAAGAACAATGCCGCTTTGGTGCGGCTGTTCTGCGATATTCTTCTTATATCGAAGATCGTGAAAATCGCCCCCTTGACCTCTATACCCTCGGTGATGCATCTGGTGTTATGGCAAGGTCGCTCACAGATATATCAAATGGAAGCATCAGGACTCTTACTTGCAGTCCCAACTATATCAATGAAAATATTTTCAATAAAAATAAGCCTGAAAAAAATGCATATTTCATCTGTGCCCCATTTTTTAAAGTCAGCAATCAGTATATCATTTCTAAAAAAATACAATCCTTCAAAAAAGGCTTTGATATAATTTTTGAAGACACGACATTTCAAATGTATGGAAAAAAAAGACTTGAACCCATTTATATTGCCTCACAAAACCTGAAAAATGACGGCATATTTGTGATGTTGGAAAAGATCATGCAACCTGATATCAACGATTTTAACAACAGGGAAAGGAGAAAAGATATTGACTTCAAGCTCAAGTATTTTCACCCAAACGAAATTGAAGAGAAAAAAAAGAACATAGTGAACAAAATGGACTCACAGCTTGTAACGCTTGATTCATTAACATTAACGATAAAAAAATTATTCAAAAATGCTGTCATTTTCTGGAACAGCTGCAATTTTTACACTATTGCAGCATCAAATAACCTTGAAAACCTTAAAGCCTTTATACATTCAATGACACCTCCTGCAATCCCGGATAGTTTTACTTATATAGAGTTGCCTTCAGTAATTGCAGGAAGCAAAAACAACTCCTTCATTTTCCGAAAACCATCTACTACATAAATACTAGTTTGAAACCACCTCTTCTATCATCAGATTATAAACCTCATCAAGCCTGTATTCGCTCTTTTCTATTTGTTTGGTAAAAACACTTTTTGAAGTCATACCCGGAATGGTATTCACTTCAAGAAAGTATACTGCATTGTTTTCACCCAAAATATAATCGATCCTGTAAAAGCTTTTACATCCGAGAACCTTACCAATATGAGCGGTTGCTTCGTTTAGGTAATGTCCTGTTTTCTTACAAAGCTCAACATCAAAACATATTTCGGCGCCTTGCCTACTGGTATAAAACATATTCTTTATCTTGCCATCTTCACACCTGTACCTGGGCCTGGTAACTTCAGCTATAGGCAACACATGAATAGAACCGTTTAACACCAATGCCCCCACTGTAATCTCTCTACCTTCGATAAAATCCTCAACAAGCACATCACACCCAAGCGACTTAACGAGATCCAGCGATCTATCAAGCATGATGTCGTCTGTAACCAAAGCAACGCCAATTCCCGAGCCATAAGAATTTGGCTTGATTATACACGGATAGTTAAACTCACCTTTTATCTTTTCAAATAATGATTTAGTCCTAGTTTCATACATTTTCTGTTTGGCAAGATGCAAGTCCGTTGAATTCCTGACAATTTCATTGCATAAAAATTTGTTCGCAGCAATAGCTGATGTAAGAACATCCGAGCCAACATATTTTATATCAACAAGATCAAGAAAGCTTTGCAAATGACCAGTCTCTCCAGGATAGCCGTGTATGCTTATAAAAGCCACATCAAAAAAAAACTTTTCTGCCTCGTAGGTTATACTAAAATCTGATAATACGATATCAGCATCATCTATGTCTTTCTCAGATATAACATCTGTCTTTACAATCGTCCAACGCCAGTTAACAACTGACACTAAAAACCTGTTGAAATCTCTATTCCCAATCAAATCATAAACATTATAAGCACTCTTCCAAGAGCTTTCGGATTCTAAATTATCTCCTCCAGTTATAATAACAACATTTATTTTATCCACCATTAATCTATTTATATCATTGATATAATTAAAAACTCTAAAGATATAGAAGTTCTTGTATCCCAATACAATCATCGATGCAACAATATTTGCCTGCTCTTGTATCTTTATATTCCATTGATACCGAGTACTGCACGTCCATACCAAACAACCAATGGCAATCAACGACAAATTCTGATACTATTTTGAATCGACCTTCTCCTCTACTTGATCACTTACTGATCAAACTCTCCTATCGAACGAATATCACCGATCAGCCGAGCCCATAAAGCATCTAGAGCCCTTCGACTGTCATTGAGCTTAATGGACCGCTGGGGTAAAGAATCTGGATTGCCGGCGATCTCCCAGGTAAAAACATACTGCCACTTTTCCGGAGGATCATCCGGTTCGGTTCTCAGCTCTCCGAACCTGAGATCGGCCATAGTAACTACACCATCAATTTCTTCAGCAACCCAAAAACCGTTTGAAAACCAGTCCACCGCCTCAATATTGCGCTGCCCTCGATACGGGGCAATCAGTTCCTCATTCCTTTGCACTCTCACAAAATCAATTTCTTCTTCCGCTGAATCAGCAATAACAGAGAAGTACCCAATCAAAATTCCGGAATCTGTCAGCGCCACATGCCTCCATAAAAGCGTATTCATCGGAGTGGCTCCAGTATACGATGCTTTCACCCCTATCTGTTGTGCCTCCAGCTGACGTTTGAAGACCGAATCGGCATATGCATGGGAGAACAGCGAAAAGAGAACGTATAGAGAGCTTAATGTCAGTCCCACCCATGTGAACCGGTATCCCTGCCCGGTTCTGGAAAATGCTGCCGCTATAATTCCCAGCAACAGCGGTACGGTGTAGAGCGGATCGATGATAAAAAAATTACCAAGGCTGAAACCGGTTCGCGAAATCGGAGCAAAAAACTGGGTCCCGTAAATATTGAAATAATCTATCAGCACATGGGTTGCCAGGATCAGTGCAATTCCCACAATGGCCCGCTTAAGAGAGATCTTTGTTTTCCACCTGATATGCCACATCAAGGCACCGAACAATGCACCCCCGATCAGAATAAAAAAGATCGAATGGGACTCGCCCCTGTGCCAGTAAAGCTGCTGAACGTCATCGAAAAAGGGAAAGAAAATAATATCCAGATCAGGCAGCGTACCGAAAAAAGCCCCCCAAAGAAGAGCTTTACGGCCTAAAGGCCGATGCCAGGCCACATGAGCAACCGCTGCACCAAGAGATGCCTGTGTAATTGAATCCATAGGGGATAACGGTAAATTTGAATCGGTGATTTACTGATAAGGATACTGTTCAGTATAGACAAGAACATCAAACAAATCCTAACAACCGTGCGGAAATCTATACTGCCGGACAGCCCAATTAACGGTTTAGAAGCACAGTGTTTTTCTACATATTGAAAGTATGTTCAACTTGAAAAATAGTGTGCGCTCTGCCAATTCTGAGAAAACAGCAAGAATGATTAAAGCGAATGCCATCAGGGTCATTTCAGGGTATGTCGAAGGCGTGAGACAACCATCACTGAGTGTTCAACTGCTGTTGCCAAATAATGTTGCCAAAAACCTTCTCAAGCAAAAACTACTCAATCTGCTAGGCTCATCCCTTCTAGCCCAGCATTTAAACGAACTCAAGGCGAACAGAGAAAAAAAAATGTTTGATACCGCCAGAACCATAGCAATTACTGTTGATGGATTGATGGCATCTGCAGGTTTTCCGGTCCTTGAATCATTTAAAATCAGTAGTGTTCCGAAAAAACAAGAATCAAATCATCATACCTTTAACGTCCTGTTCCCATCCTACGAACCTCGCGCTGTTGTTTTCACACTGAAATGGATTCTTAAAACATTAAACAATCAGGATTCCCGGCAAAAGTCTCTGCCTGCCTCATTGCGTAAAGAACTTGATCAATTACTGGGGCAACTCCGAAAAATCGCTCCCTTCGGCACCAACAACATACGCTTCATCAACGCAGCCCACTTACTTGGCATACCGGTTCTGCCACTACCTGGAGATGTGTTTCAGTATGGTTGGGGTATAAAAGGACGATGGTTTCACAGCAGCATAACTGATGAAACAAATGCAATAGGTGTAAAACAGGCAAAAAACAAACTCGTAACAAATGCCTTCCTGAAACAGGGAGGCATACCGGTAGCTCTTGGAATGCATGTAAATAACCCCGCTGAAGCCCTATCAGCAGCAAAAAAGATTGGCTATCCCGTCGTCGTAAAACCGGCAGACCTTGATCAGGGAAAAGGAGTATATGCTGACTTAAGAAACCCTCAAGAAGTACACAATGCTTTTGAGCAAGCAAAAAAACTTTCATCGATTATCATGCTGGAAGAGCATCTGAAAGGGATCGCGTTTCGAATCACGCTGGTCCGTGGTGAAACAATCTCCATTGTAAAACGTCTCCCTGCAGGTATAACCGGTGATGGAATGTCAACAATACAGTCTCTTATTGAAAAAACAAACGAAGATCCCAGGCGATCAGCCAGACATTTTTCGATTATGAAGCAGATTGTCATAGACAGTGAAGCCCAGAACATGCTTGAACGAGAAGGCCTGAATCTGGACTCAGTACCTATGGAAGGAGAATTCATTGCCTTAAAACGTTCTGCAAATGTGTCTACCGGAGGAGACGCGATCACATTGGAAGCAGAAGAAATCGATAGCTCCTACATAGATATGGCAAAAAGGGCCGCAGATCTTCTTCGACTTGATATCGCTGCTGTCGATTTTATTACCAATGATATCCATAAACCCTTGCAAGAAACCAGGACCGCTGTCATAGAAGTAAATGCCCAACCTCAGATGGGAACGATCCTGACCCATCTCCATGAACAAATACTGAAATCATATGTTGATGGCGATGGAACCATCCCCTCTCTGCTTGTCTTTGGGAGCAACACAGCTGATCTAATCGGTAACGTACGAGAACGATTGTCCGGTAGCAATCCAGGATTGGGTACAATTTCTTCAGAAGGAGTCTTTATTGGAAAAGAAATGATAGACCAATACCGGCAAAGCATGCTTAATGCCACACGCTCACTCCTTCTCAATCGCAACGTAAGCGCTCTCTTTCTGGCAATAGATCATGTACTACTTATGAAAGAAGGACTGCCGTTGCCAATCTACCACCACCTGGTAATTACAAGCTGGCCGGAAAAACAAGCAGTATCAGCACAGGTACTCTCCCGTTTAGGAAAACATCTGCTCGGCGATGTATGGATCGAAAAAAGTCATCCGTTACAAAAACAGATCCATCAGATACTCGGTCCTGAAAGAATACGCGTTTTCGAATCAAAAACGTCAATGCACGCCGCCATTGATAAAGCGCTTGGAGTGAACACGGATGAATAACCAAATCTTCTTATTGCTGGCTCTTCTGTGCAGCAAGATCGTTCACGCCTGAATAGTATCAACCAACCGGAGCAGTTTCAAGTGTGACTCTTGCAAGCACACTAATAAGTCGGGGCAGTACGGGGAAAACTCCCCGTTTAACAAGCTTCTGACAGTGTTTTCAAATACCAACAATCTCCAGAATTCATTTGCAAGATGTCGGGAAACTGTTACTCAATATGTCTCTCGCAATATGGTTCGTTATATGCAAGGAAATCCTAACGCACCATTTTAACATGATAATCTGAGACTACGAAACGTCTTGAGACAAGCATCAATCGTATTCTTTATATATACTGACCAGATACCAACAATAACAATGCCGATAATTATATCCTTGAACACATACTATGCAGATACATCGCTTTTCTTGATTCCAATAACCGTAACTCACCTAATATATGCTCCAACCTGACTAGCTTTCTAAATTATTGAAAAGAAAACGTTAAACTTGCATATGCATTTTTCAGCTCTATTCCCATTGAAGCAGGGTGCACCAAATCAAGTAACGCAAGAATCCAGGCCAACACACTTATAGCGTTGGCAATGATCTTGTTGAAACATCAAAACATGTCTTTCGACATAGCGTTACAGCTTACGCATTGCTTTATGAAAAAACATCATAAAAACCGACAATCTTTTATCAATAGACTTGAGATAAACAATCCTACAAATACTGAATAAACAGCATGGCAACAACGAACGGTTTCTAATCCCAGAAAAAACATGCCCGCACTCGATACAAGCATTACTTCAGCTCAGCGTTACATCGACTTTCTTCTTGCACGAAGGGATTCCAATGAGCTTCCAGACATACCTAACCATTGTATAATCAGTTATATACCTGATGTAAGCGACACAATGAAATCTCTCTTCCCGCACCGTTCGGTGACGCTTGGGATCACAAATCCTATGGAGCTAGATGTATTTAATCCTGATGATGGAATTTCATTTGCTATATCTCAAGGTTTACACGGATCCCCGATGGCCGCTGTCCAGCTCGAAGAACTCATAGCACTTGGCTGCGAACAATTTCTGGTTATCGGTCCTGCAGGACATCCTACGTCAAAAAGTAAACCTGAACTTGAACTCGGGGCATTGATGCTGCCTACAAACGCATGGATCTTTGAGGGCACATCGCTTCACTACGGAAAACATGAACAGTCCGCTCCTACAGTAAATGCTGTCGAACGTTTGAAAAACACATTGAACGATCTTGAATTACGATATAACCAAGGTGCTGTAGCAACAACCGATGCCCTTTACAGGGAAACCAGGCCATTTCTTCAAACGTTGATTGAGAAAGAAGTCCTTGCTGTCGAAATGGAATTGTCAGCCCTTTTTAGTGTAGCGAACTATTATAGCAAAACTATCGCAGGGCTTGTCTTCATCAGCGACCTGGTAAACACTGATGGAAGTTGGGTAATTGCACCAGCACCGAGAGCTTATCAAAATGTAGTAAAACGTCTCACTGACACCATTATCACCTATACTAGGCTCGACTGATGCAAGATAAAACTGTCATTGTCACGGGTGCAGCTGCTGGAATTGGTCATGCCACAGCACTCCTATTTGCCAAAGCCGGTGCACGTGTCCTGGGTTTGGACTGTAATCCTTCGATCATTGATTCAGGGAAAGATATACCGGGTTTTTCCGGCATTGTTTGTGATCTCAAAAACATTGAAGCGATTCGTAAAGGATTAGGCAATCTCGGAGTTGACAAGATCGACGTGCTGGTCAACAATGCAGGAATCAATCCATCTCCGTCTGGCTTGTCCGATACGTCTGAGGCTGTATGGAAGAATATCCTTGAAACGAATCTTACTGGGACCTACAGGATAACCAAGGAGATACTTGAGAGAATGAATCGGGGAACAATTATTACAATCAGTTCGATTCTCGCTCTTTCAGGTGCAAAAAAAAATGCCGCCTATGCTACAACAAAAGGAGCGCTTATCTCCTTAACCCGAGCAATGGCAAGAGATCATGGGCCGGCAATCCGCGTCAATTGCGTTTGTCCGGGCGCTGTAGAAACAGATATGTTCGAAGAATATTTGAATCGTTGCGATAAACCAGAAGAAGAACGTGAGCGAATCAGGCGGGCACTACCCATGCAACGCCTTGGTAAACCTGAAGATATTGCAAATGCCGTGTTTTTTTTATGCTCTGAATCAGCATCATGGATCACCGGTCAGGTACTCGTCGTTGATGGTGGTGATACTGCATAAAATCCAAGTGAACGCTCGTTATGCGATTGTATAGCTAATCCCGCTGTTGCGTATCTTATGCGTCAGCATCTCGGAGATCGAACCACCACCTTTTTGCCTCAATCCCTCAAGCAGCCGGGTTTGATAGATCAGCTTATCCTCTATCTTCCTCGAAAGTTTATCAGCAAAGGAATCACCTCTCAACTCAACAACGATCAGATCTGCCACATCATGCGCCATTGCCATCACGAAAAGATCTTCGAGATGTGACGACTGTTCTTTGAAAATCAGGCTCTGTTGACCAGCTATAACCTCTGCAAGCAACATAACTGTTTGGCGGAGTTCATCATAGCGCTCAACCTCTTCTGGCTGCATTACACAAGCAGATAATAAAGGACCAGAAAAGCAGCAGAGAACAGTGACAACTAATATACTTTGCTTCTGCCAAACTACTTTCCGATACAGAACTGTCCGAAGATGACATTGAGCACTTCCTCGTTGACAACCTTGCCGGTGATCTCTCCGACGTAGTCGAGGGCGGAGCGGAGTTCGAAGGCTATCAGTTCGGTTTCGGCCTGGGCTTCGACAAGCTCTCTGGCGTTTTGCAGAGCATCTGCTGCGTTGCGCAGGGCTTCGTAGTGGCGCATGCTGGTGACCAGTACGCTTGCGTCGTGCAGCTTGTCGAGGCCTTCGACCATTGAATTCATTGCTGTTTTCAGCTCCCCGATCCCATCCTGCCTCTTTGCCGAAATGCCGAAAACACCGCACCCTGTCATTGCTGCGATCCGCTCCGTCCGTTCCTCGCTGTCTTTAACGGTATCGATCTTGTTTGCCACGACAATGACCCTGGAATCAGGATAGGTTTCCAGAAGCTGCTGAACGGCTGGAATATCTTCCTCATAGTATGGAGCGCCGATATCCAGAATGTAGAGTATAAGATCGGCCTCGGCGATCTTTTCGTAGCTTCGCCGGATACCTTCATGCTCGATCTCCTCCTCGGCATGACGGAGGCCCGCCGTGTCGGTCAACCTGAACATGGTCTTTTCGTGAATGAAACACTCTTCGATGTAATCCCTCGTAGTACCAGGCATATGGCTCACGATTGCCCGCTCTTCTTCAAGGAGCGTGTTGAGGAGCGTGGATTTTCCTGCGTTGGGTTTGCCGACGATCGCCGTCGCTACGCCCTCGCTCAACAGCCTGCCATGCCGGTAGGATTCCACAAGAGAACCAACCTCCTCCTGCAGCTTTTCTATCTGTCCGGTCAGTTCTTCACGGCTCTGAAATTCAACATCTTCCTCGCTGAAATCGAGTTCCAGCTCGAGCAGGGCGCATGAGTGCAAAAGCTGTTCGCGCAGCATGCCCAGTTTTTCCGACAGGCCTCCTTTCATCTGGTTGACTGCGGTCCTGTATGCCGACTCGGAACGGGCATGGATCATCTCACCTATCGCCTCGGCCTGCAGAAGATCGATCCTGCCGTTCAGAAACGCCCGTCGCGTGAACTCACCGGGCTCAGCCATTCTGCATCCGTTGTCCAGAAGCAGCCTGAGAACCTGTCTGGTGACTTCCGGTCCGCCATGGCAGGTGATCTCGACCATGTCCTCCGTGGTAAAGGAATCGGGTGAGCAGAACACCAGTACAATGACCTCGTCCACCATCCTCTCTCCATCGTACAATCTGCCGAAATGAGCTGTATATCCGGAAGAATCGGCAAGAGATGCTTCTGCCGGCTGCGCTTTCCTGAATACCCTGTCGGCAATTCCAAACACCCCGTCGCCTGTCATCCTGACGATCGCAAGCGCCCCCACCCCGATCGGAGTCGCAATGGCGGCAATCGGTTCACCCTGAAGAGGCTGTTGCAGGGAAGCAGTCATAACGAGATAATTGGAATCGGTTACAGAGGCCTTACCTGTATCTGGTCCGGCAGCATGGTATCAGGAAGCTCTATCAGGGAAAGAACGAAGCATGCAAGCTCTTCTGTTTTCATCAGCTTTTTCGGTTCTATACCGACGAGATCGAAAAATGCGGTATCCGTCGAGCCGGGATTGACCGAACAGACCCTTATCCCGAATTCCCGCAATTCCTCCATCAACGCTTCGGAAAATCCGTTGACACCGAACTTCGAAGCGCAATATGCCGATCCTCCCTTGAAACCACGTTTTCCGGCAATCGATGAGATGTTCACAATTGTCCCGGAATGCTGTCTTTTCATGCCGGGAACGACTTTTCTGGAACAGAGAAAGGGCGCAGTAAGATTGGTCGCCATCAGTCTCTGCCATGTCTCAGGATCGATGGATTCAACATCGCCGAAAACCCCGAACCCTGCGTTATTGACCAGAAGATCAATATGCTCATGCCGGCTGAAAATGGTCTCGAACGACCTGTCAATATCGTGAGCCTGCATGACATCGGTCTCGAGCCAGAAAAAGGCGTCATGATCGATAACGGACTCCCTGCGGCTCAATCCGTAGACCATTGCCCCTTTACCGCAAAGCAAACCGCAAAGAGCAAGACCGATTCCCGAGCTCGAACCGGTCACGACCGCAATTTTTCCGTTCAATTCCATTGTCAACCGTTCTTTACAGAGTTTACCCCTCCGGGTCATAGATACACTGATCAAAAGTACGTAATATTGACCATATATATTAACTTTGCCTGCATCCGGCCGGATAGAACACCATAGACGACAACCATGAGCACCGCGCACGAAAACAACATAGAAAAACTGAAAACGGATATTCTCGAAAACACCGGGAACAGCATACAGGAAAAATTTAACCGTGTTGTCAATCTTGTCACCGTTCTCCGCTCCCAATGCCCCTGGGACAGGAAACAGACCCCGTCGTCACTTGCCCACCTGCTGCTCGAAGAGACCTACGAACTGGTTCATGCTATCGACGAAAACGACGACGCCGAACTGAAAAAAGAACTGGGCGACCTTTTCCTGCACCTCATCTTCCAGGTCGAACTGGCGCAGGAATCAAAAAAATTCACCTTGCCTGACGTATTCGATGCACTCTGCGACAAGCTTATCAGCCGCCATCCACATGTTTTCGGAGAAATCGAAGCCAACAGCGAACAGGATGTCCTGAAAAACTGGGAAACCCTGAAACTCAGGGAAAAAGGACGGCGAAGCCTTCTGGACGGCGTACCGAAAGCCATGAGCGAACTGCTCCGTGCCTACCGGGTACAGAAAAAGGTATCGGGTGTCGGCTTCGACTGGGAAAGCGCTGAAGAGGTGCTTGAAAAACTCACCGAGGAAATCGGTGAACTGAGAAATGCCGGGACCAAAGAAGAAAAAGAGGCCGAATTCGGGGACATTCTCTTCACGATAGTCAACTACAGCAGGTTTATCGGCACCAACCCGGAAGATTCGCTGCGCAAATCGACCAACAAGTTCATAAAGCGGTTCATGGCTCTCGAGGAACTGGTCAAACAGTCAGGCATGAGTTGGCAGGAACACTCCGCCGAAACTCTCGATGCAATCTGGAAACAGGTGAAACAGGATGAAAAATAAACCAGCGTGAATGCAGAGAAGAAACAGTCATGACGCCCATGGCTATAACACGATTCTGCTCAGACCCAACAACGTTCAGTGCAACGACGGCAAAGGAATGCTGATGCCTCAATGGAACGCCATGATGGAAAAAGGGGTGCTGCTTCAGCTCTTTCATGGCAAGAATGAGCAGATACTGATCAAACAATAAGTGCATCGGTCACCGTATGGATAAAAAACAAATACTCCCTACATTCACAATATGTCAGCATCGTTCATAACCAAACGAACCCAGGAGGCCATTCATGCAATCAGCAAAATTCTCGGAAATCAGGAAAATACTGCAGCTTGACGACGACACCGTCTATTACTATGCTGTCGATCAACAGGGCACAATCATTCTTCGCAAAAAAAGCGATGATTTCGAGATCGATCTGAAGGATATAAAAGACGCCGAATCCGAGGATTTCCTTGAAAACCGCCTCGACCTCTGATTCTTTTTTCTCAGTATTTGTCTGAATTATGCCCGGCAAGAGACCTCTCTGCCGGGCACTGCTTGAAACCCTCCACGTCATTGTTCATCAGAAGCCATCAGCGTCTCGATGCAAGATGTTCTGGCCTGGCAATCGATTTAAATACCATATCGACAATGATCAGCACTGTGCTTGCACCGAGAATGATCCCCCAGTCAGCCATATCCAGCGGCACCGAGTGAAAAACTTGGTTCATCGGAGAATAAAGAACCATGAGATGCATCACCAGTGAAAAAGCAATCGCCGCTGTCAGCCAGGGATTGGAAAAAGCCTTTACGGTGAAGATATTTTCCGTTTCGGACTTGGCATGAAAAGCGTTGACCATTTCAAGAATCACCAGCGTGGTAAACGCCATGGTCGAGGCATAGAGATAATCCGGGTTCGAGCTATCGAGCGCTTCACCCCAGCTCCAGCCGGACGAATACAGCGCATAAATATACAGTCCAAGACAACCGGAGATAATAACGAAACAGACCACAGCGAGCCTGATGATCATCAGCCGATCGACGATGAATGTATTTTTAGCGATTGGAGGCCGCCTCATGATATTCCTCGCTTTCGGCTCGAAACCAAGCGCGAGTGCAGGCAGTCCATCCGTCACAAGATTGACCCAGAGTATCTGGATTGCCACGAGGGGCAGCTTGAGCCCGACAAGAACAGCAAGGATGATGATCAACACCTCGCTGATGTTGCCCGCAAGCAGAGAGAAAACGAACTTTCTGAGATTATCGAAGATCGCCCGCCCCTCTTCGACAGCTTTGACTATCGAAGCGAAATTATCGTCGGTCAGCACCATGGTCGATGCTTCACGTGCCACGTCTGTCCCTCCCTGTCCCATAGCGACACCGATATCTGCCTGCTTCAGTGCAGGAGCATCATTGACTCCGTCACCGGTCATGGCAACAACATGTTCGTTTTTCTGCAGCGCCTCGACGATGTTGATTTTCTGTTCAGGGCTTACCCTGGCAAAAATAGAGACCTCTTCGACAACCTCTCCAATATCCTCGATTTTCTCCAGGTCAACACCGGTCATGGCACGACCGGTTATGCCGAGTTCCCGGCCAATCGCCTCCGCGGTCAGTTTCTGGTCCCCGGTAATCATGATAACCTTGATCCCGGCGTTGCGGCATTCTGCGACCGCGTCAATCACTTCCGGTCTGGGAGGATCATTCATCGCCTGAAGCCCGACAAACACCATTTTCTCTTCGGCAAAATCATCACTGCCGCCGACTTCTTTCCATGCAAAACCCAGGACACGCAGGGCATTTGCGGCAAAGGTTTCGTTTTTCTTCAGGATATCGCGAGAGAGCTCGTCATCGAGAGGCACCTTTTCATCATTCTTCATGATATGCGTACAGCGCTTCAGCAGAACATCCGGCGCACCTTTCGTATACATCTCCTTTCCCTTACCCGGAACCTCGTGCAGGGTAGACATCATCTTGCGATCCGAATCGAAACCGATCTCGTCCACACGAGGATATTTCCTGTTCAGTTCTGAAAAATCCAGACCATACTGTTTTGCCGAGAGCAGGAGGGCTGCTTCCGTCGGATCACCGAAAATTCCGCCGTCCGGGTCAGGTCTGGCGTCATTGCAGAGTGCGCCTATCCTGAAAAGCAGTTCCAGGTCGTTTCGACCTGCTGTTTCCGCCGTTTGATTTTCACCTGCTTCAATTTCTTTTCCGTCAGCATAGAGTTTCCTCACACTCATCCGGTTCTCCGTCATGGTCCCGGTTTTGTCCGAACAGATAACCGAAGACGAGCCCAGCGTTTCTATCGCCGGAAGATGGCGCACAATCGCGTTCTTTTTCACCATCCGCTGGACTCCCCTGGCAAGCGTGAGGGCAACGACGGCCGGCAAGCCTTCGGGAATCGCCGCAACGGCAAGGCTTATCGCAGTCTTGAACGTTTCGAGCAAATCCTCGCCCGACCACCAGGTCAATAAAAACATCAAAACCGCAGCAATAACGACGATGAAAGCAAGTCTGCGGGAAAAATGGTTGATTTTTTTCTGGAGCGGACTTCTGCGTCCGTCCTTCTCATCGGAGAGCAGCTCGGCGATCCTGCCGAGTTCCGTTTGCATGCCGGTTCCGGTAACAACCGCCGTTGCACGACCTTTCGCGACAATCGTCCCCGAATACACCATGTTGAATCGCTCGGCTAGCGGTGCTTCGGATGAAACCACGTCAGTCGCTTTAGACACCGGCGTTGACTCTCCGGTCAACATGGATTCCTGGGATTCAAGATTCATGTGCTCCAGAAGCCGGGCATCTGCAGGGATACGGTCACCGGTCTCCAGCAGAATAATATCACCGGGAACCAGCAGATTGGTTTCGAGCTTGACGACATGACCGTCTCGCAGAACCTTCGCCTTCAGACCGGAGATTCTCTTCAAAGCCTCGAGGGCTTTTTCAGCACGAAACTCCTGCAAAAAACCGATAACACTGTTAGCGACAAGAATACACCCTATAACCACGCTTTCAAGAACGTCTCCAAGCATGAGGGAGATAACAATGGCAAAAATCAGCAGCCCGACGAGTACGCTTTGAAACTGCTGCCGCACAATCGCCCAGACCGAGATCTTTTCTTCCGCCCTCAACCGGTTCTCACCATATTTTTCCAGCCTGTGCCGGGCCTCCTCCGAGGAAAGCCCTTCAGAACCCGCCCCCAGATTGCCAAGAACCTTCTCTATGCTTTCGGAATAAAATTCCATTGCACTGTTTATAACCCTGTTGCCGATCTCCCGGTCATAGCTCCCCTTAAGGCATGTGATATACCAATTACATTGTCATGAGTCCCGATTCCATCGGGATAAACTTTGATTCCGGAGTGTCCCGACCAGTCGGGGCATGAGGATTTCGAGCACCGATCAACGACGCAATCAGATTGCGTAATAGGTGTATTGACACATCAAGATTCAAGCAGCCTGTGCAAACCCTTCAGTGCAATCCCCACCCATTCAGGCCGGTTGTTCAATTCATAGTTCAGCTCGTAAATAGCCTTGTCCATAAGATACGCCCTGAGGAGCAGAGCCTGCTGCGCGGGTTCTTTGGGAATCAAACCTTTGCTCTTGATCTCCCTGACATAGACGCTGTAAAAATGCTGCCCAACGTAGTAGCTCCAGAGTTCGGCCCATTCTTCGAGGTACCCGATATCCTCCTGCCGGAAGGATTTGTCGTTGACCAGCACGCTGAACGCCGCGTAGTGGAACGAACGGAGCATACCGGCAAGGTCCCTGAATACCGAACGCTTGAGACGGCGTTCGCTGAGCGAACGTGCCGGCTCGCCTTCAAAATCGATGATGATGAAATCCTTACCGGTAAACAGCACCTGTCCCAGGTGATAGTCTCCGTGGATCCTGATCTTACCTCCCTCGATTTTTCCCTGCTTGATATTGGAAAGCTGCTGAAGAATAGCAGATTCGCTCTCGAGAATTTCATCGGCAAGCGCCTGGTACTCGACAGCGATTTTTTTCTTCTGCTGTTTGAGCATATCCATCCCCCTCTTCACCTGCTCGCGCATGGACTGGTAGATAGAGCGCTGGTAGAGCGTCGTGAAGGGTTCGGGTATAAAGTCATCGCCAAGCTTTTTCGAACCCAGTGCCTTGTGCATTCCGGCAGTTCTTTCGGCAAGCGTTTCAACCATTCCAAGATAGACTCCGCCGATAAGCTCGTTCATGATATCGGGGAGAGGCTTTTTCTCGGCGGAAAAAGATGGAAGAAGCGGGATCGACTCTTCCAGATGCTGCCTTGCCAGAACATCGGCGTAATAGCGGTGGACAAAGTTCTGGGATACTTTCCAGGCATCGCCCTGGTTAGGAATGAAGTTCTGCAGAACCACCATCGAACACTGGTCTCTGCGGCTCCTGGTGTAATTGAGCGTACCGAGGTACAACGGAACACTTTCAAATCTGGTGTTCTCGGTCAGGACACGGCAGATTTCGACCTCGGGTGAAATCCCGGAAGAAATTTTTCTGTAGATCTTCAGACAAAGCGAATCACCGTACATGATGGAAGTATTGCTCTGTTCGGCTCCAAACAGCACTGAATCGATCTCTTCCGGAGGAGTCTCGTCAAGATACTCGTCGAGCCGTGCTCCGCGCAGGGAGGTGATTTTACCTGCTTTCCCCTTGAGGTCTGCGTTTGAAACGATCATATCGAGCAGGGCTGTATGAAACTCTTTCTGCCATGCCGCATCGCAAAGGTAGCCCTCTTCTTCGTCGACCTTGACCTTGACGATAACACGTTTGGAAAAGTTTTCGTCGTCCTGATCAATATCCGATGCAGGAACATAGGATACCGGAAGCTGATAGAGCTCGTTCGATCCGCTGGGATAGCGAACCTCGACGATGAGGTAGCGCATGTTGTCGCACCCCCGAACCTCGATGGTATCGACAAGAGCAACCCTGACAATTTTTCGGGCCTTGCCTCCGAACCATCGGCAGCCGTGAATATACTTGGGCAGGATCCTGGTTTCGAGACGCTCGAGATGCTTGCCGGTAAAGAGTTCCTGCCAATCGCCGAGTTTGGCGAACGTATGTTCGAGATACGGCCTGTCTTCGATCTCTTCATGACTTTCCACCAGACGGAACCAGAAATAGCCGTATGGGCCTGTGGTCACGGTATATGGCGTCGCCGATTTGATCCGTGGAAAATGGCTGAGGCTGAATACCTCTTCAGGAATAAAACCGTCATAGTCGGGAAGATCAATGCTCACTGCCTGCGGATTCTTCGACAGGTTGATGATGCAGAGCATGGTTTCTTCCTCGTACGTCCTGGTAAAGATCAGGACCTGGGGATTATCGGTCTTGATGAACGCAACGTCACCCCTGCTGAACGCCTTGTAACGTCGCGCAGTAACAAGCATGTGGCGCATCCACCAGAGAAGGGAATTGATGTTGCCTTCCTGAACCTCGACGTTGACCGCTTCGTAATGATATTCGGGATCGATAATCACGGGGAGCTGCAACTGCTGGGGATTGGCCCTCGAAAAACCGGCGTTACGGTCGCTGTTCCACTGCATGGGTGTCCTGACTCCATCACGGTCGCCAAGATAGAAGTTATCCCCCATACCGATCTCGTCGCCATAGTAAAGGACCGGTGTTCCCGGAAGCGAGAGGAGCATGATATTCATCAGCTCGACTTTCCGGCGGTTGTTCGACATGAGCGGTGCGAGCCGGCGCCTTATACCGAGGTTGATCCTGGCTTTCGGATCGTTTGCATAGACGCGGCGCATATAGTCACGCTCCTCGTCGGTGACCATTTCGAGGGTCAGTTCGTCATGGTTCCGCAGGAACGACGCCCACTGACAGTTTTCAGGGATACCGGGCGTCTGGTCGAGGATATCGATTATGGGAAAATGGTCTTCCATCTCGAGTGCCATGAACATCCTAGGCATGAGAGGGAAATGGAAGTTCATGTGACACTCGTCACCGTCGCCGAAATACTCTGCGGCATCTTCAGGCCACTGGTTCGCTTCGGCAAGCAGCATGCGGTTCGGAAACTTCCTGTCTACATGCTTGCGAAGTTTTTTGAGATAGGCATGCGTGCGGGGAAGGTTTTCGCAGTTGGTCTCTTCCTCTTCGTAAAGATAAGGAACAGCGTCGAGGCGAAGCCCGTCTACGCCCATCTCCAGCCAGAAATCGAGCACCTTGTAAATCGCTTTTTCAACAGCAGGATTTTCGAAGTTCAGGTCGGGCTGGTGCGAATAGAAACGATGCCAGTAATATTCTTCCGCAACAGCATCGTAGGTCCAGTTGGAAGATTCGAAATCCTGAAAAATGATCCGGGCGTCGGCATATTTTGAAGGGTCCCTGCTCCAGACATAGTAATTTCTCTCAGGCGAACCTGGCTTGGCCCTCCTTGCCCGCTGGAACCACGCATGCTGGTCGGAGGTGTGATTGATGACCAGCTCGGTTATGACATTGAGTCCCAGCTCGTGGGCATCATCCAGGAACGCCTTGAAATCCTCGATCGTACCGTAATCAGGATTCACATCCATGTAATCGGCAATATCGTAGCCGTCGTCCTTGAGAGGTGACGGATAAAAAGGCAGCAGCCAGATGGCGGTAATACCAAGACTGTCAAGGTAGGGAAGCTTCTGGCGCAATCCCTCGAAATCGCCTATCCCGTCGTTGTTGCTGTCATGAAAGGTTTTGACGTGCGCCTCGTAAATGATGGCGTCCTTGTACCAGAGCGGCTCAGGTTGGTAGGCTTCGGGAACTCGGGGCATATGGAAAGTAAGTGATAGTGACTATGATACAGGAGGCCCTCCTGTACAACAGGAAAGGCCATGAATTGCAATATGCCGGTTTTTGTTACGGATGAAGATTCACCCTGAAAATATGAGCAGGCATTGTTTGTGGATTCAGCTCGACAAAATTCCATTCCCCGTCCCATTCAAAGGTCCGGCCACTGATGAGATCCTCAACCCTGAACCGATGAGTATGCGGCAGATCGAACTGCTCAAGCGGAAAACGCAACCAGCCGGATTGTGTATTCAGAGGATCGAGATTGACGACTGTCAGGATGATATTTTCATCGTCAGGCGACCGTTTCATATATGCCATGAGCAGATCGTGCTCACGGCCCTCACCGGCATCGACACGAACAAACGTAATATTCACGGTCTGCTGTAATGCCGGATTTTCCCTGCGAATACGGTTGACTGCCGTTATCTCCGCCCGGATATTCCCCGGACGATCCATATCCCATTGCTTGATCTCGTATTTTTCTGAATCGAGATACTCTTCCTTGCCTTTTCTGACCGGAACATGCTCGCAGAGTTCGTAGGCAGGACCGTACATCCCGTAGTTCGAAGAGAGCGTTGCCGCAAGAACGAGTCTGGAAATGAACGTGGAACGATGACCTGACTGGAGTTCTTCATGAAGAATATCGGGGGTGTTCGGCCAGAAATTGGGCCGCATGTACTCCCTGAGTTCCGTTGTGGTCAGTTCCGTGAGGTACTCCTGCAGGTCTTTTTTGGTGTTCCTCCAGGTAAAGTAGGTATAGGACTGGTTGAAACCTCCCTTGGCAAGCCTTGCCATGACTTTCGGACGGGTGAACGCTTCGGCAAGAAAGATCGCGTCGGGATACACTTTGGAGATTTCGCCGATTGCCCAGTCCCAGAACCGAAAACCCTTTGTATGGGGATTGTCGACCCTGAAGATCCTGACCCCTTTTTCCATCCAGAAAAGCATGACGCTTTTAAGCTCGACCCAGAGATTCTCCCAGTCTTCGGACTCAAAATCTATCGGAAGAATATCCTCGTATTTTTTAGGCGGATTCTCGGCAAACTGCACCGTACCGTCCGGACGCCATTTGAACCATTGCGGATGCTCTTTTACCCAGGGGTGGTCGGGTGAACACTGAAACGCAATGTCCATTGCAACCGAAATGCCGTGCTCCGATGCTTTACTTACGAATGCCTCGAACTCATCGATACTCCCCAGTTCGGGATGAACCGCTTTGTGTCCGCCTTCACAGGCGCCTATCGCCCAGCAGCTGCCCGGATCGTCCGGCAAGGCAACAAGCGTATTGTTCCGGCCTTTTCGCTTCGTGATCCCTATGGGGTGAACAGGCGGCAGATACAGAACATCGAAACCCATCCGCGCAAGAAGCGGCAGCATCCGTTCACAGTCCTTGAAGGTTCCGTGTTTTCCGGGCTCATCGGACCAGGAACGGGGAAACAGTTCATACCAGGTGCTGAACCCGGCCTTCTTCTGATCGACAACAAGCTCGAGAATCCTGTCATAACGCGTCGCAAACGCCTTGTCGGGATAGCGGCACATCAGTTCGTCAAGCTCTTCACAGAGAGCTGCGGAATGAGCAACAGCCTTCTCTCCTGTTGTCATGACGGAGGCAAGCTCCTTCATCCTTACGGCATCCCTTCCGGAAGCGCGTACAGCCGCATGTTCGATTATCCCTGCACCTGTCTGCAACTCGAGCGAAACATCCTGACCGGCATCGATTTTCTTTTTCAGCCCTCTTCTCCATGTTTCGAAATGATCCACCCATGCCTCGATGGTGAATTCCCACATGCCGGGATCACCGACAGTGAATTCGCCTTCCCACCGGTCATTGACCAACGGCGTCATCGGAACACGTTTCCAATCCTCACCTGATTTCTCCCTGTAGCAGAGTTCGGCGCGAACGACATCGGTCCCGTCAGGAAAAATATCCGCAGTAACGCGGGCATTTTCCCCGGTTACCTTTTTTGCAGGGAAACGACCGTCATCTATCTCGGGCGAGACACCCTCGATAACGACTCTTCTCCGGCCATCGAAAGCGCTGGTATTTGCTATGGGTTCTCGCTGGTAAAACGTGTGGCTCATTGGAAATTGGATATAGCTGTTGTAAACTGATGCAAAATAGGGAAAAGTTGCGTTTGCATTATGTGAAAAAAATCATTTTCCTGAATTGAGCGATTTTCGAGCATGTCGGAGATGCAAGACACAGAGAATGCCGCTGTATCCCGACACATCGGGACACAAGTTCCCTGAAAAGAAGCAGATGCCGCCCTGTGAAATATCCGGTCTGATTTCACGGGTTCGACAATTCCTCTTGTAGACTCATAATCCGGAGAAAAACAATGTTTGAAGCAGAGAAAGAACGCCTGCACGAAATCCGCCAGCGCATAGAACAGTTACGGGGGTATCTTTGACGTTGACGAACGTCTGCAGAAAACAGGGGAGCTCGAGCAGGTAACCGCCGAAGAGAACTTCTGGGACAACCAGCAGGAAGCACAGAAGATACTTGCTGAAATAAGCGAGCACAAGATCTGGACGGAAGGATTCCGCAAGATTGAAGGCGAAAGCACCGAACTCGAAGAAGAACTGGCAATTGCCGAGGAACTGGATGATGAAACCCTTGCAGAAGGCATCGACTCGCGACTCGATGCCATAGAACAGGAGATCGCAGCAATCGAGTTCCGTAACATGCTCTCGGGCAAGGACGATTCGGGCAACGCACTGATAACCATACATGCCGGAGCGGGGGGCACGGAGGCGCAGGACTGGGCTGAAATGCTCTACAGAATGTACATGCGCTGGGCAGAGCGTAAAGGATTCAAGGTTTACACCGACGACTACCAGGAAGGCGAGGGTGCAGGTATCAAAACGGCTACACTCGAAATACAAGGCCCGTATTCATACGGCTATCTGAAAGCAGAAAACGGCGTGCACCGTCTCGTCCGGGTATCGCCGTTCGATTCTAACGCCCGTCGCCACACATCCTTTGCAAGCGTCTTCACCTATCCGGAAGCGCCGCCCGACGCCGAAATCGACATCCGCAAGGAAGACCTGGAACTCTCGACGTTCCGGAGCGGTGGAAAGGGAGGACAGAACGTCAACAAGGTCGAGACCGCCGTACGCATCAAGCATGTTCCTTCAGGCATCGTCGTATCCTGCCAGCAGGAACGTTCGCAGTTCCAGAACAGGGAACGCGCGATGAAAATGCTCCGCGCCCAGCTCTACCAGAAACAGCGCGAAGAAGAAGAGGTACGCAAACAGGAAGTGGAGGGCAAGAAAAAGAAAATCGAGTGGGGCAGCCAGATCCGAAGCTACGTCATGGACGACCGGAGGATCAAGGACCATCGCACGAACCACGAACGGCATGATATAGAAACCGTGCTTGACGGCGATATCGACGATTTTATGGAAAAGTATCTGTCGGAATTCAGCAATTGAAGCACGTAACACATTCATTGACGTGCCCTGACATTTAAAATCACAGTTGACAATGGCACACTCTCCACTCAGGTTCGGCATCATCACCGATATCCATTATGGGAACGGCGACCGGGAGGCTTTACGCACAGATCTGCACGACTGTTTTTCCTTCTGGGAAAAGAACAACACCGCGTTTGCCGTCCAGTTGGGGGACCTCATCGACGGCAAGGGGCTCGAAGCTGTCAACAACCTGAAAGACGTGGTATCGGTCCTGGACGAGTACCAGGGACAACTCTACCATGTCACAGGCAACCATTGCCTCGGCGCACCGCTCAACCGCTACCTCACCGAAACCGGCATTGAATCACCTTTCTACACATTCTATTTTGGCGGCATCTGCTTTATCGTGCTGAACGGGATGGATATCAATCCCGAATCTCATCCGCTTCTGCATTCCGACAGAAAGAGAAAAAAACTACAGGAAGAAGACCCCTGGGCAAGCCTCTATTGCGGAGCTCTGGGCGAACGGCAGATTCACTGGCTTGAGCAGCAGCTCGAATCCGCACACGAATTGGAGGAAAAGGTTATCATATTCTGCCATTTTCCGCTGCTCAAGGAAACATCCGACCGGGCGCATGGGCTCTTGTGGAACCATGACGAAGTAACCGGCATCCTCCGCCGCTACAGCAACATTATCGCCTGCTTCACCGGGCATTATCACCGCGGCGCCTATTTCGAGCAATACGGCATTCACTTCATGTCCATGCCGCCCTTCATCAAGCGAAACGAACCGCCGCACTATTCATGCGGGATGATCGAAGTCGATGAAGATCTGTTGAGGGTTTATGATCAGAACCTTACGGTATCGCATGAACTCCCGATCACTGTGTAAGGCCGGCATGCAAAAAACCGATACGACATGACACAAAGAGCATTCCTCATCCCTCTCATTCTGCTCCTCTGCATTGGCAGTTCAATGCCCTCGGAAGCCTCCGAACGTCCCTCACCGGATTTCATGCTTGACGCAACAGCCAAAGTACAGGGAGAGTTCTTTATTGCAACGGTATCGGGCATAACCTCCGCTCCCGACCTGTGGTTCAAGGAGGAAAATTTTACCATGTTCCGTCAGAAAAATGGCAGCTACAGGGCTCTCGTCCCTGTTGAAAACATGACCAGCCCCGGCAGCTACGCATTTCTGGTAAAAAAAGAAAAGTGGGAAGAGAAGGTCCCGGTTACGGTTGCATCGAACAACCTGCCGGTCCAGAAAATCTGGCTCGACAAGAAAACCAACAGCCTGAAAGCGACAAAGGAGGAAAAAGCGCAGGTGAAAGCGGCATTGCGTACCCTCAGCGACACCAAACTCTGGTCGGGCCCCTTCATCTACCCCTCCAACGGCAGAAAATCAAGCCCCTTCGGCGTCAAACGCTCCTACAATGGCGCACCTGTTTCGAGCTATCATAAAGGTCTCGACATTGCAGTTCCTCAAGGAACCCCGGTCAAAAGCCCCGCGAAGGGAAAAGTCGTTCTCACCGGCTACGAATCGAACCGCTTCCACGTCCACGGCAACACAGTTGTCGTCGACCACGGCCATGGACTCACCTCAATCTACATGCACCTGCATACGATCAGCGTCAACGAAGGTGATATGCTCGAAAAAGGCGACACGCTCGGCACCGTCGGCAGCACCGGCATCTCCACCGGCCCGCACCTCCACTGGGGAACCTACCTCTATGGAACCAGCGTCGATCCCGAGTTGCTGGTGAGAAACGAATACTGAAGAAAAAAAATATCCTTCAGGGCCGAAAAGGATCGACAATAGTTAATCCATGTATTTTCTGATGATGATGCAGGTCTTCAGAATAAAGAATGTCACAATCCGCTTGCAGGGCAGCAGCGATAATCAGCGAATCATACAAACTGTACCCCCAACGCTCCATGATATCAAGTGCCGATCTGTAGAGGTCGATGCTCATAAAAACCCTGCAAAGCCCTGAAAGAACCGTGTCGAGATATTTCCGGCTATCATGCAGTGACATTGGAACAGCAAATTTTTTTATCGCAACATTGATGAATTCCTGAATGACCTGTGAACTGATCAGTCCCTTGCCGTCATAGAGAGCAGCTTTGATCAAACGGACAGCTTCGGCCTGTTTCGCAGGAACTGAAGGATCAAACGAATAAACCAGAACATTGGTATCAAGGAAATACTTACCGCTCATTCATCTCCTCCCTGGTGAACTTTTTGCCTGCCTGAACATAGCTCATCGAGTGCATCAGGTCATCAAAATTCCGTGCTCTTGCTTCTGCGCTGACATAGCTTTCAAGCCATTTCCGGAAAGAGGCGTTCAGGGTGGTATGTTCTCGTAGCGCTTTCTCCCTTGCTTTCCTTATCAGCTCCTCATCAGCACTCAAGGTTATATTCTTCAACATAATCGGTTTGGCATTTAATTTAGTGCAATACGTGTACACTGGTATCGTGTTTAATATAAAGAGAAATGAATGTGTTCAGGAAATAATTCCGTAATGAAGCTTTATCCAGAGCTCTTCAATCAATGCGGAATTACTGGTAAAAAAAGAGCTTTAAGGCCGGATGGCTGAAGATGGCAATTCAAGGGAATGATCAATCCTGCATCTCCTTGAGTCGTTCCCTGACGATTTTCTGAACAAGAGATACCGGCAGCGGCTTTTTTGGGTCAAACCGGATCGTCCCCTTAGCAGTTATATAATCGATCAGCTCTCCGGCAAACATGCCCAGCACATCCGGGCTCATAGGATAGAAACCGCAATGGTTTTTGAAGGCAGCATAACAAACGAGCGGTTTACCCCTGACCTTGAATGCAGGAACACCATAGCTGAAGCCTTCTTCAGCCTCCGGAACCGCTTTGCGTATCGCCACGCGAAGGTTCTCGAGTGCCTGGCGGTCTCCCTCGGATAGCGCTGCAAGATAGGCGTCAACATTTTTCCCGCCCTTGCCTTGTTTCGTTTTCAATTCATTTCCCATCATGGAAAAGCTTTACTGGTGAGATGGCAATATCATGATTGACCAGCGTTTTCAATCACGTCAACCCCTATCGAATCCATAAACTCAACAACATCACGTAACTCCTTCTCCTTGTAGGCATATTTCTGACTGATTTCAAAAGGCGGATAACGCATTTTCATGAAATATTTTATCAAATACCTGTAGAGAAACGAGGTACTGTTCAGACCAACATACATCCGCTCCAGAACGGCTCCTGATGAAATTTTCGGGTGATAGGCCGTTTGCCCAAGCAGGAGCAGCTTCTTATTCCTGCTTTCTGCAATCTCGATGCTTTTCAGGATGTATGCATTATACAGCAACGCGCAATCAGTATACTCATAATCCAGACCGATATATTTTGTGATCAGCGTATCGTTTGAATCCAGGAACAGGACCATACAGCGAAGAACACCATCTTTATCGAAGATTTGAAGAAAAAAACAGTTTTCCCCGAGCTTTGCTTTTATGGCATGAAAAAACTCCTCTTTCAACGGAATGAATTTATAGTCGCTCTTCTGATAAACAGTATCATACAGTGCATAAAAATCGCCTGAAAGATCCCTGTCAAATTCCAGCCTGAAATCCAGCTTTTCATCGACAATTGACCGTTGTATCCCTTTGATCCTGTTCCTCTGCTTACTCTTCAATTTACTCAATGAAAAAAAGGACCCGCTTATGAGAGGGAAATAAGCGTTTGGCGGCGATTCGAAGAACTGATACTCCATGAATGACTTTTGCATATAATCAAGCCGTGAGCGGGTCACGTCTTTCAGCAAAAGAATTTTACAGCGCAATGCTTTTGACTTTGCAACGACCTCCTCTTTAATCCGGGAAATAATCCAGGCTTTCTGGCATTCGGGTAAATTTCTTCTTATCCCGATATAGTCTTTATTGTTGGTCAGGGGAATTCCCAGGCAAAAGATTCTCGTGGACAGAAAACGGGAATACAATTTTCTTATCCAGTCCAGGCTTTTGTTGATCCAGACAAAATCTGTCTCAAGCAGCGATATGGAGTAGGTAAACGAAGGGATGATCGCAAGCACTTCATCGTCTTCTGATACGCAAAGATAGTGATGCCTTACATCCTTGAGTCTTGCTTCCTCGATTGCTTTATGAAACTCATAACTGTTGTAGATATCTTCATCGCCATAGATATTCACCCAATCATCTTTTTCTATCAGGCCAATTGAATTTTTCCATTCAATCGTAAGCATAGCTGATTGCTTTTTTATCGTTGCAGCACAAACAGTCCTTCCGAAACCATACTCCTGAATAAGGCATAAAAAATCGTTCCGTATGCGAAGCTACAGCACTGAAACGGTTATCACAAAACCAGCCGCCTCTCAGTGTTCGTGAAACACGGTATGCCTGTGCATGCTCGATGTCCGGCATATCCGCGGAAGATTCCGGACTGCAACAGCGAGTTTGTCATAAGGAAAGACAACCATCAGTTCATCGGGCGCAAGGTCAAGACCGGTATTGCCGCCGGTATCGCCAAGCGTGAAGGTCGGTTTTCCGGTTTTGAGTACGTAACTCGAAACCATCTCGCAGGTCGAGCCCCCCGCGATCCCCTGGACCAGTTCGCCGCTATCGAAACCGTAAGCCCTGAGAATATGCTGGCCCTGATAAGGTTTGCAGACAATCAGCACAACATCCGGACGCAGCTCATCATCATTCATCGCTTCAAGAGGCCCGACGATCTCTGCTTTGAACTCTCCGTCTTCAAAAGGCAGGGTCGATGACAGGGCACAGCGAAGAGCGTCCATGTTTCCGAAAAGTTTTCCGTCACCGATCATGAATTTCTCGGCCGCTTCGAGCGGCATTGGACTTCCGAAACCCGCAGAGATGGCTCCGCCGCCGCAGATCTGCTGCTCTTTGGTTGTGTAAAAAGGCCCCGCACCCCTGAGGCAGTCACCCCACATGGCGCAGAGAAACGATCTCGGCCCGGCCTCTTCTGAAGATGCCCCGAACTTCCTGACGCCTTCCGGGACATCACTTTCCGAGGCGATGAATTTGACTGCAATCGGATGATAGGAAAGGCCTTCACTCTCGACTAATCTTTGCGACAATTCTTCAGGTTTCACGGCAGAGTATTGATTAAGAAGTTTTTAGCCGGATAGTCAGATGACCCGTTTGCTTGATTGCTGTTTTGTCTACAAACTTTGTGCTCATCCTGTTTGTTCGATGGGCTCACCTGTGCCTATAACCGCTTTGCATAGATCATGATTTTTGTCACTGCAACGGCAAGACTCACGCTTATGGGCGCCACAACCAGAAGAAGAGACATCACGTCCGCACTCTCTTCTGTAAAAGGTATGAAGAAGCATAAAACCCCGGCAAGAAGGATAGGAACCGACCATAGCACCATCTGTTTTCCGCCATAGACATTCAGGGCAAACCAGTTTTCCTCCGACTCGAATGATTTCCTGATACGAACCCCGTACAGTCTGTTCATCTTCACCTTTCGCAGTATCAGCGGTATGCTGAACGCTATGATCAAAAGCGCAGTGCCGATATTGCTCAACCCGAGTATGATATTGGGCGCCATATTCTCAACCGGTTTCTATCAGCTTCTGTTGTAATACCGTGAAGGACCGCTCCAGACATCCCAGTCGCTTTCCTGATACAGTGTCCTGCAGTGGCCTGCTGTTCCTCCCCTTCCTTCTTCGGTCTTTTCCTCTACATCCCTCGGATTGGCTCCGACTTCCGCCCAGAAGAGATTGGCACCGGCGATCGCACCGAGCGTACACGGCTCGTGCGTGCAGTTACCCATCACCGTCCGGGACATTCCCAGCCTCGTAACGGCTACGATCTGGGCCATCCGCAGTTCACTGATAACACCGCGACTGGCCATTTCTGTTCCGGGTATGGGAATACGTCTGGCAGCACCGCTGAATGCAGGATTGAAGGATGCCGTAAACTCGATCATCTCCGCCAGTTCCTCGTTGGTGTGCTCCGGACCCACAGGCTCAACGCACGTCCCGACCTCGAGACCGGCTTCCAGAAAGTTGCGGATACTCTGTTTCCTCTTTTCAACCGAAAGCGTGCTGTCCGTCCCCTCCCGCAGCCGCAGGGCATGATAGACGCCAGCATAACCCGTGTCCTTGAGCCTCGTTGCATGCGCCGGCGACTGGTCGCCCACATTGGCAACCAGGGTCGTTTCCGGCTTCAGGTTCTTTCGAATCTCTTCAGACACCTCGATAAACCGCTCAAACGGATACCCGGCTGTCGACATGACAAAAACCGCATTCGCGCCATCATCCTCGAACTGCCGGGCATAAAAAACAGCCTCTTCGACAGACAGCTCCGTCGCTTCATGAAAAACATCGTTCACCATAGCAAACGAGCAGAACAGGCAGTCACAGGTACAAGGTGCAAGGTTGAGTGCAAACTGGGCATGAACCTCCGCCTTTCCCCCGGAAAGCTCTTTAGAAATCCGGGCGGCTTCAGCCATGACCATGTATGTCTCGATAGAATCCGGCGGCATACCGAGCAGATAAACAAGCTCATCTCTGGACAGCACCTCACCGGACCGTATCTTCTTGAGAATTTCCTCAACGCGCATTTTCTCTTATGGCTTACAGGATGTATTGAAAAACTGAACGATACCGCATACTCATCCACTATTCCAAAATACGTAATACCCGCATCTTACAAATAACAATCCAGCTTACAACCATCATCTCCTCCGCCCCTTTCTGAAGCCGGTACCTCGCCTTGTGAAACGAAACATCCAGCCCGTTATCCGTCAGTTCCGACACGACCGGATCGATATACTCCGAACGTTTACCGTCAAACGTCACCAGAGGATAACCCCGTGCCTCTTTAGCCACACAGCACGATTCTTTCATCGAAAGAATATGCTGATCGCGGCTTACATGGTCGCTGTAGAGAAAAGGGTAATGCAAGCATAAGGCGAGATCGAAGGTGTTGTCTTTGAAGGAAAGCCCCGGTAACGAGATGCTTCTCTATCAACCCCATATCCGCTAAAATACCGACATCCATCCAGGGATGCTCATAAAGCGAATTGAATAACTCTAACCCTTTGCCAAATATCTGTATTTGACAAAACCATACCCGAGGTCCTGATCAGGCTCTGAACGTTCATGCGCAATAAAACCGTTGCTCTCATAGAAACGGTGGTTTCGATGAGCATAATCCGGGGTCTCAAGTGACCAATGTGAACTTTCCGGGTAGAGCCCCATCACTTCACGTAAAAGTCTGCTGCCGATTCCCTTTCCCATATAATCCTTGTGCAGAAAAATCCCGAAGAGCTCATAATAATCCACATGACCTTTCACGATACAGCCGCCGACAATGTTTCCGTTAAGAACACATTTAAAATAATCGTGCATTCTCATCCACTCCTTGTGGGTTTCAATACTATCGTGACCCGGCGGGCCCTCCAGCCTGACGTTTGACGGCTTGAACTTCCTATCATCCTCAAATGCCGATATGGCAACCGCATGCAGCAGCCGGGCATCCGATTCCTTCGCTTTTTCAATCACCATCATGTGTTGCACTACCCGTTATCCATCTTTTTTTCGGCGACTTTCCTATCGAACTTCTCCCGGTTGATAACAAAACGCTCATGGCGTCCTTTTGAAATCAGACCGGCACTGTCATGAGCCTCTACAGCAAAAACAAGTTTTCGGCCATCAACCTCGATCAGCTTGACTGTTCCCGTAACCTCGAGACCGGGCGGCGTTGCTGCTTCATGACTGATATCGATATGCGTTCCAACAGTTTGCTCTTTCGGCCAGTCGAGATGGGGATTTACTGCCTTGATGCAGGTCCACTCCAAAAAACCAACCAGATAGCCTGTGGCAAAAACTTCCGGCATCGACACGAATTCTTCCGATTCGGGATAAAGGGACGGAACCGTTTTCGTCTTCGGCACGATGAATTTGTGTTCGAAAACAATACCGGGCTGTAACGTATCCTTCATAAAAACCTCCTTTTGTGGCTTCAGGCAAAACCCGAAGGCATTGAAAACATGACGGCCATGTGTTTTTACCGGATTATCTGATACATTCCGGGAGCCTTGGGGTGACGTTCCCTGAAACCGAACGATTCATAATACTTCCCGAGACCTTCCGCCGCCATGAGCCCGATAAAAGCGCCGGAACGGGCTTTCTTTTTGACAAATGACATCAACTCGGTCATCAGCAATTTACCGCAACCCCGGTGCTGATAGTCTGGATGAACGATCAGGTCCTGGATGTAGAAATACAATCCGCCGTCCCCAACAACACGGCCGCACCCGATGACAGCGTCGCCATCCAGGGCAACAACCGAAAACAGGGAATGACGCAACGCCTCCGAGGCGGCCTGTTCGTCGGCGCCATCCCAACCTACAACACTTCTGAGTTTGTTGTATTCCGACAGAGAGGGTAAGCGATACTCGATATTCATGATCTCCATCCAACCGATTGCAGAGAAACCCGGCACCTCACGGCATGTACCAAGGTATAATATCCTCCCCCGCCTTGATCAATTCATTATAAAATGACAAGGGGTCTTGCACAGTCCAAAAATCAAAACGTTTGACACCAAACTCTATCCCTTCTTAAGACACTCTAAAAAATATATTTAATAAACGTGATTCTTTTCCCCTTGGCATGCTGCACCTGTTTTTTACAAACCATTCGCTATTTCGCAATGAACATCTCCTCCACCCCTTTCTGAAACCGGTACCTCGCCTTGTGAAACGAAACATCCCGCCCGTCGTCTATCAGTTCCGACACGACCGGATCGATATATTCCGAACGTTTGCCGTCAAGCGTCACCAAGGATATCCTTCCAAACCTTCTCTGCTGAAATCAGCGTTGTCTTCCCGGACTCGATATCATCGACTCTTTGCCGGATTTCCCTGCGCCATGAAGCATCGACAGCGTCCTGATCTTCAGCTTCCGTTTCCAGATTTTCAAGTATCCAGTGCGCAAGTTCGGCCCGATCTTTCAGCGGTAATCGAGAGACATCTTTTTTAATCGTACCTATACCCATATCTATCCCATTACGTTAACATTTAACACCGCAAACAATGCGCTGTAAGATTATACAATCTAAATTATCACTTGCCCATAGGCTGCCAGACGAGATAACCGGTCGCGGTCTCGTCGCCGACACGAAGTCCTCCGGCGCTCAGGAGGAGGTTGCCGTCCTCGAACCGGCACCGGCGTCGCTGGTCGGTCCCGACCCAGTTAGAGAACGAACAGATCTGCACCTCGTGAATCACTTCGTCACCCTCCATTCTGTAGGTCCCGGTATAGGAAAGGTGCATCATCGCCGCAGCAGCAAATTCGGCATTATCGCCGCCAAAGAGGTCAGCACCCGAAACCCGCTGGCGGTCAGCCGCCATGATATGAACGAACATCTGTCCGTTTTCCAGATACCCGATAACCCCCATTGCGTCCCTGCCAAGAGGATAGTCCGTTCTCCCGGACTCAAACCGGTTCTCCCACGAAAGCAACCGGTACGTCCCGACAAGCATCCCTTTCTTCATAGTTAGTTTGGAATCTACGGTGATATATCCATCCCTCTCCTTGCCGCACTTTGAATACTACCGCCCATTACCTATTATTATATCAAGCGAGAACCGAACGAACGCACAGGTAACATTACCACACTATGACCCGGAAAAAAAAAGCCACCATAGAAGAACTTGTCGCAAGACTCGAAGAGATAACCGGTGAAATGGAAAACCCGGACACGGGAATCGATCAGTCGATCAAACTCTATCAGGAAGGACTCGCAATCGCCGATGAATGCAGAAAACGGCTTCAGGATGCAAAACAGAAAATAGAGATCATCAGTCCCAACGCCCCCGATAGTGAATTCGAAAAAAAACAGGACTACGGATTGTTCAACAATCCCTGAAGAACCACACTCTAACCGTCGAGCTTCTGTTTAAGGATCTCGTTGACTATCGAAGGATTTGCCTTGCCTTTCATGGCCTTCATGCACTGTCCGACAAAAAAACCGAAAATCCTTGTCTTTCCGCTTCTGTACTGTTCAACCTGACCCGGATTATCGTCTATAACCTGCATGACGACCCGCTCAAGTTCAGCAGTGTCGGATACCTGTGCAAGCCCCTCATTGTCAACAATTGAGGCGGCATCATCACCGGTCTCAAGCATACGCTCGAAAACCTGTTTTGCAATCGTGTTGCTGATCGTACCTGCCTGTATCAATCCAATAAGCTCTCCCAGCTTTTGAGGCAGGACCGGAAAGGTCGCAACAGCCATATTTTTCTCCTTGAGCGTCCGCAAAACCTCACCCATCACCCAGTTTGACGCAGCCTTTGCATCGTCGCAGGAACGAAGAACCTCCTCAAAATAATCAGCGACTTCCTTTTCGGCAGTCAGCACACCGGCATCGTAGACGGGAATACCGAACTCCTGAACGAAGCGATCGGCACGGGCCTCCGGAAACTCAGGCAGTTCAAGCTTCAGCCGCTCCAGCATATCATCACCGATATGGACAGGGACAAGGTCAGGATCAGGAAAATAACGGTAGTCATGAGCGAACTCCTTGCCTCTCATCGATCGGGTTTCCTGCTTGTCGGCATCCCATAGACGGGTTTCCTGAACAATCGATCCTCCGCTTTCCAGAACGTCAATATGGCGCCGGGCCTCGAACTCGATTGCTTTTTCGACGCTTTTGAACGAGTTCATGTTTTTGATTTCCGTCCGGGTACCATATTCTTCATCGCCGTATAAACGAACCGAAACATTCGCGTCACACCGAAGACTGCCTTCCTCCATATTGCCGTCAGAAATACCGAGATATTTGATGATCTGGCGCAGCTTCTGAAGATAGGCCGAAGCTTCAGAAGCAGACCGGATATCGGGATAGCTTACAATCTCGAGCAATGGCACACCGCATCGGTTCACGTCGATAAAGGTATCGTCCCCGATATCGTGAATTGATTTTCCGGCATCCTCTTCGACATGAATGCGAATAAGCCTTACATCCCTTTTTTCCTCTCCGCTATCGACATGGACGATGCCCTCGGAACATACCGGCTCTTCGTACTGTGAAATCTGGTAGCCCTTGGGAAGATCCGGGTAGAAGTAATTCTTCCTTGCAAGAATCGAAAGACGGGAAATCGTACAGTCGGTTGCAAGCCCGAGCTTGATGGCATCTTCAATGACACGGCGGTTCAGCACGGGAAGTGCTCCGGGAAGAGCCAGGCAAACAGGACACACATTGGTGTTTGCAGGTTTGCCGAACTCGGTAGAGCAACCGCAAAACGCCTTGCTGTTGGTATTCAACTGACAATGGACTTCGAGTCCGACAACTAGTTCATATTCCATATCCGGAACGTTTGATACGATCAAAAAAACTGCGGTACAACAACAAGACGAAAAGCCAGGCTAATTCGGCTTGTAGGAAAACTTCTGCCCCCCTATGGAAGCTTCTGCCATCAGACCGCTTTTAGGCAGTGCAAAAACAGCAACACCATCCGAATAATCGCTGTTTGTTGCAGCTCCCGATGTTGCCACAATGGCACTCGCATGAGCATTGAGCTCATAGTTCCCTTTTTTGAAATCTTCGAGATCTGCCTGTGTACGGAAAAAAATGATCTCTGCAAATGACTGACCGCCAATCTGGGGCCCGACATTGATCTGGGTTATCGATGATCTGCCGATCAGATTACCCTGCTCATAGACATATCCATTCCCGCGTGCCCCTCCCAGAAGAATGATACCTCCTTTATAGACATCAGGAAAAACGGCATACCCATAGGCTTCATCGAAAAAAACCTGCAGGCCCGGATCAGCTTTCTGAAAAAGCCGGATCGTCTGAAGGGCATGCTCTTCCTTGCGGGGATCCCATCCGGCAAACGCTGTTGTGATTCCCATAGCGAACAAAACCGCAAGGAGACTGAATACTTTCCATTTCATGTTCATAGTGACGTTGGTTTTTGTTGCTGAAATAAAATGAAACCGCCTGTTACATACAATAGCTTACTGGAAATACCGATCGCTCAATTCATGAAAACCTTCTTACACCTACCCTGATCCTCACGGATTCGACAGCTCTCTTTTCAGCGCTTCCCGTTCAATCTCGAGTCTGCGTATCTCACGATTCACCCTGTCAAGTTCCTCGGGATCGCTGTCCATCTCGAGCCGGAGCCTCGATGACGCTTCATCGATAAGGTCGATAGCCTTGTCAGGCAGAAAACGTTCGGAAATGTATCGGTCGGACAGTTCAGCAGCGGCAATGATCGCTGAATCCATTATCCGGACGCCATGATGAATCTCGTACTTTTCCTTGAGGCCGCGCAAAATTGAAATGGTATCCTCGACACTTGGCTGATCGACCAGGACTGTCTGGAAACGACGTTCCAGCGCTGCATCCTTCTCGATATGCTTCCTGTATTCATCGAGGGTTGTCGCACCGATGCAGCGGAGTTCCCCGCGTGCAAGGGCCGGTTTGAGAATATTGGCCGCATCAACAGCTCCTTCGGCGGAACCTGCGCCAACAAGAAGATGCATTTCATCGATAAAAAGAATGATCTCACCGTTGGCATCCTGAACCTCCTTGATGACCGCCTTGAGCCGGTCTTCAAATTCGCCGCGGAACTTCGCACCCGCAACAAGCTGGGCTATATCGAGCGCCGCTATCTGCTTGGTCCTGAGATTCTCCGGAACATCGCCTGCAACAATGCGTTGCGCAATCCCCTCAGCAATTGCCGTTTTGCCGACTCCGGGATCCCCGATAAGGACGGGATTGTTCTTTGTTCTCCTGCTGAGAATCTGCAGAACCCTCCTGATTTCCTCGTCACGGCCGATGACAGGATCGAGTTTCCCCTTTCGCACAAGATCGTTGAGGTTACGGGAATATTTTTTCAGGGAATTGTAGGTTTCTTCCGCTGTCTGGCTGGTCACGCGCTGAGAACCGCGAATACCTGCCATCACCTTGAATATTCCGTCACGGGTCAATCCCGCATCCTGCATAAGAGGTGAAACTTTCACACCGGCCTCGCTCAGTGCAAGAAAAAGGTGTTCGGAGCTGATATAGTCGTCTTTGAGCTTTTCGGCCTCTTTAAGGGCAAGATCAAAAACCTTTCCCAGCTCCTGTGAAACATACTGGCCGCTTGCTGACGCGCCTGTAACCTTGGGAGTACGATCAAGTTCCCGGTCCAGAACAGCAAGCAGGTTACCGATATTGACTTCGAGTTTATGCGCTATCTGGTAGCCGATATTCTCACTGTCGGTCAGCATGACAAAAAGCAGGTGAGACGGCTCGATCTGCTGATGCTGGCGGCTGCCTGCAAGCGTGGCCGCGGCCTGCAGGGATTCCTGGGCTTTGACGGTAAATTTATTTGGATCGAACTGCATAGTCTTTCAGGGTCTTATATGTATCTTTCCTATACCAAGCAAGGCTGAACAACATATTTTCGCCTAAACTGAGCGTTTCAACAAATTCTCAATAAGAGGGTAGCTATAAATAACAGTCTTTTATACTGTTCAACAGGTGTGATTAGTTGTAACCTATCAGGAGCAGAAAAAACCGATAAAGAACCGCATTTGTTGAAACCCTTCGGGATTGTCGATCAATTTAGGTTTCGCTTATGTATAACAATGGTAAGACAAAAAAAGTTAAAGTTGCAAAATGGAGCGAGCTGGAAGAAAAAAAGCCCCGCTATGCCCTTGTTGCCGATGTCGATCTGGTGATTATCCGTTACGGTAGAGACGTTTCGGTACTCTACGGCAGATGCCACCACAGGGGAGCGCTCATGGCAGACGGAACAGTCAGCGACAAAAATCTCCTTTGCGGCGTTCACGGATGGGACTACCGTTATGATACCGGTGTAAGCGAATATAACAACGACGAATCGCTCAAAAAATTTTCCGCATGGATCGACATCAAAACCGATGCCGTCTATGTCGACGAAGATGAAGTTGCTCTCTGGGCACAGCAACACCCCCAGCCGTGGAAGAGAGAGGCCTACCAGGGACTGTATGCGGACAGCAGCGGCGCTCCTGAAGAACCTTTCAACAGTCACATTCATTCACTTGCAGCCGAGGATCCGGGATCGTTCGATCCCCATGGACCGGTTTCCGCAATGGGCATAGCACTGACCGAACTGCCGAAATGGGCGGACATCCAGATTCTGACCGCCCAGCTTTCGACCCCTCCCCTTTTCGATGACGCTTCGGTCGGAACCAGTCTCGTCGTAGGATCCAACGCAGATAAACCTCTTGAACTTTCCATACCGCTCATCGTCAGCGACATGAGCTTCGGCGCACTTGGCAGAGAAACAAAAATAGCGCTCGCGAAGGGAGCCGAACGTGCCGGAACCGGCATCTGTTCCGGGGAAGGAGGTATGCTTGAAGCCGAGAGAAAAGAAAACTCAAGGTATTTCTATGAACTCGCTCCAGGAGAATTCGGCTGGGACATCGAGCAGGTCAAGCGCTGTCAGGCCTTTCATTTCAAGGCCGGACAGGCAGCAAAGACCGGTATTGGCGGTATGCTGCCTGCCGACAAGGTGAGTGACGAAATAGCCGCCGTAAGGGGCGTCGATCCCGGCACAGACGCAATCTCACCGTCCCGTTTTCGCAGGTTTACTACTCCGGAAGATTTTTCAGCTGTCGCAGACATGGTACGTAAAGCAACAGGAGGCATACCGATCGGATTCAAGCTCTCTGCACAGCATATTGAAAAAGACATTGACTTTGCCATCGAGACCGGAGTCGACTACATCATCCTCGACGGAAGGGGTGGAGGCACAGGCGCCACACCGAACCTTCTGAAAGAGAATATCTCCGTGCCGACCATACCCGCCCTGGCACGCGCACGACAGCATCTCGATAAACAGAACGCCCGCCACATAACCCTGATCATCACCGGCGGGTTGCGAACCGAATCGGACTTTGTCAAGGCGCTCGCGCTTGGCGCCGACGGGATCGCGGTTGCCAACGCAGCAATACAGGCTGCAGGCTGTTTAAGCATGAGAGCCTGCAACAACAACCACTGCCCTGTCGGCATAGCGACACAGGACGAAACGCTCAGGAAACGTGTTGTGATCGAAAAAGCCGCCCGTCGGGTAGGCAACTTTCTGCTCAATGCCGTCAGTATGATGCAGGTGCTGGCTCGAGCATGCGGTTACGATCACCTGAATAAATTCAATCCTGACGACCTTGTGACCTGGCAGAAAGAAATGGCCTGGCTTGCTGGAATACGGTACGGGGGGACGTCGATGCTGAAATAAACGGCAAAATCAGACGTTCTGATCCCGACCGGCTTCATCAGCCTTGTTTTTGACTCCATTGGCAAGCGCACTGACTACAGCAGAGATAATCTGGCCGCTGGTACTGAGCAGTTTGCCGGTTTCAGACTGGAGTTTCCGCTGAATGGCAATCTGGTGCTTGAAGTACTGAACACTATGTTCGTCGTAATCTTTTCCGCTGACATACTCGTCAATCAACTGCTCGAAATCAGGATTGTTGACCAGCCTCAAAGCGAGTTTTGCTTTTTCGAGGGGTTCCAGCACTTTTTTGCTTTTCAACTCTTGCTCCATAAACAACTGTATCTATGATCTGTTTAGTAAGTGAGTGGACGTGAACCTGATCAATGTAAGAATCTTCGGTAAATAATCCATCTCTCCCGCCATCCCGAACACATGTATGCACTTTCATCGACAATCCGGAAGGCACACTCATGTTTTCATTCCCGATTTGCTTCTTTCAGCAATCCACGCCCCGAGAAACAGAAAAATCGATAACAAAACGGCATAGTGGTAGATATCTTCCCTGTATCGGGGTTCCCTTACCCATATATTCTCTGTCTCAAGTGTTTCGAGCAGATCGAGCACCTCGTCCGAAACACGCTCTTCCTCATAACTGTGGAAAAAAACACCTCCCGCGTCGCGTGCCAGTGTTCCGAGACGCTCCGGACTGAAGACCGTCAACACCTTTTTACCCTCGTTATCAGTCATGACCGAATCCATATCCCCTGCATCTCCCAGAGGAATAACAGACGGCTCAGGAGAACCGACACCGATAACGATCAGCATTGTTTCATCTTCTTTCATACGCCTCGCTTCTCCCGAAAGCGACCTGCCATGAGTTTCCCCGTCGGTTGCAAGCACAACAAGACGGATGCCGGGAAATGATCCTGCTCCCGAACCGGCAGTCAGTAAACGGTTTGCCATGTCAAGCGCCTTCTTAGCATCCGTTCCCTGCGCCTCTGCAAGATCCCAGGAAGAACTTCTCAGCATTGTTGCAACGGCCTGTGAATCGGTCGTGAGAGGACAGAGTACCGCTGCAGAACCCGCAAAAACCACAAGCCCTTTCCGACCGCGTTTATGCTGCCTGTTGATGCGCATGAGTTCATCTCTGGCCCTGTAGAGCCTGTCAGGACTGACATCGCGGGCACGCATGCTGTTGGAAACATCGAGAACGAAAACCATATCGAGCGATTCACGTCTGACAAGCTTCTCCCCGGAACAGAGAAGCGGTCCGCATGATGCAACGACGAGGAAAGCAAACGAAAAAAGCTGCATCAGAAGAACGATGGCTTCCCTTGAATATGTCCATCTGCCCAGCAATGCTTCGGCAAGCTCATCGTCGGCAAGCTTTTTTCTTGCCCGATGCTTCCGCCGTATCCCATAGGCAAGAGTAGCTCCCACAGGCAGAACAAGCCATAAAAGCACAAGGCGTTCAGGGTATGCAAAGCAAAAAATATCCATGAGGACTATAGGGCAAAAGTCAAAATTCAAAAGGCAAAAACGGCTGGACAGCCAGATAGCTCGACAGTATAAATCTTTTTAAAAAAGCTCTTTAACCACTACCTACTACCCTCTTTCCAAAATCCGTTCGTCACTTGTATAAAAACGACCTCCTGACGGGCGAATGATTATTCGCCCCTACAACGAGCCGCCTACTCCACCTCACATACACCATCTTCACTCAGCACTCAGAACTTCTAATACCCACTACCTACTGAGGACTGCCCACTGCATACTGCCTACTGTTAACTCCACCCTACGGTATTCTCAGCATTCTCGTATTTCCCGCCGCGAGCCCGGTTGCGAGAAAGAACGCCGCAAGCAAAAGAAGCAAGGGGTACAGTTCCCGATGCTCGATTCTCACAGGACCATCCAGGCGTGTTCGCTCAAGTGCCTCTATTTCGGTGAACGTCTCAAGAAGAGCATCGCTGTCCGCTGCGGCAAAAAACCTGCCTCCGGCTCTGTCGGCTATTCTTTCAAGCAGCTCTTTTCCGCTTTCCGGCGACAGACCTGAACCCTCTTCCGGCATTTTGGGATCCCCTTCCGTGCCCATACCGACGACATAAATCAGCACACCCCTGTCCGCCGCTATCCCTGCTGCCGTCAGCGGCCCGACCTCACCGCTGTTGTTCACTCCGTCGGTCAGGAGCACCATGACCTTTTCACCTGACACCGAGGACTGCAGACGGTTTGTCGCCACAAGAATCGCTGAACCGATCGCTGTTCCGTCATCACTGATCATATCAGTCGAAACCTCCCTCAGAAGCATGACAAGCACGTCATGATCGTTGGTCAACGGACACTGCGTAAAACTTTTCCCTCTGAACAGAACAAGCCCTATCCTGTCCCGAGGATGCTCTCTTATGAAATGCAAGGCGACACTCCTTGCCGCATCGAGACGCGGCGCCCCGTTGAAATCATCTTCACGCATGGAATCGGAAATATCGAGCACAAGCATGATATCGATCCCCTTTACCGACATCACAGCGCTCTTTAGAGACACGCGGGGACGAGCAACTGCAAGAACAGCAAAAACAACCGCTGCAAGCATAAGCAGTCGAGGCACCTTCATCCATTTCCCGGCGGCAAGACCCTCGGCCTTGAGGCTGCCGACTCCGGGGAACACCATTCTTTTCCGGCCTTTTTCCAGTCGCCGCTCGAGCCACAGGAAAACCGGCAGCAACAGCAGCAGAGTAAACCACCAGGGCTGGGCAAGCTCAAATCCAGTCGAATCGGTAAACAGACCAGGCATCATTCATCCCGTTTTGAGGAAAGATGCGAAAAAGAGCGGGAAGTTTTGTGAACGTGAAAATCATCCAAGGGTTACAGACAACCATCACCATACCGAACCCCTGTGCGTTATGGGTGCCGAATCCGCATGCATAACCGACCTTCATGAGGGGCAACGATGCGCAGAACCTGAACGACGTATACGATCCGCGAACATTCGTCTCGTCCGGTTCTCCTTCGTTTTATCATCAGTCAGACCATACTGAGTTCAAGCTTGTGCTTGACCTTTTCCCAGCCGGGGATGATGGATTCGAGCAAAGAATAGAACTCAGGGCTGTGATCCCTGTATATAAGATGACATAACTCATGGGTCACAACATAGTCAATGCATTCCCTTGGTGCCCGGATCAAATCTCTGTTGAGTGTAATCGTGCCTTTGTCTGAAAGGCTTCCCCAGCGCTTTTGCATTCGCCGGATCGATACATGAGGCCTCGCCACAGCATAACCCTTCAGCTTCACCCAACATCGGTCAATGCTTTTGCTGAATTGCTCTCCGGCCTTTTCCAGATACCACGCATCGAGAAGCTCTCTCACCATATCAGGATTCGCAGCATCCCGGGCGGTCACATAAAAGCAGCCACGAGTCAGCCGGACACTGTTTTCCGGATCATGTATGAGTTTCAATCGGTATTGCCGACCAAGATACAGATGGGTTTCGCCTGAAACATAACAACGTACTGGCGTTTTCGGGTTAAACTGCCCGAAATAATTCATCTGCCTGACAATCCATCGTGCTCTCTTCGCCAATTTCTTTTCAATCAATTCTTTACTGGCATCGACCGGGGCTTTGACAACAACGGAACTGTCAGGACATACTGCAATTTCCATGGTTTTTCTGTCACAATGCAACAGGGTGTAATTGATTGTCCTGCCACCCCAGACCAGTTGATAACCATTCATCACAGTCAATATCCTCTCTTTTACCTCTTACTTCTATGCTCGGCAACCTGCATGACTTTATCGATGATCCTGTCCATATCTTCGATTGACAATGCGATGCCCTTCCTTGTTTTCAACTCGTCATAGAGGTAATCATCGATCTCGTTAACGGCAAGATTTTTTGCATCATCATCATCCCAGAAATGAACCTTGTTATGCTTTTCCAGAATACCGCAGACCGCAACGGCCGTATCGGCTGAAACAGCCTCGATGAACGTCTCTTCAGGATTATGTGTTGCGAGAAATGGCTTCAGCACTCCGAAATAGGCCATAGCGTCTTCATTCCCGACAAGAGTATCGGGAACATCATCATGCACCCTGCCAACAACGTTATTCCTGATATCGACGACTTTCTGCAGATACTCCAGATCCGATATTCGTTGAGCCCTGTAATCATCGATAGCCTGCTGAATCAGTCGGGAAAATCTCTCGTAAAACGCCGGGTCTTCATCCATTCGTTCAGTTATCGCCTTTCTCGTAGCATGGGCAATCGTATCAGCACGTGAAGCCGTTGTTTTGTCTTTCTGATAGACTCCCTGCTCCTCTTTGACCTGATTGAACATGTGGTCATCGAAAATGTTCACCGGCTCATTGAGCTGGATCACCTCGTCAGCCTGAATATGGGTATCCAGAAGCTTCCTGATTTTCGGCTCGTAAACCCTGTAATCAATAGACTCTGCATAGCGCAGCTGGACGGAAGCCTTTAAAGACTGGAATTTCCTGAGATCAGACTTGTACCTTGATAAGGTTTTATCATCTGTCTCTGTAAGAAATTTTTCAGAGGAGAGAGCAATGGCAAGAGTTTTTGAAAAGTCGGCAAGACGGCGGTAAAACTCCTCCCTCGTTTCATCGTCAGCAAGCAAAAGCTCATAAGTCTCCTCGTCGTATGAGTGCTTTACCGTCTTGAAAAGATCCCAAAGACCGGAATACAGTCCCGGCAACGTTTCAATCTCGCTGTTGATTGAAGTGAGTGTCCCCGCAAGATCGGCCTCATCGAATCCCTCAAATGCACTATACATCGTGAGAGCTTTGTCCAGTTCCCCAAGCACATTGGCATAATCGACGATAAAACCGAACTCTTTTCCCTCGAAAATCCGGTTGACCCGAGCAATTGCCTGAAGTAACGTATGCTCCTTGAGAACCCGGCACAAATACAGAACGGCATTGCGCGGCGCATCGAAACCGGTCAGAAGCTTATCGACCACAATCAGAATTTCCGGATCGCCGCCATGCTTGAACTGATTGATCAGCTGCTTGGTATACTCGTCCTCGCCTCCATATCGCTTCATCATCTTCTGCCAGAATTTCACTACCTCGTCGGTCGGCTCATCATCGGCTTCCTCATAACCCTCGCGCATATCCGGAGGCGAAATAACCACTTCGGAACTGACTACCCCGATTTCGTTCAGAAAGGCCTGATACTTCAGTGCAGAAACCTTGTTAGGGGCGACAAGCTGAGCCTTGAAGCCCGTCCCCTGCCAGTTAGCCCGAAAATGCTCGCTTATATCGAACGCCCTCATGTAAATGACCTGATTCGCTTTGTTCAGCATTTCAGCACGGGCGTACTTGCGTTTCAGGTCTACCTGCTGATCTCTGGTCAACCCCTGGGTATGACGCTCGAACCAGAGATCGACAGCCGCTTTATTCTGGGTCATCTCCACATGGCGCCCTTCATAAAGCAGCGGAACGACAGCCCCGTCTTCTACCGCCTGCGAAATGGAGTAATGAGGCTCTACAAGTTTTCCGAAGCGGGTGAAGTTGTTCTTTTCTTTTTTCAGCAGCGGGGTTCCAGTGAACCCGAGATAGCAGGCATTGGGGAACATCTGTCGCATCCTGCCGGCAAACGACCCGAACTGGGTTCGATGGCTCTCGTCAACCAGAATGAAAATATCGGGAGAGTCGTCACGGTACTTGTTGATTGTATACGCCTTGTCAAATTTGTGAATAAGCGTTGTGACAATACCGGACTTCTTATCGGATACCAGTTCCAGCAAATTCCTGCCCGATGTTGCACGGTTAGCCTCAAGACCACATGCAGCGAAGGTATTGCCAAGCTGTCGATCGAGGTCGTCCCGGTCGGTCACCAGAACGATACGGGGATTCTGTATGTCCGGATCAAGAGCAAGATTGCGTGCCAGCATCACCATGCTCAGGGATTTTCCCGATCCCTGGGTATGCCAGATAACCCCGCCCCTGCGGGCACCTGCGTCATCGCTTTGCTTTACCCGGCGCAGTGTTGACTTGACAACGAAATACTGTTGATACCGGGCGATTTTCCTGAAACCGCCATCAAAAACGCTGAACTTCCAAGCCAGTTCCAGCAACCTTTCCGGACGACAGAGATTATACAAAGCCTCATCCTGGTGTGTTATGTGCTGCGTCTGGATTGCTGGCAATGCACAATGAAACGTCTGTGAGATTTTATCAAGAAGCATATCCGTTATCGGCTGCTGTTTTAATCCTGCCAATTTCTTGTTTGCTTCACCTGCCTGCCCGGTGTCGATCTCTTTCCACGTGCTCCAGAATTTGGCCGCTGTACCTGTGGTGGCGTACATCGCCTTGTTCTTGTTCACCGCAAGAAGCATCTGCGTATAAACGAATAGCTTTGGTATGTACTCGTCGTTCTGGTTCCTGATGGACTGGGAAACTGCCTGATCAACTGCAGTTTGCGGTGACTTGCACTCGATGACGCAAAACGGAATACCGTTGACAAAAAGAACAATGTCCGGCCTTGTGGTCTCCGTGCTTCGAGAACGCTCGACACTGTATTCAGCTGTTATATGAAACTTGTTCCTCTCCGGATTGCGCCAGTCGATATAGTTCAGATTGAAGCTTTTGGAGTCCCCCTCGATAGTCTGTTCCATGGCCGTACCGAGGGTAATGAGATCGTAGACCGCTTCGTTGGTTCTCAAGAGGCCGTCATACCTGACATTTTTCAACTTCTGAATGGCCGACTGAATATTCTCTTCACTGAACAGATATTCGTTTCCCTTGTACCGGATACGGTTGATCTCCTTGAGCTGATTGCGCAGAATGTTTTCCAGCAACACATTGGACATTCTGCTTTGCCTTTCGCGAAGCGCTTCTGCCGGACTGAGATACTCATAATCCATCGCTGTCAAAAGCAGCAAGGCAGGAATCTGGGACAGATGTTTCTCGTCAGTATGAAAATCAGTCATTTCCTCTCCCCATCATTCTCCAACTCTTTCAGGCGCTGGGTAGCCCAGATCCGAAACTGCATACCCTGATGCGACTTCACCCGGTACCCAACCGAAATGATCACGTCAAGGTTGTAGTACTGAACATCTCTTGTCTGAGTCTTGTCTTCAATAGCTCCATGACGAGTGGTTGTCCGGAATTTCCGGACAACCACTTTTTCATCAAGCTCACCCTCTTCAAAAACATTTCTAATATGCTCAGATATGGTTTGTTTGCTTTTGCCAAACAGTTCAGCCATATGCGCCTGCGTCAGCCAGACCGTTTCTTCCTCCAGCCGGACATCGATGGTGATCTTCCCATCGGCTGCCTGATAGATCAAAAATTCAGAGTTGTTCATGGGTTAACTCCCAAAGCATGCCCATAAGTCTTGAATCCGTCCTCAATAACCTCGGCAATCAGAGCCAGAAATCGTCCGTCCTGTTTCGTATGGACGGCATCCATCACAACTTTCGTTTCTTTGAGCGTCAGGGTATTGCCTTCGTTTGCGTTCGAGTTGTATCTCCTTAGCAAAACCACGTCCTCGTAAAGATTGGCAACAGTCTCCGGCGGAAATGACCGGTATGAATCGAGCTTTTGCATGAGCTTGTCGAGTGTATTGAAGTCAGACATGACTATGATTACAGGAATCATCAAAAGAGTTCTTTGATGAACAGAGTCTATTTGTTTTCATTGTATGCGCTACTCCATTGCCAATCTATAGCCTTCTGGCACAAACCCGCTTTCACCGGATTGTTGTGAATATAGTAAATGGCCGATCGCAGGTGTTTTTCATCCCGGATATAACGATCCCAGTAATCAGGCATCCAAAACCTGTGAGCCCTGGGAACGCGGAGCCCCAGCTCCGCATGATTCTTCATCGCCCAGCGACCTGTAAAAGATTTCCACGACCTGACAATAGATGACAACGGAAGCCTGGGTTCAATCAGCACATGCAGATGATTGGGCATTATACACCAGGCCAAAAGGCGATACTTTTCCATATCGAACTTCAGCAATGTATCCTGCATCATGGCAGCCATCTGCGGCTGTCCCAAAGCACAACAGCCCATTCCAGCATCCAGCCATTTTTCAATCTGTTTCCGTTTCTCTACCTCCCTGGGAGCGCGGAGCCCCAGCTCCGCATTCTTTCCCTCCGCATTTCTTTCCATCTTCTCCAACTTTTCATCCAGCTCCTGAAGCTTTTGTTGTGGAAGACTGTCGGCCAAACGAAAGGTGATTGATTGCAACAACCCGAAACGATCGCAGTGGGGAAGATAGCCACGGGATCGCCATTCTTTGGGGTTGTTATTGCGGAGCCGGGGCTCCGCGTTCCCTGGAGCCGCGTTCCCAGGGGCCGCTTTTCCAGAGGTGTCACTCACGGCATTTCACGATTTCCTGCTTCACCCGCCATTCACCCGTCAACATCTTCTGCATCAGACCGCGTTTCTGGGTTTTGTATTTTTCTGCAAGCTGTTTCAGCAGGTTGATTTCGTGCTGCACAGAGAACAATATCTTGGCTATTTGATTTTGCTTTTCGAGGTCAGGCAAACAGATTTTTAGCTGTAAAATTTGTTTGTCCGACAACTCTTTCTGCCCTGTTCCGTCCATTACATGCCCAACTTTCTTATAGTAATCTGGGTTGGCAAAATGGAACCAAAGAAAGTCTTTTGAGAGCTTTGACTTATTCACGATGAGGCATGAAATTGCATTTGATGTGATACCCCCATCCAATTCAGGTGGTATAATCCCGAATCCACCATTGTGAAAATTTTGCCTCCCAATAAGAAAGTCACCAGATTTGTGCTGATAATATGGGCGTCCTCGTTCGGTGAGCGTTGGTGCAATTCGATCATTCCTCTCTATCCCCAAACAGTGCAACTTGACGGTAAGAAGAAAATGGCCATCAACAGAACTTAGCTTTTCTTTACTGGCAATTTTACAGACCTGCCCCAGCTTTACATTTTCCCATTTCGCACCTTTTTGGGTGTTTCGCGGTTCGGAAATCAACTCCCGCAGCAGCGACTTAAACCGCTTTTCCTTAACATGAATCAGCCGTTCAGTTTTCTCGATAGCCTCATCCCAGGTGGACAGCAGATCAGCAATGGCTTTTTGCTCAGGAAGCGTTGGCAGAACAACCGGAATCTTTTCAACTGTTGATTTATTAATTTTAAGCATGCTACCACTTGTTCCAGAGGCACTGCGTTGAATGTATGTCCTGACTATCGAGCTCCTTAAATATCCTTCCAGGTACTCATGTGTCACCTGAGTTTCATCGACACTAAATCTCATAAGCAAATCAGGGTATGAACAATTCTCAATTTCACCCCTGAAAAGCATTGTCCGCCCAACCTTATCTAAAGTATTCGATCGACTGATCAAAAAATCTCCGGGCGCCAAAAGAAAGTCTTGCACTCTAATATCATCCTTGGGAGCCGGTTTCACCTGAGAAGGGTCAAAGCCATTTTCGGTCAGATTACCTAAGCTTAAAATCCAACGACCATTTGGTTCTTCTGGACAAGTAGGCGAATACCCATTCTTAATATCTTGAGTTATTAACTTCTTGAGTATCAAGTATTTCCACCCGTTTGGGAGGTCATTTTTTTCCTTCACAGCAGAATCTCCTTCAGCTGTTCATCTATCTTCGCCTGCACCTCTGCCAGTTCCTTTCTACTGCTCATTGTTATTCCCTCCAAGTTGCTTCAGCGCTCGATCCTCGACCAGCAGACACATTGCTGAAGTTCGATATGGAAAGTCAACTCTTCCCTGATAAAATGCGCGTTCAGATTTTCGAGATTCGCAAGGCATAAGAGCTGAGAAACATCGGCAAAGTCGCGGATGTTGCCTTTTTCTTTCGGGTTTTCATCCCGCCACTGCCTGGCTGTTTTACCGAAGAGCGCCATGTTCAAAAGGTCTGCTTCAGAGGCATACACCAGGTTGATCTGTTCCTTGCTCAACTCCTGCGGGATCAGGTGCTCCCTGATGGCATCGGTATGAATGCGGTAGTTGATTTTGGTCAGATTGCGCCGGATACCCCACCCAAGCTGCTTCAGCTCTTCGTCCTTGAGCCGCTGAAACTCCTTGATCAGATAAAGTTTAAACTCGACCGAAATCCATGAAGCGAATTCAAAAGCGATATCCTTGTGTGCATACGTTCCCCCATACCTTCCGGCTTTAGAGAAAACACCAATGGCTCCTGTAATTTCTACCCATTTGGCAGGAGTCATCACAAATGCATTTCGGCCTGACTCGTTTTTAACCGCCTCGAATTCGACACGGTTAAAATCAGGGTTATGTAACTGTTCCCATATCCCTAAAAACTCGACTGTAAAGCGTGTCCGCATCCAGTTTTGAATGATAAATCGCGGATCATCTGCATTTCTGTATTTGGCGATATCCGTCAGCGAGATGTAATCGCCCCTGTCAATCGCCTTCACCCTCACCTCAGTGCTCAACACATTGATTTTATTACTTCTGCTCATCTCTGAATCTCCTTCAGCTTGATCGACATTTGCTTCCGCACCTCGACCAACTCCTTTTCGAGCTGTTCGATTTCCCGCTGTACCGCATCGATATCGATTTCCTCTTCCTCCTCAAAGGTATCGACGTACCGGGGAATATTGAGGTTGAAGTCGTTTTCCTCTATCTCTTCAACATCCGCAACATGCGCGTATTTCTCGACCTCCTTGCGCTCCCTGTAGGTCTGCATGATTTTCTCGATATGCTCGTCGGATAGCGTGTTCTGGTTCTTCCCGGAAACAAGCTCCCGGCTTGCATCGACAAAGAGAACATCCTTGCGATCTTCCTGTGCCCCCCCTTTTTCACGCGACCGATCAAACACAAGGATCGCCACCGGAATATTGGTAGTCGGAAACAGGTTGCCCGGCAGGCCTATCACGGCATCCAGCAGGTTTTCCTCGATCATTTTCTGGCGGATACGGCCCTCGGCGGCGCCTCGAAACAACACGCCATGCGGTACCACTACGGCCACCCTTCCTTCTTTTTCGAGTGCGATTTCCACCATATGGCTTATAAAAGCCCAGTCGCCTTTACTCTTGGGCGGAATCCCGCGCCAGAAACGGGTGTACTGATCGCTTTCGGCATTTTCGGTACCCCATTTATCCAACGAAAACGGCGGATTGGCAACCACACAATTGAATTTCATCAAACGGTCGTTTTCCACCAGCAACGGACTGTTCAGGGTATCGCACCACTCGATGCGTGCACTGTCGAAGCTGTGCAGGAACATGTTCATACGACACAATGCCCATGTGCTGCCATTCGATTCCTGACCGAAGAGAGCAAAATCACGATCGCCCACTTCCTTTGCGGCCTTGATCAATAGCCCTCCTGAACCGCAGGCAGGATCACAGATACGGTCACCCGATTTTGGGCCTGCCAGCCGGGCCACCAGTTCGGTTACCTTCAGCGGGGTAAAGAACTCTCCGGCCTTCTTTCCTGAATCCGAAGCAAAGCGTTCTATCAGATAGATGTAGGTATTGCCGATCACATCCTCGGAAACTCGGCTCGGACGCATATCGAGCTGCGGTTTGTGGAAATCTTCCAGGAGTTGTTTCAGGCGGCGGTTCCGATCCCTGGTCTTGCCGAGATTTGCCTCGCTGTTGAAATCGATATTCCGGAATACGCCTTCTAGTTTGGCCCTGTTTGTTTCCTCAATATGATCGAGAACAATGTTGATCAGCTCGCCGATGTTTGATGCTGCCCTTCGCTCATATAGACTGCTGTAGGTTGCCCTGAACGTATCAAGCACCTTGACCTCACCGGTTTTTTCGTTCTTTTCCAACAACGTCACTTTCGGCAGGACAAAACGCTCGCGTTCCAGCTTGCGGAGAATGCGCTCGTCGTCATCCCCATAGAGTTCCCGGAATTCCTCGTAATGATCCTGCCAGACATCGGAGATGTATTTCAGAAAAAGCATCACAAGGATGTAGTCCTTGTATTGTGACGGATCGACCACCCCCCTAAAGGTGTCACATGCCGCCCATGCAGCGTTGTTGATATCTTTCTGATCAATCGTACCGGTCATGTTTATTCCCCTTTTGCGCGCTGCATAAGTAATTCTGAAATATACTGATCCCGTTTTTCAGCAAGCGCATGAAGCAAGACTTGCTCACGAGCCGACAATGATGCCATTTCCACGATATTATTCTGCCGGTCTAAATCCGGCACATAAACCTCCAGCTCTTCCAGAGCCTCCTTGCCGATCATCTTCTGAGCCGTCCCTATCGCCCTGCTGTGCAGGAAAGCCTGAGCATCACGCTGATTGATGTACCAGTTCAGATATTCTGGCAAAACCTTGCCCGGATGATCGATCCTGATCCTGAGCAATGGAGCAGCAACGACAGCATTGCCAGGCTCTTCAAGCACGATTGCCGACGTTGTCACCTGCCCTCGCGACCGCATTACCAAGTCTCCTTTCCGCACCAGATGATGCGGCTTGACCCCCCTCATCTCAACCTTTACCAGATCGCTACAATCAACCGTGTGATCATCGCACAAGTCCTTCATCTGGATAACCGCCAGATCGCCCGATCCCACAACCTCAAGACGGCCCCTGAACGAGTAACCCATCTGTACCGAGGCAATCTTTTTTACTTGAATCTTCACTACACTCATCAGGATTTCGCAAAAACGTCATTCATGCATATTATAGCATTTTGTCACCGCCAAAACAAATCCGATTAACAAAAACATCGTTTCTGCATTATCTGGTCGTTCGCGGTCATCTCTTATAAATTACCGCATCGGCAGTTTTCACCGCAAGCCAGGGAACACCATTCTCTTCCGGCCTTTTTCCAGCCGCCGCCCGAGCCACAGGAAAACCGGCAGCAACAGCAGCAGAACCAGCCACCAGGGCTGGGCAAGTTCAAATCCAGTCGAATCGGTAAACAGACCAGGCATCATTCATCCCGTTTTGAGGAAAGATGCCATATTCATCCATACCTACGGTGAGCTCAAGAATCAAACGGCTCGCCCGAAGAGCGTCTTCGATGCAGACCAAGGGATCATGCCACCCCTCCAAATGCCGTGAGGGATTTAATCCCGTAAGTAGCGCAAATTTTTGATATCCCGGATGAGTATTTCTCAAAAGAAAAATTCATAGCGGCTCCCGCATATAACGGCAATTAACAAGCTGTGGATTCTTGTAAAATGTAATGAAAATCATCATAAACGGCCCGCAACCCTCACCATATCGAATCCCTGTGCTTTATGGGTGCCATGCCTCCAACTGACAACTGATACGTGGCAGCATATCGTCGTAATTTTCATGCTTTTGAGACCGCCTCACAGCAGTATTTCCTGCGCCATCCCGGCTTGTCGGGATACTCGACTATCGCTCATATCAGGTATTATTTTTCTTCTTTTCCTGTTGTTTGCGAGTCTTTTTCAAGGATCATTGTTTTAGCAGTACTTTCAATAGCTTTCAGGGCAATATCCTTGACGGTTTTTTCAGAACTTTCTGATTTTTGTGTCAACTGTTTGATAAGAGTATCCTGTTCTTTGATTTTGTCTTGTAACGTTTTAATCGTTTGCTCACGAAGTTTCAGTTCCCCTTCTGTTTCTTTAGCCTGCAGTTCTTTTTCGAACTTGTATCGTGTTTCATAACTGTCACTTACTCGGGCCTCTGCATCTTTGACAGCTTTATCTGTCTCCTGAGGTTTCTGTTCGACCTGCTTTCTCAGCGAGAGCAGTTCCTCTTCAGCTTCTGCGACCGATTTTTCACGTTCCGTAATTTCCTTTTCGACGGCTGCTTTATTTTCAATCAACTCACGTTCCTGATTTTCTTTCTGGAGAGCATAGGCATCCTGTTCCTTTTTACGCTGCTGTGCAACCGTATACTGATAATCTTCCTGCTCTCTTTTTCTCTGTTTTTCCAGAGCGTCCTTTTCTTCTTTCACCTGCAAGATTTGCGCCTTTTTCTCCCGCTCCCACTCATCGCGTTTCTTTTCGATTTCCGATTCCAGGCAGGCTTTTTCTGCGGCCATCTTTTCCTGATATTCTTTTTCTTTTTTGGCCATCTCTTCTTCAAAAGAGCACCTTTTCTCCTCTTGAGCAAGCACCAGGGCAGTTAAAGAATCGGCATTTGCTGAAATCCCGTAAAGATTTTCCAGCTTTTTCCTTTCAATAGCAATTGCCTCCTGTATCTCTTGAAACTGACGTTGTTCCGACAAGAGTTTTTGCCCGATACTGTCCAGTGATTCACTGATAGCAAGCTTCAGTTCCGCAATATTTTTTACGATCCCTTCTTCTGTTTTTGACGATGCCTGAGATACTTTTTCGATGCTTTCCCGTTCTTTTTGAAGCTCTTTCGGATTGTCACCCTTTTTTGACTGAACCTGCTTCAAAAGCTCTTCGTAGGCGTTGAGTATCTGGGCTTTTGTATTGGAAGAACTGATTTTTTCTGTCATGGATGTGTTGTTTTGAATGAATGTTTCATAATGCATCGTTCGATGCTTTCCGCCTTGCTCAGTATCACATCATCGATCATGTCAGTATGCTACCGGTTTTGCCAATAAGGACAAGAATTTCGGCCCGTTCCTCATTGAGCTTCTGACAGGACGGCATTGTCAGCACTTCAAACTCATCGACCGCATAGCGTTCAGTAGCCGGATAATGTAACCCCATTATCTGCGAATATAGCGATATCGTCATGACAGGGAAAATCCTGTGCCAACATGACATGTGATTTTACCTAAACTGAGCGTTTCAACAAATGCTCCATAATAGTAAGTTTTTTAAAAACAATCAGTTCTACTGTATTTGTAGAGAGGTTATCTCTCACCTGTCAG